>SCSE01000083.1 GCA_004298015.1 Rhodanobacter sp.
GTCGACGAACCGATCTGACTACCGATACGATGAAACAGCACCGAGGGCCGTCGCCCTCGGCTTCCATCCCTGGTCAATTTTCAATCGGCAGAGATGGTCAACTTTCAGTCGGCAGCAACAGCTCCGGGGTTCAGTAATGCCGTAGATATCGCGAAACGCCAGCTGACAGACGAAGACTTCGTGATGGCAGTCGACGTGCGCCGAGCTCGCATGCAGAAGCTGCGCCCGCTCACGGCCGCAGCAAAGATCATCGGCGAGACACTTGGCGAGCAAGTTCAAAAGGTCAGCGAAGCGCTGGAAGCTGCCCCTCAACTGCCGGCCTTTGATGTCGAAGTCGAGGATGAGCCCGTCACTGCAGCTGACAAGCTGGAACTGTGGCAGCGGAAGCTACTTGATTTGACCACACGGAACCGTCTGCTTCACCTGCCTGGAAGCGCCAAGGCGATTCGCCTTCTGTGCTCGGACCCCGCGGGTCTGGAGGACATACTTGCGGCCAACAAGAGCGTGCGAATCGTCCATATGCCCGATCTGGAAGTGGGCGGTCGAGACAGCGAAATCTACGAGAAGCGCAATCGTGAAAACCTTGAGGAGGAAGCTGCGCGTCAGGCCATGACGCGTAACGAGGTGCTCTCACGGATGGAGAAAGGAAAGCTCGAGGCCGCACTTGTCGACCTTTACCGCAAGGCCCGCCTGGATCTCGAAGAGGGCGGCTCCAACACGCTCTTTCTCGCCATTGGTTTCTTGCGCTGGAAGAAAGCTGAAGACGACCCGAAGAGCTACTTTGCGCCTCTGATCCTGCTGCCGGTAAAGCTGGAGCGGCGTAGCGTTCTATCCGGGGTGAAGATGTCCATGCTGGATGACGAGCCACGGTTCAATTTGACGCTTCTGGAACTTCTGCGTCACGACTTCCAGCTCAACATTCCAGGTCTGAGTGGCGATCTTCCGATAGATGAAAGTGGCATTGACGTTGAACAGATCTGGAATATTGTGCGCCGCGCGGTGCGCGACATTCCCGGCTTTGAGGTCACCACCGACATCGTGCTCGGAACGTTCTCGTTCTCGAAATACCTGATGTGGCGCGACCTGATCGACCGTTCCGAACAGCTGACGCAGAACGATGTTGTGCGACACCTGCTGCACCACAAACTCGGCGGGTCATCCCTGGAGTCAGCGGGTGAATTTCCCGAACCCAGGAAACTTGATGTCACGGTCGAGCCAGGCGAGCTTTTTACGCCGCTTCCCGCCGACTCCTCGCAGTTGGCGGCCGTTGTCGCGTCTGCCACGGGTCACAGCTTTGTGTTGGACGGGCCGCCGGGTACGGGGAAATCGCAGACCATCGCCAACATGATCGCGCACAACCTCGCGTTGGGACGACGCGTGCTGTTCGTGGCCGAAAAGATGGCCGCACTGGATGTCGTGAAGCGACGACTGGAAGACAAGGGCATCGGCCAGTTCTGTCTGGAACTGCATTCCAGCAAGTCCTCCAAGATGCACGTGCTTCAGCAGTTGGACCGGGCGTGGACATCTCGCAACACGCTGACGGAGGTACAGTGGAAGGCGCAGGCGGAGAAGGTACGTTCGCTCCGAGACCGGCTAAATGAATTGGTACTGGCGCTCCACAAGCGTTGGCCCAATGGTTGGTCGGTCCATGAGGCCATTGGTCGCGTCGTGAAGGATGCGACGCCGATGACGCCTCGGCTCTCGTGGCCTGAGGGGACGGAGCATGACGCGGCCCAGATGGAACATTTTCGGGATATTGCGCGGCGCCTGGATCTGAATCGCGCTGCTACCGAAGATGTCCGTGCACGGATGACGCTCGTGATCCGGACCGAATGGTCCAACGCTTGGCAAGAGTCCATGGTGGGCGCGGCGCGTAAGGTGCTTGCGGCGCTCGAGGCATGCGATAGCGCCTGCGCGCAGGTCGTACTGGGCACTGGGTTGTCGATAGGCGCAGGGACGCCTGTTGCCGCCAAGTTGCTCAACTTTGTCCGGCTCCTGCCGGACGCCCATGGTGTGGACCTGCGTTTCGCATTCTCGCCAGTGTTGAAGACGATTCGCGCTGCGGCTCAACAGGCGTCATCCGCACTGAAGGAGTACGAGGCGCTGGAGAAACGCTTGTCGCAGACCTATGCGTCGGAGGCCGTCCGCCGCATCGACATTGGCATGCTGAGACGTGAATGGACTGAGGCTTCCGGGAAATTCTGGTTCCTTGCCACGCTGGCCAAGAAGAAAGTAGCCAAGGCGCTGGCGGCAACTGCAGGGACGCCTGCTCTTCCCAACGTGGAGGCTGATCATTCCGTGCTTGCAGCCATGAAGGACCTCGTGGCCATCATCGACGCCCTGGGCCGCGACCTGCGGGATGTTCCCGGGTGGTCTGCCCTGGGCACCGATGTGACGCGCATGGCCTTTGCGACCAACCTGGCCGAAAGCCTTCGTGCACACCTCATTCCACTGGCCAGCGCACCTGAGCAACTGGTGAAGCTTCGTCATGAAGCGCGAAAACTGTTGGTCGACGGTAATGACCTCTTGGCGTCAGATGGCGCCATCGTCGAAGCCATCGGCGAGCTGACGAGTCGGTACAAGGCGCTGTTGGACGCCACCGAGCAGTTTGCCAAAGCGGCAGGCAGTGAGGTCGATCTCAACAAGCAGGTGCCGGAGCTCTTCGCTAACGCCCAGGCCGTCATTGACAGCGAAAAGGCCTTGAATGCCTGGTGCAGTTGGCGGCGCGTCCGTCAGGAAGCCATCGCTTGCGGCCTGCAACCCATGGTTGAGGCCGTGGAACAGGGTGCGCTGCCCGATGGCTCGGTCGCCCATACCTTCGAGGTGGCGTATGCGCGTTGGTTTGCTTCCAAGGCGATCGATGCGGAGCCGCTGCTATGTCATTTCGTGCCAGCGGAACATCAGAGCGACATCGACGCGTATACCAAGGCAGTTGATGAGCTGGGCTCGCTTACGTCGGCCTACATCCGCGCCAAGCTTTCAGGCAACATCCCGGACAAGAACGGAGTTACCAAGCGCAGCGGATTCGGCATTCTCAAACATGAGCTGCAGAAGCAGCGCCGTCACAAGCCAGTACGTCAGCTGACCCAGGAAATGGGTGAGGATTTCACTGTCCTTGTGCCTTGCATGCTCATGAGCCCGCTGTCGATCGCTCAATACCTGCCCGCCGATCATGAGCTGTTCGATCTGGTCATTTTTGATGAGGCCTCGCAGATAGCGCCATGGGATGCGGTGGGTTCCATCGCTCGTGGCAAACAAGTAGTCATCGCGGGTGATCCGCGGCAAATGCCACCCACCAGCTTTTTCAACCGCGGTACGACCGCTGGTGAAGACGATACCGACGAGGATCTGGAGAGCATCCTTGACGAATGTATCGGTGCTGGCGTGCCGCAGCACAGCCTGACCTGGCATTACCGCAGTCGGCACGAAAGTCTGATCACCTTCTCCAATTACCGCTACTACGATGCCAGCCTGATCACGTTCCCGGCCGCCGACACCCGCCCAAGTGCCGTTTCCTGGCGCAAGGTGGACGGCGTCTACGCGCAAGGGAAAGGCGGGCGCCGGAATCAGCTGGAAGCCAAAGCCATCGTGGCGGAGGTGGTCAAACGACTCACTGACCCGGAATTCATCGCATCCGGCCAATCCATCGGCATCATTACCCTCAATGCCGAGCAGCAACAGCTGGTGGACGACCTTCTCGACCAGGCGCGGCGCGATCATCGCGAGATCGAACCGTTCTTCAAGGACGACATGGCTGAACCCGTGGTGGTCAAGAATCTGGAGACCATGCAGGGCGATGAGCGTGACTTGATCATGCTGGGCATCGGTTTCGGCCCCACGGAGCCGGGTGCAAACGTCATGTCCATGAATTTCGGGCCACTCAATCGCGAAGGCGGTTGGCGTAGGTTGAACGTTGCCGTGACGAGATCGCGCCGCGAGATGATGGTCTTCACTTCTTTCGATCCCTCGATGATTGATCTCAACCGCACCTCGGCGCGGGCCGTGCATGATCTGCGTCACTTCATCGAGTTTGCCGACCAGGGACCGAAGGCCATTACCGCCGCGGTGCGCGGTTCCGTGGGTGACTACGAGTCCCCCTTCGAGCAGTTTGTTGCCGAGGGACTACGGGCAAAGGGCTGGGAAACCCATCCGCAGATTGGTGTTTCCCGATTCCGTATCGACCTGGGCGTCGTGCACCCGGATCGACCAGGCGACTACCTTGTCGGCGTCGAGTGCGATGGCGCTACGTATCACAGTGCGGCGACAGCGCGCGATCGCGACAAGGTCCGAAGCGAGATTCTGCGTGGCCTCGGTTGGCGGCTGGTGCGTGTCTGGTCAACGGCATGGTGGGTTGATCGCGACGGCGCCCTGGAACGCCTGCATCAGGCCATCAGCGCCGAGCTCGAAGACCAGCGTTCCAAGGAAGCCGAACTGAAACGAGCCCGCGAGATCGAAGCTGCAAATGCAGCGAAAGCGATGGAAGCCGAAGGCACTGCCATTGTGGAACGGGACACGGAGCATGACGAAGAAGTAGGGGATATGCCCGGTTCCGAAATCGTGGTCGCGAAGGGGGTGACAAGCCCAAATCTCGAACCCATGCGCTTGGTTGCTCGCGGTCCGACCGATGACAGCACATCTGCCACAAAACGTACCTACCGCGTGGCTGATCTCTCCAACCTGGAATTGCCACTAAAGCCGGACAGCTTCCATGACGCGTCATACGATTCCACACTTGAGGAGTGCATCCGCGAAGTTCTGGAGCAAGAGGCCCCGATTCTCGACAAGGTTCTCGTCGATCGGATTGCTCGTGCGCATGGGTTCAAGCGATCCGGCCATCTCATTCGAGAGCGTGTTCTCGAGCTCGCGGAGCGCCACTACCATTTCCAGCCCGACCCGGAACCCGAACATGGGCATTTCGTGTGGCTGACTGCGGATGATCCTGATCGCTGGAACATTTATCGCGTCCCGGAGCGGGAGGAGGACGTTCGCTTCATCGAGGAGCTTGCCCCTGAGGAAATCAGTGCTGCCGCGCGATCGCTCCAGAGCGATGACGCCGTAACCGATATTGCGAGGACCTTCGGAATCCGCAGGCTTTCAGCGG
The DNA here is from genome assembly GCA_004298015.1 of Rhodanobacter sp. Classification (GTDB taxonomy): domain Bacteria; phylum Pseudomonadota; class Gammaproteobacteria; order Xanthomonadales; family Rhodanobacteraceae; genus Rhodanobacter. The sequence continues at coordinate 5,102 of SCSE01000083.1, forward strand.
CGGCCAGGGGCCGGCTCATGAAAGTTCTCGGAGCAGATGGCGGGTTCTAGCGTGACTCTCAGGACTTCGCGACACTCTGGGGTTAGCCATTGTTATCGGCGTAAGGAGAGCAAGCTTACGACCCATTCCAGCCAGTCTCGACAGTCCGCTTCCAAGAAAGCCGGTGGATGCTCCACCGTGTAGCGCGGCGAGCCAAGTGCAGTTGAGCAGACGCAAGTCGCTTCGGCAACGTTTGAGCTCACAGGTGTTCAGCCAGAGTCGCGCGAGCTGGGGGTCTGAGGGTGCACTTTATTCACCGTGGCTACTCCGTGGCCGTGGCAACAACCTTGCCCTCATGAGGGCCAACGGGTTCGTTGTGCATCATCATCAAGTAGTGTCCAGCCTGCCCGGATTCTTCGAAAATCATTTGGAAGACCCGCAAATAGCTTTCCACGGAAACGTCGCTGGGTGTCACGTAAAACGGATCAAGGATGTTGTGTGACCCCGCGTTCGTCCACGATATGAGCGATTGGCAGATCAATTTGTCTTGGCCGTCAAACTCTTCGCACAGCTGGTCAAGCCGCTTGCAGCCAATGACCTTGAAGTAGTACTCCAGAATCCGGCGCAGCGTATTCTCCAAACCAGGGTTCTCGGGGTCGGCTCGGCGCACCTCGTGCCAGAGCAGCTCGTAGGACGTCTTGATCGGGTTCTTGCGGTGCTCTTCGACTACGGAGGAGGCGACTCGCTTGCGAACCACCCAGAACGACTCGTCCGCACGTGCGTCACCGTTGGGCCCCTGCCAAAACGTCACCTCGCGATGGAAGTACACGTTGTGGGTAAGGACAAAAACTTGCTTGATATGCTTGGTGTTTGCGCGCGCCTCCTCGCAAATTTCGCGAATCAGGCTGCTGACGATGAACAGGATATCGCTGTCCAGGCTTGAAACCGGGTCGTCGAACACGACGATGCGATCTGCGGTGACGCCAGTTTCCGTGATGCTCCCACGGAGCAAGTGATAGAAGTACAGGAAGACGACGAACGTCTTCTCGCCCTCACTCAATGTATTTCCCGCGTCCTCGCCCGTTGGCCGAATCAGTTTGTAGGACCGCTCGTCGTCGCCAATCGCCAGGCTGAAGCTCGTAAAGCCAAACTTCTTCAAGATGGTGTTGATGTAGGCGACGGTTGGTCGGACGCTGGTGGCTTGCTTTTCAAGCTTACGAATCTCGGCTACCTTGACATCAATGCTCGCGTCGGAAGCCGAAATTTGCTGTCCGAGGCTCTGTATGGCCTTGTTCAACGCCAATTTCATTTTGTCATACGAAGTCAAATCCAGATCGAGTTCATGCAGCACATAGCGCCACACCTGCGCTTTCAACGCGGCTTTTTCGGAATCGAAATTGCGGACCGTATGGTTGTGCTCGGCCACCTTGGTGTTGGCGGCGTCGATCAGCTGCTTGATGGTTGCCATGACGCCAGTGAGTGACTTGAGCGCAACGACCTGGCTGGATGCTCGCTGCTTGCCCTGCAGGATCAGCACGTTCTCGCGGACTAGCCCGTCCAAAATATCCTTCTGTGCCTGAAGCTTCTCCGCGTCCACAAACTCACTAGGCGCGGCAAGAACGTCAGCGACTGCCTGCTGTACGGCCTGGGCGTCCACGTTATAGCTGGTCAGCAGCTCGTCGATAGCCTGCTTGTCAGCAGCGTAGGTCTCATCAAAATACGCTTCAAGGCTGGCCGCGAAAGCCTCGCTGGTCTGCTGCTGGCAAAACGGGCATGTGCCGTCGTTGCTATCGTAGAAGGCGCGCCCTTGCCGCACCCAGTCGCTATTGCCCAGTTTCTCGATCATGGCGGTAATATCCACGTCCCTCTTGCCGATGACCGGTTTCTTCAGAACCGGTGCGTCCTCATGTGCCAACAACGCAGCGACATCAATCGCGGAAACCGCGACCCGCTCCACCGGCCTGTCGCCGAAGACGGTCTCGGCGCGCGCCGCCAGCTCCTCGTAAGGATGCAATTCGGCGGCGTTGCTTGTGTGTTCTGTGAGTACCCTCGCCTTGAACTTGTCCTTGTGGTTGCGAGCGGGAACAAATGCGTCCATGAACACGGCATCGTGTTTGACCTTCTGCGTCCAGCACTTCTCCTTGAATTCATTCTCGAGCTGTGCGAGCGCGGCCTTCTTGCCGCCGTCGCCATGCTCACCTTCCAGCGTTTGGCGCGACCGCTCGCGTTTCTCGCGTTCAATCTGAATTTCGCCTCGGGCGGCTTCAATCTGCTCCTGTGCCCCCTTCTGCTTCTCGCCAAGCGTGAAAATGCCTTTCAACTGCCCGAAATTTTCGTCAATGAAGTCTCGATTCAAGACAAGTGTCTGGAGAGGCTGGCCACCATGCCACTTCACCGCACATTTTGGATACGCGTCAGCTTGGTCGATGATGCGGCTGATCGTAGTCTTGCCTACGCCGTTTGCGCCGAAGACGAAGTTCAACGTACGCGCTCGCAGTGTTGGCTGTGCACCAACGAACGGCACGGTATCGTTAATCGTGATGGATTCGATCACGGTGGTTTCCCCTGACTTGCGAAAGATGGTGGTGGCTGGTCCTACCCTTGTTCGAATACGCTCCAGTCCAGCAGTGGTCGCCTCCCTCGTCGAGGTGGAAGATGGTGGCGTGACACATGGATGTGCGTGAGACGGGACCGCCTGGTCGGATTCTGAGCGCGACAGCTCTGATTGTCCGTCCTCGGCTCACCGTTACCCTTGCGCCGACTGAGGACCGCGGCCTCATTCCCGAACCACGCGTCCAGTACCCCGCCGCTGTCGTCGTAAAGAATTTCCGTCAAGTAATGGTCGGGGTAAGTCTCGTTTTCGTTGAAGATACCGACGAAGCTCATGCAGTCGCCGCCTTCAGCGTCTGCAAGTCGCGCGCGGCGACGCCGAGGTCACGCCAGTTGTCCGGATGGCAGGAAAACAGCAGCACCTGATGGCGGGTCGCGGCATCAAACAAGATACGTTTCATCTGTGCCAGACGGTCGGCGTCGCTGTGGACCAGTGCATCGTCCAGAATGATAAGCGTGGGTTTGCCAGCTTCGCGCAGTAGATCGGCATAGGCAAGGCGGCTGATGAGGCCCATCTGTTCGCGCGTGCCGTAACTCAGGTTTTCGACGTCGCCATTTTCCGTCCCTTCTGTCGGCCGGCGGGTGAGCATTTGCGGCATGAGGTTTTCATCGACCGTGAGGCTGGCGTGTGGAAACAGCAGCTTCAGGTAATGGTCGAGGTGCTTTTGCAATGGGGCCTGCAATTGTCGGGTCAGCGCCTGGCGCTTGTCCTTCAGCAGACTCAGCAACAGGTTGAGCGCGGCGGTGCGACGGGCCAGCTCGTCACGCCGGCGTTCGCTGGCCTCGACTTCCTGTTGCAGCGTGTCGCGCTTTTCGTCCAGACCTTGCGCGCCGAGGGTTTCGAGTGTTGCCTCAAGGCGGTCGATAGCTTGTCTGCGCTCGATTGCGGCACGCTCCATCGCCTCGGCGGATCGGGTGTGTCGTTCGACATCCTGTTGCAATACCTGCGGCTGCGCCGCGTCGATTTGCTGTTGACGCGCGACGATGGCGTCTTGAAGGCTGGCGGCCTCGGCGTTGAGATTCGTCAATTGGTCGTTGGCGCTCTTGATACGTGCCTTGTGTTCGGGTGACTCCAGCTCGTTGTTGAGCTGTTCCCATTCCTCGCTGGCCCTGGTGAGCTCCTGTTTGGCCATGGCCAGCGCCTGTTTGAGCTCGGTGGCGGCCTGCTCGGCAGCCTTCAGCTTGGTCTGCGCGGTTGCAAGTGCTGCTTCGGCCATTGCTTCATCGCCGGCATCCGGAAGTGCTTCAGGCAATTGCTCCAGTTTGCCTGCCAACCCTTGCAAACGCGCAGCGTCCGAGTCGCATTGAAGAGATAGGGTATCCACACCTTGTGGCACCATGCCTTCCAATCGTGCTGCTTCGCGTTCAATTTGGCCCGCGATGTTCTTGTTGGCCGTGACTCGTTGTTCACCCTCGGCCAGGGTCGCGATGCCGAGTTGCACCAACAGGCCGTCGTGTTGCGCCTGCACGCGTTCCTGATCACGCACGAGCTCGGCAATATCGGTGCCGCCCGGTTGCAGACGCAAGATGCCGACCTTGGGGATGGCAAGCTCGGTGGTTTCCAGCAGCAGGCGCTCGCCCTTGCCGGTCACGCTTTCGGTGCCTATGGTCAGACTCTTGTCTGATAGCAAATCGAATTGCACGCGGGTGGCAAGGGACTCGCGGCGAATGGCTAGCTCGTCCAGCTTGGCGCGGTGGCGCTTGAGCTTGGCCAGCGCTTTTTCGTCGATGGCGCTGGCTTGACGTTGTTCGTGCAAACCGCCCAGCGCCTTTTGTAGTTCATGCGCCTGCTTCAGTGTCTTCCCACTGGTGACCAGGTTGGCCTTGAGTGCGTCGTGGTCAGCTTGCAGTCGCGCGCGGCCGGCCTGCTGGCGCGCTTGTGTTGCGGCAGCGCTGGCCTCGACATAGGCAGTGTTTGCCTGCGTGAGCCGCGCTTCAACTTGCGGCAGACGTGCCTCGAAATTGCCAACTTCTTCGTGTGCCTTTGCTTTGGTCGCAGCGCGCTTGGCAAACCGTTTGGCGTCGGCGTCAAATCCCTGAATCTGCTGCCGACAGAGCTCCTGACTGCGCTCGAATGTCTTCAGTTTGCCTTCGTCCAGCCGCTGCTCGCTTTGCCATCCACGCACTTCACTGAGGTGGTTTTGCGCATCGCCAGCCAATGCCCGTTCGGCCTGCCACGGCTGCGGTTGGTCGATGGTTCGACGCTGCTCGCGCAAGCGACCCAGCTCGTCAACCTGGGCGTGGTACCCGGTGATCTGTGCATCCAAATCGGCAAGTGCGCTGCGACCGAATTCAGACGCATCTATGGCAGTCTTGTAATCTCCGGTCGGCTTTCCCGTGCGCGTGAGCCACTGTCCCCGTTGCTTTTCCAGCGTATCGGTCAGTTCGTCGCCGGCGCTCGCGGCGACTTCGCCAAGGCTCGTGCCTAACGCTGATTGCAGTTGATCGCCGGCGTAGCCGACCGGACCGCGGATTTCCTGGATGGTGCCTTGTTGTACCCACAACAGGCCCGGGATCCCCTGGACCTCGGGCCGACTGGCACCCTTGCCCGCGAACTGATAGCCGAACAGCCCGGCCAGTTTGTCTTCGGCATCGGTGTCGCTGAAGTGCTCGTTGCCAACTTTCAGGTCACAGCGCGGTTTGTTGAGGAAGCGCTTGTTGAGAACCCAGCGCTCACCCTGCCAGTCGAACGCGATTTCCACTTCGGGCGCACCTGAACTGTCACCCCAAGGCTGCAGGTAATCCACGCTGCCGGACTTGTAGCGTTCGAAAAACGCCGCGCGAATTGCATCGACCAGCGTGCTTTTCCCCGATTCGTTGGGGCCGACAAAGAGATTGATGCCATCGGTCAAACCGTCGAGGTGCAGCGACCGGCGAAATTGCTTGACCTCGGCGAGATGCAGATAGTCGAGCTTCATTTCGCGACTCCCGCGCGGCGGTTCCGCAACATGCCTGCCAGGATCACCAGTGCATCGCGTGCCGTTTCCGCTTGTTCACCATCGGCTTGCTGCCGTTCGCGCAAGTCCGCAATGACGTCTCCCACATAGCCATCGGCTTGCAGGGACGCCAGATCGTCTTCGGTTGGCTCGATGCGCAGTGCGTCAAGGTGGGGCACAAGGCTGCGCTGACGGCCGCCCGCGGCACCCAATGCCTGCTGCAAATGCTCAAAACTGGCCAGATCCAGCTGACCATCCACGGTGACGTCCACGACCGACTGGGCGGGTAGTGCGTCCAGTTCCTGCAAGGCCTGTTCAAGATCACTGGCTACCGCCAGGTGCTGGTGGAGTTTGATCCATCGATGCTGGCCTACGGGGCACCGCGTGACTTTGGGCTCCGCCTTGGGATGGTCGATTTCGACGATCAATGCCTGACCGGCATCGTTGTCCTTGAAGCGTTCCTGTTCGGGCGTGCCGCTGTACCAGGTGCGCGCATCGATGCACTTGGTGCCGTGCCAGTCGCCGAGTGCGAGGTAGTCCAGCCGCGCCGATTCGGCACGGTCCGCGGCGATGGGGTTGGAGGAATCCGCGGCCTCGGGAAGCTGGCCTTCGATACTGCCGTGGGCGAGGCCGATGCGCAGCAACCCGCCGGGCGTCTGGGCGGTATCAAACCACGCGGTCAAGTCGTCGTGGGTCTGGCGCTGGGTGAGCGGTGCCGCAAGGATCGCAAACCCAAGCTCAGCAAACTCGGTGACGCCTGGTTCAAGTAGAACGTGCGCGTTTTCGGGAATGGCGTGGAGGCGCGCGGCCTGCATCCAGATGCTTTCAGCCAGCGCGGCGTCGTGATTGCCGGGGATGAGAATCCACGGTCCGGCAAAGGCTGCCAGCGCATTGAACGTGCGGCGGATGGTGCGGTCGGCAAGGTTTTGCGCGTCGAACACATCGCCAGCGACGAGGATCGCATCAACTTTCTTGTCGGTTGCCAGTTGCGCCAATCGCTCGACAACCTTGAAGCGCGCCTCGGACAAGGCGGCTGCATCGTCAGCAGCAAACCTTCCGTACTGACGGCCCATCTGCCAGTCCGCGGTGTGCAAAAAACGTGGCATTCGCTTCCCCCTCCATAGCTTGTTTCTTCCACTTTTGCTTCAAGCTCGAACGTCAACACGCCCCAGTCTCATGGGTCGAGATAGGAGCCAGGCGTTCTATTCAGCTCGGGCGGCTCTCCTCTTCACGCATTACTTTAGCGGCATGGCGAACCGGATGACATTCAAGGCCTGCTCAGCTACCCGCTTCGAAATGCGCGAGCTGGAGTCTACTGTCAGATGGTCCGTCAAATTCGACCAATGCGTGAGCGAATATGAGCTGCGGCCAAATTATGCCCGTAGATCCATCATAAGTTGGCCAAGTTGGCCAATTTATGCTCGCAGCCACATGGACTTCTTTGGACTGCTAAGTGGTGGCCCGCCAGCAACCGCATTACATCCCGCAGCCCTTGTTCCATATGGGTGAAGCCCGTCGAATATGACATTCTGACTCACATTTTGACTCACTTTCCGCGCCGTGACCCCTTCAAATGCACCGTGGGTGCCAGGTCAGCCCGGGCATGGTGGGCGCCGCCTCGATTCGTCGCGCGCTTGGGGTGGGGACGGGGGAGCCATGCCGCGCCGCTTGGCCCTTGTCGGACGTTGCTGGACACCATTTGTCCCGGGTTGCGAACCTGCCCGGGACAAACCCGGGACGCGCAAACGTAGGTGGGGCGCGGTGTCCCGGGTGTCCCGAGTGTCCCGAGCGGATTTCGTCAGGGTGAAGGGTGGTGCAGGAATTCGCAGGCAGGAAGGCGGGCAAGGGAACGGGGGATCGCATCGGAACCTTTATGTATTTACTCGGGACACTCGGGACACTCGGGACATTCAAGCGGGCAGCGGTCTGCGCTGTCCCGGGTTTGTCCCGAGTAGCCACGTTACCCGGGACAACTTGTGTCCGCCGTCGTCCTATGCGGTCAGGCGCCCGTCTCGTCGGTCGTTTCTTCCTCGCCTTCCGGGAAGTCGCGGCGGAATTCTTCCAGGTCGACCCCGTAGTACTCCACCGCCGAAAGTTCATCGAGCCAGCGCGTCAGCCGTCCAGCCTCGGCCGCTGCGCACCCTTTCGGCCAGCTCACTTGCAGCGCATCCGTGAAGCGGTCAAGTTGCCGGCCAGCCTCGTCATGCGCACGGAACCCCGCTGCCTGTTCGCGCAGATCGCCGCGCGCGCGCTCATTGGCCAGGGCGGACCGCAGCCGGGCAACTTCGTTTGCCAGGGCCTGCAATCGCTCGCGCAGCTCAGACACGGCCTCAGCGCCCGGTTTCAGGGCGCGCGCGCGAACCCGGGCCGGGTCGCTGTTAGCTATCCACTCACGCACCGCGCGCTTTGCATCGAACAGGCCATCCGGCCCAGGTGGGGAGATGGTGCCCCGCTTCACGGCCGCTGATACGGCCTGCCGCGATACGTCGAGCATCGCGCCCAGCTGCGCACCATTCAGCCGCAGGCCCAGCAGGTCGAGCGCCAGATCGCCCGAAGTTGACGCCAGCGCATCGCGGGTCGGTTTGGAGAGGTGTTCTTGTGCGTCTGTTACGTCTGTCATTTTTGATTGCCTGTCCGTCAATACACATTGGAAACAACTACTTACAGCGTTTTCGCGGCCGTGCAACCCGCACGCAAGGACGCTGGAAAGGACCCGCAAGGCCCAAGGTGCGCGCTGCCGGTCTCTTGCCCCGCCTGCCCACGCGCGCGCTGCTCACGGCTGCACCCGTGGCCGTGGGATAGGCAGGCCGGCTGCCCGGTTGAAGCACCACGGGCAGCCCAGCACGTGGCCGGGTGCGCCATGCCACAGCCACACCGGGCCGCAGTGCGCGCAGGTGGCTGCCTGCCCCCAGCCGGCGGGCTGGTAGCCGTCACGGCGGTCGGCCGTCGCCAGCAGGGCGCGTGCGTAGGCTAGGCAGGTAGCATCGGACAGGCTCGCCAAGTAGTGCCAGTCGCCGCGCGCCAGCCGCAGCACGTCACGCGCTGGCAGCTCGGCGGCCTGCACAAGCCGAATCAGGCGCAGCCGCTGCGCTTCCTCCAGGGCGGCCGGGCTGCTCATTCGCCGCCCTCGCTGTCCTCGTCGCCGTCGTCGCTCCACAGCTCCGGCAGGATCACGTAGACGCGCGCCTTGCGACCATCGGGCAGGCGCTCGCGCCGGGTGAATCCGCCGTTACTGTCCAGCCGCAGCGCACCGGCGAGCCCCAGCGTGCGGGCTACCTGCCGGGCATCGAAACCGCTGCACACCTCAGCGCGGAACACTTCCGCCTCCACGTAGTAGGCGAGGCCGCCGCTATCGTCCCGGCCCTTGCGAAAGCCGGCCCGGTTGATCGTGCGTGGCTTGTGCGATTCGTCCGCATCGCGCCACGGACTGAAGCGCGCTTCACCATGCTGCGCCAGGAACAGGCGCACTTGCGTAAGCATGGCGGCAGGTTCCGCCGCGCCATCGGTGCCACGCGAGCGCAGCCAAGCGGCAAAGCAGACGCGGGCAGCGTTGTCGGCCTCACCTGCCGGCCAGCCAGTCAGACCCTTCACCGTCGCCAGCTCACCCGCAGCCGCCGCCAGTGCGAACCGCTGCGCCACCCGTCGCACCTGTCCGGCCGCGCCCTCACCGCACAAGGCGTCCGCCAGGCGGTCACGATGGGCCCGCAGGTGGTCGCGCGCGGTGCTGGCATCCGCAGTCAGGGCTGTGAGCCATTCGCGCAAGGCATGGCCATGGTGTTCGGATGCTGCCCGTTTCAGGCGGTCGGCGAAGTCGCCCGGTGCGCAATCGTCGGGGAGGTGCTCGAAGATACCGCACCCGCCTTCCACGTCCGCCGGAACATCGATCACGCGCACCTCGTGCCCTGCGCGCGACTTGCCGCCGGATGCCGTCACCAGGTCGCCTAATCCCACCTCGCCCGCGCTCAAGAACAACAATCGGAACCGAGCCGCCGCGCGGGCGCTGCCGTCGCGATGGCTGCGGCTTTTGCCTTGGCCGTTCGCCAACAGGTAGGCCGCCGACCCTGCATTGCGCGGGTCAAGCTGCCCGATCTCATCCAGCGGAAGCAGCAGGTCCGAATACAGCGAAGCCACCGCCTCCAGTGCGTTATCCGTCGCGCGCCAGGTGCGCATGTAGGCCGGTGGTCCGAACACGCTGGCGGCTACCGCGAGCGCCGTCGATTTGCCCGAGCTACTGGAGCCGCGCAGGTGAAACCCGCCGCCCTCCGCATCCAGCAGACCCAGGCACGGCCCCGCAAAGGCAGCGGATAGCGCCAGCACCAGCCGGCTGTTACCGATACACGGGCGGGCTACCTGCTCACGCCATGCCTCAATCGTTCCGGCCGTCGCCAAGGCCACGCCGTCCGCCGTAGCGCCTTGGAATATCACCGGCTCGCCCGGGTGTTCGCCATACGTGGTCATCGGCAGCACGAACGCGCCGTCGTGCCAGCCAGTGCGCAGGACACAACGGGCTTTGGCTTCGGGCCGGGCCTGCCCAATGTACTCCGTCAGTTTGCCCCGGCGCGTGGCGATGGTGGTCACCTCCAGCCCTTGCCGCAGCAGCTCGGCGCGCAGCTCCTCGCCACTGCCAGCCAGCATGGACATGGGCATGGACCATCGGTGTTCCTGCCCGTCGCGATCCGGGAACACCAGCAGCCGGCCCCATTCGTTGCCGGCGGCGTCGCGGGTCAAGGCGGCCACGCTCAGCGGCGAGCAAACCCATTGCGGCTCGGCTTCCATGGTTTCGCCGGTGCCGCGATCCTGCGCCGTGCCGATCCAGTAGACGCCCGGCCGGCCCATCGCCTCGCTCAAGGTGTTCACGAACCGCGCGCGCGCTGCCTCGGCGGCGGGCGACTTGCCGCCCTTGCCAGCCTTGGCGGGGGCCTTGGCTTTTGCCGCGCGCGCCTCTTGCATGCGAGCCAGATCGCGTTCCGCCTGTTCGTCAAGCGACGTCATGCCAGCACCTCGCGCGCACCTTCGATGCGTTCCACGGCTACCCGCAGGCGGGCTTGATCGTCGTCCCCCAGCGGATGGCTTTCCGCCAGCTGGCGCGCAGCGATCAACACCACGGATGCTTCGCGAGCCAGCACGCCAAGCGCCGCCGCCCAGCCGCTTTGCCGCCATGCCTCGCGCGCCTCAGCCCGGCCCATGGGTGACTTGTCGGTGATGCGTTCCGGGAAAAGGTCGGCCAGCTCCAGCCCGACCGCGCGCGCGATGGTCAGCACCTCGCAGCCGGCGAAGCATTTCACCAGCGCGCGCCCGTCGCGTCCCTCGGCCAGGGATAGGCTGGCGCTGCGGTCAGTGTGCGCGGGACATTTGGCAACCCAACCGCGGCCGGATGCACGCACGCCATCCAGACGCGCCAGCAGCGTGTCCAGTGGACCGCCGGCGGAACAGGTGGCGGCGGTCATGCTGCACCCGACTGTTCCGCAATACACCATCCCGCGACGCCCAGCGGCTCGGGCTCGATGATGTACATGTACCTGACCCCACCGCTCGGCAACGTCATGCGGTGCTGAAAGCCATAGCCGTTCACCAGCCGCAGCACGCAGCGCCGCCCCAGCAGCCGCGCCACGCCGTCGGCGTCGAAGCCTTTGCAAAGCACGTTGCGGAATACTTGCGGCACCACGTAATAGGCCGAATCACCGGGGCAACAGTACGTGCCGGCGATCGGCGCGCCATGCCGAAACAGGCCAGCGCGTACCTGCGCCAGCACCTCATCTTCGGAAACTTCAACGCCGATACGGCGTGTCCGGCGATGGCCGATCATGCCTGCGGCTCCGGCTGGCCGCCGCGTTCGATCCATGCTGCAACCTCAGACGCGCGCCAAGCGGTGCAGCGATCACCCAGCCTCACCGCCTGCGGGGCGCGCCCCTCGCGGACCAGCTTCCACCAAGTGGACTTGCTCACGCCTGCCAGCGGCAGCACCTGTGGCAAGCGCAGCAGGCGGTCAGCCTCCGGCGGGTTGGCGACGGGGAGGCGGTCGGCGGGTGTCGGCGTTTTCGGGATGGGCGCGGGCGGGGCCTTGTGTGTGTTGTGCATTGCTTCGTCCGATGCCGCACCAAAACGGCCGGCTTCGGATGCAGCAGTATTCACACGGTCGCTGCGAAGTCAGCGGGGCTGGGTTCAATAAACCCGGTCCGGGTCAGGGGGCTAGGTTTGGCCCGCAGGCGTTTTCGGGGCCCCGCCGGCCGGTTGCCAGTTCGCCACGGTCGCCACCCGCTCGCGTGCCTTCCTGCTCAGTTCCGGCTTGTGTTCTGAAAGCCACGCCGCCAGCGCCTGCCTCGGGCTTTTCTTCGCGAGCGCAGTTAAATCACCGTACACGGCGTTGTGCGCCTCCAGCGCCGCGCGCAGTTCTGCAGAGAGGTCGCCAAGATTCGCGAGCGCGCGCGAAGACGCTTCAGTGGGAGCGATGACCATAGCTCCAGCCGGGTAGAAGAACGCGGGCCGCAACCCCCTTTTATCGCACCACGCCTTCAGTGCGGTTTTGCTCACGTCGCCGTATTCGATCGAAGCAGCCGAAACCTGCCTACTGCCGATCTTCCGCGTAACGAAGTTTTCAGTCCGCTCCCGCACCGCTGGATGCTTCGTGACCGATACACCCAGCTTTTCGGCATCGGCCTTAAGCGCTGCGGCCGCTTCATCGATCCGGCCTTTTTCTTCGCGCTGTTCGGGCGTGCAGTCTTGCAGCTTCGGATAGGGGCGGTGTAGCGGAATATCGGTGGCGATTCGCGCAGCTTCCGGCAAGGTGAAGGATTCGCGGGAGCGCGCGAGCGCGAACGGATCGGCAATGGTCATTGAGTGCGCGCCTTCGCTGCGCCCTTCAAAGGGACGCCACGGCAGCGGGTGAAGGTGTCCCGCGTTCGGCTGGCCGGCCTAGCCGTGGCGTGTTCTTTCAACTGGGTCGCGCGCTCTCAGGCAGTGGATCCGGTGTGGTCGAAGTTCAGCAGCTGGCAGGCCCTTTCGAACGTGGCTTCGGCCACGTCGGTTAGGACGCGGGCCGCCCCAATTGCGCCCATGATCGCATGCGTCGTGGCGGCATCGAGTTGCACCGTGTTCGCCGCCAGGACCTCCACCAGCCTATGGATGTCCCGCACATACATCCGCCATTGCAAAGCGTCCGTCAGCATCTCTTGGGGGTCCTCTCCGACCAACTCCAGCGGCGTGTTATCGATGACCGCATACAGCGCGCGCTTAGGCTCGGTGGCGGTCGTGGTGTCAGTTGGTATGCTTTGCTTTGCCATGATCGTTCCTCGATTGAACGGTGGTGGAAGGCGTGGCCGGGTGCCTCTAACACCCGGCCGCGCCGCTTCGGGCGTGGCCCGAATCTCTACAGGCTGTCGCAGCGCGCGCGGCTCAGCCGGCCTTGCGCTTGATCGCAACCACGTTGCCCCCCACGCGCAGGTTGTCCAGATAATCGGCCCACGCCTGCATCATGCGGCGGCGCTCGGGCAGGTGTTGCGTGCGGTTGTAGGCCCGGCCCAGCGGGTCGCGCACGGCATGGGCCAACTGGTGTTCGATGTAATCGGGACGGAATCCCAGCACCTCATCCAGCACCGTGCGCGCCATGGCGCGGAAGCCATGGCCGGTCATGGTGCTGCCGTCGAAGCCCAGCGTCCGCAGGGCGGCGTTGATGGTGTTTTCGCTCATCGGCCGGGACCGCCCGCGCACGCTCGGGAACACGTAGGTGCTGCGCCCGGTCAATGGCTGCAGTTCGCGCAGGATCGCCACGGCCTGCGGCGCCAGCGGCACGATATGCGGCGTGCCGGTTTTGCTCGCCGTGAAGCGCCACTCGCCGGTCTCCAGATCGATATCCGCCCAGCACGCCTGACGTAGTTCGCCAGGACGCACGAACACCAGCGGCGCCAGTCGCAGCGCGGCAATCGTGACGGGCGAACCCGCGTAGCCATCGATGGCGCGCAGCAGCGCGGCGATGCTGGCCGGATCAGTCAGGCTGGCGAAGTGGCGCACTTGCGGTTGCTCCAGTGCGCCCGCCAAGTCGGCCGCCGGGTTACGATCAGTGCGGCCCGTGGCTATGGCGTAGCGGAACACCCGCCCGGCCAGCCCACGCGCGCGGTGTGCCGTTTCAACCACGCCACGGCGCTCCAGCTTACGCAGCGCGCCCAGCAGCGCAGGCGCGGTCACGTCGGCGACGGGAAGATCAGCCACGTCCGCCAGGTCTTTTTCGATCAGGCGACGCTCGCGCAGGATCGAGCCGGCGCCCATGCCTTCCTTCGCGCGCTTCGCCAGCAGCTCCAATGCCACGGCGGCGAACGTGTTTTCGATGCGCTCGGCCTGCGTCGCCTTCTGTATCCGGGCCACCTGCGCCGGGTTGGCGCCGCCCTTCACCAGAGCGCGCAGCCGGTCGCGCTCAGCGCGCGCACCGGTCAGCGACAAGGCCGGGTAGTCCGGGTCAAGCGTCACCATGCTGGCCTTGCCTGCGTGGCGGTAGCGGTAGCGCCACACCTTCGCGCCGCTTGGCCGCACCTCCAGGCACAAGCCCTGCGCATCGGAGACGCGATAGGCGCTGGCGCGCGGTTTCAGGCCGCGAATTTTCGTGTCTGTCAGCATGATGGGTTGGCCCGTGTGAGCGAATGTGAGTCAGGCAAATGTGAGTCAGTGGCCTATTGCCGCAGTTCTGACTCACACTCTGACTCACATTTCGTTCGGATTCAAGTGCACCAGATCGGACGACGCCGCACAAAAAAGCCCAGGCAATGCGGGCTTCTCCGTGATTCTTAGGACCGCATCGGACAATGACGGTCTGTAATATGGTGGGCCCGCCAGGACTCGAACCTGGAACCAAGGGATTCGCTTGTACCGGAGGTTTCCTTCCGGAGCGGACTATCTCTTCACCCTCCGCGCGATGCGTGCAGCATGCGCGCGGGTGGGGTGCGGGACGCTCGAGCCTGTGATCAAGGGCACTGCAGCCCTCAGGTAGTCTCTGCACCTTCCGGCGGTGTACCGCCGGCTTGGCTCAGGGTTGCCACCGTCCGCGCATCGCGCGCCGCTGAGGTTTCCCTGAATTCATCCCGTTCCCGTCCACGCATTCCTGCGTGGCGGCACCTTTCGATGAGTCCCCTGCTCTAACCATTGAGCTACAGGCCCGTGCGCCTATGGTACCCGAGCCGGCCGCGTCCGGGGTGGCGATCCGGGCGGAAATCGCCTTCAACCGGCCCGGCTCCCCCCGACGTGTCGCGGCCTCGGTGGAGCGGTTGCTTCAGACCGGTTCTTCGCACATCGGTTGTGCGGCACGCGCCGCGGATGCGGCGTGCTTGCGGCGACGATGCTGGGCGCGGATGGCATCGACGGTAACCAGCAGCAAGGCTACCCAGATCAGGGTGAAGCCGAACCAGCGCGATGGCGACATCGGCTCGTGCTCGATCATCACCGCGATCATGAACTGCAGGCTCGGACCGATGTATTGCAGCATGCCCAGGGTGCTCAAGGGCAGGCGGCGGGCAGCGGCGGCGAAGGTGATCAACGGGATCGTGGTGGCGATGCCGGTGGACATCAGCAGCAGGGCCGAGGTACTGCCGTGGACGGTAAAGTGCGACTGGCCGTGGGATGTGAGCCAGGCCAGTACGCCGAGCGCCAGCGGCGCCAGCACCAGGGTCTCTACCGTCAGGCTGGGAATCGGACCGACCGTGCGCCCGGCATACTTCTTGGTCAGACCGTAGAAGCCGAAGCTGAAGGCCAGCGCCAGCGCCAGCCAGGGCGGATGGCCCTGGCCGACGGCGATGATCACGATCGCCACCACGCCGATACTCACGGCCAGCCACTGCACCGGCCGCAGTCGCTCGCGCAACACCAGCACCCCCAGCATGATGGTCAGTAGCGGGTTGATGAAGTAGCCCAGCGAGGCCTGCAGCACCTGGCCGCTGTTGGTGGCGTAGACGTAGACCAGCCAGTTGCAGCCGATCAGCAGGGCCGCCAGCGCCAGCGCGCCGAGCTGGCGCGGGTTGCGCAAGGCCGCGGTAAATTCGCGCAGGCGCCCGGTCACGGCCAGCAAGCCCAGGCAGAGCAACAATGACCAGATGATGCGGTGGGCGACGATTTCCAGCGCAGGGGCGAAATCCAGCTGCACGAAGTAGAGCGGAAACACACCCCACAAGGTGTAACAGGTGATGCCGAACAGCAGGCCGGCGCGGGAGGTTTCGGATTCGGCGGGATGCTGGCTCACGACTTGGACTCATTGGATGAGGCAGCCGTCGAGGACGGAATGCCTGAAAAAACGACGCCCGCACAGGGCGGGCGTCGTTTCGGGTGGTACCGGGCAGGTGCCCGACGATCACTCCACGTCGAGGAACGAGCGTAGCTGTTCGGAGCGACTCGGATGGCGCAGCTTGCGCAAGGCCTTGGCCTCTATCTGCCTTATACGCTCGCGGGTGACGTCGAACTGCTTGCCGACTTCTTCCAGCGTGTGATCGGTGTTCATGTCGATGCCGAAGCGCATGCGCAGCACTTTCGCCTCGCGCGGGGTCAGGCCGCCGAGCACGTCGCGCACGGTTTCCATCAGGCCGGTCTCGGTGGCCGAGTCGATCGGCGAGCTGGCGTTGCCATCCTCGATGAAGTCGCCCAGATGCGAGTCCTCGTCGTCGCCGATCGGGGTCTCCATCGAGATCGGCTCCTTGGCGATCTTCAGCACCTTGCGGATCTTGTCTTCGGGCATCTCCATTTCCTTGGCCAGCTCCTCCGGCGTAGCCTCGCGGCCGAACTGCTGGAGCATCTGGCGGGAAATGCGGTTGAGCTTGTTGATCGTCTCGATCATGTGCACCGGGATACGGATGGTGCGCGCCTGGTCGGCGATCGAGCGGGTGATCGCCTGGCGAATCCACCAGGTGGCGTAGGTCGAGAACTTGTAGCCGCGGCGGTATTCGAACTTGTCGACCGCCTTCATCAGGCCGATGTTGCCCTCCTGGATCAGGTCCAGGAACTGCAGCCCGCGGTTGGTGTACTTCTTGGCGATCGAGATCACCAGACGCAAGTTGGCCTCGACCATTTCCTTCTTGGCCCGGCGCGCACGCGCCTCACCGCTGGCCATCGCGCGGTTGATGTCCTTGATGTCGATCAGCGGCAGGAACAGCTGGCGCTCGATGCTGGCGAGCTTTTCCTGCTCGGCGTCGATCGCCTCGCGATGAAGCTTGATGTTCGGCGACCACTTCTGCCGCTTGCGGCTGAGCTCGGCCGCCCATTCGAGGTTGCCCTCGTTGCTGGGAAAGGTCTTGATGAACTCGGTCTTTGGCATCTTCACGCGCTTGACGAAGATCTCCATCAGCACCCGCTCGTGATGGCGGATGTCGCCGACCACCTCGCGCAGCTTGCGCACGAAGCCGTCGATCAGCGCGGACGGCAGCTTGAGCTTGAGGAACTCCTCGGCCATCTGGTCGCGCAGCTTGACGATTTTCTTGTCGGTGATGCTGGCGGCCTTCGGCGCCGCCTTCTGGAACTTGGCGTAGTAATCGCGCAGCAGCTCCATCCGGCGCTTGACCTCTTCCGGATCGGGACCGGTCGGGCCGGCCTCCTCTTCTTCCTCGTCGTCGTCGTCGCCGTCGGACTCGTCATTCGGGTCCGGCTCTGGCGCCAGCGCGGCGGCGGCTTCCTTTTCCTTGCGGGCGATGTCGGCGGCTTCTTCCAGGTCGAGGAAGCCGGCCAGGATCTCGCTGAGCCGGCGCTTGCCGTCCAGGTGCTGGTCGTACTCCTCCAGCAGCAGCTCGATGGTCAGCGGGAAGCTGGCCAGCGCGGTTTGCACCTGGCCGAGACCCTCCTCGATACGCTTGGCGATGACGATCTCGCCCTCGCGGGTCAGCAGCTCGACCGTACCCATCTCGCGCATGTACATGCGCACCGGATCGGTGGTGCGCCCCACTTCGGCGTCGACCGCGGACAACAACGCCACGGCCTCTTCCGCCGCCGCCTCGTCGTCGGTACTGCCGTCGGCCTTGTCCGCTACGGTGTCGCCGTCGGGGGCGCTGTCGTGCACCTCGATGCCGACGCCCTTGAGCACCGCCATGATGTCTTCGATCTGCTCCGGATCGACCACGTCGTCGGGCAAGTGATCGTTGATTTCGGCGTAGGTCAGATAGCCCTGCTCCAAGCCTTTGGAGATGAGCGCCTTGATTTCCAACTGTTGCTCTTGGGGAGCTTTGCTATTCATTAACCGACCGCCGCAGGGTGCAAGAACCGGACATTATAACGATGTGCTGCTTTTTTGACCAGTTTTCAAGTGGGATTTTTTCCGGCAGGTGTACGCAAAAATTGCGCCAAAACGCGACCTTGCAGCATACGCCGGATAGCGAAGAGACAGGTCCCTCCATGGACGTGTTCAACCGGTATCGAGCCGAAACGTTACCGGCCCGTCATTCACCAGATGGACCCTCATATGGGCACCAAAGCGGCCACTTTCCACCCCCGGGTGCGCGGCATGCGCGAGCGCCAGCAGACGTTCAAACCAGCACCTTGCCATCTCTGGCGCCGCCGCCGAGGTGAAGCTTGGCCGCATCCCGGCGCGGGTATCGGCGGCCAGGGTGAACTGGCTGACCAGCAGCAAGCCACCACCGGTGTCGGACAGTGAGCGATTCATGCGCCCAGCCTGGTCGGCGAATACGCGATAACCCAGCAGACGTTCGAGCATGCGTCGGGTCTGTGGCTCGCCGTCGTCCGGCTGCACCGCGACCAGCGCCAGCATGCCCGCGCCGATCGCGCCCACGACCTGGTCTTCGACTTCGACACGGGCAGACAGGACGCGCTGGATCAGGGCAATCATGGCGAGACGGCGGCATGGGCAGGCAACCAGCATAAATCGCACGGGGCGACCGGGGAAAGTGCGCCGGCGCGGCATCCAGCGGTCGTGGATTGGGTGGGCGCGCCTTAGACTGTATGGATGCGCGCCGACATCTATCTCCTGTATCTGCTTTTACGCCTGCTCGGCCGACTACCGTTGCGCGTGGTGCACGGCATCGGCAGCGGTCTGGGCCGCTGGGTACTGTGGCGGCATGGCCGCATGGTGCGCGATACCGCGGTCAACCTGCGGCTGGTTCGCCCGCAACTGGACGGCCGCAAGCGCGACACCCTGTTGCGGGAGGTGATGATCGAGAGCGGCAAGTCAGCCAGCGAGCTGGTCAAGGTATGGGGTGGGGGCGCCGAACGCGCACTGGGTCTGGTCCGCGAAGTGCATGGCGAGGCGCTGCTGGACACCGCACTGGCGAGTGGCAAGGGCGTGATCATCGCCGCACCGCACCTGGGTTGCTGGGAACTGCTGAACTACTGGCTGTGCCGCAAGACCTCGATGGCGATTCTCTATCGGCCGCCGCGCATGGCTGCCATCGAGAGTTTGCTGCGCAAGGTGCGCGGCGCACTGGCCCCGGAGCAGGTGCGCGCCGACGGCGCCGGCGTCCGCGCGCTCTACAAGCGACTGGCAACCGGTGGCACGGTGGGTATCCTGCCGGACCAGAAGCCGCGTGCGGGCGAGGGCGAATTTGCGCCATTCTTCGGCCGCGAAGCGTTGACCATGGTGTTGTTGCCACGACTGGCAGCACGTACCGGCGCAACCGTGTTGTTCGCCTTCGCCGAGCGGCTGCCGCAGGGTGCCGGCTACCGCATACGGCTGCTGCCGGCACCGGCAGCTATTGCCGATGCCGACCTCGCCGTTGCCTGTGCCGCTCTCAATCAGGGCGTGCAGTCCTGCGTCGAACTGGCGTTCGCCCAGTACCAATGGCAATACAAGCGCTTTTCCGCCGACAACCGGCCCAGCCCGTACGACTGACGCCGGGGATGGCTACGGTGATGCTTGGTGCAGACGGCGCAGGAAAACGGTCATTTCTTTCTCGGCCTGCTTGTCACCACGCCGGGTGGCGACTGCGATGCCCTGGCGCCACGCCTCGGCGGCGGCATCCAGCTGGCGGGTCTGCAGACACAGCTTGCCCAGCAGTTTCCAGGCCGCCGAATAGTCGGGGTCAAATACCAGTGCGCGACGCAGCTCGACGATCGCCTCAGCGTTCTCGCCGTCGGCATGCAGGGCATTGCCCAGCGAAAAGCGCAGCAGTGCGCCATCGCGCGGTCCGCCGCACTGCTGGCGCAGGCTGGCGATCAGTGCGGCACTCACGGCTGGCCACCGTAGCGCCAGTTGTCGGCTTGATAGACCTGGGTCGGCTGCGGTGGTTCGGGTGGCGTATGCCCGGCACGCAGGTCGGCCAGCGACCGTGCCGGCCAGATCACCACCCAGCCGGTGCGAAACGGCTGCACCAGCAAGGCATACCGCAGGTCATCCGGGTCGAGCTTGTCGGTGTGCGCCACCACGACGCCGCGCGGATGGGCGCGGGCGAAGGCTTGCAGCGACTCGCCTTCGTTGAGACGGACAATCGGGTGCCGCAGGCGGCCGGCGAAATGAAACTGGCCGGCGTAATCGCCCAGATAGCCGATCGGTTCATGCAGACTTTCCGCGTCATGCAGCAGACGCGCTGACGGCCGCAGGTCGTAACGCGGCCACAGCGTCAGCGTGAACAAGCTGTTGAGCGTCAGTGCGCCGATCAGGCCGGCAACCGCCAGTCGCCGCAATTCACCGCGACCGCGCAGCAGCAACAATCCGCCCAGCAGCAGGAATACCACGCTGAAATAACGGCTGTACGGTGCCGCGGCATCCGGCCAGTCGCCGTGCAGGTGATTCCCGGCCACCAGCAACGGCAGCACAAATAGAAACACGGCCAGCGCGATCGCGCCCAGCGCCAGCGGCCAGGTACCAAGCCAGCCGTTGGTGGCGAGCGCCGGCCGCCGCTCGCGCAATACCGCGATCGCCGCGGCCATCAGCAGGGCCACCCCACCGAGTTCGGGCAACGGGTAATACAACTGTTTGCCGCTGATCAGCGAGAATGTCACCAACACCGGCAACAACCAGCACAACGCAAACCGCAGACCCGACTCCAACGGTCGTCGCAGGGTCGCCAGGGCCACCCACAGCCGTGGCCACAGGCTGAACGGAAACAGCAGCGCCGGCAGCGCCATCAGGTACCACCAGAAGGGCCGCGCGTGGCTCTGCAGATCCTGCGCCTGCGGCAACCCGTCGACCATACGGCCAGCGGTCTGCGTGAAAAAGAGCTTCTGCCGATACGCCTCGCCGCCGGCAAAGCCGGCGGGCAACGCCCATGCCAACAACATCCCCGCACCGAGCAACAGCGACAGCGTACCCCGGCCGTACCAGCGGCCGCGATGCTGACGCGCCCAGTCGCTCCACAGCGGCCCGAGCAACCACGGAAACGCCACGTGCAGCAGCATCACCGGTCCCTTGGTCAACAGACCCAGCCCGAGGCACAGGCCGAACAGCCACCAGCGCGGCTCGACCCGGTGCGGTTTGGGCGTCAGACACAGCAGCGCCGCCAGCGTCCATGTCGACAACAAGGTGTCGTACATGATCTGCAGACCGAACAAAAACGCATAGCCCAGCGCCAGCAGCATCCACGGCGCCGCCCGCGCCATCCAGGGGCGCTGGGGAAACAGCCGCCGCGCCAGCATGGCGACCAGCACCAGCTGCGTGCCACCGAAGATCACCTCCAGCAACCGCGGCCAGATGTCGTTGACGCCGAACACCGCCCAGCCGGCCTGGATCAACCAGAACAGCAGGGGCGCTTTCTCGCTGTAGGGCTGGCCATTGATATGCGGCACCAGCCATTCGCCGTGCGCCCACATCTCCCAGGCCACCGCCAGGGTGCGGGTGGAGTACAGCGGCATCGGGCCGTGCGAGAAAATCGCCAACAGGGCGGCCAGCGTCCACAGCGGCAACCACGGCCACAGCGCACGCAGGTGTTCGGAACGGCTATAGGTGGTCGGCAACACAGACAGGCTCGAAATGTGAAATCGCCGTTATTCTAGCGCCAGGGCGTGGTTTCCCCGTGATCAGCGCCGCGTACCGGCTGGCCCCCAGTAGCCGATCCGTCGACGGATCTTCAGCTTGCGCCAGAAATTGCGCGGTTTGCGCCGTGGATTGCGCGCACCGGCGGCGATGAAGGCATCGATCGCCTCCAGCACCCGTTCACTGGAGCGGCCGTCGCGGCAGGGGTGGATCGCATCAGCGTAGTCGCGAATGGCCTGCAGCAGATCGGGCGGCCGAGCCAGCGCGCGCTCGATCGCCGGCTCGAACTGCTCTGGCGTGTCGATATCGATCAACTGCGGGCCAGGCCGGCGGTTCCTGAAGGTCACCACCGGCTTGCCGGTGAGCAGGAATTCGTTCAGCGCCGACGAGGTATCGGAACACATCAGGTCGACCTGCGGGAACAGTTCGAGGATGTTGTCGTTTTCGGCAAAGCGCAGGTAGTCGTTCTGCAATGCCTTGAATTTCGCCACGGTGTCGGGATCCATCTTCGGATGGAAGCTGACGATCCAGCGCCAGCGGCCGCTTTGCGACAGCCGCTTGACCTCTTCGTACAAGGTTTCCGCGGCGCTCCAGGACGGCGAGAACGTCGAGTGATACAGGATCACCGGCGGCTGGCGCACGGCCGGTAGCGCCCCAGCGATCTCGCGCATGAACGGATCGAGCTTGGGCCAGCCGGTTTCCATCACCGCGAAGTGCCCGAGCCGGGCAGCCACCTCGCCGAACGCCTTGGTGTCACGCGGCCCGGTGGTGCAGTACAGGTCGAAAAAGCCGCGGATATAGATGTGCCGCGGTTTGCCCGCATCGAAGCCGTGGAAGGTCTCGACCTTTACCCCGGGAAAGAAATGCGGCACCGCATTGCTCGAGGTGATGACCGCGATCGGCTTCCAGGCGCGTACCTCGGCCACCGTCAGCAGGCGCTCGCCTTCGATCAGATCCTCGGCGCCGGGACCGTCGAAAAACCACGCCGCCGCGCCGCCTCGGGCGCGGATTGCCGCCTGCAGCGGGCGCAGGATCGCCAGTGCATAGCGTTCGGAACCGTACAGGAGGTAGTGCTTGTTGGCAGGCATGTGCGGCGGGGCGTCTTCAGCTGTTTCCGGGGAGTTTAGGGCAGGCGCCGATCGCTCGCCTCGATGCCACGCAGGGACCGCGCTGGCAACGCGGCCCGCAGCGGGTCGGTCGGTGCTCAGCGATCGAGACGATGCTGGTGCAATACCTCGGTGGCGTCCGCAACCGATCGGCGGTGGTTGACCATTTCGTAATAGCGCATGCGCTTGTAGATCGCATAGCTGGCCGCGGTGTGCGCGATCATGAAGCCGCGCCAGCCGTCGAACATCGCCAGCCGGAACACGTAGTCCTTGAGAAAGGCCAGCACGAATACCAGCGGGGTCTGCCACATCCGCACCGGCCTGCCCTGGTCGAGCCAGTCGCGACATTTCAGCTCGGCGTAGCGCAACACTTTCAGTTGCTTGTGCGCCAGCGTCGGATTGTTGAGGTGGTTGAACGGTGCGCGCAGGGTCGGCGCGGCGCCGTCGAAGCGCAACGACTCGTGCACCCGTGCATCGCTCCAGCGCGCGCGATCCCGATGATAGAGCCGCGCCAGTCGCTCGCCGACCGCCGGTCGGTACCAGCGCATCGGCCGTCCCATGTAGATCGTGCTGCGACGCAGCCAGACGGCCGGCGCCTCTCCCGCCATCAACCCGGGAAGGCGTTGCTGCAACTCGACCACCAGTTCCGGCGTGAGGTGTTCGTCGGCATCCAGCGCGAGGATCCAGTCGTGCCCGCACTGCATGGTGGCGAAATTGCGCTGCGGACCGAAGCCCAGCCAGTCCTGGTGGATCACGCGGGCGCCATGCGCGCGGGCAATCGCCACCGTGGCGTCATCGCTGCCGCTGTCGATCACCAGTTTCTCGGCAGCGAACGGCACGCTGTCGAGGCAGCGCGCGATATGGTCGGCCTCGTTGTGGGTGATGACAACGAGGGTCAGCGGAAACGTCGGCATGCCGCGGATTCTAGCTGACGCACGCCGCCTTGCTGCCCGGCCATGGAATATTCAGTCCAGGATTGTCATCATGACGCCGCTGTCATCACCCGGATCGCAGCATCATGCGCCCGACACGCACGGAAGCGGGCTCGACAACTACCGTCGACGAACCATCAGGTGCCTGGAACGCTATGGACATGACCGTGAAAAAGCTGCCGCCAGCTGACCTGCGCCGCCGGTGGATGGTGCCGGCCTATGGCCAGTACCTGCTGGGCGTTGGCCTTGCCTGGGTGATGCTCGGGATGCTGATCATGCCAGCCGGGGTGTCATTCAATCCCAGCAAGGCGTTTCAAAAGAGTCTGATCCTGCTGTTGTATCTGCCTGCGTTGTGGCTGATCTGCAAGCGCTTTGCACGGGTCCGCGCCGAACTGTGGCCGCAGGCCACGTTCCGGGTATTCCTGCTGCTGCTCGCCTGGGCGCTGCTTTCGTTGCTGTGGGCCGACCTGCGCCGCCCGGCGGATGAGTTGGGTCGCATCGTCAGCGTCACCTTGTTCGTGCTGGGCTGGTTCGTCTGGAACGACCCGGAGCAGCGTCGCGGCCTGACGCTGTTGCGCTATGTCACCTGCGGCACGGCCTTGTGCGCGGGATGGTTCGTGGCGTCATTCCTGCTGTCGTATCACAACGGCGAGCGCATCGTCGGTGACGGCGTCGTCGCGACCGCCAACTACGCGGCGGCGGTGATGGGCGTGGCGACCGTCTGGGCGGTGCAGCTGGCGCCACCCTCAGCGCGCTGGAATGCTGTCCGCTGGGTCGCGGTGGCGCTGTTGCTCGGCTTCGTCGCACTGACCGATACGCGCAGCGTATGGCTGGCGCTGGCCCTCTGCATCGCATTGTCGCCACTGTGGAGTCGGCGCCTGGCGGCCAAGGTCGGCGCCGTGCTGGTTCTGCTGGGCGGCGCTGCCCTGGCGCTGTTCCTGCCTTCGCCGCTTGGCTCGCGCGGGATGTCGCTGCGACCGCAGATTTTCGAAGACGCGGTCGCGTTGATCCGGACCCATCCCTGGCTGGGCCTGGGCCAGGGCACGCCGTTCCAGCTTGAGGTGAACGGTCAGTATTTCACCCACAGCCACAACCTTTTCACCCAGGCGGCGATCGAACTGGGCCTGCCCGGATTGCTGCTGACGCTGGTCCTGTGGTTGCTGATCGGTTGGCAGGGATGGCGCCAGCGTGCCTTGCCGCAAGGACGCCTGCTGCTGTCGACATGGATCTTTGCCAGCGTGGTGCTGCAGTTCGACATGCCGCAGTTGCTGGACAGCCCGCGCCCGGGCTGGCTGCTGATCTGGCTGCCGCTGGGGCTGGCGCTTGGACTGGGTGCCAGGGCGCATGCGACTGCACGGCGGCCCGAACCCTTACACTAGGATTTGTTGCGTCGCTGACGCGTTGTCGAGTCGGAATCCGCATGAGCAGAGTGTTGGTGACCGGAGGGGCCGGCTTCCTCGGCTCGCATCTGTGCGAGCGGTTGTTGCGCGATGGCCACGACGTGCTGTGTGTGGACAACTTTTTCACCGGCAGCAAGCGCAACGTCGCCCAGTTGCTGAACCATCCGTATTTCGAGCTGATGCGCCACGACGTGACGTTTCCGCTGTATGTCGAGGTAGACCGCATCTACAACCTTGCCTGCCCGGCGTCGCCGGTGCACTACCAGCACGATCCGGTGCAGACCACCAAGACCTCGGTGCATGGCGCGATCAACATGCTGGGGCTGGCCAAACGGGTCAAGGCGCGGATCCTGCAGGCCTCGACCAGCGAGGTGTATGGCGATCCGGAAATCCACCCGCAGACCGAGGGCTACTGGGGCAAGGTCAATCCGATCGGCATCCGCAGCTGCTATGACGAAGGCAAGCGCTGTGCCGAGACGCTGTTTTTCGACTACCACCGCCAGCACCGGCTGGATATCAAGGTAGTACGCATCTTCAACACCTACGGCCCGCACATGCACCCCAACGACGGCCGGGTGGTCAGCAACTTCATCGTGCAGGCGCTGCGCGGCGAGGACATCACCTTGTACGGTGACGGCAGCCAGACCCGCAGCTTCTGCTACGTCGACGATCTGATCGAGGCGATGGTGCGGATGATGGACACCGACGCCACGCTGACCGGACCGGTGAATATCGGCAACCCGCGGGAATTCACCATCCGCGAGCTGGCCGAAAAGGTGATCGCGCTGGTCGGCGGGCGTTCGCGCCTGATCTACCAGCCGCTGCCGGCAGACGACCCCCGTCAGCGCCAGCCGGATATCTCGCTGGCTCGCGAACGCCTGGGCTGGGAGCCGAAGATCGGTCTGGATGACGGATTGCAGCGCACCATCGCCTACTTCCGCCAGCTGCTGGAGGCCTGACGATGCCGGTGCCGGTGCCGGTGCGCTTGTCGGTGGTGATCACCAACTACAATTACCGCGAGTTCGTCGCCGAGGCGGTGGACAGCGCGCTGGCGCAAACCCGGCCGCCGCTTGAGGTCGTGGTGGTGGATGACGGCTCCAGCGACGGCTCGATCGAGCTGTTGCAGACCCGCTACGCCGACGAGCCTCGGGTGCGATTGCTGTGCGTGAGCAATGCGGGCCAACTGGCGGCTTTCCAGCGTGGCCTGGCGGCCACCGAGGGCGACGTCGTCTGCTTCCTGGATGCCGATGACCGCTGGAGCCCCACCTACCTGGCGCAGATTGGCGATCGCTACGACGCCAGCGCCGAGATCGACTTCGTGTTCTCCGACGTCACCCTGATCGGCAACGAAAGCGGACGTCAGGGCTATGCCGCCGAAGCGCAGGATATCGGCTATACCGTGCTGGCGACCTGGGTTACCGGGCGCTGGTACGGCGCGCCGACGTCCGCGCTTTCACTGCGCCGGGCGCTGGCAGACAAGGTGCTGGATCTGCCGGTGCAGATGCTGGCGAACTGGCGCATCAGCGCCGACAACTGCCTGGTGTTCGGCGCCAGCGTGCTCGGCGCGCACAAATACTTCCTGCCGACCGGGGCGGTCGACTACCGCATCCATGGGCGCAACGGCTGGTGGCACGACCAGGCCCGGGCCAGGCACTTTCCCGCCTTGCTCCGCTCGCGCTGCCTGATCAATTACTACGCCCAGCGCAGCTATCTGGACGACCACGCACTGGGATTGGCGAAACAGGAGTTCCTGACCCGTGCCAACCCGGACTGGGCCGAGGCGCGCCTGTATGCCGGAATCGCGATGCGTGCGCCGGCACCCTGGTGGAAGCGGCTCGAACGGGCGCTGGCGATCCTGCGTCGCGGCCGGCGGAGTAGGGGGCACCGCTGATGCGCGTCTCGCTGGTGGTGCTCACCTATAACTGGCCCGCGGCACTGGAACGGGTGCTGCGCAGCGTGGCGGCGCAAACCCACCGGCCCGACGATATCGTGGTGGCCGACGACGGCTCGACCGCCGAGACCGCACAATTGATCGAACGGCTGGCCAGCGAGCTCGAGCTGCCGTTGCGTCATCTGTGGCAAGAAGATCATGGCTTCCGCGCCGCGCGCTGCCGCAACCGTGGCATCGCAGCGGCGCGCGGCGACTACGTGGTGCTGATCGACGGCGACATGCTGCTGCATCCGGCCTTCATCGCCGACCACCTGGCGCTGGCCGCACCCGGGGTGTTCCTGCAAGGTGGCCGCCTGAAGGCCACCGCGGCCGAATCGAAGCGTCTGCTGGGCGGTGGCCGGCCCCGGTTCGCCCCCTGGATGGCCGGGTGCTTCCACGACTTCGACGGCACCCGCCGGCTGTATGCGTTCCATCAGCTGGCGCTGGCGCGCTGGAAAGCCCGTGCCCGCAACGGTGGCCGGGTGATGAGTTGCAACATGAGCTTCTGGCGCGAGGATCTGCTGCGCGTGAACGGCTTCGACGAACGCATGGAAGGCTATGGTGCCGAGGACCGCGAGCTCGCCGCACGGCTGGAGAACGCCGGCCTGCAGCGGCGTCAACTGAAGTGGGCGGGGCTGGCAGTGCATCTGTGGCACCGCTCGCGCGCGCAGCCTGACGTGGATGACCTGCGCCTGCCCAACAACCGGCTGTTCCACATCACCCGCACCCAGGCGGTCACCCGCTGCGCCCAGGGCATCGATGGCCACCGCGACCTGCTGCACGATCCGGACCTCCACGGCTGAGGCGTGAAGACCAGCGGACTCAGCGGCGATCGAGCAGCGCCTGCACCGCCTCATCCAGGCGCTGCGGAAAGGCCAGGGCTTCGGCTTCGTACCAGTGGCGTGCCGCCTGGCCCAGGGTTTCAGCCTGGTGCTCGCTCATCTGCACGCAGGCCTCCACCGCCCGGGCCAGCGAGTCCGGGTCAAACGCATACAGCGTGGCCAGATCCTGCTGCCCACAGGGATGCGCGTTTACCAGCATGCCGCGTTGCCGATTGACCAGCTCGTTCATCGGCTCGGCATCCAGCGTCACCACCACCGCCGCGCAACTCATCGCCTCGACCAGGTAGTGCCCGTAGCCCTCGGTCTGCGATGTGCACAGATGAAAGCGATGCCGGTTCTGCAACGCCCGGTAGGCAGCATCGTCGAGATGCTCGCGTATCCAGTGGATATTCGCCGGCAACGGCCCCGGGTCCACCCGCTTGCGCCGCCAGGCCACCGTCAGCAGCGGCCAGTGCGGATGCGCGGCCCATTGTTGCAGCAACGCCTCGGTACCCTTGTTGCCGCTGCGTCCCGGTCCGTGGAAAAAACCCGGTTGACGTATTACCTGTGGATCATGGCGATCAGGGCTGTGGAAGCCGATGTAGCGGCTCGGCATGCCGAGCCCGGCAAACAGCCGTTCGGCGTGGCGGGTCTTGGTCCAAACCGCATCCACGGTGCGCAGCGCGGCGCGATCGCGCGGGCGGAAATATTCCGGGTTGGGAATCAGCACGTTGTGCCGGGCGCTGCCGGCGAATTCCGGGCGGACCCGCTCCAGCATCAGGTTCAGCTCGAAGGCCGGCGGGCGTCCGGACTGACGCCACCGCGTCCACCATTCCGCCGCACGGCCGCGATGCGGCAAGCCCTGGATCACCGGGGTTCGGCCGGTTGCCGCCAGCGCAGCGGCCAGCAGATCCAGATCGCGACTGAGCCCGGCACCGTTGTCACGGCCGAGTAGCTGGATCGACGCGCTCATACGCCAGGTCCGTGCATTGGCAGGGCATTGCTCACACTGTATCTCGATGAACCGTCAAGGCCAGCAGCATAGCCCGCCCGCCACACCGCGGGGTTTGGAAAATCCGCCGCCAGACACTCAGAATATCGAACGCCGTAGCGAGAGCGTCGCCAGAGGGTTCGGGGGCCAGGAGTCGGGCTTTGCGTGGCCGGGCTGCGAAGTCGGCGAGTTCGCGGTGCCAAATGACCCGGATTTGCCCGCAGCGTGCCGCCGGCACGGGCGCCTGACGGTGATCTCGCAGCAGGCGGGCGATTTTTCTCAGCCTCTCAGGCTTGTTTGCGCAACACCGCGTAATACATGCCATCGAGGTCACCATCGCCGGGCAGGATCTGCCAGCCGATCGCGGCGGCCTGACCGACCGGCAGGCTGAAGTCGACCGCCTGCGCATCGGCGTGAGCGGCAAGCAGTTCACTGACGATGCCCTCGTTTTCCGCACGCAACACCGAACAGGTGATGTAGACCAGCCGTCCGCCCGGCGCCAGCAGCGGCCACAGTGCCGACAGAATCCGCCGCTGCTGGGCATGCATCGCGGCAATGTCGCTTTCGCGGCGATGCAGCCGCACGTCCGGGCGACGCCGCAGCACACCGCTGGCCGAACACGGCGCATCGATCAGGATGCGATCGAACGGCTGGTGTTTCCACCAGCCGGCCGGCGCACCGGCATCGCCTATCACCAGCTTGGCATCCAGGCGCAGGCGCATCAGGTTCTGCCGGATGCGTTCGGCGCGGCCGGCGTCGAGCTCCAGCGCGGTCAGGTCGATCGCGGCACGCTCCAGCAAATGACAGGCCTTGCCACCGGGTGCGGCGCAGGCGTCCAGTACGCGCAGGCCATCGCTCAGGTCGGCCAGATCGGCCGCCACCTGCGCCGCACCGTCCTGTACCGCAAAGGCTCCCTCCTCGAAACCGGGCAGACGGGTGATATCCGTGCTGTGTGGCAACACCACGGCATCGGGCAACCACGGATGCGCGCTGGCGGCCTGACCGGATGCATGCAGTTGTTCGAGCATCGACTCCCGCTCGCTGCGCTGGCGATTGACCCGCAGCATCAGCGGCGGCTCCGCGTTGTCGGCCAGCATCACCGCCTCGGCCTGTTGCGGCCAGTCGCGGGCCAGCGCGGCGCCCAGCCAGGCCGGATGGGCATGGCGCGTCTGCGGCGTGGCATCGAGTCGGACGATCAGGGTCTCGCGTTCGCGTTGCCAGCGACGCAGCACGGCGTTGACCAGGCCGGCCAGCTGCGGGCGCTTCAGACTGCGCGTGGCTTCAACGGTCGCGGCAACCGCGGCATAGTCCTGCAACTGGAGAATCTCCAGTTGCACCAGTCCCAGCACCAGCAGGGCGTGAATCGCCGGGTCCTTGTGCCGCAGGGGTTTTTCCAGCAGCCCGTCGATCGCTGGATCGAAGCGCAGCCACCAGCGCGCGCCCTCGCTGAGCAAGGCCATCAGCAAGGCGCGATCACGGGAGTCACTCAGTTTGGGCGCATGGCGTTCCATCGCATCGCGCAGCGAGGCACCGCGCAAGGCCACCTCAGCCAGTGCCCTGGCCGCGAGCGCACGCGTGTCGGCCTTCATCGCAACGCTCCGCCGCGCAGTGCACTGCTGAGCCGGTTCAGGCAGACAACGGCAGCTACCTGGACGGTCGGCGTACGTCGGCTAACGCGCATGCTGGCCAACCGCGCCGGGTTTGAAAGCCCGCGACAACTCGGGGCGCGCATTGAGGTAGTCCACGGCACTGATCCGCTTGCCACCGGCGCGCTGCACCGCCGTGACCCGCAATGCGCCATCGCCGCAGGCCAGCTCGATTCCCTGTCTTCCGGCAGCCAGCACGGTGCCGGGGACAGCATGATGATCCCGTGCCACGGCCAGTGCCGCCCAGATCCGCAGCGGCTCGTCCGCGATCACGCCTTCGGCGACCGGCCACGGGTCGAGCGCCCGTACCTGGCGTTCCAGGGCGATCGCGGGCTGGCTGAAATCAAGCTTTGCCTCGGCCTTGTCCAGCTTGTGCGCATAGACCATGCCGGTTCCGGCCTGCGCGCGGGCCGGCAGGGAGGCGCCAGCCAGCACCCGGGCCAGGCCTTCCGCCAGCACCTCGGCACCGAGCAGCGACAGGCGATCGTGCAGCGTACCCCCGGTATCCTCGCGCCGGATCCGGATGCGCCGTTCGAGCAATACCGGACCGGTATCCAGGCCGGCTTCCATCTGCATCAGGTCAATCCCGCTTTCGGTGTCGCCGGCCCAGATCGCGCGCTGGATCGGCGCCGCGCCACGCCAGCGCGGCAACAGGCTGGCGTGGACGTTCCAGCAGCCGAGGCGGGGCATCGCCAGCACCTTGCGCGGCAGGATCAGACCGTAGGCGACCACCACCAGCAGGTCGGGCCGGTAACCGCGCAGGGTCTGGCGTGCCTCGACGGATTTCAGCGACGGCGGCTGTTCAACCGCGATATTCGCCGCCCGTGCCGCCTGCTTGACCGGACTGGCGGCCAGCTTGCGGCCGCGACCCGCCGGGCGATCAGGTTGGGTATAGACCGCGACCAGCTCGGCACCACTGGCGCGGCAGGCCTCCAGGCATGGCACGGCAAAGTCGGGCGTACCGGCGAAGACCAGTCGCAAGCCGGCGCCGCTCAAGCACTCGCCGCCTGCTTGCGCTGCTTGTCGAGCCGCTTCAGCAACAAGGCACGCTTGAGCGACGACAGGTAGTCGACGAACACCTTGCCCTCGAGGTGATCCATCTCATGCTGGATGCACACCGCCAGCGGGCCCTCGGCCTCGACGATGATCTCCTTGCCCTCGGCATCCTGCGCTTTCACCTTGACCCGCAACGCCCGGGTGACATCGGCGTACAGGCCCGGAAACGACAGGCAACCCTCCTGATAGACCTGCGAGCCGTCCTTTTCCAGAATCTGCGCATTGATCAGCGCCAGTGGCTGCTTGCGATCGTCACTCATGTCGGCCACCAGGACACGCTGGTGCACGTTGACCTGGGTTGCAGCCAGACCGACGCCGTTGGCCTCGTACATGGTTTCGAACATGTCGGCGACCAATTGCCTGATACCGGCATCGAAGCTGCGCACCGGCTCGGCCCGGGTACGCAGGCGGGGATCGGGAAATTCGAGAATGGGAAGTTGCGCCATGGATTCACCTCAGCGTCGGAAAGTGCGGGCGAATTGGTAAAAGCCCACCCCCGACGGGATCTAGAATGTTTCTCATTGTACGTCGCCAACCATGTGCGTGCAGTCGCTTTTTGCCAAGTTGCACCTGTTGCGCACCTTAACCATTCGGTTACACTCGGCCGAGCATCTGGGGAAGGGGGATTCCCACCAATGATCAGAAAAATTCTCGTGTTGTTGGCCGGCATGCTGGTGACCGTGACGGTCTACGCTGCCGGTGCCCAGCTGCGATCCCATCATCCCGACAATTACACCGTGAAGCGCGGCGATACGCTGTGGGACATCTCGGCGAAGTTTCTCGCCAAGCCATGGCTATGGCCGGAGATCTGGCAAGCCAACCCACAGGTACGCAATCCGCATCTGATCTATCCGGGTGACGTACTCAACCTGTCCTTCATCGACGGCAACCGTCCGACCCTGGTACTGCAACCGCGCGTGCATCCTGAGGGTGAGGCGGTGGCCGCCATCCCGCTGTCGCAGCTGCGCATGTTCCTCAAGGACATGCGGGTGATGGATGCCAAGGCAGTGAGCTCGGCACCGTATGTGGTCGGCTTCGAGGAAGCCCGGCTGCGCGGCACGGTGGGACAGAACATCTATGCGCGCGGTCTCAAGGGTGAGCCGGGGCAGCGCTGGGCGATCGTGCGGCCGACCCATATCTTCCGGGGCTATGATGAGGGCGACCCCGACGCGGCCGAGCTGATCAGCCACCAGCTCGATGACAACGTCGCGATGGTCGATTCGCCGTGGAGCGAGAACACGCGGAACGACGGGCATTTCGGCAAGGGTGAGAATCTTGGCGTCGAAGTCACCGTGATCGGTACCGCCGAGACCTTGCGCATGGGTGATCCGGCAACCTTGCTGTTACTCGATTCGACCAGGGAAATCCGTGCCGGCGACCGCATCATGCCCGTCGATACCACACCTTACGACCCCTACTACTATCCCCATGCGCCGAAGTCGGTACCGAAGGATGCGCGGGTGATCGCCTTTACCGACGGCATGGACGCAGTGGGTCCACGCCAGGTGGTAGTGCTCTCGATCGGCGCGAAAGAGGGTGTCAACAACGGCCAGACCTATTCGATCTACCAGGCCGGCGAAACCATCCACGACGATGTCGCCAGCAACAGCTGGGACCGCGGCGTGGGCGAACGGGTCAAACTGCCGGGCGAGTACGTGGGACACGTGATGGTGTTCCGCACGTTCGACCGGGTCAGTTACGGCCTGGTCATGGACGGCTTGCGTCCGGTGCGCATCGGCAGCCATCTGCGGATGCCTGAATAAGACCCCGAAAGAGACTTATCAGCCTTTTCCTACAGCACGGCGCGGCCATCACCGCGCCGTTTCTGTATGCGTACGCTCCGTACACTGCAGTACATGAATGAAAGTGACGAAGTTCGCGATTGGCTGATTGCGCTGCGCACGCCCGGGTTGGGACCGGGCGGCCTGCGTGAGCGACTGCAGGCAGCCGGCGGAAACATCGGCGTCACCCTGGCGCGATTGCGTGAATCTCCGGGCCCCCTGGGCGAGCCCGCGCGAATCTGGCTGCAGCGACCTGACCAAGCACGCCTGGCAAACGACCTGAGCTGGCTGACCGAGTCAGGCCACTACTTTCTGCGCTGTACCGACGTGGATTTTCCGCCGCAGCTGGAGAACATCCCGCAGCCGCCGGCTGCGTTGTTCGTGGTCGGCGACCCCAGCCTGCTGCTGTACCCGCAAGTAGCCATTGTCGGCGCCCGCAGCGCCAGTAGCGCAGGGCTGGCGCATGCCCGCTCCTTCGCGCGCACATTGGCGCACGCGGGCTTTGCGATCACCAGCGGCCTGGCCGACGGCATCGACGGCGCCGCCCACACGGCCGCGCTGGATGCCGAGGCGCCGACCCTGGCGGTGATCGGCACCGGGCCGGATCGGGTCTATCCGCGCAAGCACCACGCGTTGAGCACGCGGATTGCCGAACGTGGCGCGCTGGTCAGCGAGTTTCCGCCCGGCACCGGCGCCCGTGCCGATCACTTCCCGCGGCGCAACCGGATCATTGCCGGGCTGTCCCTGGGGACGCTGGTGGTCGAGGCAGGTTTGCGCTCGGGTTCGCTGATCACCGCACGACTGGCCGCCGAACAGGGGCGCGAGGTCTTTGCCCTGCCTGGCTCGATCCACAATCCACTCGCGCGTGGCTGCCATCGATTGATTCGCGACGGTGCCCGACTGGTGGAAACGGCCGCCGAAATCGTCGAGAGCCTGGCACCGCCAGCGCGCATGCTCGGCACCGAGCTGGCCGCGCGGCTGCACGCCGAAGCGCCCCCGGACACGCCGAAAACCTCAACCGAAGGCCTGCCAAAAACACCCGACGGCGGGTCGTCAGGCCAGTTTCAAGATACCGAATATCAGCGATTATGGTGCGAACTTGGCCACGAACCAGCGACGATGGACGAACTTCTGCAACGGACCGGACAGTCCGCGGCGGCGCTGTCTTCGATGCTGTTGATGCTTGAACTGGAACGCCGGATCGAGAGTCTTCCCGGCAACCGCTATCAACGCTTACCTGACTAAAGTCGCCATCGCAGGTATCGTGACGCCTCCGCAGGGGCTGCCCTGTCGAGCGTGAACAGGCTTGACAGCCGACAGCACGGCGTGGTTTCAACTATATATATGCCCGTCGCCAGGCGGCGGCGTCCCGTCTTTGGAAATCCAGCTTCATGGCAAAAAACCTGCTCATCGTGGAATCGCCGGCCAAGGCCAAGACGATCAACAAGTATCTCGGCAAGGACTTTCAGGTGCTTGCGTCCTACGGTCACGTGCGTGATCTGAGACCGAAGGAAGGCGCAGTCGATACCGAACACGGTTTCACCATGGCTTACGAGGTGATCGAGCGCAACGAGAAACATGTCGACGCGATTGCCAAGGCCGCCAAGGCCGCCGATGACATCTATCTGGCGACCGATCTGGATCGCGAAGGCGAGGCGATCAGCTGGCATATCAGCGAGATCCTGAAGGAACGCGGACTCACCGAGGGCAAGCAGATGCATCGGGTGGTGTTCTCGGAGATCACGCCGAAAGCGATCAAGGCGGCGGTGGCCAATCCGCGCGGCCTGTCGCACGACCTGGTCGACGCGCAACAGGCGCGGCGCGCACTGGACTATCTGGTCGGCTTCAACCTGTCGCCGGTGTTGTGGCGCAAGGTGCAGCGTGGCCTCTCCGCTGGCCGCGTGCAGTCGCCGGCGCTGCGCATGATCGTCGAGCGCGAGGAGGAGATCGAGGCGTTTACCGCCCGCGAATACTGGAGCATCGAGGCACAACTGAAGCATGCAGACGGCGACTTCAACGCACGCTTGAGCCGCCTCAACGGCAAGAAATTCGAGCAGTTCGACCTCACCAACGAGGCCGATGCGATGGCCGCGCGCAGCGCGCTGAAGGCAGCGGCCAACGGTCAGCTCGTGGTCAGCAACGTCGGCTCGAAGGAGCGCAAGCGGCGTCCGGCGGCACCGTTCACCACCTCGACACTGCAACAGGAAGCGGCGCGCAAGCTTGGCTTCACCACCAGCCGCACGATGAAGGTGGCGCAGGGGCTGTATGAGGGCGTGGCGCTCGGTGACGAGGGCAATGTCGGCCTGATCACCTACATGCGTACCGACTCCACCATGCTCGGCAACGACGCGCTGGCCGAGTTGCGCGAGTTGATCGCCCGCGATTTCGGTGCCAAGGCGCTGCCGGAGGCAGTGCAGGTCTACAAGACCAAGTCGAAGAATGCCCAGGAGGCACATGAGGCGATTCGTCCCACCTCGGCGATGCACACGCCAAAATCGGTGGCCGCCTTCCTCAATGACGACCAGCGCAAGCTGTATGAATTGATCTGGAAGCGCACCGTTGCCTGCCAGATGATCCATGCCACCCTGAATACTGTTTCGGTCGAGTTCGCGCTCAGCGACGTGGCCGGAGGCGACGCCTCTTTCCGCGCCAGCGGTACCACCGTGATCGACCCCGGGTTTCTTGCCGTGTACGAGGAGGGGCGCGACCAGAAGAGCGCCGAGGATGACGACGAAGGTCGCCGCCTGCCGCGACTCGCCGTGGGTGAGGCGGTACCGTTGCGGGAGATCGCCGCCGACCAGCATTTCACCGAGCCACCGCCGCGCTATTCCGAGGCCAGCCTGGTCAAGGCGCTGGAGGAGCACGGCATCGGCCGGCCGTCGACCTATGCCAGCATCATCCAGGTGCTGCAGAATCGCGAATACGTATATCTCGACAGCCGGCGCTTCAAGCCCAGCGATGTGGGTCGTGCCGTCAGCAACTTCCTCACCGCCCACTTCACCCGCTATGTCGACTACGACTTCACCGCGAAACTCGAAGACGAGCTCGACGCCGTCAGTCGCGGCGAGGAGGCCTGGGTGCCGCTGATGGAGCGCTTCTGGAAGCCGTTCAAGCAACAGGTCGACGAAAAAACCGAATCGGTCGACCGCAACGAGGCCACCGGCGCGCGCGAACTCGGCAGCGATCCGAAAACCGGCAAGCCGGTTTCGGTCCGGCTTGGTCGCTATGGGCCGTACGCCGCGATCGGCACCAAGGACGATGAGGAGAAGCCGACTTTCGCCTCGCTGCGCCCGGGTCAGAGCATGCATACGATCACCCTGGCCGATGCGCTGGAGCTGTTCAAGCTGCCGCGCAAACTTGGTCAGGCAGAGAACGGCGACGAGGTCTCCGTCGGCATCGGCCGCTTCGGCGCGTTCGTGAAGCAAGCCAGCACCTATGCCTCGCTCAAGCCCGAGGATGATCCGTACACTATCGAATTGCCGCGCGCCTTGCAGATCGTCAGCGAAAAGCTGGAGATGCTGGCCAACCGCATCATCCAGGACTTCGGCAATGGCGTGCAGGTGCTCAACGGACGCTATGGCGCCTACATCACCGACGGCGAAAAGAATGCGCGGATTCCCAAGGAGCAGGAGCCGAAGGAACTGACCGAAGCCCAGTGCCTCGAACTGCTCGCCGCCGCACCGGTAAAAAAGGGGCGGTTTGGCAAGAAAACCGCCACCAAGAAAGCCGCCGCGAAGAAAGCCCCGGCGAAAAAGGCCGCCACGAAAAAGACGACTGCCAAGAAGACGGCCAGCAAAAAAGCTGCGGCCCGGAAAACGCCGGCGAAAAAGGCCGCGGCCAGGAAAGCAGCCAAACCCAAAAACGTGGTGGCGAACCCCGGAGAGTGAGTGTTGCGGTATTACACCCCCGACCAGCTCGATGCCGCCGCCGAGGCCTTGCATCGGGGCGGCGTCCTCGCCTACCCGACCGAAGCCGTGTTCGGACTCGGTTGCGATCCGCACGACCACGCGGCACTTGGCCGCCTGTTTGCGCTGAAGCAGCGGCCATCAACACAAGGCGTGTTGCTGATCGCGGCGACGTTTTCTCAGCTTGAGCAGTACATCGAACTGGCGCAGGTGCCGCCTGCGGCGATGACGCAGATCCAGGCCAGCTGGCCTGGTCCTTCGACCTGGGTGTTTCCGCGTTCGGCCCGGGTGCCCGACTGGGTCGCCGGCAGCCACGCCGGGATCGCGTTGCGGGTCACCGCACACCCGGTCGCGTCCGCCTTGTGCCAGGCCTTCGGTGGCGCCCTGGTGTCGAGCAGTGCCAATCCTCACGGTTCACCACCGGCACGCAGCGCACACGCCGCCGCGACGTATTTCGGTGCTGCGCTGGACGGTGTGATCGACGCGGCAACCGGCAACCGGGAGACACCCTCGACGATTCGCGACGCACTCAGCGGCGCTATCATTCGCGCCTGAATGCGCGCGGCCGGAAGGCGGCTGGCGGTCGCGTTCACGCGAGCTTCCGGCCGCATGTTGTGAGCTTGTCCGGGCGACGCGACGGATCATCAAGGGAGATCACGGTTTGGCCATTGTCTACGGCACCTTTCAGCGCGAGTCACCCGCGTGTCTGCCGATGCTCGGCGCCGATCCGGCACAGAGCATCGCCCGACGTGACGGGGCGGCGATCAGCAGGGGACAGTTTCTGGCCCACGTGAATGCGGTGGCGGCGCTGCTGCCACGCGCTCCGGCGGCGGTGAATCTTTGCGAGGACCGCTACGCGTTCACGGTCGCCTTCTGCGCCATCATGTTGCGCGGCCAGATCAACCTGCTGCCGTCCTCGCGCGCGCCGCAGGCGATCGACGAAGTGATGGCCTCGCACCCCGGCAGTTACGCGCTGGGCGACCAGGCGATAGTGCCTGCCCCGCCCGGGTACCGGTTACTGCCCGCACTGGCATCGCATCCGGCGGCCGACGTCAGCGAGTTCCCGCCGGTACCGCAGATCCCTGCCTCGCAGGTGGTCGCGATCGGCTACACCTCCGGCTCGACCGGCAGCCCCACGGCGCATGCGAAGACCTGGGGCAACCTGCACGTTGGCACCACCGGCAACCTGGCCATGCTGGCGGCGACGTTGGGCGATCGCTTCACCGTGATCGCCACCGTACCCGCGCAGCACATGTACGGCATCGAGATGTCGGTGTTGCTGCCTTTGCTCGGCCGTATCGAGGTACACGCGGGACGACCGCTGTTACCTGGCGATATCGCCGTCGCGTTGGCCGAGGTATCCGCGCCGCGTGTGCTGGTGACCACCCCGGTGCATTTGCGCGCCCTGGTAGAATCGGGCATCGAGCTGCCGCCGCTCACCGGCCTGGTGTCGGCCACCGCACCCCTGCCGGTAGCGCTGGCAAGCCTCGCCGAGCGACGCTTTGGTGCGCCCTTGCTGGAGGTCTTTGGTTCCACCGAGACGTGCGTGTTCGCCAGCCGCCGCCCCACGGTCGAGGAACGCTGGACGCTGTACGACGGGGTGCAACTGCACCCGCATCCGGACGGCACGGAAGTCACCGCGCCGCAGCTCGACACACCGGTCCAGTTGGCCGATATCGTCAGCCTGTCGGATGCGGGCCGACGTTTTGTCCTGCGCGGTCGTCAGGCCGACATGCTGGAAATCGCCGGAAAACGCGCCTCCCTGGGCGATCTCACCCGGCGCCTGCTGGCGATCCCGGGGGTCGACGATGCCGTGGTGTTCCAGCTCGAGGACGGGGATGCCATCGGTGTACGACGGATCGCCGCGCTGGCGGTGGCACCCGGGCTGGACGAGCAGCTGATCCTGGATGCATTGCGCCGCGCGGTAGACCCGCTGTTCCTGCCGCGACCTCTTCGCCTGGTCGACGCGCTGCCGCGCAACGACGCCGGCAAATTGCCACGCGAGGCACTGCTGCGCCTGCTCGCCCAGCACCGCTGATCGCCGACATCCCGGCAGGTATCGCTACAATGCGTGCGGCGCCGGTTCACGACGTCGTCCCCATGTATCGGAGCAGGCATGAAAGTTCTCGTTATCGGCAACGGCGGTCGCGAACACGCGCTGGCGTGGAAGCTCAAGCAGTCGCCGCGGGTCAGCGAAGTGATCGTGGCGCCCGGCAATGCCGGCACGGCACGCGAACCCGGCATTCGCAACGCGGACGTGGCGGCGAACGATCTCGACGCTCTGCTGACGCTGGCCCGGCACGAAAAGATCGGGCTGACCGTGGTTGGCCCCGAGGTGCCGCTGGTGGCTGGTGTGGTCGATCGCTTTCGCGCCGCCGGCCTGCGCATCTACGGTCCGCGAGCGATCGCGGCGCAACTGGAGGGCTCCAAGGCCTTCGCCAAGGACTTTCTGCTCCGCCACAACATCCCGACCGCGCGCTACGCGGTATTTACCGAGATCGATCCCGCACTCGCCTACGTCCGCCAGCACGGTGCACCCATCGTGATCAAGGCCGACGGTCTGGCCGCGGGCAAGGGCGTGGTGGTCGCCTTGACGCTCGCAGACGCGGAACAGGCGTTGCACGACATGCTCGGCGCACACAGCTTCGGCGAAGCCTCTGCCCGGGTGGTGATCGAGGAATTTCTCGAGGGCGAGGAAGCCAGCTATATCGTGATGAGCGATGGCAGCCACGCCTTGCCGATGGCCAGCAGCCAGGACCACAAACGACGCGATGAAAGTGACCTGGGACCGAACACCGGTGGCATGGGCGCCTATTCGCCGGCACCGGTGGTTACCCGCGAAGTCGAGCAGCGCATCCTCAAGGAAGTCATCGAGCCCACCTTGCACGGGATGGCCGGTGAGGGCGCCCCGTTCATCGGATTTCTCTATGCCGGCCTGATGATCGACAAGTCCGGGGCGCCACGGGTGATCGAATTCAACGTGCGTCTGGGCGATCCGGAAACCCAGCCCATTCTGCTGCGGCTGAAGTCGGATCTGGTCGACCTGATCGACGCCGCCCTGGACGGCCGGCTCAAGGACACCCGCGCACGCTGGGATGCTCGGCCGGCAATCGGTGTGGTGATGGCCGCCGCCGGTTACCCCGGCAAGGTGCGCAACGGCGACGTGATCGATGGCCTCGATGGCGGCGCCGGCGCCGAGACCAGGGTATTTCACGCTGGCACCCGGCTTGATCCCGGTGGAAATGTCGTCACCGCCGGCGGCCGCGTGCTCACCGTGTGTGCGCTGGGAGACGACCTGGGCAGCGCGCGGGAACGTGCCTACGCAGCGGTCGCCAAGGTCCGCTTCGACGGCGCTTTCTACCGTCGTGACATCGCTCACCGTGCCTTGCGGCGGCCCTGATCGCCCGGCCGGCCGGCGCTGCATCGACCCGCGGGCCTTACCGATCCGCGCATGCATACGTTTGCGCATGGATAGACCATTGGCTCAGTTGACTTTTCTGTGGCGGGTTTTATGGGCTATGCTTGGGGCTTCCCCCGCGAACGTTACACGGCGGACAACCGCCTGCTCACTTTCGTGCTTGTTTTCACGCTGATGAGGTTTTCCCATGCGCAAGATGGTATTGCCGCTGTTGTCGGTCGCCGCGCTCGCCCTGGCTGGTTGCAACTCTTCCTCCCCGTCCCAGCAGGCCGGCGCCGGTTCCCCGGCCAATGCCGCCAGCGCATCGGCCGCCAAGATCCCCAGTGATGTGAGCGGCACGATCTCGCTGCGCGCGGGCTCGGTGCAGCCCTCGTCGAAGGCGACCATGGTGATCAACCTGGTGGACGTTTCCTCGACCGCGGCTGGGGCCCAGCCGCTGGCGAGCAAGTCGGTGGTTCCGGTCGGCTCGTTCCCGCAATCGTTCCAGCTGTCGTTCGATCCGACGCAGGTGAAGACCAGCGACCTGTATGTGGTCAAGGTGGTATTGACTGACGGCGATCGCCATTACTCGATGCCGATCCAGGCACCGGTACTGACCAAGGGCAACAAGAACGTCGTGTCCATCCGCCTGGTCTCCGAGCAGACCCCGGGTGAAAAATTGCTCTCCGAATTCAAGGCCGAGCAGGCGCAACTCGGTGCGATGAAGGTCAGCCATGGCACCAAGCTCGAAAAGGACGCCTCGCGTGGCTGGCAGTTGTTCCGCCAGGACGGCAAGGTGAAGTTCATTCGTGAGCTGGTCGACTACGTCGACAAGCGCTTTACCAGTACCGACTACGCCTACAAAGACGGCAAGCCGTGGGTGATCGTGCAGGAAAGCCGTTCCGGTGGCCGCAACGGCAAGCTGGTCTCGATCGATCGCGCCGGCTGGGCCGACAACGGCACCCTGATTCTGAAGGAGCACCAGGTCGGCAAGGACGTGCAGGCGCTCGACTCCGACGCCGCCGCGAAACTGCAGAAGCAGGCCGAGCAAATCCTCGACATTGCGACCCACGGCAAGAACAAGTAAGCCGCTCGATCCCGGGTCACAAAAAAGCCGTCCGCATTTGCGGACGGCTTTTTTTATGCCTGGCAACCTGTGATCGAGGCGAGAGTCCGTCTGTGCAAGGACAGATGTCTGACGATTCGCCGGCCCATAGTGGTTCCAAGAGCCGGGAAGCGGCAGGCAGATGGACCGTACCGATAGTGTGGCAGCCCTGCCGGCCTTTGGCCGGCAGGGCTGCCAGCACTCAGAACTTGATTCTGACACCCATGTTGAAACTGTTGTAGTTCTGGCTGCTGTCGCTGAAGCGGCCGTTGTAACCAATCCAGCTGGTCATGCTCGGCGTGAGCTGGGCTGACACCCCCAGATCGACGCTACCCCAGGTCTTGTCGGGGATGAAGCCGGTCAGCGCGAAGCTGCCGTTCATGCTGTTCGATCCGGCCATGATCGCGCGGGGTTTCGCCTTGCTGTCGTGATTCCAACCGAGCTCCGCGTATGGCGAAAGCACCGTGTTGCCGACGTTCCAATGACCTTGCAAGCGCCAGCCGAGGGTGGAAATCAGTGCATCACGCTGCTGCCGGCCGAACCACATCGCGGTACTGTCGTTGCCGCTCTCGTTGTAGCCGGCGACCTTGATCGTCTGCCATTCCACATTCGCGAAGGGACCGGTCCGCAGACCGCTGAAATCGAACCACCAGCCGCCATTGAGGCCGCCGCCAAGATGTGAGCCGTCCGCACTGCCGCTCTCGCTGCGCTGCATCGCGCCGAGCTGGATGCGGCGCTCGATGTTGCTGAAGTTGGACTGGCCGAAGTCGGCATAACCACCGACGTAACCGCCGCCCTGATGGTAGGTGAGGTAACCCAACCCGGTCAGGTCCTGCAGCTTGTAGCCGCCGCCACCGGAGAAGCTGGCGTTGGTCTGGCCTACACCCAGCGCAAGGCCGGCCGAGAGATGATCGCCGGCCCGCGCATCCACACCCAGGGTCAGGTTGAAATTGTTGCTGTTGGTCCGCGGCGAGCCGTTCACGGCATTGAAATGCTGGTGCCCGTAGTCGATGTTGACGAAGGTCCGTGTTTCGCCGCCCTCGCTGTCGGTCAGCATCTGCTTGCGCACGGCACGGGTCTGCGCCGTGGTCGCCGCCAGGGCGGATTCACCCAGCAGGGAAATCTGCTCCGGCGCGCGGATCACCGACATCACATACTGCCCCAGCAAGGCGTGCGCCGCCGTGGTCGGATGCACGCCATCGGCAAACACATAGCTTTGATCGGTGCCTGGCGCGTAGGTATAGGGCAGGCCGGACCCCTGCGGTCCGCACTGCACCGAGCTGGAGCCGGCACCGCACGCCGGTGCCGTGGCATTGGTGAAACCGTAGGCCTGCGGGTTGGCGATCACCTCGGAAAACAGGCTGTACGCATTGATCGGGATGATGCCGGTACCGAGCTGCGACAGACCGGCGTTGAGCTGGCCGTTGAAGATCAGGCTGAGGCCGGTCAGCGAGGCCGACGCTGCAGGGCCTTGCGCGGTACCCGACGGAGTCAGTCCGATGTTGGGCAGATTGAAGACCAGGATGTTCTTGACCCCGGCGGCCTGCAACTGGCCGATCAACTTGACCTCCTGCTGTGCGGCAACCGCCGTGCCGCCCTGGGCCTGGGCCGAGGTTTCCTGCCCATAGGCGACGGCGGTGGCGTGGTAGAAAATGTCGTTCGCACCACCCCAGATCGAATACAGCGCACGGCTGTCGACACCCGCGCCGCTGGCCAGATAACCGTTGACCTGCATGGTCAGCGTGGGTACCGACGCCGGGGTACCGGGGGAGTTGTTGTTGACGCCCGCACCACCCCACGCGTAGTCGGTGCCACCGA
The DNA here is from genome assembly GCA_004298015.1 of Rhodanobacter sp. GTDB lineage: Bacteria > Pseudomonadota > Gammaproteobacteria > Xanthomonadales > Rhodanobacteraceae > Rhodanobacter. The sequence goes on from SCSE01000083.1 coordinate 48,395, forward strand.
GCAGCGAAGGACTCAGCGTATAGCCCAGCTGACTGGCAACATTTTCGATCGCGACCTTGCCCGGATTGGTGGTGAAGCGCAGCGGTGGCTGGATATTCGGGGCAACCGCCAGCGAAATGTTGCCGTTGTCGCTGAGGCTGTCGCCGAATACGACGACCTGACTGAAATCGGTAGCGGCGGCCGCGGCGCTGAACAACAAGCTGGCAGCAATGGCGCTGGCGAGGTGACGGGTGCGAAGCATGGATGACACTCCTGGGCCGAAATGGCCTTGTTAGCTGGGCGTTACGTTAATCCACTCCATACGGAACCGCATGCTGCGGCGCAATATGGCGCGGCAGCGCCGACGCTCATCGTTTGCCGGCGCGCGCCATGGCATCGGCAAACGCGCTGTTGAGAGGGGCCACAGCAGGCTTCGTCGCGGACGCACCGGTTTTTTCGTGGCGGCCACGCCGGTTGCCGGCCGCGGCTTCGCCGGCCTTGGCCGGGCCACGTTGAGCACGTGCCTGTCCGGGCTCGTCGTCCAGCCGCATCGACAGCCCGATGCGTTGACGCGGCAGATCGATTTCCATCACCTTGACCTTGACGATGTCCCCGGCCTTGACCGCGTCGCGCGGGTCCTTGACGAAACTGTGCGACAACGCCGACACATGCACCAGACCGTCCTGGTGCACGCCGATGTCGACGAAGGCACCAAACGCGGCGACGTTGGTCACGCGGCCTTCGAGGATCATCCCGGGACGCAGATCCTTCACGTCTTCCACGCCCTCGGCGAAACTCGGCGCGACGAATTCCGGCCGTGGATCGCGCCCGGGTTTCTCCAGCTCCTTGAGGATGTCGCGCACCGTCGGTACGCCGAAGCGCTCGTCGGTGAACTGCTCCGGCTTCAGTCCGCGCAGGAACGTGGCGTCGCCGACGATCGACCGCACCTCGCGGCCGCACCGGGCCATGATCCGCTCCACCACTGGATACGCTTCCGGATGCACCGCGCTCGCATCCAGCGGGTTGTCGCCACCGGCAACACGCAGGAAGCCGGCGCACTGCTCGAATGCCTTGTCGCCGAGCCGGGGCACTTTCAGCAACGCCTTGCGGTTGGAAAAAGGACCGTTGGCATCGCGATGCTTCACCACATTCTCGGCAACCAGCAGCGACAAGCCTGCAACGCGCGACAACAAGGCAGCCGACGCGGTATTGACGTCCACGCCGACCGCATTGACGCAATCCTCGACCCGGGTATCCAGCGCACGCGCCAGCTTGATCTGGTTCACGTCGTGCTGGTATTGACCGACACCGATCGCCTTCGGCTCGATCTTCACCAGCTCAGCCAGCGGGTCCTGCAGGCGGCGGGCGATCGATACCGCGCCACGCAGGCTCACGTCCAGTTGCGGAAATTCCTTCGACGCCAGCTCGGATGCCGAATAGACCGAGGCGCCGGCCTCGCTGACCACCACTTTCGACAGCTTCAGCGCGGCATGCTTCTTGATCACCTCGGCGGCCAGCTTGTCGGTTTCGCGCGACGCGGTGCCGTTGCCGATGGCGATCAGGTCGACGCCGTGCTGCTGGCTCAATTTCGCCAATTGCGCAACGGATTCGTTCCACTGCTTGCGCGGCTCGTGCGGATAAATGGTGTCGGTGGCGAGCAGCTTGCCGGTGGCGTCGACCACCGCCACCTTGACCCCGGTACGGATACCCGGGTCCAGGCCCATCACGGTCTTGGCGCCGGCCGGGGCCGCCAGCATCAGGTCCTTGAGGTTGTCGCCGAACACCCGGATTGCCTCGTCCTCGGCGCCTTCGCGCACGCGACCGAACAGGTCCAGGGTCAAATGCAGATGCAGTTTGACCCGCCAGGTCATGCGCACGGTTTCGCGCAACCAGGCATCGGCCGGTCGGTCGCGATGCTGGATATTGGCGTGCGCGGCGACCCGCCCCTCGCCCTCGGCATGACCCTGCTCGCTGTCGGCAGCGGGCGCCAGCTCCAGCTCGATCACCCCCTCGTTGCGCGCACGCATCAGGGCCAGCAGGCGGTGCGAGGGGATTTTTGCGATCGGCTCGAGATGATCGAAGTAGTCGCGAAACTTGGCCCCGGCCTGCTCCTTGCCTGCAACCACCTTGGCGCGGATCTGCCCCTGCGCCCACAACCAGTCGCGCAGCTCGCCGACCAGATGGGCATCCTCGGCGATCGATTCCATCAGGATCGCGCGTGCCCCATCCAGCGCGGCGCGTACGTCCGCCACCCCTTTCGCCTCATCGACAAAGGTTTCGGCCAGCGCCTCGGGCACCTGCGTCGGGTCTTCACGCAGACCCAGCGCCAACGGCTCCAGCCCAGCCTCGCGGGCGATCTGCGCCTTGGTGCGCCGCTTCGGCTTGTACGGCAGGTACAGGTCCTCCAGTCGCGCCTTGGTCTCGGCACCCTGCAAGTCGCGCTTCAAGGCCTCGGTCAGCTTGCCCTGCTCCTCGACACTGGCGAGGATCGCCGCGCGACGGTCTTCGAGTTCACGCAGATAGCGCAAACGCTCCTCCAGCAGGCGCAACTGAATGTCGTCCAGGCCACCGGTGGCCTCCTTGCGGTAGCGGGCAATAAACGGCACGGTCGCGCCGCCGTCGAGCAGGTCCACCGCGGCCTGCACCTGGGTCGGCTGGGCGGCGATATCCTGGGCAATGCGTTGTTCGATGCTGAGCATGGGGGATTCACGATTCCTTGAAAACGGGTGACGCAATGCGCGAGCGGATGGCGCTCCAGGCGTTCGGGCCGGCGGCTGACCATGGATGATATCAAGACAGGATGGCGTTGCCGGAAATGAAAACGGCGCCGGATCGACTCCCCGGCGCCGTCGTAGCGAAACCAGGCTCAGGCGCTGAACGAGCCGCCGCCGGAACTCGGCCGGGTGGTCGCGCCATTGAACTCGTTGGCACGGCCATTCAACACCAGGGTGCCGGCGATCATGTCGTGCAGACCCTGTTTGCGCGGTGTCCAGGCGACCATCAGCACGCCGATATAGAGGATCAGGAAGCTCAGCATCTTGGCCGGGTAGCGACCCAGCGCCCGTGGCAGGCTGATGCGCTCACCCTGCAGGTCGGTCACCCGGATACCCAGGGCGAGCTTGCCGATGGTGGCCTGCCAGGCCGAGCTTTCCAGCAACGCGAAGTACAGCCAGGTCACCACCGCACTGAGCAGCAACGCAGGCCACACGGCATGCAGGTACTGCGCCATGGCGGCGAATGCCGCTTGCGGATCACCGGGCGAAGCAAGCTGGGCCTGGCGCATCACGGCCTCGGCGGCGCCGGCGCCAAACATCATGCCGATCAGCTTGCCTGGGATATACAGCACGATGTAATCGAGGATGAAGGCGGCCAGCCGCTTCCAGAAACCGGCGTAATCCTCCAGCGCAGCGACGGTGGTTTGCGGCAATGGCGCGACCGGGGGTGGCACGCTCGACGCCGGCGCAGCGGCCGGCGCCTCGGGGAACAGCACCGACAACGGCTGCCAGTCGGCCAGACCCTCGTACCAGGCCAGATCCTCGCCGGTGACCTCGCCACTGCGCAGCCACTGGCGCACGTCCTCTTCCTTGTACGGGCCGTGCCGCTCGCCGTCCCGTCCGATCCAGATTTCCATCGTGGCTGCTCCCGCTGACTGCGTCGAAGCACGCATGATGCCACGAGCTGGACGGCGCGCGCAGGGGCGCGCCGGTGACACGGACAGCTTGCGTTCGCCGATCAGGCGCCCCGTTCAGGCGGCGCGACGTTTCAGATGTACCAGCAGCAGCGAGATCGCCGCAGGGGTGATGCCGCTGACCCGTGCCGCCTGACCCAGCGTGGCGGGCTGCGAGTGCTTGAGCTTCAACAGCACCTCGGCCGACAGACCGCGCACCTTGTCGTAGTCGAAACCGGCCGGGATCGCGGTGTGCTCGTTGCGGCGCTGGCGCTCGATCTCCTCGCGCTGACGCTCGAGGTAGCCGGCATACTTGATCTGCACCTCGACCTGCGCGGCCACGTCCTCGCGCGTCACCATCGGGCCGAGCTCGGCTACGGTGGCTAGTTTTGCGTAGTCGATCTCGGGCCGACGCAGCAATTCCAGCGCGCTGGTCTCGCGGCTGACCGCCAGCCCCAGCTGGCGTTCGACCGCCGCGCCCAGCGCATTGGCCGGCCCGGCCCACAAGCTGGCCAGGCGCTGGGTTTCGCGCTCCACCGCCTCGCGCTTGATGCGCAAGGCGTCATGGCGGGCCGGCGGCACTACGCCCAGCGCATGGCCGATCCCGGTCAGGCGCAGATCGGCGTTGTCTTCGCGCAGGTGCAGCCGGTACTCCGCGCGCGAGGTGAACATGCGGTAGGGCTCGATGGTGCCGTTGCTGGTCAGGTCGTCGATCAGCACCCCGATGTACGCCTCGTCGCGACGCGGGTACCACGGCGCCTTGCCCTGCACCGCCAGCGCGGCGTTCAAGCCGGCAATCAGACCCTGCGCCGCAGCTTCCTCATACCCGGTGGTGCCATTGATCTGGCCGGCGAAGTAGAGACCCGCCAGCGCACGGGTTTCCAGCCACGGCTGCAGGCCACGCGGGTCGAAGTAGTCGTATTCGATGGCGTAGCCGGGGCGGGTGATATGGGCGTTCTCGAAACCCCGAATCGACTGCACCAGGGCCAGCTGCACATCGTAGGGAAGCGAGGTGGAGATCCCGTTCGGGTAGATCTCGAAGGTATCCAGCCCCTCCGGTTCGATGAAGATCTGGTGCGAGGACTTGTCGGCGAAGCGCACCACCTTGTCCTCGATCGACGGGCAGTAACGCGGACCCACACCCTCGATCTGGCCGCTGTACAGCGGCGAGCGATGCAGCGCATCACGAATCAGTTCATGGGTGCGCTCGGAGGTATGAGTGATCCAGCAGCTGACCTGGGCCGGATGGGCATCGCGTGAGCCGAGGTAGGAAAACACCGGCGTGGGCGTGTCGCCGGGCTGCTCCTCGAGTCCGCTGAAGTCGATGCTGCGCCGGTCGATGCGCGGGGGCGTGCCGGTCTTCAGCCGATCCGCCGCCACCGGCAGCTCGCGCAGCTTGCGCGCCAGCGTGGTGGCCGGCGGATCGCCGGCGCGGCCACCGGCGTACTGTGCCGCGCCGATGTGGATCTTGCCGGCGAGAAACGTGCCGGCGGTGAGCACCACGGCCCTCGCCCTGAACGACAGGCCCATTTGCGTCACCACCCCGCAAACCCGACCGTTCTCGATGATCAGGTCGTCCGCCGCCTGCTGGAACAGCTGCAGGTTGGGCTGGGTTTCCACCTGCTTCCGTATGGCAGCCTTGTACAGCGCGCGATCGGCCTGGCAGCGCGTTGCCCGCACCGCCGGTCCCTTGGAGCGATTCAGCGTGCGCCACTGGATGCCGGCAAGATCGGCGGCACCGGCCATCGCCCCGCCCAGCGCGTCGATCTCCTTCACCAGATGCCCCTTGCCGATGCCACCGATCGCCGGATTGCAGCTCATCTGGCCGATCGTCTCGATGTTGTGGCTGAGCAACAGCGTGCGAGCATCGCAGCGCGCAGCGGCCAAGGCCGCTTCGGTGCCGGCGTGGCCACCACCGATCACGATGACGTCATAGTGCGTGGGGTGTTGCATGGGTCTGCCCTGACGGTGCAAAAAGTGACGAATGAGGTCGCTATGGTAACGCCGGCAACGCTCCACCAGTCATGCTCAATGGATGGCATCGTTTTTGCTTTACCTTCTTTGCACTTCCATGGGCAGACGCTGCGCATACCGCGCGCCGAGATCGGACGGACAGGGGTCTGATTGCGTACCGGGGGAGGAAGCAAGACGGCATCCTTCGGGATGCCGTCGCCTTTTCAGGCCCTGAAACGTCAAGGCCCCGCGGCTGGAAAGCCTGCGGGGCCTTGGGTTGTACAGATCTGGCGCCCGGCGGTCTCAGGAACAGGGGGAATCCAGGATGACCGTATTGCCGAGCGCCAGAAACCGGAAAACTTGCGGATGAAAGAAGCTGCGTTTCCTCCGACGCAGGGCGATAATTACTCCGCGCGCGTGAACATGCAGTGACTAAAACGGAAAATCGTGCCGGTTCACGGCAGCTGCTGACGTGCAGCGTCAGTCACGCGATAGAAGCCACCGACACCTTGTGATTTAGGGCACACATTGGCATGGCCGTTGCATCCCTCTTTTCACGCAACCTTAAAGAGGGACGTCGAGATGGACATGAGCATCAACTTTGAACCGGTCTACCCGCGCCATGACCTGCTGGTCGAGCTGGGCCAGGTGGAAATGGCCATCGATCGCCTGAGCGAGCGTGACGATCATCAGCGCCGGGTACTGCAGCCGCGACTGGAGTCACGCATGAACAGCCTGCTGGAAGCCCTGAATCACCTGGACGTCTGAATCTGCTGGCGTCCCGATGACAACCACGCCACGTGCGTGGCATGTTGCGAGCAGGCCGATCCATCGCGCCCCGCAACAGCTCCGATCCAACAACCTGCCCGAACTACGGATGAGCCGTGGACTCGACGCTCAATGCACAAGCACACCGTCGACAATTTCCGCCAGGTTGCGTGAAAGCCCTTCGCGCGCGACCAGCTTGGCCAACGCGTCATGCGCGGCGCCACGGCGTTGCGGTTCCAGCCGCTGCCAGCCATTGAAGGCGGTCGCCAGCCGTGCAGCCAGCTGCGGGTTCAAGGCATCGAGCGTGACCAGCCGGTCCGCCAGAAAGCGATAGCCGGCCCCGTCGGCACGATGAAAGCCGCTCGGATTGCCGCGGACGAACGCGCCCAGCAATGCCTGCACCCGGTTTGGATTGCGCAGTGTGAATGCGGGGTCGGCCTCCAGCGCCAGCACCCGCTCCAGCGCGTTCTCGCCAGGCACCGTCGCCTGCACCGCAAACCACTTGTCCAGCGCCAGCGGGTTGTCAGCACGGTCGCGGCGATAAGCCTGCAAAATCTCCTCGCCCTCCGCACTGTGGCAGCGCAGCAGCACGCCCAGGGCGGTGATCCGTTCGGTCATGCCGCTTGCCGCCCGGTACAGACCCGCCGCCATGCGGCAAGCACGCGCGCTGTCGATCAGCGACAGCAGCTCAAGCACCCGCCGCCTGAGCCGACGCCGGGCCTGGCTTGCCGCGTCCAGTGCCACGCCTTCGCTGCCGGGCAGGTTGCGATAGCACTGTTGCAAGGCCTCCATGCCCAGCCGCTCGGCCAGTCGTTGCTGCAGGCTCTGACGCAGGATGTGGATGCGTTGTGGGTCGACTTCGGTCTCGCGTTCCGCCAACTCGATTTCACCCGGCGGGGTCAGCAGATCCGCCAGCAAGGCGTGATCAAGCCCCGGGCTGTCGAACAACTGTGCCAGCGCGTCGCACCAGGCCGACAACGCGCCGCTGGTGGTACCGTCGCGCAACTCTTCGTAGGCCCGCGCCGCCAGCTGCTGGCCCGCCTCCCAGCGATTGAAGCCGTCGATATCGTGAGCCAGCAGCAGGGCCAACTCATCCGGCGCATAGTCGCACTCCAGAATCACCGGCGCGGAGAACCCGCGCAGCAGTGACGGAATCGGCGCCGCGTCGATACCGCAAAACACGAACTGCTGCTCGCCTTCGGCCAGCACCAGCACCCGCTCGTCGAGCGCATCCCCCGTTTCGCCCTGCAGCCGCAGGGGCAGCATGTCGCCACGACGCGAGAACAGCGCCAGCTTGACCGGAATCGGCAACGGTGGCGAAGCCTCCCGACCGGAACCGGCTGCCCGGGTCCGTTGCGACAGCACCAGGGTGTATTCCTTGCGCGCGGCATCGTAATGGCCACGCGCGATCAGCCGCGGTGTGCCCGGCCGGCCATACCACGCCAGGTACGGCATCAGATCGATGTGGTTGGCCTGGCCCAGCGCGCCAAGGAAGTCCTCCAGCGTGGCAGCACGCCCGTCATTGCGCTCGAAATACCGATCCATGCCGCGGCGGAAGCCGGCCTGACCGAGACGACCGGCCAGCATGCGCACCAGCTCGGCGCCCTTCTCGTAGACGGTGGCGGTATAGAAGTTGTTGATCTCGCTGTACTGCGCCGGACGCACCGGGTGGGCCAGCGGGCCGGCATCCTCGGGAAACTGCGCGCGCCGCAGCAACGCCACATCCTCGATGCGTTTGAGCGGTGCCGAGTTCATGTCGGCCGAAAAACTCTGCTCGCGGAATACGGTGAGTCCTTCCTTCAGCGACAGCTGGAACCAATCGCGGCAAGTCACCCGGTTGCCGCTCCAGTTGTGGAAATACTCGTGCGCAACCACGGCTTCGACGTGCCGGTATTCATCGTCCGTGCTGCTGTCCGGGTCGGCCAGCAGGTATTTGGCATTGAAGATGTTGAGACCCTTGTTCTCCATCGCGCCCATGTTGAAATCATGGGTGGCGACGATATGGAAGGTGTCCAGGTCGTAGTTGCGCCCGTAGGTCTGTTCATCCCAGCGCATCGAGCGCTCCAGCGCATCCATCGCGTAATGACAGCGCTCGATGACGTCGGCCTCGGACCAGATCTTCAGCGTCACCGCGCGACCTTCGGCGGTGACATAGTCGCGCGCGATGTGCTGCAGGCGACCGGCCACCAGGGCGAACAGGTAGCTGGGCTTGGGGTGTGGATCGACGAAACGTGCCCAATGACGGCCATCCGCCAGCTCGCCGCAGCCATCGGTGTTGCCGCCGGCCAGCAGCACCGGAAAGCGCGCGCGGTCCGCGCGCAGGGTCACGGTATAGCGCGACTGCACGTCGGGGCGGTCGGGAAAGAACGTGATATGGCGAAAACCCTCGGCCTCGCACTGGGTCAGCAAGAACCCGTTCTCCGGCGCACCGGACAGGTACAACCCTTCCAGCGCGGTGTTGGCGGCCGGCTGCAGGCGCACGCGGGTTTCCAGTACGCTGCCGTCGGCGGCACCCTCAACCTCCAGCACCCCCCCCGCCTGGCGATACGCCGTACCGGGCAACTCCCTGCCGTCCAGCACGATCGACAGCAGTTGCAGATTTTCGCCGTCCAGGCGCAATACCTGATCTTGCGCGGGATCGCGGCGCAGGTGCAGCCGCGCCGTCACTTCCGTGGTCTCGATGCCGAGGTCGAATACCAGTTCGACGGTATCCACCCGCCATGCCGGCGGTTGGTAGTCACTGAGGTGGATCAGAGCGGGCTTTGACGCGTGCAGTACATTCATGGCAACAACGGACGTCGCTGGAAATGGGGTCTGTCAGGCTAACATGCAGCTTTCCAACAGCAAGGAAATCGGATGACACGCTACACGGCAGAGTCGACCCGACTGGGCGAGCAGGAGATCGTGGTGTTGACCGATGGGTCCGGCCACCGAAGACTGCGTATCGCACGACACGGTGCCGTCCTGCTCGGCTTCGAGGTGCTGCGAAACGGCGCGATGCAGGATCTTGCCGACGGCTACCGTGACGCCGACGAGATCGTCCGCCGCCCCGGTTCGCGCTTCGCCATCATGGTGCCGTTTGCCGGACGCATCGGCGCAGCGCGCTACCGCTTCGATGGCCAGCTGCAGGATCTGCAGCCCGGCGTCACCGGGCCGGAACGGGCCAGCCGTCACGGCTTCGTGCGCGGTGTGGATTTTTCCATCGACACCCTGCACGCCGACGATGATGGCGCACGCGTCACCCTCAGCACCGCGGCGATCCGCCCGCAGCCTGGCTACCCGCATGCGATCGACCTCAGCGTCAGCTTCATCCTGGATGCCAAGGGGCTGACCCTGGAAACCCTGATGCGCAACGTCGGCAATCAGGCGGCGCCTTGCTTCTTCGGCTGGCATCCGTATTTTCGCCTGTCCACGGGCGGCATCGAGGACTGGCAGCTGCAGATCCCCGCCCAGACGCTGATTCGCACCGACGCGCAGCTGATTCCGCTCGCCGGTGCCGCGGCCTACGTGCCGCTGGACGATGTGCCGGCGCTGGATTTTCGCGAACCGCGACGGATCGGCGACGCCATCATCGATCAGGAATACCGCGATCTCGATGCCGATCCGGACGGTCGCATCCGCACCCGACTGCGCGACCCGGCCAGCGGGCTGGGCATCGCGGTGTGGCAGCAGCACGGGGTGATGCATGCGTTCACCGCGGACACCGTCAGCCGGGATGTGCGGCGCGCGGTCGCGCTGGAGCCGATGGAGTGCATGGCCGATGCATTCAGTCGACCCGACTGTGCAGCGGCAATCCGCCTGCTGCCCGGTGCCGAGCGACGATTCCGCTGTGGCGTGGAGGTCGATCCCTCATGAAGATGCCGGAGAACAACGCGGCGCTGCCGGACATCGGCCAGATCCACGATGCCGCCGCTCGTATCGCACCGCACGCCCGGATCACACCCGTATTGCGCAGCGCGGTGCTGGACGCACTGACCGGCGCCGAGCTGCATTTCAAGTGCGAGAACCTGCAACGTGGCGGCGCCTTCAAGTTTCGCGGGGCCTGCAATGCGGTATGGGCACTGAGCGAGGCGCAGGCAGCACACGGCGTGGTCACCCATTCGTCGGGCAATCATGGCAATGCACTGGCGCTGGCCGCTGCCACCCGCGGCATCAGCGCCCACGTGGTGATTCCCGAGGGCGCGGTGCAGGCCAAGGTCGCGGCGATCCAGCGCGCTGGCGCGATCCTGCACCGTTGCGCGCCGACCCAGGCGGCACGCGAGCAGGCTGCGACCGAGGTACAGCAGCGTAGCGGCGCGGTGCTGGTTCACCCGTATGCCGACACCCAGGTCATGGCCGGCCAGGGCACCGTGGCGCTGGAACTGCTGCGGCAGGCCGAAGGGCTGGACAGCTTGATCACCCCGATCGGTGGCGGTGGGCTGGCCAGCGGCACGGCCATCGTGGCGCATGCGCACGATCCGGCGCTGCAGCTGTTCGGCGCCGAACCGCAGGGCGCCGATGACGCGGCACAGTCACTGGCTCAGGATGCACGCCTCGACTCGATGACGCCCGACACGCTGTGCGATGGATTGCGCGCACTGATCGGCGCATCCAACTTCGAGGCCTTGCGCCAGCATCGCGTGACCGTGATCACCGTCAGCGACCGCGAGACGATTGCGGCGATGCAACTGCTGTGGTCGGAACTGAAAATGGTGGTGGAAGTTTCCAGCGCCACGGTGCTGGCAGCGTTGTTGAAAAAACCTGCGCAGTTCGCCGGGCGGCGGGTCGGCGTGGTGCTCACCGGCGGCAACGTCGATCTGCAGGCGCTGCCCTGGTAGCCGCGCAGGCGTTTCGCCTCACCACATCAACCCAACGCACCCTCCACCGAGGTGGCCTTGGTCGCGGGCGCGGCGGACTCGACGACGGTGTCGACGGGTGCTGCGTGCACCAAGGCATGCAGGTCGAGCTGGCCGACCGGAATCGGCCGGTAATTTTCACCGAAGGCCACCTCGCCCGGCGTCCAGCCGGCACGGCACCATACCGCGCCCCAGAAGCGCTTCAGCGCCACCCAGTGCAGGCCGACCAGCCCGTAGTTGTTGTCGGCGTCGACCAGCGGATCGCCGACGCCGGTGGGGCGCGGCGCCTCGCCGTACAACGCGGTGCCAAACAGCACGTCCCACACCGTGAACACCTGACCGTAATTGCAGTTGTGCAGCGTTGGCCGCTCCGGATCGACCAGCATGTGATGCAGGCGATGGAACTTCGGGTCGACGAACACCCGCTCGAATACCCGACCGAAACCGATCCGCACGTTCGCATGCGAGAAATTCTGCGCCAGCTCACCGAGCAGCATCAGCCAGGCGAACTCGTCCGGCTGCACCCCGATCACCAGGCCGACCACGGCCAGGATCATCGACTGGATGAAGCCGTCCACCAGACTGCCGCGGTCGTTGGTCCAGCAGCTCATCTGACGCTGGCTGTGATGCATGCTGTGCAACGCCCACCACCACGGAATCGCATGCTGGGTGCGATGCATCCAGTAGTAGACGAAGTCGTAGATCACGTAATAGAACAGGAACAGCAGCAACGGGTGCTGGTCGAACCACGGGATCAGATGAACGATCGCCAGCGGCGAACTGCTGGCGGTATTCGCGTCGGTACCGCCGAACAGATGACTGAACGGCGTCAGCACCAGGTAGGTGAACAGCGGAAAGATGCCCAGCAGCATCATCAGCGTGTAATTGCGATCGACCCGGGTCAGCCGGCGGTCGCTCCAGCGCTCGGCCGGCACCCAGCTTTCCAGCGGCCGGAAGATGAAGCCGATGATCGACACCTGCAACGCGGCAATCAGCAGCGCCTCGGCAATCTGCCGTGGATCACCGGCCAGACCATTGACATGCAGCAACGTCAGCAGCGGGACGACCGCATGGTCGCTGAGCCAGGAAATCAGGGAAGGCCAGAGGTGGGAAAGATCAGGCATGGTGGTGATGGTGTGGCATATCGATACGTCGAGCCGCCAATCCTGCACGCGCTTTCTTTCCCGACCGTTTCACCCTGGGGGCTGTCGGACGTTGCTCGGCCGGTCCGCGGATGCACGCGACGCGCGCCGGGGTTACCCTGCGCATTCGATTGATTGCCGGACTGTCGCTCATGCGTAGCCTGCTGCCTGTTTTCGCCCTCGCGCTGTGGGTCCCGTTCGCCAGCCATGCCGGCCAGTTGCCGCCGCAGCCGGCCAACGCCAAACCCGAGCTGGCGCTGATCGGCGCGGCGCGTACGCTGCCACCGGCCACACCGAAGCATGCCGCATCGAGCCGGCTGCACGGGGTCACCGTGAATGACCCGTATCGCTGGCTGGAGAATCCGCGCAATCCGGCGGTACAGCGATGGATCAAGGCACAGAACGCCTACACCGAAACGGTGCTGGCGGCGATGCCGGACGGCTACGCGATCGCCGCGCGTGTGCGCCAGCTGGCGATCACCTCGACCACCCGCTCGTCGCCGCGGCTGGCCGGCGGCACGCTGTTCTACCTGCAGGAAACCCCGCCGCAACCGCAGCCGCAGCTGATGGCGCAGGCATGGCCCGACGGCAAGCCGCGGGTGCTGGTCAACCTGAACCGCGATCATGGCAACACCGCGATCACCGCCTACTGGCCATCGCCCAGTGGCCGCTACCTGGCCTACGGTACCGCCGCCGGTGGCAGCGAGTTGACCACCATCCACGTCCTCGACGTCGCCAGTGGCAAGCTGCTGCCCGATACCCTGCCATGGGCCGGGGGCGGCACCACCCCGCAGACACTGGCCTGGGATGCGGACGAGCACGGGTTCACCTACGCGCGATTCCCGCCGCCGCCTGCCGGCAAGCCGGTGCAGCAATTCCATGCCGCGCTGGTCCATCACCGGCTCGGACAGCCGGCGACAGCCGACCAGATGGTCTTCGGCCGGCACTATTCGCGGATCGCCGAATACCGGCTGCTGAATTCACCCGGTGCGCAACGGCTCGCGCTGCTGACCAATCTCGGCGATGGCGGCCCCGCCGAGGTCTATCTACACACCGACTCGGGCTGGAAGAAGGTGCTCGGCCAGGCTGCCAACGTGCGCCGTGCCGCCTGGATCGGCCAGCAACTGGTCGCGGTCAGTTTTGCCGGGGCGCCGCGGGGCAAGCTGCTGGCGGTCGGCGCGCAGGGCACCACACGCACCGTGCTGGCGCAACAGAAAGGTGCCGTGCAACAGCTTGCGCCGATCGCCGACGGCTTTCTGGTAGTACGCAGTTGGGGCCCGGACTGGTGGGTGGATCAATACCGCACAGCGCCGTCGCGCGGCCACGCCCGCTTCGTGCGCCGGCTGCCGTTGCCGGCCAGCGGCATCGCGATCACCGGCATCGCCGGCGAACAGGGTCGCAATCAGGCCCTGATCAGCTACAGCGGCTGGACCATTCCCTCCCGCTGGGCGGCGTACAACGCTGTCTCCGGCAGGCTGAAGACCGTGTTCGCGGTGAAGCCGGCCGCCGACTATGCGCGGATCGAGAGCTACCGGATCGATGGGGTGTCGAAGGACGGCACGCGTATTCCGGTGACCGTACTGGCGCGGCGCGGCATCACCCGCAATGGCCGGCGCCCCACCATCCTGTACAGCTACGGCGGCTTCGACATTCCGGTCCGGCCACACTTCGTCGGCGCCGAGCTGGCGTGGCTGGAGCGTGGCGGCGTGCTCGCCTTCGCCAACATCCGGGGCGGCAACGAGGACGGCGAACGCTGGCATGCGCAGGGTCAGCGGCGGCACAAGCAGAACGTGTTCGATGACTTCCACGCCGCCACCCTGGCGCTGTTTCACAGCCACTGGACCGACCGCGCGCACCTTGGCATCCTCGGCGGCAGCAACGGCGGCCTGCTGATGGGAGCCTCGCTGGTGCAACACCCCGACGACTACCGCGCGGTGGTGTCGATGGTTGGCATCTACGACATGATTCGCCATGAGACCCACTTCGACAACGGTGCCTACAATGTCACCGAATACGGCAGCGTCAGCAACCCGGCCCAGTTCAGGGCAACCCTGGCCTACTCGCCGCTGCAACAGGTGAAACCGCGCACCGCCTACCCGGCGGTGCTGATGACCACCGGCGCCAACGACCCCCGGGTGGCACCGTGGCAATCGCGCAAGTTCACCGCGGCATTGCAGAACGCCACCACCTCGGGGCAACCGATCCTGCTGCTGACCCGAGTCGACGCAGGCCACGGCATTGGTGCCCCGTTCAGCCAGCGGGTGGGCAATACGGCCATCATGCTGACCTTCTTTGCCCACGAACTGGGGCTGCCGGCGGCGAAATGAGCCAGCCCGAACCTCGGCCTCCGGCTTGCTGCCCACTTACCCGCCACGGACCCCGCGCATGACCCTGCCCGCCGTCGAACACGAAACTGCCGCCGATCCCGTTTGCAGCATCATCTGGCTGCATGGACTCGGCGCCGATGGCCACGATTTCGCGCCGATCGTGCCGCAATTGGTGGACAAGACCTGGCCGCCGCTGCGCTTCGTGTTTCCGCATGCGCCGGTACGGCCGGTAACGATCAACAACGGCATGTCGATGCGCGCGTGGTATGACATCGCCGCGTTTGACCTCAACGCACGCCAGGACGAAGCGGGCATGCGCGCCTCGATCGCCGAGCTGGAAACCTTGGTCGCTCGCGAACACAGCCGCGGCGTGCCGAGCGAACGGATCGTGCTGGTCGGCTTCTCGCAAGGCGGCGCGATCGCACTGGCCGGCGGTCTGCGCCATGTGGAAAAGCTGGCCGGGATCGTCGCGCTGTCCACCTACCTGCCGTTGCAGGCGTCGCTCGCCAGTGAGCGCAGCATGGCGAATGCGTCGACGCCGATCTTCTGGGGCCACGGCACGGCCGACCCGGTGGTGGCGCTGCAGCGCGGAATCGACTCGCGCGACCTGCTGCAATCGCTGGATTACACGGTGGATTGGCACACATACCCGATGGCGCACGCGGTCTGCGCCGAGGAGATCGCCGCACTGCGCGATTGGCTCGGCCAGCAGCTGAAGCCGTTCACGCCGTCCTGATCCACCACGCGCATGCGGCATACTTGAGCGCATGCGCGTCCTTCCTGCCGCCCGCGGCCCACGCCGCACCGAACGCAGCCCGCTGCCGGATTTCTGTCGGCTGCCGGAGCTGTTCGCGCTGTTCATGGTCGGCGCACTGACGACCACGGTGATGTGGCTGGCGCGTGACAGCACCCACGACTGGCCCGCTTACAGCGTCAGCATGCTGTTCGTGACCTGGCTGATCCTGGTGATCGCGGTCAGTGCATGCAAGCTGCGTCCGTGGCTGCAACGCCTGCCGGCGCACCTGCCGTATGTCGGCGTGTGGCTGCTGATCGTGCTGGTCGTCACCGTCACCAGCGTGCTCGCGCGCTGGTTCGACCTGGCGCTGCAGATGCAATTGATCAACACCGGCATGCTCGGCTTCGTACGCGACAACGTGATCATCGCAGCCCTGCTCGGCGCTGCCATGCTGCGCTATTTCTACGTGCTGACGCAGTGGCAGATGCGCCTGGCTGCCGTCACCGGGGCCCAGCTCGAAGCGCTGCAGGCGCGCATCCGGCCGCATTTCCTGTTCAACAGCATGAATACCGTGGCCGCGTTGATCCGGGTCGATCCGGCTGCAGCCGAACGCACCGTGGAGGATCTGTCCGAACTGTTTCGTGCCGCACTGGGCCAGCATGACACCGGCGACGGCACGCTGGCGGAGGAGTTGGCGTTGATCGAGCGCTACCTCGCGATCGAGCAGCTGCGACTGGGCGAACGCCTGCGCGTGCGGCGCGACTTGCAGACGCTGCCGACGGACTTCCCGTTGCCGCGCCTGCTGCTGCAACCGCTGGTGGAAAATGCGGTACGTCACGGCATCCAGCCGCTGCGCGCGGGCGGCGAGATCATCCTGCGCGGCGACCGGGTCGGCAGCGGTATCCGTATCGAGATCACCAACCCGCTGCCCGCCACGCCGGCCCGTGGCGGCAACGGTCATGGCCTGGACAATGTGCGCCAGCGCATCGCTTACCGCTATGGACCCAAGGCCTCGGTCGACGCCGGCCCGCAGGACGACCTTTTCGTCGTTCGCTTGCATCTGCCCGGGGCAAACGGCTGATGCGCGTGCTGATCGTCGACGACGAGCCGCTGGCAAGGGCACGGCTGGCGGCCTTGCTGGGCGAGTGCGACGGCATCGAGATCGTCGATAGCATCGGCGATGGCGAAGCCGCGCTGGTGGCGATCAACCAGCAAAATCCGGATTTGCTGCTGCTGGACATCAACATGCCCGGTCTCGACGGCACCACCGTTGCCGCGCGGCTGGCCGGCAAGGCACGGCCGCAGGTGATTTTCTGCACCGCCTACGAAGGGCATGCGGTAGAGGCCTTCGAACTGGGCGCGGTCGACTACCTGCTCAAGCCGGTGCGGCTGGAACGTTTGCGCGAGGCGCTGCAGCGCGCGCAGCGGCGGCTCGATGACGCGCCGCGCGAGGCCGCCGTGTGGCTGTACGGCCGACTAGGCGGCGAGGCCGTCCGTATCGCGTTGGACGAAGTGATCTGCCTGATCGCCGAGGAAAAATACGTCCTGGTGGAACACGCCGGGGGGGAGCTGTTGATCGAGGAATCCCTGCGCCAGCTGGAAGACGCCCACCCGGAGCAATGGATCCGCCTGCACCGCAACTGCCTGGCACCGCGGGGCCGCCTGCTCGGCCTGAAAACCCTCGACGACGGGCGCGTACTGGCCCGGCTCGACGGCACCGACAACACGCCCGAAGTCAGTCGTCGCAACCTCCCAGCCGTGCGCAAGCTACTGCGTCTTGGCTGAAAGCCTGAAAAAATTTCCCGCCTGCAGCACCCGCCGACACAAACGCTCGGCGACCTTTTCGCTGACGGCGTTCGATAGTTTCGAGCGTCCCGGCCGCCGTCAAGCACAGGCCAGGGGTCTGCGACTGCTGGCCCGCGCTTGACGGCGGCCGGATGGAGGCAGAGCATCGACAGCGTCCACTGTGACCGGACCCGCCTCGCTTCCGGTCTCGACGCCCCTGTTTTCCACGGAGTCGATTCCATGAGATATCTCGTCACGTTCGCCTGCCTGCTCGCAGCGTTGGGTTTTTACGCGGCCGGCATGGCCACCGGCATCGTGCTTTTTGCCGGCGTCGGTGTGCTCGCCGAAGGCACGTTCTGGTACCGGCTGTTCCGTCGCAAACGTCGACAGGTGTGCGGCCCGGCACGTTAATTGTCGTACTCAGGGCAAGGTGCTCAAGCCATGCCAGCGCCGCACGATGCGCCACGGCGGTGGCATGGCACGACGCATTCCATCACACGCCGGCGCACCGCCATCAGGCATTCCCGGACCTCGCGTCCGACGATTGGGAGATCCATCATGATCAAGGTCAGTGTGATGTACGCAAATACGCCAGGCGCCCGTTTTGACCATGCGTATTACCGCGACAAGCATATGCCGCTGCTCAAGCAGCGAATGGGCGATGCATGCCTCTATTACACCGTCGACAAGGGACTCGCTGGCGGCGCGCCGGGAGAACCGGCGATCTATATCGGGATGTGCCACATTTTCTGCGATTCGGTCGAATCGTTTCAGGCCGCATTCGACCCGCATGCCAAGGAGATCATGGACGACATACCCAACTACACCGACCTCAAGCCAACCCTGCAGATCAGCGAAGTGGTGGTGGGTCGCGCCTGAATCGGTGGCCAAACGTGCAACCCACACCAGGCGGCTGTCGGGCTTTGGCGGTCGCGGCGGAATGTGGCTGCGCGAGGACAGATTTTCGACGATTCGCCAGCCGATAGTCGTTCTATCGGCCAATAAACGGCGGAAATTATGGACCGCGCAGGCCGATTTACAGCCGATTCTTCATAAGTCCGACAGGCTCCTAACGACCCATATCCATCGGCTTGCCTTGGGACAGCGAGGTGAGATAGCTGACCAGCTCTGTCATGGTCACGCTGTCGGGTGCCGGAGGCTTGCCGCCCAGGGCGCCGGTCACGCAGGCCCGGATCTGATCCTGCAAGGTGATGACGTGGCCGGCCCGGGCGTTGTAGCGCGGAAAGTGCGTGGCGGCGGCATCCAGGCTCGGAAAATGGCCACCGTTCGGGGTCATGGTCGGCCCCTGTCCCGCTGCGGTATGGCAGGACGAACAGGTCTT
This sequence comes from Rhodanobacter sp., assembly GCA_004298015.1. GTDB lineage: Bacteria > Pseudomonadota > Gammaproteobacteria > Xanthomonadales > Rhodanobacteraceae > Rhodanobacter. The sequence goes on from SCSE01000083.1 coordinate 66,929, forward strand.
GCCGTTGCCGCCGAAGGTGTCGTGGAGAAAGCTCTGCCTGCCGGCAGCAACGGCTTTGGCGATCGGACCACTGAGCGCGGTCGGCGCCGCCGACGCCATACTCCATCCGCCAAGGCCGGCAAGCAGTATGCCGCCCAGCAGCAGCCCACGACGACGGCCCAGCGTCAATCCTGCAGATAATCGAAGCATTTCAGTCTCTCCTTCAGCGAAAACCCATGGCCAGGATGCGGCCAAAGCCCTGGGCACGCACCACGCCATGCCGAGGGGTTCGGCCCATCATCTCGCTTGACCTTCGTGAACGCAAAGCCGGCCCGCCACGACCTCACCTTGCGACGCGAAGGGCTATTCCGACTTGATCGCGTGACCACCGAATTCGTTGCGCATCGCCGACAGCAGTTTGTCGGAGAATGAATCGGCGTCGCGCGAGCGGAAGCGTTCCATCAAGGCCAGCGTGATCACCGGCGCCGGTACGCTGAGTTCGATCGCCGCGTCCACGGTCCAGCGGCCTTCGCCGGAGTCGGGCACGTAGGGGGCGATGCCGTCGAGGTCGGGATTCTTGCCCAGTGCGTCGGTGGTCAGCTCCAGCAGCCACGAGCGCACCACGCTGCCATAGCGCCAGATCTCACCGACCTGTTGCAGGTCGAGGTCGAACTCCTGCTTGTGGCGGAGGATCGAGAAGCCTTCGGCATAAGCCTGCATCAGCCCATATTCGATACCGTTGTGGACCATCTTGGTGAAATGGCCGGAGCCCACCGGACCAACCCGTCCCCAACCCTTGTCCTTGCCCGGCGCCAGCGTCTCGAAGAGCGGCTTGAGCGCATCGACGACCTTCGCCTCGCCACCGACCATCATGCTGTAGCCCTCCTTCAGTCCCCACACGCCGCCACTGGTGCCACAGTCGACGTAGTTGAGTCCGTTACCCGCGTACTTCTCGGCGTGGCGCAAGGTGTCCTTGTAGTTGGAATTGCCGCCATCGACCACGGTATCGCCTTTTTCCAGCAACGGCAGCAGCGCGTCGACGGTGGCGTCGGTGATCTTGCCCGAAGGCACCATCATCCACAGCACACGCGGGGCGGGCAGCGCCTTGACCAGCGCGCTCAACGAATCCGCTGCATCGACACCCTTGGCTTGCACGGCCTTGCGCGCGTCTGCGTTGGGGTCGAAACCGCTGACCTGATGACCACCTTGCTGCAGCCGTTGCGCCATGTTGGCGCCCATCTTGCCCAGACCGATCATGCCGAGTTTCATTGCGTTGACTCCGTAGCGGGAAATCGATGACCCGGCGCACTAGGCGCCTGTCGGACTTATAGAATCGAAAGCGAAAATTTGCCTGAGCGAGAACAGATTTTCGACGATTCGCCGGCCGATAGTCGCTCTATCGGCCAAGAAACGGCGGAAATATGGACCGCGCAGGCAGATTTGCAGTCGATTCTTCATAAGTCCGACAGGCTCCTAGCGCCAGGTATGTTTGGATCCGTTGCTGTCTGGGACCGGCTCTTGTACGCGGCGTTCAACCAGCCGCCGTCGAAGCCGGCCCGGTGCAAGCCATCGACGATCCAGCGGCAGCCGCGCATCAGCTCCCACAGCATGCCACTGCGATGGTTTTCCACCATCAGCAGGATCGGCCCCAGGTTGAGTCCGAAAAAGCACGGCGAAACCCAGTCCTCACCAGCACTGTCTTCCGATGCGTTGACCCAGGTCTTGTTGAAGCTGGCCTTGAAGCCGTAGGGGTGTTGATCGTGCAGCTGCAAACTGTGGATGAAATGGTGCACCGTCGGCAACACGATCTCCGGCGCAAACGGCAGCGATGCCACCACCGCCCACGGCGCCAACGTGCCGTCGTCGATGCCATACGGCGCGCCGCGCCCCTCGTAGTTGTAGAACTGCCGCTGGACACCCTCGATCTTGCGGGTTGCCAGGCCCGGGCCGTCGCTGGCGCTGATGCCCCAGCAGTTCGCCGCATAACATTTGAAGCCGAGGGGATTGTCGATCGCATAGCGCTGCTGGACCTGCGCCGCACGTCGACTGTTTTCGAAATAGTCGATGCCCTTGTCACGCATGAAGGCATCCTGAATGCCACGGAAATCGACCCACACGTGCGACAGTTGGTGCGTGAACAAGGGGCCTGCGTACAGATAGTCGATGTCGTAGCAGCGTTTCCATTCGTAGGTGGATGCCCACGCCGCATAGGCCTTCGGTGGCAGCGGGTGGGTTGGCGAACCGAGCGCCAACAGGTACAGCAACAGACCCTCGTCGTAACCCTGCCACTGGTGCGGAATGAAGCCGCTTTCCGGCTTCCAGCCATGGCCGATGGTGCCGTCGGCGGATTGCGCCCATGCCCAGTCGGCGCGGCGATAAAGCATGTCGGCAAGTTCACGGATCTCGCGCTGGGCGGCGGTGTCGTCGTTGAAGTACATCGCCGCGGTCAACATGCCGGCAAACAGCAGCGCACTGTCGATGGTGGACAATTCGCACTGCCAGGCGCGCCGGCCGCTCTGCATGTCGAGAAAATGGTAGTAGAAGCCGCGATAACCGGTGGCGTCCGGCTCGCTGCCCTGCGGGCTGTCGCGGAAGAAACGTAGCGTGGTGAGGGTGCGCTTTATCGCCGCATCGCGTGTCATCAGGCCTCGCTCGACCGCGACAGGGTAGCTGCTCAGTGCCAGGCCGGTCGCCGCAATGCTGGCCGGCCAGTTACGCGCCGTCTTGTCGGCGACCAGGCCGTTGTGCTGGTTTGTCTCGTACTGGAAGTAGGCAAACGCCTTGTTCTGCAGATGCTGCAACTGCGGACCGGATTGACGCAGGTGACCGAGCGAATGGGAACGCATGATCTCATCGTGATGGCTTGTAAAAAAGCCGGCAGGGTACATCTGCCACGACGCACCGCCGGAGAACCTGTAGCCGCTGCATCGTACTCCAAGCCAGGGTGAAGCCGAGGTGGAGTAGCTCCGATCTTGACGCGATGCATGCCTTGGCCGGCGCATGCTGTGATTTTATGCCAAGGCACACTTTTCCATGGCCATGCCGTCTCCCTGCGTTCCACAACCGCCCCGCCATCATCTGCTTTCCAACGGTCGCTACCACGTGATGCTGAGTAGCAACGGCGGCGGCTACAGCCGCCGGGAAGATCTGGCGATCACCCGATGGCGCGAAGACCCCACCGCGGACAGCTGGGGCAGCTACCTGCTGTTGCGCGACGAGGAAGATGCCAGCGTTTGGTCGGCAACCCGCCAGCCGTTCGGCCGCATATTGCCGGACGATGCGGTGGCCTTCCAGCCCGGCCGGGCCGTCTTCAGTCGCCGCCACCATAGCCTGCACAGCCGCCTGGATGTGGCGGTCGCCCACGATGCCGACATCGAGCTGCGTCGGCTCACCCTCAGCAATCACGGTGACCGTACCCGGGTGCTTTCGATCACCTCCTTCGCCGAGCTGGTGCTGGGGCCGGCGGCCGCCGACAACGCCCATCCGGCGTTTTCCAAGATGTTCGTGCAGACCGAATTCGACGCACGCCGCGGGCTGCTGCTGGCGACCCGACGGCGACGTTCGGACGACGAGCCCACGGTGTGGGCCGCCCACGCGCTTCAGGTGGAGGAGCTCCCGGCCAGCGTGGTGCACGAGTACGAAACCGATCGCGCACGCTTTCTCGGACGTGGTCGCACCCTCACCGATGCCGCGTCGATGCAGGCAGCCGCCGCGCTGTCCGGCACCACTGGCTGCGTACTCGATCCGGTATTCAGCTTGCGCCAGCAGATCACGCTCGCGCCGGGTAGCAGCGTACGGATGCTTTGCTGGACGTGTGTCGCCGATTCCCGCGACGGGGCGCTGGCACTTAGCGCGCAGTTCGACAAGCCGCATGCCGCCGAATTGCTGTTTGCCGATGCGGCCGCGCATGCCGAAAACCTGATACATCGGCTCGAGCTCAGTGCGGCGCGACTGGCCTGCCTCACACCCTGGCTGGATGCACTGCTGAGCAGCGACCTGGCACAGCGTGCGGCGCCCGACGCTCTGGCACGTGGTCGTGGCGGGTCGCCGACGCTCTGGCCTGCCGGTATTTCCGGGGATCGCCCGATCATCCTGTTGCGGCTGCGCAGCAAAAGTGGCTTGCCACGCCTGCAGGAGCTTTTGCTGGCGCAACGCTGTTGGCGTGAACAGGGGCTGGCGGTCGATGTGGTATTGCTCAATACGGCCGGTGACGTGGCGGCGGACGATCTGCAACACGCCGTCGACCCGCTGCTCAGTGCGCACAAGGATCAGTTGAAGGCGGGGGACCATGGCCCCTTGGCGGAGCTGTTCAGCCTGCGCAATGATGCGATCGGCGATGAGCTTCGCGACGGCCTGCAGTGCGTCGCCCGGGTGGTGCTGGACGAGGTGGAGCACTCGCATGCCGGCGATTTCGCCCGGCCTGCCGCGGAACGACCAGCCGCGATACGCGCCGGCACAGCCGCTGCCAGCGCCAGCATGGGCACCGCCACGGTACTCGAGTTCGCCAACGGCCTCGGTGGTTTCGACGAGGCCGGGCGGGTCTACCGGATTGAGCTCGATGACGACCGCCACACGCCGGCACCGTGGGTCAATGTGATCGCCAACCCGGTCTTTGGTTTCGTGGTTTCGGCCGAAGGCGGCGGCTATGCGTGGTCGCAGAACAGCCAGCAGAATCCGCTGACGCCGTGGCCGAACGACCCGGTCAGCGACACACCGCACGATGTGATCTATCTGCGCGACCATGACAATGGCGCGTTATGGAGCGCCACCGCGTTGCCAATCCGGGTTGCCGATGCGCACTATGCGATCACCCACGGCAAGGGCTGGAGCCGCTTCGAGAACGACGCCCACGGCATCGCACTGGAACTTACCCAGTGCGTTCCGCCCACCGACACGATCAAGTTGTCGCGCCTGCGCCTGCGCAACGGCTCCGCGCACACGCGCAGGCTGTCGATCACCGGCTACGTCGAGTGGGCGCTTGGCCCGAACGGGAGTACGCCGGCGCCGTTTGTGGTGACCGCGCGCGACGCCTCTACCGGCGCGCTGTTGGCACGTAACCGCTGGCGCGCCGATTTCGGTGAGCGGGTGGCGTTCTTCGACGCGGCGGGCCAGCAACACGCGATCAGCGGCGATCGTACTGAACTGCTTGGCCCGCTGGGTTCAGTCAAAAGCCCGATGGCGCTCCAGCATGACGCACCCTTGTCCGGACGGATCGGCGCCGGTCTCGATCCCTGCGGCGCACTGCAAACCTCTATCGAGCTGCCGCCGCAAACCCAGATCGAGCTGGTGTTCCTGCTCGGGGATGCGGCGGACGAGGATGCGGCGCGGGCGCTGATCGGCAAGTACCGGACCACCGGTTTTGACCAGGTGCTGGCCGATCTCGATGCGCAGTGGCGCGGCACGCTCGACACGGTTCAGGTACACACGCCGCATCGCGCGATGGATATCCTGCTCAACGACTGGTTGCTGTACCAGGTCACGGCCTGCCGGCTGTGGGCACGCACCGCGTACTACCAGGCCAGCGGCGCCTATGGCTTCCGCGACCAGTTGCAGGATGTGATGGCCCTCTGCGCAAGCCGCCCCGAGCTGACCCGCGAGCACCTGCTGCGCGCTGCCGGACGCCAGTTTGCCGAAGGTGACGTACAGCACTGGTGGCTGCCGCCGAACGGGCAGGGTATCCGCACCCGGATCAGCGACGACCGCATCTGGCTGGCCCACGTCGCCATGCACTACGTCGAGGTCAGCGGCGACCGCGCGGTACTGGATGAGCAAGTGCCGTTTCTGACCGGCCAGGTGCTGGCCGACGATGCCAGCGATGCCTTCTTCCAGCCACAGACGTCGGATCAGCAGGTTTCGCTGTACGAACACTGTGCACGCGCCATCGACTCCAGCCTCGCGGTCGGCGCGCACGCGCTGCCGTTGATCGGCACTGGCGACTGGAACGACGGCATGAACGCGGTCGGTGCCAAAGGGCGTGGCGAGAGTACCTGGCTGGGCTGGCTGCTGCTCACCGCGATCGACGCGATGACGCCGCTGGCGGAGCAGCGTGCCGAGGCCGAGCGTGCGGTGCGCTGGCGCACCCATGCCGACGCGCTGCGCCAGGCGCTGGAGCAGGCCTGGGATGGCGAATGGTATCGACGCGGCTACTACGACGACGGGACGCCACTTGGCTCACGGGACAGTACGCAATGCCGGATCGATACGATCGCGCAGTCATGGAGCGTGATCGCCGGTGCCACCGATCGCGCGCACAGTGCCCGGGCGATGGAAGCGGTCGACCGGCTGCTGGTCGACCACGACCACGGCATCGCACGGCTGTTCACCCCGCCCTTCGATCAGGATGGTCGCAACAACCCCGGCTACATCAAGGGCTATCCGCCGGGCGTGCGCGAGAATGGCGGTCAGTACACCCACGGCGCGATCTGGTCGATCTTCGCCTGGGCCGGGCTCGGCGAGGGCGACCGTGCGGCCGGGCTGTTCGACTTGCTCAACCCGATCAAGCACAGCGACCACCCGGCCGCCGTGCAGCGCTACATGGTCGAGCCATACGTGGTCAGCGCCGATGTCTACTCGGTGGCGCCACATGTCGGCCGCGGCGGCTGGACCTGGTACACCGGCTCGGCTGCCTGGCTGTACCGGGCCGGGCTGGAGTCGATCCTGGGCTTCCAGCTACGCGGGGACCGGTTGCGCATCGATCCCTGCATCCCGCGCGACTGGCCCGGCTTCGAGCTCAACTACCGCTATCGCGGCACGCACGCCAGGATCACCACCTACGCGATCGAGGTGGCAAATCCGGAACGGGTCTGCCGTGGTGTAACGGCCGTGGAAATGGATGGCCAGACGCTCGACCCGGCGAGGGCCGTGGCGCTGCTCGATGACGGCAAGACGCACAAGCTGCGGGTGGTACTGGGCTGACACCAGAACGCCCGGAAGTGTGGCGGTACGGTTGAATTTGTCTATCTGCCGCACGCGTCGTCGAACATCCGGTCCGGCGACGCTCTCGCTACGGCATTCGATATTTTCCCGACCGCTGACGGCTACTTGCTGGCCGGGCTGTAACGCAGGGTCAGGTACCAGGTACGGCCGAGCTGGTTGTAATAGTAGGCTGTCTCGTAGCGGTGATCGAAGGCATTCGACAGCCGCGCCTGCACCTGCCAGGCCGGCGCGAAGTGGTAGCTGGCACGGAAGGCAACCGTGCTGTAGCCGCCGAGTCGATGCCGATTGGCCAGATCATCGTAGCTGTGCCCGGCGGCATACAACGTGCCGCCGAGGCCAATCTCGCCAAAGCGACGATCCAGATCGATCCGCGCGGTGCGCTCGGGGCGACGCGGCAACCAGTGCCCCCGATCGACGCCACCACGGCTCAGTGGTTGTTGCAGCGTCAGATAGCTCTGTACGCGCCAACCTTCCACGGTCGTGCCCAGCTGCGCCTCAAGGCCGCGGATTCGCGCCTTGTTGATGTTCTTCGGGTAATAGTGGCTGTCCAGCGTGATCAGCTGGTCGATCCGGGTCTGGTAGGCGTTCAACGCCCAGTGCCAGCCATCGAGTTGCTGTGCGAGGCCGAGCTCCGCGCTGCGCGACGTCTCCGGCTTCAGATCCGGATTGGCCGAAGCGATACCGTAGAACGGCGGGTAGTACAAGTCATTGAAGGTGGGTGCGTGGAAGGCGGTGCCGTAGCTCGCCATCAGCCGCAGGCCATGATCGAAATGGTAGCCCCAGGCCAGCGCACCGGTAGTGTGATCGCCGAACTGCTGGTTGCGATCGCGGCGCAACGAAAACTGCACTTCGTTGTGACCGAAACTGCCCTGGTACTGCGCATAGCCGCCGAGATCGTCGCGGCTGGTGGCAAGGTAGGCAGTGCTGCTGTTGACCTGCTCCTGCTGGTAGTCGACGCCCACGGTCAACAGTTGGTTGCTGGCCAGACTGATGTCGTTCTGCCATGACCCCTGATTGCGGCGCGAGTTGGTATAGCCGGTGGGCGTGCGCGGATAATAGGTACCGTAGTAGGTGCCCTGATAAGAGGTGTCGGACAGGTCCCTGGTCTGGCCCGCGGTCACGGTGACTTGCCAGGCGTCCAGCGGCGAGAAGCTCAGCCGCGCACTGGCGACACGTTGCTCGTTGATCGCCCGATTGCCGCCGTAGGGGCTGCCGGTGTAGCCGATGTCGTTCTTGCTGCGCAGCCAGTCAACCGCCAGTTCGGTGCCGTTGTCCCAGCGATAGCCTGCGTTGGCCGCACCGTTCCAGTTGCGGAATGCGTCAGGCCGCGGGTCGTCGACGAAACATCCCGCGCCGGCTTCGGCCGCGCCCATCCGGCAAGCCGGGATGCCACTGGTGTACTGGCCGCCGAGGCTGAGGTTGTACCAGGCATGCTGGTCACCGCCAGCCACCCCCGCCTCGCTGCCGAACAGGCCGTGGCTGCCGGCGGTGATGCTCAGCGACGGCGCGACGCCACCGTGGCGGTAGCCGTGGCGGGTAAAAATCTGGATCACGCCACCGATCGCATCGGCGCCGTACAGGCTCGAACGCGGGCCGCGCACGATCTCGATCCGCTCGATCTGATCCACCGGAATCTGCTCCAGCGACGCCAGCCCCGCCGTCGCTGAACCGATCCGCATACCATCAAGCAGCACCAGTGTCTGGGTCGAATTGGTGCCGCGCAAGAACAGCGAGGTCTGTGCGCCGAGACCGCCGGATTGGGCAAACGTGACACCGGGCAAGCCCCGCAACAGATCCGCGACCGAGACCGGCTGCAGACGCTCGATGTCGGCACGGGTGATCACGGTGACCGACGACAGCGCGTCGTTGACGGTGATCGTGGTACGCGTGGCGGTGACGATCACCGGGTCCAGCACCCGGCTGCCGTCCTGTCCCCTGACGCCCTGGTCGGCGGCATGGGCCGCCATGGTGCAACTGAGCAGCGCCGCTGCCAGCAAAGACTTCTTCATGTTCGTTCCTCGGCCGCGCACCCGCGCACGGCTCATGCATGCAATGAGCTGGCAGCTGACGAGGGAGGGGACGGAACAACGGGCAGGGAGGGTCGCCACAGCACGTGGTTCAGCCTCGCCCACCGCGAGCCACCAGGAAATCGTCCAGGCCGGTCTCCGGGCTTGCAAGTGGCATGCGGTGATCCGCCTTGCCCCGAACAGCGCCTTCCCGTGCCGTGCACAGTGGCCTTTCGCTGTTCGACTACTCGCTTACCGTTGCGGGGGCAGCGCCGGTCTTGCAGTGCATCGCGCACCACGCACCGGCTTCCCGTTTCATCCTTCGGGCATACGCCGTCGGGACACCTGAACTGAACGGGATTTTAACGGCTGCGACCCGTGGTCGCAATGGGATACCCCTAAATCGAGCTCATTGTTCGATAAATAGATTCGATCACGGAGAACGTGACAGAAAACATGTGATTTCGAAACGGTGTAATCGCATTCGCGATATATTTCTACGAAAACGTAACAATTTGTATTGACGCAAGGTTTTACGAGGGCTTAAGGTCGAACGACAAGTCAGTCGATACCGCGAAAGATCAAGTGTTTGCACGCGTCATCGAAAGCTTTGGCTGCCGACCGACTTGTTTGCTCATCGCATGAACGTGCGTTATTCGGCCACTCGGCCTTACTCTGGGGAGAGTCCTTCACAATGACCATTCGAAACAAAAAACGCGCGCCACTCTGGCGCCACACTGCGCTGGCCGTGGCCTTGGGCATGAGCCTGGGCGGCGTCGCCATGGCACAGTCAACCTCCGGCTCGATCTTCGGGCAGGCGCCTGTCGCATCAGGCGAGACCATCACCGTGCAGAGCGCTTCCGGAGTGAAGCGCACGGTCGACATTGATCAGTTGGGCCATTACAACGTCGGATCTCTGCCGGTAGGCACCTACAAAGTCACTCTGCAGCGGGATGGCAAAGTGATCTCCTCGCGCTCTAACGTCGTCATACGCGTGGGTTCTGGCACTGAAGTGTCTTTCTCCAGCGCTTCCGCACCTGAGGGCGTGAAGAACCTGGACGTGCTCACGGTCACCGCGAATGCGTTGCCGACCATCGATGTGTCAAGCGTCGATTCGCGCACCGTAATCACCTCCCAGCAGTTGCGAGAGTTGCCACTGGGTCGTTCAACGGAAGCAATCGCGCTGCTAAGCCCCGGTGCGATTGCCGGCAGCACCCGCACCAACCTGACTGGCCCTACGGGCAATCAGCTGGTTTCATTCGGCGGCGCAGGCGTCACTGAAAACGCCTATTACATCAACGGCATGAATGTAACCGATCCGCTCAATGGCCTGGGTGGCATCGACTTGCCCTACGGCTCGATAGAACAGGTGGAACTGCTGACGGGTGGTTACGGCGCCGCCTATGGGCGCTCCGACGGCGGTGTGCTAAACCAGATCGGCAAGCGCGGCACCAATGACTGGCATTTTGGCGCACGAGTGCTCTATACGCCTGACTGGGCAAAATCGGATCCTGTAAACATCAACTATCCGGCGGCCAATAGCAAGGCAGGTCAACTACGGCAGTTTCGCGGCGACAACAAAGGCACGACGACCACTGAGAGCGCATATGTTGGCGGCCCTTTGATCCGGGACAAACTGTTCCTTTTTGCATCGGTAGAGGCGGAAAAAGCCACGTATAAGAACGTTTCGTCGATGAGCTCCACATCGACGGTCGATCGTTACCAGTACGACAATCCGAAGTGGTACGCGAAGCTCGATTGGAATATCAACGACAGCAATATTCTTGAGCTCACCGGCGCTTCGACCAAGCACAGTCGCTCCGGCAACACCTACGCCTACGACTACAACACCCGCAGTCAGGCGGCTTTCATTTCGGCCGACGAGCATACCAAAGTTGCGGCCAATATGTGGATCGCCAAATACACGGGTTACCTGACCGATAGTCTCACCCTCAGTGCTCAATATGGTAAACAGGTCACGGACCTGTACAGTCAGCTGCCTGCCGGTTTTGATCCTACGCTGATTTCTGTCATAGGAGGTGGCGAACAGGATCCTGCACTTTCGGGCGGTGGCGGCGGCATAACCAATAGCCAGATCATCAGCACAACAGTGACCAATCCTGCGCATCAGACCAAGGGTGCGAATTACCGTCTGGACGTCACCTATATCCTCGGCGACCACACGATCACCGCAGGCATAGATAACCAACAGACCCAGGATTTGAATGACGGCGATTTCATTCCTACTAACGCCGGTTTCGTCTGGGAATATGCCAAGCAAAACAACCCGCAGGAGGACATAAGCTTGGGACAAGTAAGTCCAGCGGGCGGACAAGGTTACTACGTCGACAAGTACCGCAGGGCTTCGGCGGCTTCGGTGCGGGTTGAACAGCGCGCACAGTACATCGAGGACACTTGGCAAGTTACTGATCGCTGGATAGTGAAGGCTGGTCTGCGCAACGACCAGTTCACTAACTACAATAGCGACTCAATTCCCTACATCCGCCAGACCAAGCCGCAATGGGCGCCGCGACTGGGAGCGAGCTGGGATGTCAACGGTGACTCCAGCTTCAAGGTCTACGCCAACGCCGGGCGCTACTATTTGGCACTTCCGACCAGCGTGGCGCTCCGCGGAGCGTCAGGCTCCCTGTTCACGCGCGAGTATTACAACTATACGGGAATCGACCCGGTCACCGGCTACCCGACTGGCCTGACTCCCATCAACACAATAAACGGACCAGGTGTACCTTACTCCTCAAACAACGAATACGGTCAGGCGCCAGATCCGCGAACCGTGACTGCCACCAACCTTAAAGCACAGTACCAAGATGAATACATCGCTGGCTTCGACAAGAAGTTCAATGATGCCTGGACCTACGGCGCGAAGTTGACGTATCGCAGCTTGAAGAACGCCATTGATGACACATGCAACAAGCAGTTGTTCATCTCCAAGGCACAGTCACAAGGTCTCGACACTACGAATATTCGCGGCTGCTATTTCTTCAATCCGGGGCGCGGCGCTACGTTCCAGGTTCCAAATGGCACCGGAGGCTATGGGGAACTATCTTTCAACAGCGTCGAACTTGGCTACGCACATGCCAAGCGAAACTACTATTCAGCAAACCTTTTTCTTGAACATCCGTATGACGGAACCTGGTATGGCCGGCTGGACTACACCTATGCCCGGAGCTATGGAAACACCGAAGGACAGGTCAAGTCGGATATTGGTCAAAATGACATTGCTGCGACGCAAGACTGGGACTATCCATCGCTTATGCAATACGCGGGCGGACAGTTGGCGAATAGCCGTCAGCATCAGCTGAAAATCTACGGCAGCTACAAGGTTCTTCCGGAGTGGACGGTCTCGGGGCTAGTTTCAGTAATTTCAGGCGCTCCGACAGATTGTCTCGGTTATTACGGCCCGAACCAGACTACACCCGCCTACCCGGGCCCGTACTATCACTGGTGTAATGGCAAGCCGGCCCCGGCAGGCTCGGCCGGCAATACACCTTGGACCAAGACGGTAAACGTCAATCTTGAGTATCGTCCTGAGTTTGCTGACAAGAAGCTGGCGTTTAACGTGCAGATCAACAACTTGTTCGATGAGCAGGTTCCGACGACATTGTATGCCTACAACACTTCGTTTTACCGACTGGTTCAAGGCACGCAGACTCCGCGCTATGTGCGGTTTGGCGTGACGTACGACTATTAAGTAGCACGCAAATGTGATCCAAAAACGCCGGGGCTATGCTCCGGCGCTTTTTTTTCGCCGGTGACAAGTCCAGGCGTGACTATGGGGCCCACGATGGAGCGCTCCAACGGCACGTGTCTCGCAATGCTCGCCTGGCGCGCCACCGATTGCGATCTACCTTGCCAGCGCCTCTCCACCAATCCAGCTACGCAAGATGCTGAAATCATCATCCATCACCAGCAGATCGGCCCGGTATCCTGCGGCGATGCGACCGTGGCTATCGCCCAGGCCGAGGAAATCGGCGGGGTAGGTACTGGCCATACGCACCGCCTCGTCCAGCGGCAGGCCGAGTAATTGCACGGCGTTGCGCACCGCGCCGGCCATGTCCAGCGCAGACCCTGCCAGCACGCCTTGAGCGGTCTGGCACACGCCGTCTTTCGCGGTGATGGTCTCGCCGTTGAGCACGAAATCGGGATGTTCCGCACCGACCGGCGGCATCGCGTCGGTAACCAGCAGCATCTTGCCGCGTGGCTTGGCGGCGATCGCCACGCGCAGGCTGGCCGGGTGCACATGGTGGCCGTCCACGATCAATCCGCACCAGCTGTCGGGATCGTCCAGCGCGGCTCCGACCACACCGGGTTGGCGACTGCCGAACGGACTCATCGCATTGAACAGGTGGGTGAAACCACGTACACCGGCACGGAGCGCCGCCGCGGTGCAAGCGAAGTTGGCCGCGGTATGGCCGGCACAAACGATCACGCCGGCGTCGGCCAGTGCGCGGATGTCCTCCAGCGCCACCTGCTCGGGCGCCAATGTCAGCAGGCGCACGCCACGACGCGGGGCGCACAGCAGGGCGAGTTCGTCGCGGCCAGGAGGATGGAAATACGTCGGGTCGTGCACGCCTTTGCGGGGCGGCGCCAGGTATGGACCCTCCAGGTGGATACCGAGCACGCCTGGCACGTCTTCAGCCTGCGCCTGCGCGACCGCCGCCAGCGCCGCGCGCATCACCTGCACATCGTCGCTGATCAGGGTCGGCAGGAAGCCGGTGGTCCCGTAGCCGCGATGAGCCGCGCCGATCCGTCGAATCGTCTCCACCGTCGGTGCGTCATTGAACAATGCCCCACCGCCACCGTTCACCTGCACGTCGATGAACCCCGGCAGCAGCAGCATGCCATCCAGATCCTCGCGTGACATGGCACCCAGGCGCGGATCGGATAGCGGCAGCAGCTCGGCAATGCGGGGGCCATCGAGCACCACCGCGAGATCGTCACGCCAGCCGTCCGGGGTGAGTACACGCGCATGGGTGAGGGCAGTCGTCATGACGAACATCCGTAGTGCAAGAAGGTCGATGTAGGAGCGCACCCTGTGCGCGATGCCTTGATGTCGACAAGAGCAAACAAGAAGCATTCGCGCACAGGGTGCGCTCCTACAGAAATCAGTCAGTCTGCAGTTCGGCAACAAAATCGTAGATGTCGCCGCGGTACCAGGAACTGGTGAACTCGACTACGCGGCCGTCATCCAGGAAGCTGCGTCGCTCGATGCTCAGCCCCGCACTCCCCACATTGACGTGTAGCAGCCGTGCCTGCTGCGCGTTCAACGACACGGCGCGCAACCGTTGCAGCGCACGGCGCGGCCGACAGCCGAGTTTTTCCAGCGCCTCATACAGTGAATCCTGCACCAGCATCGGGTCCGGCAACAGACTGGCCGGTACCACGCTGCGCTCGATCGCCAGCGGCTCGTCCTGGCCGTAGCGCACCCGGTGCAGGCGTACCACCAGCGAGCCTGGGGACAGATTCATCGCCATCGATTCCTCGGGTGTCACCTCGCCGATAACCCGTTCGAAGAATTCCGACCTCGGGCGCAGCCCGCGTTCGCGCAGATCCTCGGTGAAGCTGGTCAGCCGCGACATCGGTTTCACAATGCGCTCGGCGATAAAGGTCCCGGCCCCGTGGCGCTGGGTCAGCAAGCCCTCCTCGACCAGGCCAGCGATCGCCTTGCGCACGGTCACCCGTGAAAGCTTCAACACCAGCGACAGGTCGCGCTCGCTCGGCAACGCCTGACCCGGCTCGATATCGCGATGATCGACCACGTTGCGGATGGCCCGGCGCAAACGCAGGTAGGCCAGCGGCTGATGGGCTGCCGGATCCTGGCAAATGCGACGATACTCGTTGGCCAGGGCGGTCTGCATGCCGCTAAGATACCAATAGCAAACCAGTGGACGCAAGCCTCTCGACATCAGGTAGCCACACCTACCTTGTCGAGATAAATCAAGGCTAAAACTGCTGCAAACGTATGCAGCCCGATGGCCTGTCTGGTATTTCACTGGTATGATCGAAACTTACCGGGGCGTTGCGCTTCAGCGCCATGCCCACCCTCCAGCGCCACGTCCGAGGTGAATGCGTGACTGTTACTTCCCAACCGGTCGAATCCTTCGACCTGGTCATTTTCGGCGGCACCGGCGACCTTGCGGTACGCAAGTTGTTGCCGGCGCTGTTCCATCGCTTCCTCGACGGCCAGATCCCGGCCAGCAGCCGGATCATCGGCACGGCACGCGAGGCGCTGGATGACGAGGGTTACCGCACCCAACTGCGCGAGGCCCTGGCCGGCAGCGGCGACGACACCCGGCTCGAGCCGTTTTTGCAGCAGGTCCACTACCGTCCGCTGGACGCGCGCAAGCCGGAAGGCTGGGCCGACTTTGCGGCGCTTGTCGGCGAACAACCCGACCATGTCAGGGTGTTCTATCTCTCCACCTCGCCGGAGCTGTTCGTCGACATCTGCGCGCGGCTCGGTGAGTACGCTCTCAATGAGGGTGCGTCACGGGTGGTGATGGAAAAGCCGATCGGTCGCGACCTGACCAGCGCCAACCAGATCAACGACGCCGTGGGCCGCGTATTCAGTGAATCGCAGACCTACCGTATCGATCACTACCTCGGCAAGGAAACGGTGCAGAACCTGCTGGCGCTGCGCTTCGGCAACGCGCTGTTCGAGCCGCTGTGGAATGCCGGACACATCGACCACGTGCAGATCACCGTGGCCGAGACCCTCGGCGTCGGCCATCGCGCCGCGTATTACGATCGCGCCGGCGCACTGCGCGACATGCTGCAGAACCACATGCTGCAGCTGCTGTGCATGGTTGCGATGGAACCGCCGTCCTCGCTGTCGCCAGACGCGGTGCGCGACGAAAAGCTGAAGGTGCTGAACTCGCTGCTGCCGATCGAGGGCAGCCAGGTCGCCCAATACACGGTCCGTGGTCAGTACCGTGCCGGGGTCGCCGACGGTGCCAGCGTGCCGGGTTATCTGGACGAATTGGGCGACGCCAAGTCCAACACGGAAACCTTTGTGGCGCTGAAGGCGGAGATCGGCAACTGGCGCTGGGCCGGCGTGCCATTCTATCTGCGCACCGGCAAACGCCTGCCACATCGCGTATCGGAGATCGTGGTCGCCTTCAAGCCGGTGCCGCATTCGATCTTCGGTACCGCCACCGGACCACTGGCGCAGAACCGCCTGGTACTGCGGCTGCAGCCGGATGAGGGGGTCAAACTGTGGTTGACCATCAAGCACCCGGGACCCGGCGGCCTGCGCCTGCGGCATGTCCCGTTGGACATGAGCTTTGCCGAGGCTTTCGGCGTACAGCAACGGGACGCCTACGAACGTTTGCTGCTCGACGTGGTACGTGGCAATCCGACCCTGTTCATGCGCCGCGACGAAGTCGAGGCGGCGTGGCGCTGGGCCGATCCGATTCTGGAAGCCTGGGCCGCCGGTGGCGAATCGCCACGACCGTATGCCGCTGGAAGCTGGGGGCCCAGCGCCGCCGTGGCCTTGATCGAGCGCGACGGCCGCACCTGGAACGAGGAGAGTGACTGACCCATGTTGTTGACCATCACTTCATCGGACGCTGTCGGCAACTGCGACAGACGGCCGCCACGCTCACCGCGCCACGCGCGACTGACTGCCGACGCCATTTCATCATGATGACCCAGCTCGACCTCATCACCCACAGCTTCACCGATTGTCAGGCCCAGGCCAGTGCGCTGGCCGAACATATCGCCGAACGCCTGCGCGAAGGGCTTGCTGCCCGCGGCAATGCGGTGCTTGCGGTATCCGGCGGAAGCACGCCAAAAGATTTTTTCGCCTGCCTGTCGCGTGAAAAGCTGGACTGGGCCAAGGTGAAGATCACCCTGGTCGACGAGCGCTGGGTCGCAGAAGGCGACGCCCGCTCCAATGCCGGCATGGTGAGGGCACGGTTGCTGCAGCACGAGGCCAGCGCGGCGACGTTGGTGCCGCTGTACACCCCGACGGCAACACCCGAGGATGGCCTGGACGAGGTCACGGCGCGCATCACGGCGTTGCCGCGGCCGTTCGATGCGGTGGTGCTGGGTATGGGCGAGGACGGTCATACCGCTTCGTTCTTCCCCGGCGGCGACCATCTGGCCGAGGCCATTGATCCGCATGGCAACGCACCACTGTGGCCGATGCGCGCGCCCGGCGCCGGCGAGCCACGGATGACGTTCAGTCTCCCGGCGCTGCTGCAAAGCCGGGCGCTCTACCTGCTGATCACCGGCCACGCCAAACGCGACCTGCTGGCCGATGCCCGGCTGGGCCTTGGCGCCGCCCGGCACTACCCGATACGCGCGGTGTTGACCCAGTCACAGGTGCCGGTCTCGGTGTACTGGTGCCCCTGAGGGCGAAAAACGCGTTCCGGGAAGCGAGAAATGCGTGGCCGGTGCCGAACCCACCCGACGCGTTTTTCACGCCTCTTCACTAACTTCTGGATTAAACGTCATGAATACCCTGCATCCCGTTGTTGCCGAAGTCACCGCGCGCCTGCGCGAGCGCAGCCGTGACACCCGCGCGGCCTACCTCAAGCGCATCGACGCGATCGATCGCGGTGGCCCACAGCGCGAACACCTGTCCTGCGGCAACCAGGCCCATGGCTTTGCCGCTTGCGGCAGCGATGACAAGACGGCGTTGCGCAGCGGCCATCGCGCCAATCTTGCAATCGTCACTGCCTACAACGACATGCTGTCGGCGCACCAGCCGTATGAGCGCTACCCGGGCCTGATCCGCGGCATCGCACGCGAAAGCGGCTTCAGCGCGCAGGTCGCCGGTGGCGTGCCGGCGATGTGCGACGGCGTGACCCAGGGTCAGCCAGGCATGCAGCTGTCGCTGTTCTCGCGTGATCTGGTGGCGATGGCGACCGCGGTGGCGTTGGCGCACGACATGTTCGACGGCGCGCTGTACCTGGGCATCTGCGACAAGATCGTGCCGGGCCTGCTGATCGGCGCGCTGAGCTTCGGCCACCTGCCCGGTGCCTTCGTGCCGTCGGGGCCGATGCCAAGCGGGATCCCCAATGAGGAGAAATCCAAGGTGCGCCAGGCCTGGGCCGACGGCAAGGCGAGCAAGGACGAGCTGATGGAAGTCGAGGCCGCCTCCTATCACGCACCGGGCACCTGCACCTTCTATGGCACCGCCAACTCCAACCAGATGCTGATGGAGATCATGGGCCTGCACCTGCCCGGCGCCAGCTTCGAGGCACCGGATACGCCGCTGCGCGACGCGCTCACCGCTGAGGTGGTGCGCCGGGTCGCCAGCAACAGCGCCCTGGGCGAGCACTACCTGCCGGTCGGGCACATCATCGACGAGCGCGCGATCATCAACGGCGTGATCGGTTTGCACGCCACCGGCGGATCCACCAACCACCTGCTGCACCTGGTGGCGATTGCGCAGGCTGCCGGCATCCAGTTGCGCTGGGACGACTTCGACGCCTTGTCCGCCGTGGTTCCGCTGCTGGCGCGGGTGTATCCGAACGGCTATGCCGACGTGAACCAGTTCCACCAGGCCGGCGGCATGGCGTTTCTGATCGATCAGCTGCTCGGCGCGGGCTTGCTGCATGGCGACGTCAGTACCGTCTTCGGTACCGGCATGGAAGGCTACGCACAGATCCCGCAGCTGGACCAGGGCGGCAACCTGCACTGGGCGCCGGTGGCAAAGCAGAGCGGCAACCGTGGCGTGCTGCGCGGTACCGACGAACCCTTCCGCAGCGATGGCGGCCTGCGCATGTTGCAGGGTAACCTCGGTCGTGCCGTGATCAAGGTCTCCTCGGTGCCCGAGGACCGCCAGTTGATCGAGGCTCCGGCCATCGTATTCCACGATCAGGACCAAGTCGTCGCGGCATTCAAGCGTGGCGAGCTGGATCGCGACTTCATCGCCGTGGTGCGTTTCCAGGGACCACAGGCCAACGGCATGCCGGAGCTGCACAAGCTGACCCCGACGCTGGCACTGCTGCAGGATCGCGGCCATCGTATCGCCTTGCTCACCGACGGGCGCATGTCCGGCGCCTCCGGTCGCGTGCCGGCGGCAATCCATGTCACTCCCGAGGCCGTGGCCGGCGGCGTGATTGCCAAGATTCGCGACGGCGACATGATCCGGCTTGATGCCGCCAATGGACGTCTGGACGTCCTGATGGAAACGCACGAGCTGGATGCCAGGATGCCGGTCGCCGCGGATCTTTCCAGCGAACACAGCGGCATGGGCCGCGAGCTGTTCGGCCTGTTCCGGCAGGCCGCGACCAGCGCGGACATGGGCGCCGGTGTGCTGTAGCCCGCGACCGATAACCGCAGGGCGGGCCATACCCGTCCCCACGAGTCTTGGCGCGTTCCCCCGGCGCCTGACCAATCAACCTCCCCTTCAGCGAGCGATGCCATGACCAGCCCCATCGAACAGAAGCAGCAGCAGATCGAAGCCACCATGCGCCTGGCGCCGGTGATCCCGGTGGTGGTGATCAACGACGCCAGGGCGGCGGTGCCGATGGCTCGCGCACTGGTTGCCGGCGGCGTCCCGGCGATCGAAGTCACGCTGCGCACGCCCGCCGCACTGGAGGCGATCCGTGCGATTGCCGCCGAGGTGGAAGGCGCCATGATCGGCGTCGGCACCGTACTCAGCGCCAACGACCTGCAAGCCGCGCAACGCGCCGGCGCCCGCTTTGCCGTGTCCCCGGGTATCTCGCCGCGGTTGCTGGATGCCGCCGACGACTGCGAGCTGCCGCTGCTGCCCGGCGTTGCCACCGCCAGCGAGGCCATGCATTTGCTCGAACGCGGCTACCGCCATCTGAAGTTCTTCCCGGCGGTACCCGCCGGCGGGCACAAGCTGCTCGGCGCCTGGGCCAGCCCGCTGCCCCAGATCCGCTTCTGTCCCACCGGCGGCATCAGCCTGACCAGTGCTGCGGATTTCCTCGCACTGCCCAACGTCATTTGCGTCGGTGGTTCCTGGCTGACGCCGGCGGGCAAGCTCGAGGCAGGCGACTGGGCGGGCATCGAGCTGCTGGCCCGCGAGGCCGCCGGCCTGCGTCAGCAGGCCTGACCCGATGACGGCACAACGGTTCGCGCCGCCCGGCCACCGAACGCTGTTTCGGTGAGTATCGGCCCGCTTCTGCTTTCGACCGCCGTGCTGGCGCTACTGTTCGGTGTGATCGCCGGGATGGCGGCGGCCGGCTTTCTGCGCCGCCGCGGCCATGCCGATGCCGGCAATGCGCTGTTCATGGCGCTCGGCGGCGGCCTGCTGCTGGCACGGCTGGGGTATATCGTGCGCTGGTGGCCACAATACGTACAGCAACCCGCGAGCATGTTGAACATCCGCGACGGCGGCTTCAGCGTGCTGGCCGGACTGCTGGGCCTGCTGCTCAGTGGACTGCTGATTGGCTGGCGACGGGCGCCGCTGCGACGTCCGCTGGCGCTGGGCTTGCTGGTCGGCGTCAGCGCCTGGGGCTTCGCCACCCTGACCGCGAATCAGCTGATCGAAGCCTCGCACCCGGCCCTTCCGAATCTGGTGCTGCACGACCTGGCGGGTCACGACGTCGCGATCCGCGCATGGCGCGGCAAGCCCACGGTGATCAACCTGTGGGCCACCTGGTGCCCACCGTGTCGCCGCGAGATGCCGGTGCTGGTTGCGGCACAGCGCCGGCTGCCAGCGATCCGTTTCGTGTTCGCCGATCAGGGCGAGTCTGCCGCAGCGGTGAAGCACTTCCTGAAGATAGAAGGCCTCGCCCCGACCCATGTGCTGATCGACGACGGCATGCAGCTGTCACAGCATTACGCCGCCCGCGGCTATCCCACCACCTTGTTTCTCGACGCCCACGGTCACCTGCGCGACATGCATATCGGCGAGCTGTCGCGCGCTACCCTGGCGGAACGACTCCAGCGCATCGCACCGCCCGCCGACCCCGGGTCAGGCTGACCGCCAAGGCCGGCTCATGCGGCGGGCCGGTGCGTTGTCAGCTCAGCTGCCGGTCTTGGCACCCAGCAGGACGCGTGCCTTGCGCTCCATCGTGTCGGCGGCATCAAGCAGGGCACGGGCAAAGCTGCGCACCTCGCTCGGCGGCAGCGCATACCAGGGGCCCGGCTTGCTCGCCCCCGCGGCGGCGCTGTTCATGCGTACCACGCAATGCGGCCGGAAAATCACCATCCCGGTCATCGACTCCGAGTTGATGTCAGCCGAAACAATCTGCAGATGACTCTCGTCGTCTTTCTTCATGGGGTTCTCCCGCGCAACGCTGCGCGTACCCACAGGATAGCTGATGCCGGGTTCGCAACATGTTCACGGCCTCACATCGGCGGCGGTGCGCGCCGCACGGGTTTGACGTAGGTATTGAACAGTACGTCGATGCGGCGGTATTCGTCGTACCAGGAATCGGCGTGCTTGAAGCCGTGGCGCTCGAGCGGATACAACGAAATCCAGAAATGCTTCTTGTGCAGCTCGATGAAGCGCTGGTAGAGGCGAAGCGAATCGCTGGCCATTACGTTGTCGTCGATAAGCCCGTGTTCGATCAACAACGGATCGCGCAGGTTGGCGGCGTATTCGATCGGCGAGCTGATCTTGTAGGCCTGCGGGTCGAGTTGTGGATCGTTGAGGATGTTGGAGGTGTATTCGTCGTTGTAGCTGGTCCAGTCCGCGGGTGCGCGCAGCGCAGCGCCCGCGGCGAATTCACCCGGCGCACGCAGTAACGCCATCTCGGTCATGAAGCCACCGTAGCTGCCGCCGTAGATGCCCACCCGCTTTGGATCGACGCCATGGTGCTTGACCAGCCAGGCCTTGCCGTCGAGCAGGTCCTGCAATTCGGGATGCCCCATCTGTCGGTAGATCGCAGTGCGCCAGGCACGGCCATAACCTTCGGAGGCGCGATAGTCCATGTCCAGCACCACGTAGCCCTGCTGCACCAGCAGGTTGTGAAACATCTGCTCGCGGAAGTAGTAGGTGGCACCAAGGGTCACGTCCTGCAAATAGCCGGCGCCATGCACGAACAGCACCGCCGGACGCGACGCCGGCGCATCGGTCTCGTCGGCCGGGCCGTAGTACTTCGCGTAGATCATGCCGGCGCCATGGCTGGACGGGACCTCGACGATCTTCGGCGCGATCCAGTGCCGCGCGGTGAAAGCCGGTTTCATGGTGTGGGTGAGTTCCTTCGCCGGCCCGCCAGCAGCCGGTTGCACCGCCAGTTGCGCCAGCAGGTAAGGGCCCGCGTGCAACACGGCCAGCTGGCTGCCGTCGGGCGACAGCGCGAATGCCTGCATGCCCTGGTCATGGCTGATGCGGGTAAGCGCGCCGCCGCTCATCGGCACCCGATAGACGTCGTAGCTGTAGGGCGCGACCCGGTTGCTGCGCAGGTAGAACCAGCGGCCATCCGCGCTGAGCTGCGGATGGCTGACCTCGAATTTTCCGGAAGTCAGCGCCCTTGCCTTGCCGTTGAGGGGCTTGCTGTAAAGCTGCGAAAAACCGCTCTGTTCACTCAGGTACCACAACGTGTGGTTGTCCGTAAGCCAGCCGAAATCGTTGAAGTTCCAGTTGATCCAGGCCGGATCGGTGAGCCGTTGCTGCGGGACCAGGGTGTGGCGGGCGAAGTCGACGCTGGCAATCCAGCGATCCTTGTTGTCGATTGCGCGCAACTGCACTGCCGCCTGGCGCCCGTCCCGGCTCCATACGATACCGCCGCCGCTGCCTTCGTCGGCGATGGTCACCGGGCGCAGCTCCGGTGCCTTCAGCGCCTTGGCCTGATCGGTCTCGCCGGCCTTCTCCAGCGCGGCAACCGTCTGCCGGCGCAGCGCTTTGAGCGGATCATCCCGGATGCCCGGCAAATGTCCGGTACCCAGCGGGTACGACGCATGCTTGAGCAGATCCAGCAACAGCAGCGACTGCGGCGCCGGATCGTTGCGCCCGACATAGGTCCGCGCGTGTTGCGGCTCGGTATAGCCGCTGTCGGTGACATAGTGGTTGACCAGCGGCGCCTTGCCCGCCTTGTAGTCCTTCGGCGCGGTGATCACCAGCATCCAGCGCCCGTCCGGTGACAACGCGGTATCCAGCGCCTTGAGCTTGTCCCCGAGCCAGAACGGTGCAGGCGCGCGGCCGGGGTCGGCCGCCTGCAATGCCTTGTCGTGCGCGCGCACCGCCTGCTTGTCGGCCTTGATCTCGCGCAAGGTTTTGAACAGGCTGAGCTGCAGCGCGCCGAGTTGGTCCGGCTTTTTTGCCTGCGGATCATCGGCGAATTTCAGTATCGCGACCGGCGCGGTGACGGCGCTGGCCAGATCGTAGCTGTACCAGTCGTTGCCGACGCGGAATTGCAACGCCCGACCATCGGCGGAAAACTGCGGCGACGACTCGGTTTGCGGCGTACGCGTCACCTGCTGTCGGCGACCACTGGCCAGGTCCAGCAGAAACACGTCGCCGTGCAGGATGAAGGCCGCGTGGCGATGGCTTCGATCGAACACCGCCGGCCCGTCGGCCTGCGCCATCGCTGCCGGATCGAGTTTCACGCTGTCACCCGTCCTCGGATCGACCCGATACAGATCACGCACCGGGCTGCCGTCGCGTTGCAGCGCGTAATACACGCTGTGGCCGTCTGCACTCCAGTAAGGCGATTCCACCGCATGGCCGACCCAGTCCGGATTGGCCATGATGGTTTCCATGTCCAGCGGACGCGATGTCGCGGACATTGCGGACGCCAGCGGGGCAACACACAAGGCCAGCAGACCGGCAAGCAGGATTCGATGCATCGCGATGGGTCCCCTGAAAAACACCAGCATAACCGAGCCCGCCGGGCCGCGGCATGCCCTCGGGCACCACCGTGCGCCGACGCGGCATGGGTTACATTGCCCGCTCCAAGCGAGGTGCCATATGCAACGTTGCGACTGGGCAAACCACGATCCGCTGCTACGCGAATACCACGACACCGAATGGGGCGTGCCGCTGCACGATGATCGCGCACTGTTTGAGTTCCTCTGCCTGGAAGGCGCCCAGGCCGGGCTGTCGTGGCGCACCGTGCTGGCCAAGCGCGATCACTACCGGCGGGTTTTCCACCGGTTCGAGATCGCCCGGGTGGCAGCGATGGAGGATCGCGAACTGGAAGCCTTGCTGATCGATCCGGGCATCATCCGCAATCGACTGAAGGTGTGGTCGACCCGGGACAACGCCATCGCTACGCTGGACGTGATCGCGGAATTCGGCAGTCTCGACCGTTATCTGTGGTCGTTCGTCGACAACGTACCGATCCAGAACCGGTGGCACGAGGCGGCCGAGGTACCACCCAGCAACGCGCTTTCCGAGCGCATGAGCAAGGCACTCCGGAAGCGCGGCTTCCGTTTCGTCGGCAGCACCATCTGCTACTCGCTGCTGCAGGCGACCGGCATGGTCAACGACCATCTGGTCGGTTGTTTCCGGCACCCGGTGTGCCGCGAGCGCAGCTGACAGCCGGGGTACACGCGGGTTCGAGCCACGGCCACCCGGGGCGCTTCAGCGCGCGGAAGCACGGCCGATATGTCGCGTCACCAACCGCGCTTCGCGCAATCGCCGGGCGTGCGCGGCAAGCAGGTCGGCGCGGGTGATGATGCCGACCACCCGATGCCTGTCGCTGGCATCCATCACTACCAGGCGGCCCACATTGGCCTCGACCATGTGGTCGGCGGCTTCACGCAGCGAATGATCCTCGTGCACAACCAGCGGCGGACCCTGAATGAGGTCGACAAGGGTGGAGTCGGCGGCTATTTTCGCCGCGAACAAAAGACGGCGCGTCACCACCCCCAGCAGTTGGCCGTTGTCGTCGATCACCGGAAAGCCTTGATGGTGCGCATCCGGGCTGTCCTCGTTCAACCAGTTGCGCACGTCGATCACCCGCTGATCACCGCGCAGGCTTACCACTTGGCGGCAACAAGCGTCGCGTACCTGCACCTGATCGAGGTAGTCGGCGGCGTAGTCGGACGGCACGCGCACGCCGCGGCGCTCGATCTTCTCGGTCATGATGGTATTGCGCATCATCAGGCCGGATACCAGGTAGGCCGCCACGCAGGCACCCAGCAGGGGCAGCAGCGCGTGGGGCTGCTGGGTAGCCTCGAAGGCAAATACCACCGAGGCAAGGAAGGCGCGCGACGCGCCGGCGAAGATCGCCGCCATGCAGACCAGGGCCGCCAGATGCGGATCGACATGCAACCATGGCGCCAGCGTGACCAGGCCGATCCCCAATGCACCACCGAGCGCGCCACCGATGGTGAACAAGGGCGCCAAGGTGCCCCCTGAGGTGCCGCTGCCCAGCGCCACCGACCAGGACAGCAGCTTCAGCAGGCCCAGCGCAAGCAGCGCGCTCAGGCCCAGCTGTCCGGAGATCACGGCAGTAATATTGGTATAGCCCACACCCAGCGTCTGCGGCATCAGGTAACCAACCACGCCCACTACGATACCGCCCAGTGCCGGCCACCACATCCAGTGAATCGGCAGCTTCTCGAAGGCGTCCTCAATCCCATAGGTAAGCTTGGTCACCCCCACGCTGACCACACCGAGCAAGGCCCCAAGCAGCACATAGGTAACCATCGCTGCCGTACCGGCTGTCGCCACATGCGGCATCGGGAACATAGGCGCGCTGCCTTCCAGCACGAAGCGAACGGTGGTGGCGGCCACTGCGGCCAGCGCGACCGGAATGAGGGAACGGGCACGTCGTTCGAACAGCAACAGTTCCACCGCGAGCAACACTGCCGAGATCGGCGTGGCGAATACTGCCGCCATGCCGGCCGCGGCGCCGGCCGCGAGCAGAGTCTTGCGCTCGTCCGCGGTGACGTGGATGAGCTGGCCTATCAGCGAGCCAAGCGCGCCGCCGGTGGCAATGATCGGGCCTTCCGCACCGAACGGCCCGCCGGTACCGATCGCAATCGCCGAGGAGACCGGCTTGAGCCAGGTCACCCGGGGCGGGATCCGGCTCTCGTTGAGGAGAATCTGTTCCATCGCTTCCGGAATGCCGTGGCCACGAATGGCGCGCGAGCCCCAGCGTGCCATCACACCCACGATCAGGCCGCCGACCACCGGCACGGCGATCATCCATGGGCCGAGATGGTTGGCTGCCGGGCTGATGAAGTCGAAGCTCCAGCGGCCGTAGAACGCCAGGTTCGTAATCAGGCCGATAAGCCCCTTCAACGCCCAGGCAATCATCGCCGCGGCCACACCGAGCAGAATCGCCAGCGCAGCCATCCCGAACACGCGTCGGTCCAGCGGCCGAAACTGCCGCGGCATGTGCGCCGCCACCAGGGTGTCGTCGAGCGACGGCGACAGCGGCAACGAAGCGCGTGAGCGGGTCTCTGGGTCGGTGTCTGGCATCGAGGTGGGCAGGTGGTTTGGGCTGGCTGAGGCTACGCGGATGCCGCGACAAAAGCTGGCTGCGAGCTGAATGCCGTACTCGGGGTCATTGAGTACTTGTTCGGCGCTTCGCGCAGATGCCGTGGCGTCCGAAGCCGCGCGATGCAGGGCTGATCCGGGCCGCAGTGACAAGTCCCTGGATCCCGCTCGTTCACCACCGCGGGTTCGCGGTTGCTCGCCCCGCTTCAGCAAGGGCATCATCGGCCGGCAGGTCTGCAGCGGGCCTGCTCCCAAACCGCCCATCAGGACAAGCGCATGACCCTGCATCACCGCATCACGTTCGGCAGCCTGTGCGCACTCGCGCTGATCGCACCACCACTGTTCGCCCGCAACCAGCCGGGCAACCTGATGCAGTTGACCATCACCAGCAGCATGCAGATTCCCGACATGGCCCAGTTGCCGCCGCACACCTTTACCAAGCAAGTGTGCACCTCGGCCAGCAAGCCCGACCCACGACAGATGCTGAAGCGGAGCAAGCAGTGCGTGGTCGGTGACTACCACCAGGCCGGAGACACCATCACCTATCACATGAGCTGCACTGGCCAAGTGCCTATGCATGGTGACGGCCGGTTCCATCAACTGCCTGGCGGCAATTTCAGCGGCGAGATGCGGATGACCAGCCAGCTCGGCCAGCAGACCATGACGATGCATACGCGCTACCACGGCGAGCGCCTGAAAAGCTGCACCTACACGCCCACCGGAAACCGTTTTTAGGCACCTGCACGGACCGTGCCCGGCCGGTCTGCGAATCTGCGGGCACGGTCCGTGTTTCCGCGGGGAACATCAAAGCCCGACCGCCTCCCGGACCCGCCAGGCGGCAGCCGGCGTCGTATCAACGCCGCGATCCGCGCAACCTGTCGACCGAAAAACTGGCAATTTCGCCACCGCCCGAGGTCCGTCGCGGCTGCCCGACCGGTGGACCCCAGGCGTGGGCGGAGGTCACTTCCCAGGTCGCCGGGATGCGGCCCTCGACACGCATCGTCTCGTAAGCCTCCAGCATCCGGCGATACCGGGCCTTGCCAGTGAGGCCGCGTTCACGGCTGCTGTCGGCATTGGTGGCGCCAAGACCCTGAAGTTCCTGCAGCAGCTTGCGCGGCTCGCTGTAGGTGAGGGTATAGCGGAATACATCCAGTACCGGGTCCCGCAGACCCGCCGCCAGCATGGCATCGCCGACGTCGTGCATGTCGAGGAAACGGCTGACATGCGGTTGCTGGTCGGCCAGCGCCCAGGCGGCGCGCAACTCCTTGAGCGTATCCGGACCGAAGCTGGAGAACAGCAACAGGCCGCCAGGTTTCAGTACCCGTACGCACTCGCCAAACAGGCTGGGGAGATCGTCGATCCACTGAAAGCACAGGTTGGAATGCAACACGTCGACGCTGCGGTCGGCAAGCGGCAGCGCGCTTGCCTCGGCGCAGACGCGGGCGAAAGGATGGCGCCAGCTGGTGTGCGATTTCGCGGCACGCAGCATCGGCAGCGCCAGGTCCATGGCAATGATCTGCGCCTTGGCATAGCGTCTTGCCAGCAGGGCGCTGCCGCGACCGGTGCCGGCACCGAGATCGACTACCCGCAACGGTTGCTGCTGGTAGAAATCCAGACGCTCCAGCAGTTGGGTCTGCACCTCACGCTGCAGTACGTCGTGCTGTTCGTAGGTGCGTGCGGCGCGACCGAAGTTGCGGCGGACCTGGGGGCGGTCGAAGTGAAATTCAGTCATCGAGGCGGGCCATCACGGGCGAACCGTCAGCGGGGGAGTCTGACGCGGTGGAAACATCATCTGCACGAAACAACGGCATCAACGCCTGCCGCAGCGCTGCGACATGGCCGAAGAAGGGCGCGTGACCGGCTTGCGCGATCTCGCTGTAGTGGCCACCGCACTGACTGGCCGACCAGGCCATCGCCGGCGGCGGCACCAGCCGGTCGCGGCGCCCGGCGATCCACACGCTAGGGACCTGAAGATCCGGCAAGGCGGCGCGCCGATCGGTGTTTTCCAGCACGGCGATGCCTTCCTGCAGCACGCGCAGCTCCGGCTCGCCGCGGGCAAACACCAGCTCGCGCAGCTGACGCAATTCAGCACGCGGATCGGCACTGCCCATCGCCTCGAGGGCGAGGAAGCGCTCCAGGGTCGCGTGATAGTCGGTTTCCAGCTCGGTCGCCAACTGGCGCACCAGAGCCGGGTCGCTGCCATGCGGCCAGCTGCCGTCGCGTACGAACCGCGGTGTCGCGCACAGCATCGCCAGCCCACGCACCTGCTGCGGCTGTTCGAGTGCAGCCGTCAGCGCGATCAATCCGCCCAGCGACCAGCCCAGCCAGTACGCTGGTGGCGTGGCTGCCGCGATCGCCTGGACACAGGCATGCGGCTCCAGCGGCAGCTTGCAGTGGCGCGAGTGACCATGGCCGGGCAAATCGACCAGATACATCGTGCAATGCTCGGCCAGTGCATCAACCAGTGGCTGCAACACGCCGCCATGCATCGCCCAGCCATGGATCAGCACCAGCTGGACCGGGCCGTAGCCGGTCCTTTCGATAAAAAGACTCATGCGTTCGCCTCGTCTCCCCGACGGGGAGAGGGTTGAGGTGAGGGGCGGGTGCTCGCGGGGAAGCTTCTCGAAGCACGCTCCGATTCAGCCTCATCGCCAGATTGCCCTCGCGTTCCATCGCTTTCTGCCTCCAGGCGTGGGGGCGATGCGCGGAGCCGCTTGTCCACCGCCACCCGCTGATCGAACACGAAGCACCCGCCCTGCCAATGCGTGGCCGGGGTCTGTTCCAGATACGTCAGGATGCCGCCCTCGAGCTGGTAGATGTGCTCCATCCCGAGGTCAAGCATGTGCAGCGCGGCCTTTTCACAGCGGATACCGCCGGTGCAGTACGAGACCACGGTCTTGCCCGCGTAGCGCTCGCGATCGGCGGCGATGGCGGCGGGGAAACCGGTGAAGCTGGCGAGCTGGTAATCGATCGCCTGGGCGAATCTGCCTACCTCGGTTTCATAGTCGTTGCGCGTATCCAGCAGCACCACTTCGCGGCCCTCGTCGTCGTGGCCATGATCCAGCCAGCGCTGCAGGGTGGAGGCGGTGACCCCCGGGGCGCGACCGCCTGCGGGACGGATCGTCGGCATGCGCATGGTGATGATTTCGCGCTTCAGCCTTACCCGCATGCGCCCGAACGGCACCGCGGCGGAGAGCGACTCCTTCGGCACCACATCGGCGAATCGTGCGTCTTCCCGCAGCTTCGCCAGGAAGCCGTCGATCGGTGCGCGCGGACCGGCCAGAAACAGGTTGATGCCCTCCGGAGCGAGCAGGATGGTGCCCTTCAGCGCCAGCGCCTCGCAGCATTCAAACAGCCGCTCGCGCAACGCCGCCAGGTCGTCGAGACGGATGAACTTGTAGGCAGAGATGTTGACGATCGACATGCGTGGGTATCGCAGAAGCAAACGGATCATTATACGCAGCGCGCCTGACTCAGCTGTCAGTACGCGACAAGGGCAGGCTTTCCAGCGCAGCCAGCAGTCGGTCCACATGCGCCTCCTCGTGCGCGGCCGACAGCGTGATGCGCAGCCGCGACTGCCCGGCGGGCACGGTCGGCGGGCGAATCGCACTGACCAGCAGACCCTGTACCTGCAATGCCTGCGTCGCCGCCAGGGCCGTCTCGGCCTGGCCCAGCAACAACGGCTGGATCGCGCTGGTGGAGGCCATCAGCGGCAGCCCGAGCTCGGTGGCGCCTCGGCGAAAGCGCGCGATCAGCGCGCTGAGCTTGTCGCGCCGCCACGTCTCCGACTGCGCCAGTTGCACCGCCGCCAGTGCGGCTGCCGCCAGTGCCGGCGGCATCGCGGTGGTGTAGATATACGGTCGGGCGAACTGGATCAGGCCCTCGATCAACGCCGCCGGCCCGGCGACGAAGGCACCGCTGCAGCCGAGTGCCTTGCCCAGCGTGGCCATCAGCAGCGGGACCTCGTGCTGGCTGAGGCCGACGGCCAGCACGCTGCCGGCACCGTGCTCACCCGATACGCCCAGGCCGTGTGCGTCATCGACCATCAGCGTGCTGTGCTCACGACGACACAAAGCCGCCAGTTCGCGCAGCGGCGCCACATCCCCGTCCATGCTGAATACACCGTCAGTTGCCAGCAGCGCGGCAGCGTCACCTGCCGAAGCCAGCTGACGGGCCGCGGCCGCCAGGTCCGCATGCGGATAGCGCTTCAGCGCCGCGCCGGAAAGGCGGGCACCGTCCAGCAGGCAGGCATGGTTGAGCTTGTCCTGCACGCACATGTCGCCCTTGGCCAGCAACGTCTGCAGCACGCCGAGGTTGGCCATGTACCCGGTCGAAAACAGCAGCGCGCGGTCCCGGCCGGTCCACAGCGCCAGCGCCTCTTCCAGTTCTGCATGTTCGGCGCGGTGGCCGCAGATCAGGTGCGCCGAGGTACTGCCGACGCCTTCATCGCTGGCGACGCGCTTGAGCGCAGCCACCAGTTGCGGGTGTTGTGCCAGTCCGAGGTAATCGTTGCTGCAGAACGACAACAGGCGCTGGTCGCCGATCTGCAACCACGGACCGTCGGCGTGTTCGATCGTGCGCAGGCGACGCAGCAGTTGATCGCTCTCCCGCACGGCCGTCTGCGCGGCCAGCCGGTCGATCAGGTCAGGACGCGTTGCTGCAGCCACAGCCATGTCCGCAGGCTGCCTCGGCAAGCACCGGCTCGACGATGTCGGCGTGCACGGTCCCCGCGCTCTCGACGACTTCCAGCGGATGCAGGTCGAGTCGACGGAACAGGGCCCGATCGGCTTCCACGTCCGGATTGCCGGTCGTCAGCAGTTTCTCACCGTAGAAGATCGAACCGGCGCCGGCGAAGAAACACAACGCCTGCACCGCATCGTCCATCTGCTGGCGACCGGCCGACAGACGCACGATCGAGTTCGGCATCAGCAGCCGCGCGACCGCAATCGTGCGCACGAACTCGAATGGATCGAGCGTGTCGGCGTTGGCCAGTGGCGTACCCGGCACCGGCACCAACTGATTGATCGGCACCGACTGCGGGTGCGCCGGCAAGTTGGCCAACGCCTGCAACAGGCCGGCGCGCTGGTCACGGGTTTCGCCCATGCCGACGATGCCGCCACAACAGGTTTTCAGGCCGGCGTCGCGCACTTGCTCCAGGGTACCGAGGCGATCCTGGTATTCGCGGGTGTGGATGATTTCGCCGTAGAACTCCGGCGCGGTATCGATATTGTGGTTGTAGTAGTCGAGGCCGGCATCCTTCAAGGCCTGCGCATGGCCGTTGCCCAGCAGCCCCAGCGTAGCGCAGGTCTCCAAGCCTAGATCCTTCACCGCGCTGACGATGGCGGCGACCTTCGGGATGTCGCGGTCCTTCG
Organism: Rhodanobacter sp.; assembly: GCA_004298015.1. Classification (GTDB taxonomy): domain Bacteria; phylum Pseudomonadota; class Gammaproteobacteria; order Xanthomonadales; family Rhodanobacteraceae; genus Rhodanobacter. Next base: position 98,557 of record SCSE01000083.1, read on the forward strand.
GGCCGCGCCACGCCGCGCCCATGCAGAAACGACTGGCCCCGGCCGCCTTGGCGGCCTTGGCGCGCTCCAGCACCTCATCGATTTCCATCAGTTTCTGCGCTGCCACGCCGGTGTCGTAACGCGCCGCCTGCGGGCAATAGGCACAGTCTTCCGGGCAGCCTCCGGTCTTGATCGAAAGCAGGGTCGATACTTGCACCGCGTTCGGATCGTGATACGTGCGATGCACCTCGTGCGCACGATGCAGCAGGTCGTTGAACGGCAGGTCGAACAGCGCACGCACCTCGTCGCGGCTCCAGTCGTGGCGGGTGAGGGCATTGACCATGAGACGACGACTCCGAGGCGTGGGGGCGGAAAGTGTGGAAGCCGGCAGGGCAGCTGTCAACCGAGGTTGTCCATCTCAGGTTGACGCCGCCGGCGAGCGTATCCCGCTACCATCACGCGGGCACGGCAGGGGAACACGGATGATGATTGGCACGGGTGGATGGCGTGAACGGTTGCCGCGCGTACAGCGCTTCGTGCTGCCGTTGCGCTGCCTGTTATGCGGCGGCGCGGGCGCGGCCGACATGGATCTGTGTGCCGCATGTGCCACCGAATTGCCACGCAACCGCGCGTGTTGCAGCCGCTGCGCGCTGCCGTTGGCGACTTCGGCGGCGCTCTGCGGCGAGTGCCAGCGACGGCTCCCGCCGTGGGATGCGGCGTGGGCCCCGTTCCGCTACGGCTGGCCGCTGGACCGGCTGGAGTCCCGTTTCAAGTTCGGCGCGGATCTTGCCGCCGGACGGGTGCTGTCGCGCCTGTGGCTACGCGAGCCTTGTCCGATCCCGTTGCCACCTTGGCTTGTCGCCGTACCGTTGCACCGGAGCCGACTGCGCCAGCGCGGTTACAACCAGGCGCTGGAATTGGCGCGCCCGCTGGCGCGCGAGTTCGGGATATCGCTGCGGCATGACGTGCTGCGCCGGTTGCGCCGTACCGACCCCCAGACCGAACTCGATGCCCGCGCGCGGCGGCACAATGTACGCCGTGCTTTCGCGCTGCATCCCGGCCTGCAGATGCCGACGCACGTGGCGATCCTCGATGACGTGATGACCACCGGAGCCACCCTTGCGGAGTGCACCAGACTGCTCAAGCGCCACGGTGTGCAGCGCGTCGATGTGTGGGCGCTGGCGCGGGCGCCGCGACCGAGGGGTGGCTGAAGCCAGGGGCCGATGAAGCCGCGGTCTTGCCACGGCGTTGCCATGGTGGCGTTGCCTCGGATGCGCTCAGCGCAGCGCCATCGCCAGCACGATACCCACCCACAACGCCAGGCCCAGCCAGTTGTTGTGGCGAAACGCAGCCAGGCATGCCTCCCGGGCACGCGCGCGAATCAACCACAGCTGATAGCCAAACAGGCCGGCGGCGACCAGCAACGCCAGCCAGTACGGCCAGCCCAGCATCGCGCGCTGACCGACAAACAGCATCGCCAGCAGAAACGTCCCCATCAACATGCCGAGTATCGGCAGGTCGGCGTCACCGAACAGGATCGCGGTGGATTTCGCGCCAGCCTGAAGGTCTTCGTCGCGATCGACCATCGCGTATTCGGTGTCGTAGATCACCGACCACACGATGTTGCCCAGGAACAGCAGCCAGCCCAGCACCGGAACGCCGCCGGTCACCGCAGCGAACGCCATCGGGATCGCCCAGCCGAACGCAGCGCCCAGTACCACCTGCGGCAGGTAGGTGTGGCGCTTGGTGAACGGATACGCCGCCGCCAGCGCGGCACCGACAAACGACAGCTTGATGGTCAGCGGGTTGGTGAACAGCACCAGCACGAATGCAAACACCAGCAGAACGGCGAACACCAGCAGCGCTTCACGCGGGCTGACGCGCCCGCTTGCGATCGGTCGACCCGCGGTACGTGCCACCTGCGGATCCAGCTTGCGATCGGCGAAATCGTTGATCGCGCAGCCCGCAGCCCGCATCGCGAACACACCAAGGGTGAAAATGACCAGCGGCTTCCAGGGTGGAAAATCACCCGCAGCCAGCCACAATGCCCACCAGGTCGGCCACAACAGCAGCAACGCGCCCACCGGCCGGTCCATCCGGGTCAATACCAGGTAGTCGAACGCCTTCTCGCGATAGTGCGCAGGCAGTTTCTGCAGCAGCCAGCCGAGCACGCGCGTGGCGCGGCTCGAACTGTCGGCCGGGCGCGCAGGCGAAGGCCCTGCAGCCACGCGCGTCACCCCGGGTCGCGGACGGGTGGCGGGTTCGGGTGTCGGTTTGCGCAGTTTGCGCTTGCGGGTGGATGGCATGGCGCCAGTTTAGCCCGAGCCAGCGCAGCCGGTCGCGTGACGCGCCTCGCGAAACAAGCAAACACCCCGCGCTATGTCGCTCTGACGGCGGTCGCAGTAGGCGGGTGACTTTCCCCAGCCGCTCTGCCCTTTAGCAGCAGCCGATAGGCCGGGTGTTCGCTCTCGTCGCGATACGGGTAACCCAGCGTATCGAGAAAGCGCTGGAACAGTCCCCGCTCCTGCGGTGGCACCTGGATACCCACCAGGATGCGACCGTAGTCGGCACCCTGGCTGCGATAGTGGAACAAGCTGATGTTCCAGTCCGGATGCATCTGGCCGAGAAAGCGGACCAGGGCACCAGGGCGCTCGGGAAATTCGAAGCGGTACAGCAACTCATGCTGCGCCAGCGGCGACCGGCCACCGATCATGTGCCGCAGATGCAGCTTGGCCAACTCGTCGTCGGTAAGGTCGAGCACGCCGAACGCCTGGGTGTGGAATGCGGCGACCAGTTCCTCCCGTTCGCTGCGACTGGCGGTCTGCACGCCAACGAAGATATGCGCCTCGTGGGTATCGGCGATGCGGTAGTTGAACTCGGTCAGGCTGTGGTCGCCGAGCGCGGCGCAGAAGCGGCGAAAACTGCCGCGTTGCTCGGGGATGGTGACCGCGAATACCGCCTCGCGCTGCTCGCCGACCTCGGCCCGTTCGGCGACGAAGCGCAGGCGGTCGAAGTTCATGTTCGCACCGGAAACGATCGCCACACACGCACCTTCACCGGGTCCGTGCGTCTCCAGGTATTGCTTGAGACCTGCCAGCGCCAATGCACCGGCCGGTTCCGGCACGCTGCGGGTCTGCTGGTAAATGTCGCGGATCGCCGCACAGAGCGCATCGGTATCCACCCGCAACATGGCGTCGACGTGGCGGCGGCACAGCTCGAAGGTCAGCGCGCCCACCTGCTTTACCGCGGTCCCGTCGGCGAACAGGCCGACCTCGTCCAGCACGATGCGGCTGCCGGCCTCGAGTGAGCGTGCCATGGCGTCGGAATCGGCGGCCTGGACACCGATCACCGCCACCTCGGGTCGCAAGGTCTTGATGCAAGTGGCCACGCCAGCCAGCAGACCGCCGCCACCGACCGGTACGAAAACCGCCCGCAACGGGCCTGGATGCTGGCGCAGGATCTCCAGACCCACGGTGGCCTGGCCGGCGATCACCAGCGCATCGTCAAACGGGTGCACGAAGGTAAGCCCGTGCTCGGCCTGCAGGTCGGCCGCCACCGCTTGTGCGTCGCTGTAGGAGTCGCCATCTAGCACGATCTCCACCATCGCACCGCCGAGGCGGCGCACCGCATCCACCTTCATCCGCGGTGCGGTCACCGGCATCACGATCACCGCACGGATCCCCAGTTTCGCCGCGGCCAGCGCCACCCCTTGCGCATGGTTGCCCGCCGAGGCGGCAATCACGCCACGGTCACGCGCGGCCGGGTCAAGCTGCACCATCCGGTTGTAGGCACCGCGCAGCTTGAACGAGAACACACTTTGCCGGTCCTCGCGCTTGAGCAACACCGGTTGCCCGAATCGGGCCGACAGCTCCGGTGCGGACTCCAGCGGTGATTCGCTGGCCACGTCATAGACGCGGGCGCCATGCGCCAGGCGCAGCAACTCGTGGTCGAGCAGGCGGGCGGGTGGATCGTGCAAGTGCGAGGCTGCCGCGGCAGTCATGCCGCTTCGGGCCGCGCCGGATGATGCACTTCCAGCACATCGACCAGTTTGCGCGTCTGTTGCAGGATCTGCGCGATGCTGGCGTCATCGCCCTGCAAGGTCAACGTCAGCCGCGAGACCGACGGGTCGGCGGTGGCGGCGACCATCAAGGTATCGATGTTGTAGCCGCGCGCGGCAAACAATCCGGCCACGCGCACCAGCGCACCGGCTTCGTTCTGCATCAGGATGGTGAGGGTGTGGTTCATGATCGATCTCGCTGGCGGGTGCCGGGTTTCGACGGCGCCGGTCAAAACATCGCCGTGGGCGTGTCTTGAGTGGGTTCGGGGGCTTCTCGCGAGGCAATGAAATCGCCGGTGATCATCTGCGCATAGCTGGCGCCGGGACCGACCATCGGGTAGACACCGGCGTCCGGATCGATCATCACCTCCAGGAACGCCGGACCTTCAAAGGCGAGAAAGCGGGCGATCACAGACTCCATCTGCGCCGGGCGATCCAGTCGTTCCGCCCAGGCGAAGCCGTCCGCCTGCGCGGCCTTGACGAAGTCCTTCGAATGCAGGCTCTTGTCGGACGAGGCGAAGCGGCCCTTGAAGAACAGCTTCTGCCACTGCCGCACCATGCCGTCACCGCAATTGTTGAGCACCACCACCTTCACCGGCAGGCCGTAGGTGGTGACGGTCTCCATCTCGCCGATGTTCATGCGGATGCTGGCATCGCCGTCGATGTCGATTACCAGCGCATCCCGACGGGCGAACTGCGCCCCGATCGCGGCCGGCAGGCCGAAGCCCATCGTGCCCATCGAACCGGAAGTGAGCCACTGCCGCGGCTCGCGGAAATCGAGATATTGTGCGGCCCACATCTGGTGTTGGCCGACACCGGTGCTGACCACCGCACGCCCCTCGGTATGGCGGTTGATCGCCTCCAGCACCGCATAGGGCTGGATCAATGCGCTGGCGCGATCATAGTTGAGCGCGTGCACCCGCTTGAGTCGGGCCACGTGCGCGTGCCAGTCGGCATAGCGCCGATCGGCTTGCGGATGAAACCCGTGCGCCTTGCCGTAGCGCAGCAAGCGCTCCAGCGCACGTACCAGCGGTCCGCAGTGATACCACTGTACCGCCTTGACCTTGCCGATTTCGGCAGGATCGATGTCGATCTGCGCAATGAACTTCGCCGCCGGCGCAAACTTGTCCGGTACCCCGGCCACGCGGTCATCGAAGCGCGCACCGAGGGCCAATACGAAATCGCAATCCTCGACCGCGTAGTTGGCGTAGGCGGTACCGTGCATGCCGAGCATGTGCAACGCCAGCGGGTCGGTAGTGTCCACTGCGCCAAGACCCATCAGCGTGGTGGTGACCGGCAAGCCGAAGGCTTCCACGAAGGCGCGCAAGGCCGGTGCCGCCTGTGCCGCAATAACCCCGCCACCGGCATAGATCAGCGGCCGTCCCGCCCGCCCCAGCGCCTTGAAGAAGGCGGCGCACTCCGCATCGCTCAACGTCGATTGCTCGACCGCGCGCATTCTCGCGCGATAACCGGGAATCGCCAGGGTGCCCTCACCCTCGAAGCGCAGCAGGACGTTCTGCACATCCTTGGGAATGTCCACCACCACCGGTCCCGGACGACCACTGCGGGCGATTTCGAAGGCCGTGCGCAAGGTCGCTTCGAGCCGCTGCGCCTCGGTCACCAGGAACACGTGCTTGGCGCAGGCGCCCATGATGTTGCTGATCGGCGCCTCCTGGAACGCATCGCTGCCGATCGAGGCGGTCGGTACCTGGCCGCAGATCACCACCAGCGGGATCGAATCGGCCATCGAGTCGCGCACCGGCGTCACCATGTTGGTGGCACCGGGACCCGAGGTGACCACGGCTACCCCGACCTTGCCCGAGGCTCGCGCATAGCCGGCCGCCATGAAACCCGCGCCCTGTTCGTTGGCCGGCACGATCAACGGCATCGGCTCGCCGCCATCCTCTCGGGGATGCTCCATGTTGTAGCGGAACACCGCGTCGTAGACCGGCAGGATCGCACCGCCGGAGTAACCGAACATCACGTCCACGCCGACATCGGCGAGCACCTGCACGATGATCTCGGCACCGCTCATCGACTGTCCCGCCAGCGGGTGGCGGGCAATCCCACTTTCGGCTTTCAACGTTTGCACATTCACTGGATCGGTTTCCTCGACACATGGGCGATACGTGCACGCCGGCTGCCAGCAGGCGGCGTGCCGCGCATCAGCCTGCTTTCTTCAATGGCGTTGCAGCCTTCTCGACAGCCTCCGGCTGCAGCCACGGCATCCGCGCGCGCAGGGCGGCCCCGACCTGCTCGATCGGATGATCGAGATCGGCCTGCTTGAGCTTCTTGTAGTTCGGCAAGCCGGCCTTGTACTCCTCGGTCCAGTTCTTCGCGAAGGTGCCGTCCTGGATGTCGCGCAGCACGTCTTTCATGCGCGCCTTGACGCCGGCATCGATGACTCGCGGTCCGCTAACGTAGTCGCCGTACTGGGCGGTTTCGGAGACAAATTGCAGCATCTTGGTCAGACCGCCCTCGTAGAACAGGTCGACGATCAGCTTCAGCTCGTGCATCACTTCGTAATAGGCAATCTCCGGCTGGTAGCCAGCCTCGACCAGGGTCTCGAAGCCCGCAATCACCAGCTCGCTGGCACCACCGCACAGCACCGCCTGTTCACCAAACAGATCGGTCTCGGTCTCTTCCTTGAAGTCGGTGGCGATGATCATCGCGCGGCCACCGCCGATACCGTCGGCATAGGCCTTGGTGATGGCCTCGGCCTGGCCGCTGACATCCTGGTGCACCGCCCAGATGCACGGCACGCCGCGACCACGCTCATATTCGCTGCGCACCAAGGCACCAGGCCCCTTGGGCGCGACGAGAATCACGTCGATGTCCTTGCGCGGCACGATCTGGCCGAAGTGCACGTTGAAACCATGGGCGAACAAAAGCGCCGCGCCGGCCTTGATGTTGGGTTCGATCGACGCCTTGTACAGGGTCGGCTGCACCATGTCCGGCGTCAGCACGGCCACCAGGCCGGCACCTTTCACGGCCTCGCCAGGCTCGACCACGGTGAAGCCGTCGGCCTCGGCCTTGTGCCAGGTCGGGCCGTTCGGGCGCAGGCCGACCACCACATCGAGACCGGAGTCGCGCAGGTTGAGCGCATGGGCGCGGCCCTGGCTGCCGTAACCGAGTACGGCGATGCGCGCCTTGGCGAGGGGATTGGGGTTGCTGTGGGTACTCATGCGGTAACTCCTTGATCGACTGTTGTGCTTGATGAATTGGCCGTCTGGGCGGCCGAACTTGTGGAAGTTTGAAGATGGGTTGTGGCGCCATCGGAGGCAGAACCGACCAAGCGTGCGTACTTGGCCAAAGCGCCGCTGGTGACCTTGGCCGCGGGTGGGTTCCAGCCGGCGCGGCGAGCCTCGAGATCGGCCGTGGTGGAAAGCTGGCGACTGGCGGCGTCAATCACGATCGGGTCGCCATCGCGCAGCAGGGCGATCGGACCGCCACGCACCGCTTCGGGTGCCACATGGCCGACCATGAAGCCGTGAGTGGCGCCGGAAAAACGGCCGTCGGTGATCAGACCGACGTCATTGCCGAGTCCCCGGCCAACCAGTGCCGCGGTGACGCCGAGCATTTCGCGCATGCCCGGGCCACCGGCGGGACCTTCATTGCGGATCACGATCACGTCACCCTTGGCGATGCTGCCGCCTTGCACGGCGGCAAAGGCCTGCTCCTCGCTCTCGAACACCCGGGCGACGCCCTCGAAGTGGCTGGCACCCTTGCCGGCGAGTTTCAGGATGCAGCCTTCCGGGGCCAGGTTGCCGTACAGGATCGAGTAGCCGCCGCGCGGTTTCAACGGAATACTCACCGGATGCACGACCTCCTGTGCCTCGGCACGCGGTGCCGCAGCGACCTCTTCGAACAGCGTGCGACCGGTGACAGTCGGTCCGTCTTGCAGCATGCCGGCGGCGATCAGCTCCTGTGCTACACGGGCACTGCCGCCGGCACCGAACAACTCCACCGCGGTATAGCGACCGGCCGGCAGCAGGTCCGCGATCACCGGGGTATGCACCGAGGCCGGCTCGAAATCCTCGATCGTCCATGGCACCCCGGCCTCCCGCGCGATCGCCAGCAGGTGCAATATCGCATTGGTCGAACCCGCGGTGGCGGCAACCATGCGCGCCGCGTTGCTCAACGAGGTCCGGTTGAGCATTTCGCGCGGCGTGCGATTGGCCTGCAGGCATTCCATCACCAGTTCGCCACAGCGAAACGCCGCCGCACCCTTGGCCGGGTGGGTGGCCGGGATATCGTTGAAGCCCATCGGCGACAGGCCCAGCGTCGACAGCACCATCGCCATGGTATTGGCGGTGAACTGGCCGCCACAGGCACCTGCGCCGGGACAGGCGTCGCGTTCGACCGCGGCCAGTTCCTCATCGTCGATCTTGCCGGCACCATGTGCACCGACCGCCTCGAACACCTGCTGGATGGTGATCGGATGGTTGTCGTGGGTACCGTGCGCGATGCTGCCGCCGTACAACGCGACACCGGGAATGTTCAGCCGCGCCAGCGCCATCGCGGCGGCCGGGATGGTCTTGTCGCAACCGCACAGCACCACCATCGCATCGAGGCAATGGCCGTCCACCGCCAGCTCGATCGAGTCGGTGATCACCTCGCGGCTGACCAGCGAGGCGCGCATGCCCGAGGTGCCCATCGCGATGCCATCGGTGACGGCGATCGTGTTGAACTCGATCGGGGTACCGCCGGCGGCGCGGATACCGGCGGCCGCCTCGACGGCCAGGTCGCGCAAGTTGAGGTTGCACGGACTGACGTTGGACCAGGTATGCACCACGGCGACCAGCGGGCGCGCGATCGCCGCGTCGTCCAGTCCGGTGGCGCGCAACATGGCGCGGGCGGGGGCGCGGTCGGGGCCGCTCTTGATCACATCACTGCGCATGAAAACTCCAAAATCCGTCGAGGTGGATGTCCCCCTGCGTGCAGGCCGGGAACGGGTGGCGCGGGGAGTCGTGACGCCAAGGGGGCACGTTCGCCAGCGCATGCACGCAGGGGGAGCAAGTGGCGGACGCGGCAAGCGTCCGGAAAAGGAATGGCGCCTCGATCAGCCGCATGCGCGTGCACCGCTGAAAAAGGCGTGATGGGTACGGGCGTGGTCTTCCACTGCGACCAGCACGGCATCGCGTACCGCGACCGTACCGGCCTGACCGCCGATATCCCGGGTGCGCGGACCGTGTTCCAGCACATGGGTGACGGCAGCCTCCACCGCCTGCGCCTCGGCTTCCAGTTGCAGCGAATGACGCAGCAGCAACGCGGCAGAAAGTATCGCGCCCAGCGGGTTGGCCACGCCCTGCCCGGCAATGTCCGGGGCCGAGCCGTGGATCGGTTCATACAGGCCGCGCCGACCCTCGCCGAGCGATGCCGATGGCAGCAAGCCGAGGGAGCCGGCCAGTGCCGCAGCCTCATCGGTCAGGATGTCGCCGAACAGGTTCTCGGTGACCACCACGTCGTAGCGCGACGGCTGGGTCAGCAGCAGCATCGCCATCGAATCGACCAGCTGATGCTCGACCTTGACGTCGGGGTAGTCGCTGGCGACGCGCTGCACCGTGTTGCGCCACAGCCGCGAGGTTTCCAGCACGTTGGCCTTGTCCACCGAGGTGAGATGGCGACGGCGATCGCGCGCCAGCGCGAAGGCGCGACGCACCACCCGCTCGATTTCGACCACGGTGTATTTGCACTCGTCGGTAGCGGTGTCGGCGGTGCGTGTCTTGGCACCGAAGTAGGCACCACCGGTGAGCTCACGAACAAACAGCACGTCGACATCCTTGAGCCGCTCGTTCTTCAGTGGGGACAGCGACGCCAGTGCCGGATGCACCTGCAGCGGCCGCAAATTCGCGTACACGCCGAGCGCGGCACGCAGCGCCAGCAGACCTTGTTCCGGCCGCACTGGGGCATTCGGATCGGACCATTTCGGTCCGCCGACCGCGCCCAGCAACACCGCATCGGCACCCTGGCACGCCGCCAGTGCCCCGGCCGGCAACGGCTCGCCACAGGCATCGATGGCGGCGCCGCCGATCGCATGTGGTTCAAAGCTGAAGTCATGTTCGTAGTGGCTGGCGACGGCTTGCAGCACAGCGACTGCCACTTCAGTGACTTCAGGACCGACGCCATCGCCGGGCAAGGTAACGATACGCGCCTTCATGCTGCCTGCTCCTGCTGGAAATGATCTGCTTGCTGTTCGTAATGCGTGATCGCGTCGGCGTGCTGCAGCAGGTAGCCGAGCTGGTCGATGCCGTTGAGCAGGCAATGGCGCGCGAACGGTTCGAGGGCGAAGCTGATTCGCCCGCCATCGGGCAGCACGATGTATTCGCCGCGTACGTCGATCGACAACTCGACCCCGGGGTGATCGAGCAGCCAGCGGTGCTCCGCCTCGCTGACCATGATCGCCAGCAACCCGTTCTTCAACGCGTTGTTGCGAAAGATGTCCGCGATCTCGCTGCACAGCACGGCCTGGATGCCGTAGTCGAGCAAGGCCCATGGCGCATGTTCGCGTGACGAGCCGCAACCGAAGTTGCGTCCGGCGACCAGGATCGCGCAGCCGCTGGCCTGCGACCGGTTCAGGGGAAACTCGGGGTTGTCGCTGCCGTCGGCCTGATAGCGCCAGTCGTGAAAGCACAGCCGACCCAGGCCGTCGCGCGTAGTGGTGGTGAGGAACCGCGCCGGAATGATCCGGTCGGTGTCGATGTTCTCGTCTGCCAATATCGCGGTACGGGATTGAACGCGGGTGATCGGGCGCATCAATGAAACTCCTCGCTTCTTGCGTTCGCCTCCTCTCCCCGTCGGGGAGAGGATTGAGGTGAGGGGCGGGTGCTCGCCATGGGGTGGATCGAAGCCCGTTCCGATGTTGCGGCAAGGCAAGCGAGCCTCCTCACCTCGGTCCTCGACAATGGCTCCTTGCATGGCTCGAGCTCCTGCATCCATGCAGTCGCCTCCGAGCCGGGAAGCGGAACAACAGCGTGAGCGCTCATGCCGCCACCTCCACCAGATACTCGCGTGGATCGGCGATGTGACCGGCCAGCGCGGAGGCCGCAGCCGTTGCCGGGCTGGCCAGCACGGTACGCGCGCCCTTGCCCTGGCGACCCTCGAAATTGCGGTTGGAGGTACTCACCACCAGCTGGCCCGGCTGGGCCAGATCGCCGTTCATCGCAATGCACATCGAACAGCCCGGCACCCGCCACTCGGCACCGGCAGCGGTGAAGACCTCATGCAGGCCTTCGCGCTCGGCCTCGCGGCGTACCGCCTCGGAACCGGGCACCACCAGCATGCGGACCCATGACGCCACCGTCCGACCGCGCAGCACGCTGGCGGCTTCGCGCAGATCGGACAGGCGCGAATTGGTGCAGCTGCCGACGAACACCACATCGATCCGCGTGCCCTGCATCGGCTTGCCCACCTCGCTTTTCATGTAGTCGAGTGCGCGCCGCTCCTGTGCGTTGCGCGCGGCGGGTACCGGCGCGTCCATCGCAATCGCCATGCCCGGATGGGTGCCGTAGGTGACGGTCGGCGTAACCCGGCTGGCGTCGATCCGTACCTCACGGTCGAAGCTGGCGCCCGCATCGCTGTGCAGACCGCGCCAGCGCGTCACGGCGGCATCCCACGCCTCACCTTGCGGGGCCTGCGGTCGCCCCTTGAGCCAGGCGAAGGTGGTTTCGTCCGGTGCGATCATGCCCGCCCGCGCACCCGCTTCGATCGACATGTTGCAGACCGTCATGCGCTCTTCCATCGACAGCGCCTCGATCGCCGCACCGCGGTATTCGATGACATGCCCGGTGCCGCCGTCGACACCGATCTGGCCGATGATGTGCAGGATCAGGTCCTTGGCGCCGACCCCGGCCGGCAGCTTGCCGTCGACGTGAATCGCCAGCGTCCTGGGCTTGCGCTGCAACAGGCACTGGGTGGCCATCACATGGCCGACTTCGGTGGTGCCGATGCCGAAGGCCAGCGCGCCGAACGCCCCGTGGGTCGAGGTATGACTGTCGCCGCAGACGATGGTCATGCCCGGCTGGGTCGCGCCCAGCTCCGGGCCGATCACGTGCACGATGCCGCGAGCGGCGCTATCCCAACCATGCAGCTCGACGCCGAATTCGCGGCAATTGCTTTCCAGCATGCTGACCTGCGCCTGCGCCTGATCGTTTGCATACGGACGCACGCCGTCGGCGCCGGCGGGCAGGGTTGGGGTGGAATGGTCAAGCGTGGCCAGCATGCGATCGGGACGACGCAGGGGCAGTCCGCGCTGACGAAGCTCGCTGAACGCCTGCGGCGAGGTGACTTCATGCACCAGATGCAGGTCGACGTACAAGACCGCCGGAGTGTCGGCGCTCTCGGCAGCCACCACGTGCGCGTTCCACACTTTCTCGAACAGGGTTTTTGCGCTCATGCCGCCACCTTCTTGTCGGTCGCGGTTTCATCGGCAACACCCACCAGGTCCAGCCAGCCCCAGCGATCTTCCGTACTACCGTCAAACAGACCGAAGAAGGCCTTCTGCAGGTCGCGGGTGAGCGGACCGGGCTTGCCGGCGCCGACGGCTTTGCGATCGACCGAGCGCACCGGGGTGATCTCGGCCGCGGTACCGGTCATGAAGATCTCGTCGGCGCTGTACAGCGCCTCGCGCGGCAAGTCCCGCTCTTCCACCGACAGCCCCAGGTCGGTGGCCAGGGTGATCACCGCATCGCGGGTGATGCCCGCCAGGATGCCGGCGCTGCTCGGCGGCGTCAGCAGCTTGCCACGCCTGACCAGGAACAGGTTCTCGCCGGCACCCTCGCTGAGCAGACCGTTGCTGCCCAGCGCGATGCCCTCGTCATAGCCGCCACGACGCGCTTCCAGGGCGATCAGCTGGCTCGACAGGTAGTTGCCGCCGGCCTTGGCCCAGCTCGGCACGGTATTCGGTGCCGGTCGGTTCCAGGTCGACACGCAGACATCCGCGCCGCGCTCCATGGCGTCGCCGAGGTAGGCACCCCAGTCCAGCGCCATGATCGCCACATCCACCGGCGCGTTGCCGGCGGCGGGAATCACCCCCAACCCGCCGGCACCGCGAAACACGATCGGGCGTACATAGGCCGAACGCATGTGATTGACGCGGATCAGCTCCCGGCATGCGGCATTGATCTGCTCTTCGCTGTAGCCGATCTCGATCTCATACACCTTGGCCGACTCGAACAACCGGCGCGTGTGTTCGGCCAGGCGGAAATACGCCGGACCTTGCGGGGTCGCATAGACCCGCTCGCCCTCGAACACCGAGGAGCCATAGTGCAGGGCGTGCGTGCTGACGTGGACGGTGGCCTCGGCCCAGGGTTTGACCTGACCGTTGTGCCACAGGAAAGCGGTACTCATGAATGACTCCTCGACTTACAAATGGGCGACGGCGACCGGCGGACGAACCGGGGCCTGTCGCTCGATGCGGTTGACGATGGCGAGTGCGGCCAGCGCGGTCGCCTCGACGATGTCGGTGCTGACGCCATGACCGTTCCAGTCGCGCTTGCCGTGGCGTGCGGTGAGCTGTGCCTGACCCTGGGCATCGCCGCCTTCACTGACCGCGCGCACGTTGAAATCGGTCAGTTGCAACTCGTTGCCGGTGGCACGCTCGATGGCGCGCAGCACGGCATCCACCGGCCCGTCGCCGATCGCCGCCTCGCTGGCTTCGCGGCCGTCCTCGTGTGCAAGCTGCACTGAAGCCGAGGCGCTGCCGCCGAGGTGCGTGGCGCTGGTGAGCTGGACGATCCGCCACGGGCCGGTGGCATCCGGGTCCTGACCCAGTGCGATCGCCTCCAGGTCTTCGTCGTGAATCTCGCGCTTCTTGTCGGCCAGGGTCTTGAAGCGTGCAAAGATGCCATCCATCTCGGCGTCGACCGGACGGTGGCCCAGTGCCTGCAGGCGCTGGCGCAGCGCGGCGCGACCGGAGTGCTTGCCCAGTACCAGGCGGGTTTCGGCGATACCCACATCCTGCGCGTGCATGATTTCGTAGGTGCCGCGATGCTTGAGCATGCCGTGCTGATGGATGCCGGCTTCATGCGCGAAGGCGTTGTCACCGACGATCGCCTTGTTGCGTGGCACCGCCTGCCCGGTCAGCTGCGTCAGCAGGCGCGAGGTGGGATACAGCTTGCGGGTGTCGATGCGGGTGTCGACACCGAAGTGCGGCGCACGCACCTTCAACGCCATCACGATTTCTTCCAGCGCCGCGTTGCCGGCACGCTCGCCAATGCCGTTGATGGTGCATTCGACCTGGCGCGCGCCGGCACTGATTGCGGCCAGGCTGTTCGCCACCGCCATGCCCAGATCGTCGTGGCAGTGGCTGGAAAAGATCACCTTGTCCGCGCCGGCAACGTGACGCCGCAGGTACTCGAACAACTCGATGATTTCCGCCGGCGTGGTGTAACCGACCGTGTCGGGTGCATTCAACGTGGTCGCGCCGGCGGCGACCGCGGCGCTGAACACCTCGACCAGGAAGTCAGGTTCGGTGCGCAGCGCATCTTCGGCCGAGAATTCCACTTCGTGGCACAGCCCGCGTGCCCGCTCCACGCCAGCCACGGCGGTATCCAGTACCTGCGCCTTGCTCATGCCCAGCTTGTGCTCGCGGTGCAGCGGACTGGTCGACAGAAACACATGGATGCGTGAACGCTGCGCTGCCTCCAGCGCCTTTCCGGCGGCGTCGATGTCGACCGACTGGCAACGCGCCAGGCCGCAGACGGTGGTCGATTCCAGGGTGCGCGCGATTTCGGCGACCGCGGCGAAATCATCCGGCGACGCCTGCGGAAAGCCCGCTTCAAGTACGTCCACGCCAAGCGCCTCCAGCGCCTGCGCCATGCGCAGCTTGGCCTTTCGGTCCATCGAAAAGCCCGGTGCCTGCTCTCCATCGCGCAAGGTGGTGTCGAAAATGCGCACGCGCTCAGCCGCTACGTCGGCATCCTCGTGATGGCTATCTGCTATGGGGTTCATCGTTTGGCTCCGCTGGCGCATCACCGGGGCAACAAAAAACCCCGCTCCGTTTCCGGTGCGGGGTTCTTCGGGAGTCTTCAGGTTTTTCTAGTTACCTGGACACATGCCCTCAGCCCGCACCTCCGTTGGTAATGAGGAGGACGAGTACAAGAATGAGGAGAAGCGTGCCGCGATGCTGCAGCAAGCCGTGGACCGTCATCTGACGATCCTTTCTGGCGATCTTGCGGGGGCTGCTGCGTTGCGACATGAACCGACCATAAGACAGCTTGCGAAGCGGCGTCAACAGTTTCATTTGTAATCGCTTCGATGAAACGAGACGGACGTCCAGATGTCCAGATGTCCGGATGCTGCCTTGGCCGGGTTGTCGATGGCACGTAAGCGCACCCCTGGCGCGAATGCTTTCTCGAAACATCCGCAAGAGCATTCGCGCACCGGGTGCGCTACGAGGGTTGCCGCGCCAGCCAGTCGCGCAGGGCCGCATCGACAGCGGCCAGGGGTTCGGCGCTTGCGGGACGCGCCAGCATCGCCGCGAGAGCCGGCGGGACGGTCACAGGCTGTCCTGTCAGCGGTTCGACGACCGTTTCGAACTTGGCCGGATGGGCCGTCGCAACCACCGCCCAGTGCTCCGCGTCACCTGCTTTGCGCTGCTGATCAAGCTGATGGACGGCCGTCGCCGTGTGTGGACAGAAGACGTCGCCATACGCTCGCGCGTGACCCGTAATGGTCTGGCGGATGGCGTCGTCGTCGACACTGTGCGCCTGCAGCAGACGGCGCAGCGTGTTGCCATCGGGGAAGGTCCAGCGCAGTCGTTCGTAGTTGCTTGGCGCGCCCACGTCCATCGCGTTGGCAATCGTCGCCACCGCCTCACGCGGCATGTAGTCGGCACCGGCAAAGAAGTCCGGCAAGGTGGCATTGGCGTTGCAGGCCAGTCGCACCTTCCCGATCGGCAAGCCCACGGCACGCACCCACAGGCAGGCCATCGCATTGCCCAGATTGCCGGTGGGCACGATCACGTTCAACGGCGTACCGTGCTGATACCACCAGCCAAGCGCGGCGTGCGCGTAGTAGCTCATTTGCGGCAGCAGTCGGCCCAGGCTGATGCTGTTGGCCGAGGACAACGGCACGGTCGCCTGCAGCGCCGGGTCGGCCAGGGCAGCCTTGACCATGCGTTGGCAGTCGTCGAAGCGCCCTGCCACCCGCAATGCGTACACGTTGTCACCGAAGCACCCGAGCTGATGTGCCTGACGTGGCGAGACCAGGCCGTCCGGATACAGGATCACCACGCGCAAGCCGGGTTTCCGATGAAAGGCCGCCGCGACGGCCGCACCGGTATCGCCTGAGGTGGCGACCAGGATCGTCAGCACACGGTCATCCGCACGCGGCAGACGCGACATGCAGGCAGCGAGGAAGCGGGCGCCAAAATCCTTGAATGCCGCCGTGGGCCCGTGGAACAGCTCCAGCACGCTGGCATTCTGCTGCGGCAGCGTGCGCAACGGGGTATCGAGGCCTAGCGCCTCCGCGCAGATCCGGGGGAGTTCGTTTTCCAGCGCATCACCGGCAAAGAACGGCGCGAGCAGTGTGGTCGCCGTAGCCGCCAGCGTGCCATCGCGAGCGAATGCCTCCAGTTCCAGCCGCGGCAATGCCTCGGGCACGTAGAGCCCGCCATCCGGTGCCAGCCCACGCGCGATTGCCGGCCCGATCGAAACCGCCGGGCTGCGGCCACGGGTACTGAGGTAACGCATCACCCGGGTCATGCGCTTGCCGCTCCGGCCGGCCCATCGACCAGACTGGCGGGCGGCCCGTCGACTGCAGCGACGAAGCGGTCGCTGTCCAGACCTGTCTCGGCGAAGGCCGTCGACATCGCGTCCGCGGCGGCGACTGCCGCGGCGCGCGTTTCGTACCAGCCAAACACACTGGGTCCTGCACCCGAGATACTGGCACCCATGGCACCGTGATCCAGTGCCGCCTGCTTGACGCGGGCGAAATTCGGTATCAGCGCTGCGCGCCTCGGTTCCACCAATACGTCTTTCAGCCCCTCGCGCACCAAGGCGGCGTCACCGTTCCAGCAGCCAGCCAGCACCAGCGCCAAATTGCCACTTTGCGCCACGAAGTCGGCCAGGGCGTAATCGCCGACCAGCGCCGCACGAGCCTTGCGGGTTTCCAGTACCGCGTGTGGATGCACCACGGCGCAATGCCATGACGGTGGCACGGGTATGCGCAGCAGGCGATCATGGGTAGCCAGTACCAGGCCGCCAAGCAACATCGCGCCCAGGTTGTCGCCATGACGGCCACCGCTGGCTATGGCCTCCCCATCCAGCGCGAAGCCGTACAGTGCCTCGCGCGGGAGCGGTTGCGCCAGCAACGCGTTGGCCGCCACCAGTGCCGCCACACAGGACGCCGCCGAACCGCCCATGCCCGAGCCGAGCGCGATGCCTTTGTGCAGCACCAGCTCGAATCCATGCTGCAAACCCAGGGCCTTGCGCAGCGCCAGCAGCGCCACCCCGGCGGTGTTCTGCCGCGGGTCTGTCGGTAGCGCCGCAACGCAACCGCGAATCGCGGCAATGCGCACTACCGGCTCATCGATCCGGCGCACCTCGGCACGGTCGCCGATACCGGCCATGCTGTGTCCAAGCAGATCGAAGCCGACGGCGACGTTGCCGACGCTGGCGGGAGCGAAGGCACAAGACCAAAGCGATGTTGGAGCGGGAGGCGAAGGCAACATGACGGGTTCCAGCAGTTCGACACGCATGGGGGCGGCATTCATGCGCGCGCCTCCAGCGATTCGGCTATCCGCAAAAGATCGGCAAACACACCGGCGGCGGTAACTTCAGGACCGGCACCCGGCCCCTGCACCAGCAGCGGATTATCGCAGTAGCGGCGGGTGGTGAATTGCACCACGTTGTCGGTAAGGCGGCTATGGGCGAACGCGTGGGCCGCGGGCAGCACCTTCAGTCGGACGCTGGCCCGACCCTGGCGATCCAGATGCGCGACATGACGCAGCACGCCTCCGCTGGCCTTCGCCGCAGCCAGTCTGGCAGCCATCGGCGCGTCCAGCTCCGCCCATCGCTGCATGCAGGCTTCCAGCGGCAAGTCCGCGAGGGCCGGCGGCACCAGGCTTTCCACGGCGACGTCTTCCATCGACAACGGCCAGCCGGCTTCACGCGCCAGAATCACCAGCTTGCGGGCTACATCGGTACCGGAAAGGTCATCACGCGGGTCGGGTTCGGTATAGCCCAGGTCACGTGCTTCGCGCAGCAGTGCGGAAAAGGGTTGAGCGCCATCGTGGCGGTTGCACAGCCAGGCCAGGGAGCCGGAGAACATGCCTTCAACAGCCAGCAGCTCATCGCCGGTGTCGAGCAGATCGCGCAGCGTCTGCACCACCGGCAAACCGGCGCAGACGGTGGCTTCGTAGCGAAAACGGGCACCACCGCTGCAGGCCGCGCGGATCGCCTGCCAGCGCGCCAGCGGGCCGCTACCGGCCAGTTTGTTCGGCGTCACCACATGCAGGCCTGCGGCCAGCCAGCGCGGATAGTGCGCGGCCACGTCATCGTTCGCACTGCAGTCGATCAGCAGCGCGTGGCGACCCTCGTTGCCGGCGACATGGGCAGCGAAGGCGTCGAGGTCGCTGGGCCGCCATGTCTGGGCCCCACCCAGGCGGCCGTTCAGTTCGGTATCGTCGCAATCCATCCACATGCGTTTGCTGGCTACCACGCCACAAAGCGTCAACACCAGGCCGCTGTCGCGTGCCAGCCGGGCCTGTGCCGCGCGCAGCTGGTCGAGCAGGGCGCTGCCGACCCGACCGGGACCGATCAGGCCCACAGCGAGGACGCGCCGACGCGGCGACGCCAGCCCGGCGGCCGGGACCCGAAGTCGCGGCGGCAGGTGTTCGGCGATGGGGGATACACAAGTGTTCACGATTGCCTCCAGGGGGAGGCCCGTGCTCGCTGGCGTTTCGGCTGGTGCGCCGGCCCGCCTGTCGAGGGCGGGGCCGTTGCGCTGCTGAAAAGTCTATTCGCGCACGGACACCCACCCCGACCGGGTCGTAATCGAGGTCGTGGTGGTAATCGTGCGGATGAAGGGATGCATACCGCCATGAGCATCATGGATGCCCGGATGACCGGCGAGGAGCCGATCGGGGTGTATCCGTGCTGGCGCGGCGGGTAGCGACATGGGTCGACCATAAATCGGTTGTTGCAGTGCGGTCAACAGATTCATTTGCAACTTTCGCCCCGCGGCGGATCTTGACCGGCCCGATGGCAGCGGCAAAGCTGCGCGATAGTCCTGTGGAGATTTTCGTCATGCAAGAACGTCCGCCGTTTCACCTTGCCTTCCCGGTAACTTCGCTGGCGGCAGCGCGTGCCTTTTACGGCGATCTGCTCGGCTGCCCCGAAGGTCGCTGCAGCGACAGCTGGGTCGATTTCGATTTCCACGGTCATCAGATCGTGGCCCACCTGGCACCCGAGGAAGCGCGTGCATCGACGACACACGAGGTGGACGGGGACCAGGTGCCGGTGCGCCACTTCGGTCTGGTACTGCCGCTGGACGCGTGGCAGGCACTCGCGAACCGCTTGCAGGACTGCGGCACGCGCTTCGTGGTTCCACCGCATACGCGTTTCCGGGGGCTGCCGGGCGAGCAGTCCACCATGTTCCTGCGCGACCCCTGCGGCAATGCGCTGGAGTTCAAGGCGTTCGCCGACCCATCGGGGTTGTTCGCCAGGTAGCGGCGGACATAAGGACCGCACGGACCACGTCGCAGACCGGCCGGGCAAAGTCTGACAAACTTCCACAATGGAAGCGCAAGACCTGCAGCGACTGGTGAACGTTCGCATGCCCTACGGCAAGTATCAGGGGCGGCTGATCGCCGATCTGCCCGGCGCCTACCTGGCGTGGTTCGCCCGCGAAGGCTTCCCGCCCGGGCAGCTGGGGCGGCTGCTGGCGCTGATGCTGGAACTCGACCACAACGGTCTGTCGTCTCTGCTTGACCCGCTGCGCACGCGTTGAGCCGCAGCGGCCCGGCAGGGCGGAAGGCGCAAACCGGCACCGCGGATCGACAGCTGAGAGGGCATACTCCAGCACAAGGATCACCCTTTTGCCGAGGCGTTGCCATGTTCGGATTGATGCAGCAGCACCCGTTATCGATCGCCTCGCTGCTGATGCACGCCGAGCGCCATCATGGCGCGCAGGAAATCGTCTCGCGCCGGGTCGAGGGCGATATCCATCGTACCGATTACGCCACTCTGGCCGCACGTTCGCGGCAGCTTGCCAAGGTCGTGGCGGCACTCGGGGTTGGCATCGGCGGGCGGGTGGCGACGCTGGCCTGGAACGGCTATCGCCATATGGAGTTGTACTACGCCATTTCCGGATCGGGCGCGATCCTGCATACACTCAATCCGCGATTGCATGCCGACCAGCTGAGCTACATCGCCGGTCATGCAGAGGATCAACTGCTGTTTTTCGACCTGAGCTTTCTGCCCCTGGTGGAGGCGGTAGCCGAGCGCCTGGAAACGGTCAGGCATTTCGTGCTGATGACCGACCGGGAGCACATGCCGGCATCGAGCCCGATACCTGGCCTGCTCTGTTACGAGGAGCTTGTCGCCGACCAGGATGACCGCTACGACTGGCCGCAGCTTGATGAAAATCTGGCCAGTTCGCTGTGCTACACCAGTGGCACCACCGGCCACCCCAAGGGGGTGCTGTACAGCCATCGTTCCACCGTGCTTCACGCCTTCGCCGGCGCGCTGCCTGACGCCCTGAATTGCTCCGCGCGCGACGTGATTTTGCCGGTGGTGCCGATGTTCCACGTCAATGCGTGGAGTCTGCCCTATGTGGCCTGCATGGTCGGCGCCAAGATGGTCTATCCCGGCCCCGGACTCGACGGCAAATCGCTGTACGAACTGTTCGAGGGCGAGCAGGTCACGATGTCGGCGGGCGTACCCACGGTATGGCAGGGGCTGCTGGACTACGTGGACGCCGGCAAGCATCGGTTCAGCACGATGAAACGCACCGTGATCGGCGGATCGGCGTGTCCGCCGGCGATGATTCGCCGCTTCGAGCTGGACCACGGTGTGCACGTGCTGCACGCGTGGGGAATGACCGAGATGAGCCCGCTGGGCACGGTATGCAGCTTCCGCAACAAGCATCTGGCGCAGACCGCGGAGCAGCGACTGGCGCTGCAGAACAAGCAGGGGCAGGCGATCTACGGTGTCGACATGAAGATCGTCGACGCCGACGGGACGGAGTTGCCCTGGGACGACGTCAGCAGTGGCGAGTTGCTGGTGCGCGGACCGTGGATCGCCCGCGGCTACTACCGGGACGAAGGCGGCGACCCGCTGGTGGATGGCTGGTTTCCGACCGGCGACATGGCAACCATCGACGCCGATGGCTACATGCACATCACCGATCGCGCCAAGGACGTGATCAAGTCCGGAGGGGAGTGGATCGGCTCGATCGATCTGGAGAACATCGCAAGTGCACACCCGCAGGTGGCGATGGCCGCCTGTATCGCGGTGCGACACCCGAAATGGGACGAGCGCCCACTGCTGATCGTGGTGAAGAAGCCGGGTGGCGAGCTCAGCCGCGAGGCGTTGCTGGCGTTCTACCGGGACAAGGTGCCCTCATGGTGGATCCCCGACGATGTCGTCTTCGTCGACAGCATCCCGCTGGGTGCGACCGGCAAGATGCAGAAGATCAAGTTGCGGGAACAGTTTCGCGACTACGTGCTGCCCACATCCTGAGCCTGCGCCATGCGATCAGGTCGCGATCGAACCCGGACCCAGGATGGTCTGCGGAGAGCGTATGCTCGCGCTGGTACGACCACGCACTCGCCCCGTCTTGAACATCAGTCCGCTGCCGTCCGGCCGATGGCGCGTGTTGCAACCCTCCCCATGTGCCTGGCCCGGCAAGCCCTGCACGGGATGAGCGATTCCGCGATCCCACGCACGGCCAGAGCACTCGATGATGCAACCGACGGACGATTTCACCGTGGCGGCGAAGGCACTCGCTGCCGACGGCTGGTGCAGCATGCCGCAGCTGATGTCGATGGCGCAGACTCGCGCCCTGGCACAAGAATGCGCAGCCCTGCATGAAGGCAAGGTCATGCTCCCTGCCGGGACGGGTCGGGCGCATAGCCGATCGCCACTGCGCGGCGATCACACCCTCTGGTTTCCGACGGCTGCGCTCACTGCGCCTCAGCAGGTATTTCAGCGCCGTATCGACAGCTTGCGCATAGCGCTGAATCGCAGCCTGTTCCTGGGCCTGGTGGACACCGAGTCGCATTACGCTGTGTATTCGCCCGGCAGCGGTTACGCGCGCCATCTCGATCGCATTCACGACAGCGACGCCCGGGTGATTTCGGCCGTGTTCTATCTCAACGACCACTGGCGGGAATCCGACGGCGGCGCACTGCGACTGTATCTTCCGGACCAGTCCAGCCGCGACATCTATCCGCATGCCGGCACCTTGCTGTTGTTTCTCTCCGCGCAATTCGAGCATCAGGTGCTGCCAGCGACGCGGCAGCGCATGAGCATCGCCTGCTGGATGCGGCAACAAGGAGTCGGGGCCACCTGCTGATCGCCTTGGCCTGCTGCGGATATGGTCCGCAGCGACCAGGTGCCGAATCAACCGGCGATCGCGTTGAACCGCGCCGCGATATAGTCGTCGGTGAAACTGGCCATGCCGTAGCCGCGAATGAAGCCGCAGTGCCCACCATGTCGGGCAATATCCAGCTCCACGTTGCTGGGCAATTGCAGTTTCTCGAATGCTTCGACCGGGATCACCGGATCATCGCGCGCCGTGAGTATCGTGGCGGGAATCTGCATCCCGGCCAGCGCATCCCCGGCCACCGAATAGCCATCCAGATAGGCTTGCAGGGAACCGAAGTCGGTATGCCGCAGGACCAGTGCCTCGGTCAGTCCGCGCAGGCTCTGCTTCAGCTCGGACAATTCAAAGTATCGCTGCTGCGGAAATGCCGCCTGCTTGGCACGCAGCGAATGTCGCCATTTGTGCATGAAGTAGGCCTGATAGAACCAGGGCGCCTGCTGCTCCAGGGAAAAAAGGCCTTCGCCCGGATCGATGATCGGACACACTGCCACCACCCCAGCCAGCGGGATGCCCAGGCGCGAGGTCTGCAATCCCGCGCGCAGCGCGAAATTGCCGCCCAGTGAAAATCCCGCCAGCACCATCGGGCGGGCGGGCCAGCGTCGGGCAATGTCGTGCAGCGCGTGCACCACTTCATCGATGCGGCAGGAATGGAACAAGGCCTCGTTCAGCGGATGGCTGTTGCCATGGTCGCGGAAGTTCAGGCGGAACACATCCCAGCCATCGCGCAGCAGACGACTGCCGGTTTGCAGCACATAGGTCGAATCGACACTGCCCTCCCAGCCGTGGAACAACACGGCCAGACCGCGCGACGCGGGCCGGCTGGTCTGCGCCGTATAGGCTCCGGTAAGACGAACCCCCTCGCCGCCATCGACCACCACAGCCTCGGCACCCTGCAGCACGGTTTGCGCCGCGCGCGGCAGCAGCAGGCGACGCACGCCGCTGGAGGAAAGCATGGTCTGCACGTGGCCACTGCGTAGCGGCCACGGCGGATCAAAATCGGCACCACGAAGCAGACTCATGCGTCGGCGTCACCCGGGCGCTCGATAGCCAACGCCGCCGCGATACGCTCGCGCGACAGCTCGGCCATGCGGCGGCGCGCATCCGGGCTGGCTGGCACTGGCGCAAGGAAGTGCACTTCGGCATCCATCGGCGGCCCGCCGAGCAGGCGCACGATATTGGCCATGAAGCTCTCGTGCTCGCGAAATCCGGCGTCGATAATGCGACGCCCATGGCGGGTAAAGCGCAACGCCACCGGCTGTACCGGCACCTCGGCATCCAGTGCGGCCTGGAAGATCCGCGCATGAAAAACCTTGAGCACGCCATTGTAGCCGCTGCCGCCCTCGGGAAACACGCCCACCGAGCGACCAGCTCGCAATCGCTCCACCATCACCTGCATGACCGCCGACAGCGAATGGTTGTTTCCGCGCCGATGGAAGATGGTGCCACCGGCGGCAGCCAGCCAGCCGACCAGCGGCCAGCGGGCGATCTCCGCCTTGGCGACGAAACAGGCCGCACGCTGACTGTGCAGCAGCTCGATATCGGTCCAGGAGGTGTGATTGGCGACAAACAGCACCGGGTCGGACAGAGGTTCGCCATAGCGCACCGAGCGCAGTCCGAAGATACGCAGCAGGGTGCGTGACCACCAGCGAATCATCCGATGAACCCCGGGTTCCCGTCCGTGCGTCATGACAGCGTGCTTGTTCCAGCTGAGAATCGAAGCGCACACGATGCCGAGTACGATATGCAGCAGAATCAGCGGCACCCGCCACGTGTAGCGCAGCGGGCGAATCCAGTCGCGTTCGGGGGTGATGGTGGTATCGAAGCTCATCGGTTCGGGCCAGTTTAACGTCAGTCGATGCCGTTGCGGGTGGTCAACTGGTTCAGTGGCAACGAGGGCGAGCGTTTGACCGTGCGCAACACGAAGCTTGAGTTGACGTCATCCACGCCGCTGGCGTTCAGAAGATGATCGAGCAGAAAGCGTGAAAAATCCTTGAGGTCGGCGACATGTATGTGCAACAGATAGTCCATGTCGCCGGTCAGCGCATGGCAGGCGACGACTTCGTCCCAGCCATTGACCTGATGCACGAAATTCTCGATCGCCACGCTCTCGTGCTTGCTCAGCTGCACCCGCACGAAGGCCTGCAAGCCGAGCCCGACCGCCTGCGGATCGACCTGCGCGGCGTAGCCGGTAATCACCCGGTCTGCTTCCAGTCGCTGCAGCCGTCGCAGACATGCCGAGGCCGACAGACTGACCCGCGCCGCCAATTCGGCATTGGTGATGCGTCCCTCGCATTGCAATACAGCCAGCATGCGAAGGTCGGTGCGATCCAGGGAGGTCATGCGCAAGATATTTCGGTTTAATGATCTTCAAGAAGCATAATAGTGCATGAAGTCATGGAATGCCGAAGTAGAACACACGCTTGATGCGGGCAATCCGCCGTATGCTGTTGTCTGATCAACCTAATCTCCCGGAGCAACCCGATGGACACCCCCCGCAAAGTCGAACACCAGCAGACCGACCGCGGCTACGTGCCGGTTTACGCCACCGGCGTGGTGGAGCAGCCTTGGTCAAGCTACAGCCGTACCGACCATGAGGTCTGGGACACCTTGTTCAAGCGCCAGCGCGAGCTGCTGCCCGCTCGCGCCTGCGCCGAATTCATGGCGGGCGTCGAGCGCTTCGGCCTCGGTGATGGTGGTATTCCGAAATTTTCCGAGCT
The DNA here is from genome assembly GCA_004298015.1 of Rhodanobacter sp. Taxonomy (GTDB): domain Bacteria; phylum Pseudomonadota; class Gammaproteobacteria; order Xanthomonadales; family Rhodanobacteraceae; genus Rhodanobacter. Next base: position 123,859 of record SCSE01000083.1, read on the forward strand.
GAATGCGGTACTCGGCGCAAGCACCGGTTGGGAGGTTGTTGCGGTGGAGGGGCTGCTGCCGGACGAGGTGTTCTTCGATCATCTGGCCAACCGGCGCTTTCCGGTCAGCTGGTGGATCCGCAAGCCCGACCAGCTCGATTACCTGAGCGAGCCGGATCTTTTCCATGATCTGTTCGGCCATGTACCGCTGCTGCTGAATCCGGTCTTTGCCGACTATATGCAGGCTTACGGCCGCGGTGGCATGAAGGCGTTCGCCATCGGCCCCGAGGCCCTGATGAATTTGACGCGGCTGTACTGGTACACCGTGGAGTTCGGCTTGATCGACACGGACCAGGGTTTGCGTATCTACGGCGCCGGCATCGTCAGCTCCAAGGGTGAATCCATCTATGCGCTGGACTCGCCTTCACCGAACCGGATCGGCTTCGATCTGGAGCGTGTCATGAGTACCCGTTATCGCATCGACAGTTACCAGCAAAGCTACTTCGTGATCAACGGCTTCGAGCAGTTGTTCGAGGCGACCATGCCGGATTTCACCCCGATCTACGCCCGGCTGCGGGAGCAAGCTGCCCATGCCGCCGGCGAGGTACTCCACGACAGTGATCGGGTATTCCAGTACGGCGACCGTCAAGGCTGGGCCGACAACCCGGATACGTGAACCCGAAGCGGGAAGTGCAGCAGCCCACCGGCGATCGATCGTCGTGGGCGGGCGATTTTTCTCAGCTTCTTCAGGCCGCGGCCTTGGCAGCTTCCTCGCGGTCGACATGGTGCGTGATCCACCATTGTTGCCCGAGGCCGACCAGGCCGTTGACCGCGTAGTACAGGCACAAGCCTGAGGGGTAGAAGGCGAACAGCACCGTGAACAGCAACGGCATCACCTTCATCATCTTGGCCTGCGCCGGGTCCATGCCGGCAGCGGCAGGATTGAGCCATTGCGTACCCAGCATCACCGCGGCATAGACGACCGGAAGGATGTAGAGCGGGTCCGGAGCGCTGAGGTCGGGGATCCACAGGAACGCCGCATGACGCAGCTCAAGACTGTATTCGAGCACGTAGAACAGGCCCAGGAACACCGGCATGGTGATCAGTACCGGCAGGCAGCCGCCCATCGGGTTGATCTTTTCCTTCTTGTACAGCTCCATGGTGGCCTGCTGCATCTTCACCTTGTCGTCGCCGTAACGCTCCTTAAGCTGCTGGATGCGTGGCGCCAGCTTGCGCATCCGCGCGCTGGAGCGGTATTGCATCGCGGTCAGCTTCCAGGTGGCCAGCTTGATCAGCAGCACCAGCAGGATGATCGCCAGACCCCAGTTCTGGGCGATCCGGTGCAGTTGCGAAAGCACCCAGTGCATCGGCACCGCAATCGCCTTGAACATGCCGTAATCGATGGTCAGGTCCAGGCCCGGTGCGATCGCGTCGAGGGTGCCTTGCAGATTGGGCCCGACATACAAACGCGACTGCGTGCTGACGGTCTTTCCGGGCGCCACCGAGAGTGCGGGACCCACCGCACGAATGAGGTAGCGCGGCTGCGCGCTGTCCGGGTTGATCGTGGCGGTGACGTAATGGTCGGTCTGGTTCGCCGGTGGAATCCAGGCGGCGAAGAAGTACAGCCTGAGCATCGCCGCCCAGCCACCCTTGATCTGGCTATCCAGTCGGTCTTTTTTGTCGCTGAAGTTCTTGAATTCGAGCTTCTCGAATTTTTCGCCGGTATACCAGGCGGCACCATGGAAACTGCGTGACTCCGGATCGGTGAAATGCTTCAGCCAGTTGCTCGGCGTCGGCGGCGGCACCCCCTGCAACTGCAGATAGGGATTGCCCTGCCAGGCCTGACTACTGCCGTTGTCGATCTGTTGGGTCAGCCCGATCACATAGCTGCCGCGCTTGAAACTGTAAGTCTTGGTGACCTTCAGACCCGCGGCATCGCGCCAGGTGAGGTTGACGTTCAGCGTGTCCTGACCCTTGGCCAGGGTGTACGAGGTGCGGGCGCTGTCGAACAACGCCAGATGATCCGGCTGATCTGCCTTCGCGGTATCACTGCTGCTGACCAGGCCATCTTGCGCCACGAAATAGCGACTGGAACTGTTGTTCAGCAGCACGGTCGGCGGCGGGTTGGGGTTCTTGTGGCTGGGGGCGGAGGCGGGGTAGGCCAACAGGTCCGCGTGCACCAGACTGCCGCCGCGGGTATCCAGCTTGAGCCGCAGGACGTCGGTGGTCACCGTGATCAACTGCGCCGGCTTCCGCGCAAGCGCGCTGCCTGAGCCGATGGCCGGCGTGGCAGCCGTCGTCGCGGCGGGGGTGGACGGGATCGCGCCAGGCACGCTGCCATCGTTCGACGCCTTCGTGATCGTGGCGACCCCGGAAGGACTCGTCACCGTCGCCGGTGGGTGCGGTGCGTAATCCTTTTCCCACGCCATGAACAGGAAATAGGCCACGGCCAGCAGGGCGAACATGAGGAAAGTGCGCGTTTGATTCATCGCGTGGCGGATCCGGGTGACGCCTCGACGCGAAGGCCGTGGGCAGGCAAAAAGGGGCGTATCAGCAGGTGATTGTGGCGGTCACGTCGACTCGCTTCAATGGCGGGCCTTGTCGGACCCCGTGGAATCGCACTGGTGAGCCAGCAGTTTTTTCCACAACGCATCGATCTCGGCGAGCAGTTGCGGGCCCGGTACACCGGCCGCCTGGCTGCGTGCCATCACCATCACATCGATGGCGGGAAGCTGATGGCGGAAGCGGCGAAACGATTCGCGTACCAGGCGCTTGATGCGATTACGCTCGACCGCCCGCTTGGAAACCCGCTTGGAGATCGCCAGCCCCATGCGGGCATGGCCCAGTGCATTGTCGCGATAGCGCAAATGAAAACAGCGACCGCCTGCGCGGCCGCTGCTCGATCGCAAGGCGGCAAAGTCGCTGGGCCGACGCAGCCGCGCCTCGCGCGGTAGTTCGGCACATGGCATGCGCTGGTTTACGGGATCAGGCGCTTGCGACCCTTGGCACGGCGCGCGTTGATGATCTTGCGACCGTCGGCGGTTGCCATGCGGGCACGGAAACCGTGGGTACGTGCGCGCTTGAGCTTGCTGGGCTGGAAAGTCCGCTTCATGGCTTACTCCGAAGGGAATATGGGTAAAAAGGTTGGAAAGTATGAGGCGTTTTTGCCAGTGCTGTCAAACAAACCCTCACGCGCCGAGGGTGGAGGGCTTTGTGGATAACTTGTCAGTATCTGCGGGAGGGCTGCTGTTAGACTTCGCTATCCACCCGCGCTGAAGCGCCCCAAGCTGTGGCTGAAACTATTCATGAGTGATTTGTGGCGGCGCTGCCTAGAGCGCCTCGATGGTGACCTGAGCGCCGAAGATCTGCACACCTGGCTGATGCCGTTACAGGCTCGCGATGAGACTGATCAGCAGCAGATGTACCTGTACGCCCCCAATTCGTACACCCTGGATACGGTGCGTGAACGGTATCTGGAACGGATCGAGGCTGTATTGCGGCAATTGACCGGTCAGACATGGGGCGTCCGACTCGAAGTCGGCTCGCATTCAGCGCGTCCGCCCGCTATTGCGCATGCCATTCCGGCACCCCGCAACGACCCCGCACCGGCGGCGGCAGTCCATCACCACAACCTGGACCCGCACTACACCTTCGAAACCTTCGTGGAAGGCAAGTCGAATCAGCTGGGCAAAGCGGCCGCCATGCAGGTTGCCACCAATCCGGGGCGCGCTTACAACCCCTTGCTGCTGTATGGCGGCACCGGACTCGGCAAGACCCATCTGATGCATGCCGCCGGCAACCTGATGCGTGAACAGAATCCGCACTGCAAGGTGCTCTACCTGCGTTCGGAGCAGTTCGTCGGTTCGATGATCGAAGCGTTGCGCGCCAAGAGCATGGACGCGTTCAAGCGACGTTTCCGCTCCGTGGACGCGCTGCTGATCGACGACATCCAGTTCTTTGCCGGCAAGGACACCACCCAGGAAGAGTTTTTCCACACCTTCAACGCGTTGTTCGAGTCCAAGCAGCAGATCATCCTCACCTGCGATCGCTACCCGAAGGAAGTGGACAAACTTGAACCGCGACTCAAGTCGCGACTGGGTTGGGGCTTGAGCGTGGCGATCGAACCGCCGGACTTCGAAACCCGCGCCGCGATCCTGCTGGCCAAGGCGCACGAGAAGGGCGTGGCGGTGGACGAGAAGGTGGCCATGCTGCTGGCCAAACGCATTCGCTCCAATGTGCGCGATCTCGAGGGCGCCCTGAATACGCTGGCAGCCAGAGCCAACTTCTACGGCAAACCGATCACCACCGATTTTGCCGAGGAAACGCTGCGCGACCTGTTGGCCACGCATGCGCAGGCGGTCACCATACCCAACATCCAGAAGATTACCGCCGAGTACTTCAACGTGCGCCTGCAGGATCTATTGTCGAAACGCCGCGTGCGGTCACTGGCGCGGCCCCGGCAAATCGCCATGACCTTGTCCAAGGAATTGACCGAACACAGCCTGCCCGAGATCGGCGAAGCCTTTGGCGGGCGTGACCACACCACGGTCATGCACGCCTGCAAGACGATCCGCAAGTTCATAGAAACCGATCCGCGCATGCGCCAGGACTGGGAACAACTTATACGCACACTGACCGGGTAACTCCCGCGCCCGGTTCGCCGCTAAGCTTCGGGATAACTAGCATCCAGACTTGTGGATAAGGCGGGGATAGAGTCTCATCTGAAGTTATCCACAAACGGCACACAGCACTCAAGGGCATTGGAGCACAACCCGGAACGTGTCCAAGTCATTGAAATTAAAAGTAAATAAAATGAGAAAAAGTTATCCACCGGCCCTACAGCCACTACTATTTTCTTTTAAAAGATAGAACAGCAGTTAGAGGGAAGCCAAGTTATGCAATTCAGCATTCAACGAGAAGCGTTGCTCAAGCCACTGCAACAGGTCGTCGGCGTCGTCGAACGCCGACAGACCCTGCCCGTCCTTGCGAATCTGCTGGTGAAAGTTGCCGATGGAAAGCTTTCGCTGACCGGGACCGATCTCGAAGTCGAAATGACCGCCACCACCGAAGCCGAAAAGCTGAGTGATGGCGAGATCACCATCCCGGCGCGGAAACTGTTCGATATCGTTCGTGCACTTCCCGATGGCGCGAAAATCGAGCTGAAATTGAACGGCGATCGCGTCGCGCTGAATGCCGGTCGAAGCCGGTTCACGCTGACCACGCTGCCGGCCAGCGAGTTTCCCACGGTGGACGAGATCGAAGTGGTCGAAAAGGTCAGTCTGCCCGAGGAGGTATTGCGCGACCTGATGGAGCGTACGGCCTTTGCGATGGCAAACCAGGATGTCCGCTATTACCTCAACGGCATGCTGCTGGATTTGCAGGAACATACTTTGCGCTGCGTTGCGACTGATGGCCATCGACTGGCCATGAAGCAGACCGAGCTGGAGAGTTCGGTAACCACGCGACGGCAGATCATCATTCCACGCAAGGGCATCAACGAGTTGATCGGCTTGCTCGAAAGCGGTGATGGTGAAGTCGAACTGGAGTTCGGCCGTAATCATCTGCGCGTAAGGCGCGGCGGGGTCGTGTTTACGTCCAAGCTCATCGACGGGCGTTTCCCGGACTATGAGGCGGTGATTCCGCTGGGTGCGGACAAGACCGCGATCTTGAATCGCGAAGTTCTGCGTGGTGCCTTGCAGCGCGCTGCAATTCTCTCCAACGAGAAATACCGTGGCGTCAGGCTGGAACTGTCACCGGGCAAGCTGCGCATCGTCGCGCATAACCCCGAACAGGAAGAAGCGGTAGAGGAAGTCGAAGCGGATACCCATGTTTCGGACCTTGCGGTCGGCTTCAACGTCGGCTACCTGCTGGATGCACTCGCTGCACTGCGCGGGGATCAGGCGCGCCTGAGTCTTCGCGATGCGCAATCGAGCTGCCTGGTGCAGGAGCATGATAGCGAGGACGCCCGCCACGTGATCATGCCACTGCGGCTCTGACCTTCACCGCATGTTTTTAATCCTGTACAACGGGTGCAGGCAACGCCGGGATCCGCGCCAGGATCGCCGGCGTTGCTGTTTTTGCGGGCCGTGCCCGTGAGGTTCGAGCGGTTGCATGTTTCGGGCTTGCGTTGCTTGAGCGATGTCGAGATCGACCTCGCTCCGGGCATCAACGTCTTTGTTGGCGCTAACGGTGCGGGCAAGACCACTGTTCTGGAAGCGATGTTTCTACTTTCCCGCGGACGTTCGTTTCGTAGCGGCGCGAAAGAAGCCCTGTTGCAGCGGACTGCCTCCGAGCTGACGATTTTTGGAGAAATTCATCGTGCCAACGGGACGCGCTCCCGCGTTGGCCTGGGTCGCCAGGGAACGCGTTGGGAATCTCGACTCGATGGCGACGTCGTACCTCTCGGCACCTTGGTCAGCCGCTGCGCGGTGGTGTGCTTTGAGCCGGGCTCGCATGCCTTGATCGGTGGTGCCGCAGAGGAGCGGCGCCGTTACCTGGATTGGGGTGTGTTCCACGTGGAACACGACTTTCTCAACCAATGGCGCCGCTATCAACGTGCATTGAAGCAGCGCAACAGCCTGCTCCGTTCCGGAGCGAGCACGGGAGACGCGTTATTTGAGCCATGGGAGATTGAGCTGGCGCAAACGGCGGTGTCGATAGACCGTTGGCGCCGAGCGTACTTCGAGGCATTGCGACCCTGCTTGATCGCCAGCGCCCGCCAGTTGTTGCCGGAGCTCGGAGTGCCGGAATTGCGCTATCGGCGCGGCTGGCCAGAGGACAGTGAGCTCATCGTGCAGTTGCGCGAGCATCGCGGGCGGGACCTTTCCCGGGGGCACACCACACTGGGCGCCCATCGTGCCGATTGGTCGGTGGGGTTTGAACAGGCCCCGGTACGCGAACATCTTTCCCGGGGTCAGGAGAAACTCACGGCACTCGCGTGCCTGATGGCGCAAGCCGAGCTATTCGCCGCACGTCGCGGTGAATGGCCACTGGTGTGCCTCGATGATCTGGCTTCGGAACTGGATAGCACGCACCAGCTTGCGGTAGTGGATCAGTTGGCGGCGGCGAATGCGCAGATTCTGGTGACCGGCACGGAACTGTCAGCAGCCCTGAAAAGCCGGGCTGCGCGCGTGTTCCACGTGGAACAGGGTCGCATCGCACGCCTGCTATAATCCCCCGATTGCCTCAACCCCGATCACCCCCCCTATCCGACCCCGTCTGACGGCAGGTCGGGCAGGCCGCTGGCGCCAGGAAACGGTCAACGCATGAATCCATCCAATTACGACTCAAGCAACATCAAGGTTCTGAAAGGTCTGGAGGCGGTGCGCAAGCGTCCAGGCATGTATATCGGCGACACCGATGACGGCACCGGCCTGCATCATATGGTGTTTGAAGTCGTCGACAACGCGATCGACGAGGCCCTGGCCGGCTATTGCGATACCGTGGACGTGATCATCCACGAAGACGGCTCGGTCAGCGTCAGCGACAACGGTCGGGGTATTCCGGTCGACATGCATCCCGATGAGGGCCGCTCCACCGCCGAAGTGGTGATGACGGTGCTGCACGCCGGTGGCAAGTTCGATGCAAACTCCTACAAGGTATCGGGTGGCCTGCACGGCGTCGGCGTCTCCGTGGTCAACGCCCTGAGCGACCACCTGACCTTGACGATTTATCGCGAGGGCCACGAACACCGCCAGGAATACACGCTGGGTGAGCCGCGCTACCCGCTCAAGGTCGTGGGCCCAACCGGTAAGCGTGGCACGATGGTGCGGTTCCAGCCCAGTCCGGCCACTTTCACCAACAACATCGACTTCCACTACGACATCCTGGCGAAACGCCTGCGTGAACTCGCGTTCCTGAACTCGGGCGTCACCATCAAGCTCAGCGACGAGCGTGGCGACGGGCGGCAAGATACCTTCGCCTATGAAGGCGGCATCCGCTCCTTTGTCCAGCACCTGGCGCAGCTGAAGACGGCGCTGCATCCGAATGTCATCAGCCTCGAGGCCGAGCAGGATGGCATCGTGGTCGAAGTCGCGATGCAGTGGACCGACTCCTACCAGGAGACCATGTTCTGCTTCACCAACAACATTCCCCAGCGCGATGGCGGTACCCATCTGACCGGCTTTCGCTCGGCGCTGACCCGTTCGTTGCAGGTCTATATCGAGAAGGAAGGCCTGGCCAGGCATGCCAAGGTGACGCTGTCCGGTGACGACATGCGAGAGGGCATGATCGCAGTGTTGTCGGTCAAGGTGCCCGATCCGAAGTTTTCCTCGCAGACCAAGGACAAGCTGGTCTCGTCAGAGGTGAAGACAGCGGTAGAGCAGGCCGTCAACGAAAAGCTTGGTGAGTTTCTGCTGGAACACCCGAACGAAGCGAAGGCGATCGCGTCCAAGGTGGTCGATGCCGCCCGCGCCCGCGAAGCCGCGCGCAAGGCGCGTGAAATGACCCGTCGCAAGGGTGCACTCGATATCGCCGGTCTGCCGGGAAAACTGGCCGATTGCCAGGAAAAGGATCCGGCGCTGTGTGAGCTTTTTCTGGTCGAGGGCGACTCCGCCGGTGGCTCGGCGAAACAGGGCCGCAACCGTAAAACCCAGGCCGTGCTGCCGCTGAAAGGCAAGATCCTCAACGTCGAAAAAGCGCGCTTCGATCGCATGCTGGCCTCGGCCGAGGTCGGCACGCTGATTACCGCGCTGGGCACCGGCATCGGCAAGGACGAATACAACCCCGACAAGCTGCGCTATCACCACATCATCCTGATGACCGACGCGGACGTGGACGGCTCGCATATCCGCACCTTGTTGCTGACCTTCTTCTACCGCCAGATGCCGGAGCTGATCGAGCGCGGGCATATCTATATCGGTTTGCCACCGTTGTACAAACTCAAGCAGGGCAAGCAGGAGTTGTACATCAAGGACGATACGGCGTTGAACGATTACCTGATCTCCAGCGCCGTCGACAACGCGAGCCTGATCTACAGTCCTGACGCGCCGCCGATCAGCGGCGAAGCGCTGGAAAAACTGCTGCGCGACTACCAGCAGGCGCAGGATCAGATCGCCAAGCTCGCCTACCGCTTCGATGCGGCCGTACTGAACGCACTGCTGGAACACGCCCCGCTGGAGCCGGCGCTATGGAGCGATCCTGCCGGTTTGCAACACTGGCTCGATGGCATCACCGGCAAGCTGGCCGCCAGCGGCCTGGGCAAGCCGCGTTACCGCTTGTCGTTGCGCCCGGGGCTCGATGAGCAACCGCCGGCAATCGAGGTGGTGCGTGAGAAACACGGACTCAGTCATACCTGGTTCCTGGCGCAGCCGTTCTTCAGCAGTCATGAGTTCCGGCCGATTCTCAACCTGAGCAAGCAGGTGGCCGGCCTGGTCCAGGCCGATGCCGTCGTCCGCCGCGGCAATGCCTCGCGCGGCATCCTGAGTTTTGCGGAGGCCCGGAACTGGTTGCTCGATGAAGCCAAGAAGGGACGAACCATCCAGCGCTTCAAGGGCCTGGGTGAAATGAACCCGGAACAGCTGTGGGAAACCACGGTGAACCCCGAGACCCGACGGATGCTGCAGGTCGGGATCGAGGATGCCATTGCCGCCGACCAGATGTTTTCGATGTTGATGGGCGAGGCGGTCGAACCGCGTCGGGAGTTTATCGAATCGAACGCGCTCAAAGTCGCGAACCTGGATATCTGAGCAACTGCCAGATGCGCCTGCCTGCACCGCGCGGTGAGCGCGGCGCAGGCAGGGCTTTCATATAATTCGATCGTTCCCGTGCAAGAAGAAAAACGCAGCGCTAGATGCGTACGCGGGCGCCCGACGTGGTGCGCTTGCGGGGCCGGGCGGGCGCCAAATTCAGGGAAAAGGCATGAAATCGATTGCAGTCAATCACGTAATTTGTATGCCGATGACCAACTTATTGATTTTTAACAATCTTTAATGACGCACTGCGACTTGTTATCCAACACCGCATCGGGTTACGCTCAGTAATCCCCCCGCGTCTTCCCGACGTGTGTACACCGATTTACTGAGGATCACCATGAAGCATGCCCAAGGGTTCACTGTGCTGGCTAGTGCCGTTCTGTTTCTTGGCCTGGCCAGCAGTCCGGCGATGGCACGTAACAGCCATTCGGACAAGGGCAAGCAGCAATTGCAGTATCCCGACACGACGCGGGTGGCCCCCAAGCTTGATCTGCGCAGCGCCAAGGAGCAAAAGGCGCTGAACGAGGGTCTCGACGCCGTCAACAATGGCAACAAGGCCAAGGCCGAGGCGTTGCTGCAGCCGATCGTCAAGGACAGCAAGAGCAAGTACGCGCAGGCACTGGCCTTGCAGGGGCTGGCCAGCCTCAGTTACAAGGATGGCGACATCAAGGCTGCAATCCCCCTCTTGCAGCGCTCGCTGGCGCTCGGGGTGATGCCGAACGACACCTACTTCCAACTGGAATACATGCTGGCGCAGTTCCAGCTGGCCGACCAGCAATACCAGGCTTCGCTGGACACGATTGCCAAGTGGCGTGCGCAAGGCAAGAAGGAAACCGCCGACTCGTACGCGCTTGAAGGCAACGCCTATTACCGGCTGGGCAAGTACAAGCAGGCGATCGCGGCGATCGAGAAAGCCAAGACGCTGACCGACAAACCGAACCCCAACTGGAATCAGATCCTGATGGCCAGTTATTCCGAATCCGGCCAGGGCGGCAAGGCGTCGCAAATTGCCGAGCAGCAGTACGCGGCGAACCCCAACGACCCGAATGCGCTCAACAACGCCGTCTCGGTGCTGATGCAGGCCAACAAGTACCCGCAGGCCATCCAGCTGATGGAAAAAGCGCGGGCCAGTGGCGCGCTGAAGACTGAAAGCGGTTATGTGAACCTGGCCAAGTTGTACCTGATCACCGGCCAGAACAGTGCCAACCCCAAACCCAATGCGCTCAAGGCCCAACAGGTTCTCAACGATGGCATGAGCAAAGGCGTGGTTCCGGCCAGCTCGGACAACTACATGCTGCTCGGCGAGTCGGCTGAACTGGCCGATCAGACCAAGGCCGCCCTGGCCGCCTATACCAAGGCGGCCTCCAGCGCGACCACCGGCGAAGCTGCGATGCGCGCCGGCCATCTGCTGCTTACCGAAAACAAATACCGCCAGGCACGCAGCATGTTGAAGCAGAGTGTCGCCAAAGGGGTCAAGCACATGGGTACCGCCTACATGCTGCTGGCAGAATCCGAGCGCGGCCTGAAGAACAAGCCGGCGGCGATCGCCGCCATGCGGATGGCCGCCAAGCAGCCTGAGACGGCCGCCAAGGCCGAGGCATGGTTGAAAAAGGCGGGTGCCGGCAAATAGGCACGAACGTCTGGCCGCTGCGGCAGATGGATGTCCATTTATCTGCCATATAACTGCTATACAATTACCACCTGCTGTTGTACCGTTGAAAACCTTTTCCTGCGTTTCCAAAGCGGCGAGTTCCGTCCAGGCATCAGACGGTTTCGGGCCACGCCCTGCGGCAACGTTATCTTCCGATTGACTAGCTCCAGACAGTGAAAGATGGCCTCAAGTAGCAAAGAAATCGAGCGCGAGTCGTTCAGTTGGAAGCGCACTCTGGCATTGGCTGTGGCCATTGGCTTGCACGCTTTTGCATTCCTTATCCTGATGGCACCGATGGCACCACCGCATCAGGAGCACAAGGCAAAAGAGCGCATCGTCCAGGTGAACTTCATCGAACCGCCGCCGCCGCCGCCGCCGCCGCCGCCGCCGCCGCCAGAGCCGCCGAAGCAGCCGCCGCCGAAGATCATCAAG
>SCSE01000084.1 GCA_004298015.1 Rhodanobacter sp.
ACCCCTATCCGGGGGCACGCTTTGATGCGTCACGACCTTAGGCAGGAGCCGTATGCGGTAATGCCGCACGTACGGATCTGCGCGGGGGGCGCCGGGCAACCGGCGTTCCTACCGCAACCATATCAGGCGTATCGCTCATGGCACATTGATCGTGGGTGTGGGGACGAGGCTTACGGATGATGCGGGTCGCCACGATGTCCGGCACGTCGGGGTGAGCCGGGTTTCCCCCGTGGGTTGGCCGGTGCCCGCATGGATGGCGTATCGTGGGTAGCCGTGGCGGCGGATGTTAGGTGCGATCCTGGGCAGGTTAGCGAGGTGAACGGTCCCACGGAGGGTGCGACGTGATCAATATTGTTCTGGTGGACGACCATGAGCTGGTGCGTACCGGCTTCCGGATGATTTTGCAGCAGCAGCCGGACATTGCGGTGGCCGGTGAGGCCGGGAGCGCCGAGGACGGGTTGCGCATGATTCGCGCGATCAAGCCGGAGATTGCGCTGGTGGATGTGCACATGCCTGGCATGAGCGGAATCGAACTGACCGAGCGGGTGTGCCGCGCCAAACTCTCCACGCGCATCGTGATTGTCACCGTGGTTGATGACGCGCGTCTACCCAAGCGGTTGCTCGATGCGGGGGCGCTCGGTTATCTGACCAAGGGCTGCAGCGCCGATGAGCTGGTGTTGGCCGTACGTCAGGTCGCTGGTGGTCGTCGTTACCTCGCGCCTGCCGTGGCCCAGCAACTGGCACTGGCCACCCTGGATGGCATGGCCTCACCTTTCGATGTGCTGTCCAGTCGCGAGCTCGAAGTGGCGATGATGCTGGTTCGCGGCAAGCCACTGACGATCATCGGCGAGCAACTCAACCTGAGTCCGAAGACCGTCTCGACCTACAAGCAGAGGTTGATGGAAAAACTCCATGTGGACCATGTGCTGAGCCTGGCCCACCTGATGACCGTGCATGGGCTGCTGGAGACCCCAGGGCATGCTCGGGGAGCGATCACTTCGACCTGATGCCGGGCGATGGATAACACGGGTGGAAGCCATCTGATGGTACGGAAAAAGCCGGACTTGCGTCCGGCCTTTTTCCGTACCGGCAACCGTGCGATCCCGACTTATTTTTGAGCGTCGGAGGGGCGCTGGTCGGGTTCATCCGAGGCTTCGGAAGCGCCATCATCGTGCGTGACGGCTTTTGCTGTCGTCGCTGGCGTTGAGCCCGGCGTCAGCAAATCACCTTGCTTGGGTGGCGCCGCAGCCGCCTTTGCGGCGAGGGCATTTTGCTGGCGTGGTTCGGCATGGATGTCAGCTTCGGGCCGTGATTCGCCTTCCTGGGGTAGTGAGACAGGAGGCGTTGTTGCCGCAGCCGCAGCCGCAGGTTCCGGCGCCCGCTCGGGTGTTTGTGGGGACCGCGAAACCTTGTCCGTGTCGTTTGCCACCACGCGCTGGGTGTCGTTTGACACCGCTGCGACAGGTTGCGAGACCGACACGGTGGTCTCATTTCCGGCAGCTGTCGCCGCCATCGGTGTTGGCTCGGCAACGACCGGAGTAGCGGCGACGGGGTGGGCTGAGGACTGAGCGACCATGGCAGGTGTCGGCGACACCACGGGTGCGGATGCTTCCTCTGGCGTGGCAGTCCCTTGGGTGGCCGCGGTGGTCTCGGATTGATCAGGTATCGGCGGCAAGGTCGGCAGTTTGAAAGCCGCGGCTGGGGAGGGTGCGGAGCGTGCGACTGCAGGTGCCTCCGGCTGACCATCTTCCGCTGTGTCAGATGCCGGAGCCGGTGTCTTTGGGGCCGGTGTCTTCGATGTCTGCTCTTCCATGGGTGCGGAATTGGATCGTGGCGCCTGGACCGTCGCGGTCGAGCTCACACCGGGGCCTGCAGCATGGTCGACGGCAGCCGTTGCCGCTTCGTTCCGGGCCGCGGCTTTTATGCTCGTCTTGCCGTTTGAATCATCGCGGTCTTCGTCATCCAGAGCTTCAGCCTGGGCGGCATCCAGCGCCGTGGCGCTGGTGGGTGTGCCGCCATCTTGACGGCGCCGACGGCGCCCACCTCGGCGGCCACGGCGACGGCGTGTGGGGTTGCCGTCGGTGTCGAGGGCGGCGTTGTCATCGGAGGGGGGAGGTGCTGCCGCGACCGTTGGCGTGATCAGCTCGGCCTCTTTGGCCGCGTCACTTAGTGACGGCGTGGTGGTGCGCTCGTTATGGCTGGCGCGCGACGGCCGCTCCGCCTTCAGCGTCGGCGCGTTCTGCGTGCGCTCCGGGCGCGTCGCGCCATTTTCGCTCGGGGCAGCCTTGGGCTGGCGGTCCGCCTTGGCGGATTGCTGCTTCTGCCGCGGCTGGGTTTCATTGTTGCGTTGGCGACTGTTCCGTGCCTGCTGCTGTGCCGTGGATTTCGCGGCATTCTGCGGGGAGGACTCCCGACGCGGCTGGCGGGTTGAGCCAGCTGCGGATGGCGTTGCACGACTACTCCGACCGGAGCGCTCGTCCTGCCGATTGTCGCTGGCATGCCTGTTGCCTGCGCCGCGCTGAGGGGAAGGGTTCGTGGTCGCCGGCTCGGTGCCTTTGCGGAACCAGGTCAGCAGCCGCGAGATCAGACCTTCCGAAGAAGCAGCACGTGGAGCGACCGCCGCTTGCGGGCGGGCAGCCGGCGCCGACGGGGGCACAGTCACGTCTTCTTCGCGAATCGGGGCCGGGCTTGCGGGGACGATGCCGCTGACCGCGGGTTGTTCGCTGCTGCCCAGGGTCTGGCCCATCTTCGGCAGTTCGGCGGTTTCCACCATGGTCAGGCGCTCATAGCTGGGCTTGCTGTGCTCGCCCATGTCCGCTTCACGAATGCGCTGGATCTCGATATGCGGGGTCTCGAGCTTTTCATCGGCGACGATCATTACGTGCGTCTTGTGGCGCATCTCGATCTCGACCACGCTGGCGCGCTTCTCGTTGAGCAGGAAGTTGACGACGCTGGCGGGTGCCTGCACCAGCACCTGGCCGGTGTTGTCCTTCATCGCATGCTCTTCGATCAGGCGCAGGGTCGACAGTGACAGCGATTCGACACCGCGGATATGGCCATGGCCTTCGCAACGCGGGCAGACGATCTGGGTGGCTTCACCGAGGCTCGGGCGCAGTCGCTGGCGCGACATTTCGAGCAGGCCGAAACGCGAGATGCGACCGATCTGGACCCTGGCGCGATCGAGCTTGAGCGCGTCCTTCAGGCGATCCTCCACTTCACGCTGGTGTTTCGGGCTATCCATGTCGATGAAATCGATCACGATCAGGCCACCGGCATCGCGGATACGCGCCTGCCGGGCAACTTCAACCGCGGCTTCGCAATTGGTATTGAACGCGGTCTCCTCGATGTCGCTGCCCTTGGTGGCCTTGGAGGAGTTGACGTCGATCGCGGTCAGCGCCTCGGTCTGATCGATCACGATCGAGCCGCCGGAGGGCAGGCGCACCTGGCGATCGAACGCGCTGTCGATCTGGGTCTCGATCTGGTAGCGGGTGAACAGCGGGGTGTCGTCCTTGTACAGCTTGAGCTTGCGCAGCGCGTTCGGCATCACCTGTTGCATGAAGTCGCGAGCATCGTTGAACAGCGGCTCGTCGTCGATCAGGATCTCGCCGATGTCGCTGCGCAGGTAATCGCGCAGGGCGCGGATGAACAGTTTCGACTCCTGGTAAATCAGGAACGGCGCCTTCTGCTTGCCGGCCGCCTCGGAGATCGATTTCCACAACTGCAGCAGGTAGTCCAGATCCCACTGCAGTTCTTCGGCATCACGACCGAGTCCGGCGGTGCGCACAATCAGGCCGACATCATCGGGCACGGTGACGTGGTCGAGCGCTTCTTTCAGCGCCTGCCGGTCCTCACCCTCAATGCGGCGGGAGACCCCGCCAGCCTTCGGGTTGTTGGGCATCAGCACCATGTAGCGGCCGGCCAGGCTGATGAAGGTGGTGAGGGCGGCGCCCTTGTTGCCGCGCTCCTCCTTCTCCACCTGCACGACCACTTCCTGGCCTTCCTTGAGCAGTTCACGGATGCTCGACTTGTGATGGTCGAGACCCGGTGTGAAGTACTCGCGGGAAATTTCCTTCAGTGGCAGGAAACCGTGGCGCTCGGCGCCGTATTCGACGAAGCAGGCTTCCAGCGAAGCCTCGACGCGGGTAATGCGGCCCTTGTAGATGTTGGACTTCTTCTGTTCCCGCGAAGGGATCTCGATGTCCAGGTCATACAGGTTTTGGCCATCGACAATGGCCACACGCAACTCTTCACGCTGAGTTGCGTTGATCAACATACGTTTCATGGTGGTAATCCTCGGCTTGGCCACGCGTCGCGGGCCACGGTGGCGCCTCAATGGCGGCCTGCCGGGGATCGCGCCGCTGCGGTTAAGCGACAAAAAAACGGCACCGTTACCGGTGTCGGGGATGATTCGGTCAGCCGCGCAAGTTGCCCCGATACCGCATGGCATCAGACAAACAACTACCCAAACCGTTACGATGAAAGGGAGTCGCGACCGGCCGCCAACGGCAGCCGGCGCAATCCACGCCGACGTCTCGGGCGGGTATTCCACCCGATCCAGACATCGACCGGGCAGAACCAAGCGCCCGGCGAGTATCCTATTACAGCAGGTTTTTTTCAATGCAGACGGCAACTTCCCCGGACGCACCTCACGGTGTACGTCAAGTCGCGATCGGCCCGGAACGTGATGGCCAGCGGGTCGACAACGCCTTGGTGACCCTGTTGAAGGGGGTGCCCAAGAGCATGATCTATCGGTTGTTGCGCACCGGGCAGGTGCGCATCAATGGCAAGCGGGCCAAACCGGATACCCGTCTCGCTGACGGTGATACGCTGCGCATCCCACCGGTACGGGTCGCTGAGCGCCCGGAGGGTCGTGGACCGTCCGACGGTCGGGTCGCCGAGGTTGCCGAGGCGGTCATTTTCGAGGACAAGCACTTTCTGGTCATCGACAAGCCTGCCGGCGTGGCCAGCCATGGCGGCAGCGGGGTCAGCCATGGCGCGATCGAACTGCTGCGGGCGGCGCGGCCGCAGGAACATCTGGAGCTGGTGCACCGGCTCGATCGCGATACCAGCGGTGTGCTGGTATTCGCCAGGACACGGGCCGGCTTGATCGGCCTGCAGGCCGAGATCCGCGCGGGCACGGTGAGCAAACAGTATCTGTGCCTGATGCTGGGTCATCCCTCCAAGGCCAGGTTCGACGTCAATGCGCCACTGCTCAAATCCGTGATGCAGGGGGGCGAACGGATGGTGCGGGTCGCCGACAACGGCAAGCCCTCACTGACCTTCTTCCGTGAAATGGAGCAATACCCCGGCGCCCGTCTGATGCAGGCCACCCTGGGTACCGGCCGTACCCACCAGATCCGTGTGCATGCGGCACATATCGGTCACCCGCTGGCGGGCGACCCGAAATACGGTGATAAGGAAATGAACAAGCGTTTCCGCGAAATGGGTCTGAACCGGATGTTTCTGCACGCTGCGCACATGAGCTTCGAGCTGGATGACCGCGCCTACAGTTTTTCCACGCCGCTGCCGGATGACCTGAAGACCTTTCTTGATGTGCTTGCCGTCAAGGGCAAGCGGCTGGTCTATTCACGGGAAAAGTCGCGCACCGACTTCTGATCAGCGCGCCAGCAGGGCCTCGACGCGGGCGGCGCATATGAAGTCGTTCAGCGACAGGCCGTCGACGTCATGGGTCGACCACAACAGCTGGCAGTGGCCGTACCCGGCCTCGAGGTCCGGATGGTGGTCTTCCTGGTTGGCCATGAAGCCCACCGCGTTGATGAAGCCCAGGGTGTGGCGGAAATCCTTGAATCGGAAATCCTTGATGATTGCCTTGTTGCCATCGTGCAGTTGCCAGCCCGGCAGGCGCTGCAATAATTCCGTCACCTGCGAGGGATTGAGCGCGTTCTCCGGCCCTTTGCGCGGCTGGCAATGCTGGGTCGACAGGTCGTTGATGTTCATGCGGTGCTCCGTGGACTGAAAGTACAGGGCATAAAGCGTCGAAGTTGCGTGCGCAAAAGTCAAAACGTGCATGGACTTTAAAACAGGACTAAAATGGTGCTGTTTAGCTGGCGCGACGCGCTGGCAACCGGCAAGCGATAGTGGAGCAGGCATGATCGAGATTTCCGAGCGCGCGCAGCAGCATTTCCTGCGCCTTCTTTCCCAGCAGGGCGGCGACGACCTGGGCATCCGGTTGCGGGTTACCGCGCCCGGCACCCCGGCAGCCAACTGCGAGTTGGAGTTCTGCGAGCCCGTGGACCTTTCCGGTGGCGAGTGGACTATCGAGTGCAGCGGCTTCGACTTCCATGTCGATGGCAACAGTGCCAGTTGGCTGGAGGGTGCCAGTGTCGATTTCGAGCCGAATGCCACCGGCGGGCAGCTCAACATCCGTGCGCCGAAAATCAAGGGCGAGATACCCGACGCGGAAGCGGGACTGATCGAGCGCGTGCGCTATGTCCTCGATGCCGAGATCAACCCCCAGCTTGCCTCGCATGGGGGTCGGGTCAGCTTGCTGGAGATCGATGCCGCCGGCGTGGTGCTGCTGCAGTTTGGCGGCGGTTGTCATGGCTGCGGCATGGTCGACGTCACCCTCAAGCAAGGGGTCGAGAAAACCTTGCGTGAACGCGTGCCGGAGATCACCGCGGTACGCGACGCCACCGACCATGCGGGTGGCGAAAAGCCCTATTACAGCAAGGCGGAAGGTGAGTCGGCCATCCACTGAGCCGTGTTTCCCCGCGGATCAAATCGCCACGACCCGCCAAAGAAGTATCTCGTCGGCGGCGTGTTCTGGGCACAAACCTCACGCGCTACCGGGATTACTTGTCGCCCTGGATATGGCCTTGCAAAGTATCGAGCTTGCTCGGCAGGCTGGAGAAATAAGCCGAGATGTCCTCGATGTCCTGATCCGACAGGGTGGCCACCATGCCCTTCATGATCGGGTTGTTGCGCTGCCCGTCCTTGTACTCATGCAGCGCCTGCTGCAGATAGAGGTTGTACTGGCCGGCCAGACGAGGGTATTGCGGAATCACAGCATTGCCATCGGCGCCATGGCAGGCGAAGCAGGTGGCTGCCTTCTGTTTGCCGTGTTCGATATTGCCGTTGGCCAGAAGCTGCGTGGAGGCGAACGCCAGCATGGCGCCGAATGAAAGCAGGGTGAGTGCACGTTTCATGCGCAAATCCTTGATGGCTACTTGGCGAGGCTGGAAAGGTAGGCAGCGATGTTCTTGATATCCGTATCGGACAGGCTCTGTGCCTGGGCATCCATGGTCGGGTGCTTGCGATCGCCGCTCTGGTAGCCGTGCAGCGCGTTGATGATGTACTGCTCGTTCTGCCCGGCGATCTTCGGCACCGGGTATTGCGGATAGGCATTGGTGTAACCAGGGACGCCGTGGCAACCGGCGCAGGTGTAGACCAGTTCGCGCCCTGCGGCCTTGTCGCCCTCGGCGTGAGCGCTGGCGGTGGCAAAGAAAGCGGTGGCCACGGCCATCCCGAGCAATTGCAGTCGAGTCATCGAGTCATTCCACGAGTCGGCGGTACATGAGGGTGTACAAGCGTCCGAGTATAGACGTTGCTTCAGCGTGCAAACAACACCGGGTCGACCGTAGTGCGGTTACCGGCTCACAGGGTGTCGCAACCATGAGCCGACTGGTTGCAGCGGCGCGGCGCTGCCGCAATAAATGATCGCTGCCCGATGAACGGTGGGTTCGCCTCCACGCAAGATGGCATTGCTGCTGCTGCTGCCCGCCCATATACTGTGCAAGCCACATCAGTTCCCCGGGGGTGTTCTGGCTTCGACGGGGGTAGTGAGATGGCTTGGTGCATGTCGAGGGGGCAGCTTTCCTCGTTAATCCAGCAGCAAACTCATAGTTGCCAACGACGACAACTACGCTCTCGCCGCTTAAGGCGTAAGCCCCGAACCCACTTGTGCTCGTGCTTGTCGGTGTAGGGTCATTATCACGAGATCGCCGAAGACTGCCGCCTGGCGGTACTAGGTCAAATCAATCAGGCTGGTTCCGCGGTGCGCTTTGCCCATCGTGCTTGTCGCGGAACGAGATCGAACGGTGAGCTAAGCATGTAGATCCGGGCATTGAACGCTTTCGGACGCGGGTTCGACTCCCGCCACCTCCACCAATACAAGCCCCTGATTTTCAGGGGCTTTTTGGTTTTTACGCCGACTGGCTCAGGCGGCGCGATTGTGCGAGCGCATGGTGCGCTGCTTCTCGATCTGCCAGTCGCGCTGTTTTTCGGTGTTGCGCTTGTCGTGCTCCTGCTTGCCTCTGGCGAGCCCGATCTCGACTTTGACCCGGCCGTTTTTCCAGTACATCGCAGTTGGCACCAGGGTGTAACCCTTGCGTTCGACAGCGCCGACCAGTTGATCGATTTCCTTGCGGTGCAAAAGCAGCTTGCGGGTACGCCGGTTGTCGGCAACCACGTGGCTGGAGGCACTGATGAGCGGAGGGATCGAGGTTCCGACGAGGAAGATCTCGTTGTTGTTGACGATCGCGTAGCTGTCGCCGAAGTTGATGCGACCGGCGCGCAGCGACTTCAATTCCCATCCCTGCAAGGCGACGCCGGCTTCAAAGCGCTGGTCGATGTGATATTCGAAGCGCGCGCGTTTGTTCAGGGCAATCGTGCTGCCGGCGGCGCTTTTCTTGTCCTTGGTTTTGGCCATGTCGGTTAAACTCGGGCCTCGTTGCCCTGATACCGGCCATGCCGTCGAGGGGCGGGGCCGTACGTGATGTGAAGAGGCAGCCGTGATCGAAATTCGTCGCAGCGCCCTGGTGAGATATTCGCCGGCGCAGATGTTCGACCTCGTCAATGAGGTCGAAGCATACCCAAAGCGCTTCGCCTGGTGTGTGGGTGCCGATGTGCTGGAGCGTGGGCAAGATGTGCTGGTGGCACGCCTCGACCTCAAGTTTGCCGGGTTCCGCCAGAGCTTTACCACCCGTAACACGGTGGACCCGCCCACGCGTCTGCACATGAGCCTGGTTGACGGCCCCTTCCGCAGTCTGGACGGCGTCTGGAGCTTTATCGCGCTTGGTGATGCTGGCTGCAAGGTCGCGTTCGCGCTCGACTTTGAATATGCGGGGCGTCTTGGTGGAGGAGCCATCAGGCTTGGTTTTCAGGGGCTGGCGGGGCGCATGGTCGATGATTTTTGCCGTGAGGCCGATCGCGTCTATGGTTGAGCAGACGATCAGGGTGGAAGTGGTTTGTGCCGAACCGGGACGACAGGTTCGCCGTGAACTCGTGGTGGCCAGAGGATGCACGGCAATGCAGGCGATCGAGGCGTCCGGCGTGCTGCGTTTGTTCCCGGCCCTGCAGCTCGATGCAATGCGACTGGGCATTTATGCGCAGCGCGTGCCGCCGGGGCAGTGTCTTGTGGACGGTGACCGGGTGGAGGTCTACCGACCGTTGACGCTGGATCCGATGGCTGCGCGTCGCCGCCGTGCTGGCGCCCCGTGATCTGGGGCGCCCCAGCGTGAAGGCAAGCGGCTTGTTCGATCAGTGTCCCTTGTCTGGGCCACCCAGCCCGCCATCCTTCTTGTTGCTGTCCGGAGCGGTACTCTTGTCACCCTTGTTATCGTTGACTGGATAGCCGGCCTGGTACTTCTTGCCTTCCTTGACCAACTGCTGGGTATCCTGGGCGAAGAAGTCGCCGTCGGTACGAACCAGGGTGTCGTTGTTGAAGGTCAGGGTGAGCGTGCGAACCTTGATCGGCCCACCACGATGGGATTGGGTGGAAACGTAATCCCAGCGGCTGTGGTCGAATGGCGTGCGAACCGAAGGGGTGCCCATCAGCACCAGCACCTGGCGCTTGGTCAACCCGGGCTTCAATTGGTCGACCATGGTCTTGTTGAGCAGATTGCCCTGCTGCACGTCGGGTGTGTAGACGATGTGGCAGCCGGCGATGGAAAGCGCCAGCATGGTGAAAATCAGCAGGGTGATCAGCTTTTGCATGCGTCTTGCGTCCAGATCGTAAAGGTGTCGGATGATACACTAACGGCTTGGTCGCACCGTGTGCGGGGAGTGGTTTATGGAACAGGAAACCAAGGAGCTGCGCCGGGCTGGACTCAAAGTGACCCACCCGCGGATGCGCATCTTGCAGATCTTTGACGAGGAAGGGGTTCAACATCTCACGGCGGAAGATGTTTACAAGAACCTGCTCGCTCACCAGGAGGATATCGGGCTGGCGACGGTATATCGCGTGCTGACCCAGTTCGAGGCCGCGGGAATCATTGTCAAACACCATTTCGAGGGTGGCCAGGCGGTTTACGAGCTCGATCGTGGCAAACATCACGATCATATGATCGATGTGGACAGCGGAAAAGTCATCGAGTTCGTCAGTGACGAGATCGAACGCTTGCAGCATGAAATTGCGGCGCGGCACGGTTACGTGATCGAGGATCACAGCCTTGTGCTCTACGTGCGACCGAAGCCGCAGGATCGCTGAAGCCCTCTCGGGCCTTCAGCGACCGGAGGAGCCACCGGATGATTTCGCGGAGTAAATATGGCTGGGCAATTGACGTGTCGATGTGGCGAGCGCGGTTCGGCCTGCACACCGTTTGTCCATAAAAAAGCCGGGGGAGGACTCCTGTCCACCACCGGCTGCTCCGCTACCGTATTCATCGTGTTGGCATTGCCAACACCGTTGCCAGGTAGCGGCGAGACGGCATCCTGCCATCCTTTCAGGGTAACCGTCCCCACGGTTGGCCCTGATCCACCGTCTTGCGACGGTGGCTCCCCCACATCGATGAGGCCATCCTAACGAAGCTTTCACGTTTCGGCTATCGGAAAAATTCCTAGTTTCGGTGTCGGATTTCACGATCGGGGTTGTTGCTGCGCAGCAAAATGCGCAGATGCACGCCCGGGTGGTCCGTGCGCAGCCGAAACTGGCCCCCGAGGGAAGTAACCCGGTCTCGCATGCCTTGCAGACCCCTGCCACCGCGCGGCATCCGTTGCGGCAGGCCGATCCCGTCATCACGCAGGTCGAGCATGGCGAGCTTCATCGCCTGACGTGCACCGATACGCAGGCGCAGCCTGAAGGTGCCGGCGTGTGCATGCTTGACCGTGTTGGTTGCGGCCTCCTGGGCGAGGCGGTAGAGCGCGGTGCGGGTGTCGTCGTCGAGCAGCCGCGGATCACCATGAAGCTCGGCGAAATATTCGATGCCGGCGGTACTCAGCAGTTCTCTGATCGGACCTTCGTCGATGGCACGAAAGAGGCCGAATTCATCCAGTACCGCAGGTCTCAAGTCGTCCAGCAGTCGATGCAGTGCGTTGCGCATGCGGGCCAGGATGGTGTTGATCGAGCTGCTCACGTCCTCCATTCCGGCCTGCTGCAGTCTTGCCTGGGCAAGTTTGACGTGGGTCTGGATCGCGGTGATGTTTTGACCCAGCTCGTCATGCAGCTCCGCAGCGAGATGCCGTCGCTGGTTTTCCTCCGCATGAAGATTGCCACGGGCAGCATCGCGCAGTTGATGGGCGAGCTGATCCAGGCGTCGATTGACCGCACCCAGATAGACATTCTGCTCGGCGACGCGGGCGCTGCTTCGCCGCAAGGCATCGGTAGCCGAACCCAGCATGATCGCACCGGTTCCGGCAACGGCCAGGAACAGGTAGGCGGCGGCGGATGAGGGAACATGCCCCAGTTGCTGGTCAACCAGGGTGATGCCCAGGCTGGATATGATCATCGCGAGACTGGCTCCGCGCCAGCCATGACGGAACGCAAAAAACAGCACCGGCGCGAGTGACAGCACGCGGGCAAACTGCGGCAGCGGCTCGTCCTGCACGGACAGCGCGAGCAGGATCGTCATCGCCGGCAGCATGACCAGCATCCCGTCCATCGACAGGCTGTGCAGCGCACTGGGTTCCACCCGGGTGCGCAGCAGCATGATCATCAGCGGTACCATCAGGAGAATACCCAGGTAGTGGCTGAGCAAGTCGCGGCCCAGTACCTGAATCATCCTTGCCGATGGCACCGGCATGTGTGTGAGCGTGAGTAGCGCAGCGTCGGTGACGGCGGTGGCTGTGACGATCAGCGTCACCGCTACGAGCAGCCGGATGACGTCAGAGGGGCTGTTGAGGCTGAGATGGACGCGAAGATGTCGCAGCAACCCGAGGCCGGCGGCGACCACAAGTGGGCCGGACACTTCGCCGATGAGAAAGACGCCCCAGCCGTCCCCTTGCTCTTGCAGCCAATGGATACCGGTGGCTGCGGTGAGTTCGGCGCCAAGAATCCACCCCCAGTAGCGGGTCGGCGTGAGCAACAGTGCGCCGAAACGCAGTCCGTAGGGCAGTATCCAGAAAGGTTGCACGGTCAGCCAAAGCCCTAGCCACACCAGCAGATAACAGCCGCCGAGCAACGGACCGGAGTCGGGCACAAAACGGGATTTCAGGTGCATCGCTGGATGGTACATGCGTGGCGGAGCGCTGCAAGATGACCTGGTTTCAGGTCGTTCGCGGACGGTGAATCCGCATGGAGGGTCGATCCGTGTGTAAAGTAGGGTGATGTGCAGCATTGTTCTGGTCGATGACCACGCCATTGTTCGTGAAGGTTTCAAACGGCTGATCGAGCTTGAGCCCGATCTCGACGTCGTGGCCGAGTGCCGCAGTGCCGACGACGCGGTCGAGGCGGTAAGTCACTGGTGCCCTGACCTGGTGGCGCTGGATCTATCGCTGCCCGACGGCAGCGGTTTGCCGCTGATCGAGCATTTGCTCAGCGTGGCTCCCGCGACGCGCATCGTGGTCTTGAGCATGCACGACGGCGAACCCTATGTGTCGGAGGCCCTGCGCCGGGGAGCCAGTGGCTACGTCAGCAAGGGCGTGGCACCGGAGGAATTGGTGGTCGGCTTGCGGGCGGTAATGCAGGGTGAGTGCTTTCTCAGCTCGGATTTGCGTCGACGTCGATCCGAACGACCGAACGCCACCCGGGACCCGGTCAACCGCCTGACCGCCCGCGAGCGTGAAGTGTTCTTGCTGCTCGCTGGCGGGCGCACGCCAAAGCAGGTCGCGGCCGAGCTGGGTATCGGGCAGAAAACCATCTATATCCATCGCGCCAGTCTGATGGGCAAGCTGGGTGCCGGCTCCGAGCTCGACCTCTACCGCATGGCCAGCGAGCGCGGTTTGCTGTCAGCCAGCAGCTGACAGCTGGAGAAAAAATCGCCCACCGACTCGTGCGTCGTCAAGGCCCGACAGGCACCCGGTCACGAACGCCTGGCGACGCTGCGGCTATGGCGTTCGATATTCTCGCGGCCTCTGAGCCCGCAGTCCGCTGCCTCGAATGTTCAGTCGGCCTGCGCCCGTGCCAGCATCTGTTTGGCGTGGGCGCGGGTTTCACGGGTAATTTCGACGCCTCCGAGCATGCGCGCCAGTTCGTCACCGCGTCCCTTGGCGTCGAGTTTCTCGATACGGGTGTGGGTGGAATCCTTGTCGCTGTGCTTGGTGACGCACAGATGTGCGTGTCCTTGCGCGGCGACCTGAGGTAAATGGGTTACACACAGCACCTGGCAGCGGGTCCCGAGTTCACGGAGTTTCTGTCCCACGACCTCGGCCACCGCACCGCCGATCCCGGCATCGACTTCATCGAAGATCATGCTGCCGATGCTGTCCGAACCCAGCGTTGCCACCTCGATGGCCAGGCTGATGCGTGCCAGCTCGCCGCCAGACGCCACCTTGCGCAAGGGGCGCAAGGGCTGGCCGGGGTTGGCGCTGACCAGCAATTCGCAGCGCTCGTAGCCCAATGGATCGGGTTTGTCACTGTCGACCGGTTGCAGTTCGACGCAAAGCTGGCCACCGGCCATGCCCAGCTCCGCCATCAAGGTTGTCACCTCCTGGCCCAGGCGGTCGGCGGCGATGGATCGCGCTTTGCTCAACTGCGCCGCCTCGAGCGCGTAAGCCTGTTGCAGCCGCGCGCGTTCGATGCCGAGTTTTTCAAGCGCTTCGCCGGCACCTTCGAGGTCGGCCAGTTCGCGACGCAACAGTTCCAGCTTGCCGTGCAATTGGTCGACCGGCAGGCGGTGGCGCCGTGACAAGTCATGCAGCCGGGCCAGGTGCTCGTCCACTTCGGCGTAGCGTTCCGGGTCGAGTTCGACGTCCTGGGCGTAACGTGCCAGGCCGTCGGCGGCCTCCCCCAGCTGGATCGCGGCGGTGTCCAGCAATTCGAGTTGCGGGGTCAGGGTGTCGTCGAGGACGGCGAGTTTTCCCAGCTCGGCATGGGCGCGACCCAGAACCCGGCGCAGCGCGAACTCACTGTCGCCGTCGAGCTGGTCGACGATGCTTGCGCTGCCCTCGACCAGTCGCCCGGCGTTGGCCAGGCGTTTGTGGGCGGATTCCAGCGCCTGCAGCGCTTCCGGGTCCAGCGCCCACTTGGCCAGTTCATCGCACTCGTGGCGCAGCAGTTCGATGTGATGTTCCCGGTCGTCGCCGCCGGAGAGGTTCTGGATGCGGGTGCCCAGGTCACGCCATTGGCGTGCGTTGTCGCGGACCCGGATCACCAGGGATTCGTGATCGGCATAGCTGTCGAGCAAACCGAGTTGGTGGGTACGCGACAGCAACGCCTGGTGCTCATGCTGGCCATGAATTTCGACCAGTTGCGCGGCCAGTTCGCCGAGTTGGCGTGCGTTGGCAGGACGACCATTGATCCAGGCCCGCGAGCTGCCTTCGGCGCGGATCACCCGGCGGAGCTGGCAATGGCCGTCCTCATCCAGATCCTCAGCTTGCAACCATTCCCGTGCCGCGGGCAGCGCGCTGAGGTCAAATTCGGCTGACAGTTCCGCGCGATCGCTGCCCGCGCGCACCATGCCGCTGTCGGCGCGGCTGCCCGCAAGCAGCATCAGCGCGTCGACCAGCAGCGACTTGCCAGCGCCGGTTTCGCCGCTGACCACGGTCAGGCCGGGGCCGAAGGCGACCTCGGCGGCTTCGACGACGGCGAATTGGCGGACGTAAAGCGACGTGAGCATGGGCGGTCTGAATCCTTGGATCGTCGAATTGTAGCTTCAGGCCGGTACCGCAAAACATGCCGTCCACTTGCAAGCTGATCGCGCAGACCTTATTTCTATCGCGTCTCACGGATTGCCACAACGCATGACACACGCCCTTGGCCATGACCTGGATGCACGTACGCGACGCCTGTTGCGAACGCTGATCGCCCAGTACCTGGTGGACGGAGAGCCTGTGGGCTCCCGCACGCTTTCGCGGTCCTCCGGCCTGGACGTGAGTCCGGCGACGATTCGCAACATCATGGCGGATCTCGAGGAGGCCGGTCTGGTGGCCTCGCCACACACCTCCGCAGGGCGGGTGCCGACACCGCGCGGGCTGCGCCTGTTTGTCGACAGCCTGATCGAGCTGCAGCCGCTGCCCCAGGATGAAATGGTTCGCCTGCAGCGCGAGCTGCCGTCGGGGCCTGGCGGCAGCACCATGGACCTGCTCGGCAATGTCTCCAACCTGCTTTCGGCGATGACGCGCTTCGCTGGCGTCGTCACCGTGCCGCGTCAGGCGGATTTCCCGCTGCGCCACATCGACTTCGTGCCATTGCCGGACGCACAGGTGCTGGTGATCCTGGTGTTTACCGACAATCAGGTGCAGAACCGGATTGTTCAATTGGACAAGCCGCTGGACAGTCAGGAGCTGGAGCAGGCGGCGAACTATCTCAACAGCCACTTTGCCGGGCTGCGCGTGGACGACATTCGCGCGCACTTGCTGGGCGAGTTGCGCGAAGCCGGCAGCGAGCTCAATCGACTGCTTGCCAGCACGGTGGAGCTGGCGACCGCCTCGTTCGCGCCGCAGGTCGGCGGTAGTGACGTGCTGGTCAGCGGCCAGACCAACCTGATGGCGTACGCGGAGCTGTCCAATTTGCAGCGGCTGCGCGAATTGTTTGACGCATTCCAGCAAAAGAACGAGCTGCTGCAGTTGATGGAAGTATGTGCCCGTGCGCCTGGCGTGAGGCTTTTCATCGGCGAGGAATCGGGCTTTACCGCGCTGGATGGGTGCAGCGTGGTGACTGCCAGTTACGGGGCGCAGGGGCGCGTGATGGGGGCGGTCGGCGTGATCGGGCCGACCCGGATGGCTTATGAGCGGGTGATTCCGGTAGTCCAGGCGACAGCCGGATTGCTCAGCAATGCCTTGAATCGCGCCGCCGTGACCCTATAACCGCAGCGGGACGCGGGGTTTTCCGCACACATTGGTCGGCCGGCATCCTCGCAGGCCACGGATTTTCGTTTGGAGTGACGCATGCAGAACAACGATCCTCAGTCTCACGACGGGGTTGCGGGACAGGACCCGTCGGACGACTCGTCGATGAGCGAACTGGACAGCCTGCAGGTTCGGGTGGCCGAACTGGAGGCGAGCAACGCCGAATTGCGCGAAACCGTCTTGCGCGAGCATGCGGAACTGGAGAACCAGCGTCGCCGCCTGCATCGCGACCTCGAGCAGGCGCGCCGTTTCGCCAACGAAAAGCTGCTCAGCGAGCTGCTGCCTGTCTATGATGGCCTCGAGAGCGGCCTGGCGGTGGAGGGTGGGGATATCGGCGCGATGCGCGAAGGCATCAACCTGACCCTCAAGTCGTTGCTGAAAGTGGCCGAGAACCACGGCATGTCGCCGATCGATCCACTCGGTCAGCCGCTCGACCCGGAGCGCCACCACGCCGTAAGCGTGGTCGCGGCGCCGGATGCCGCGTCGGGTACCGTGGTCAAGGTATTGCAAAAAGGCTATGTGCTGAATGATCGCCTGCTGCGTCCGGCGCTGGTGGCGGTGGCCGGCGATTGATCGATACCGTTGCCTGCGCGCGTTGGGATGATGTGCCGGCAACTGCAACGAAATGGCATCCGGGGTCTCATCGGCATTGAATCGCCGGAGCCGACCCCCATCTGAAAAACAGTCGCGGTCATCGAGCCGCAAACAAGATTCGGAGCATACACATGGGCAAGATCATCGGTATCGACCTGGGCACCACCAACTCCTGCGTGGCGGTGATGGACGGCAGCAGTACCAAGGTCATCGAGAACTCGGAAGGCGACCGTACCACGCCGTCCATCGTCGCCTTCAACAAGGATGGGGAAGTGCTGGTCGGCGCCTCGGCCAAGCGCCAGAGCGTGACCAACCCGAAGAACACCTTTTATGCGGTGAAGCGCCTGATCGGGCGCAAGTTCACCGACGCCGAGGTGCAGAAAGACCTGCACATCGTGCCCTACGGCATCGTGGCCCATGAAAACGGCGACGCCTGGGTGCAGACCTCCGACGGCAAGAAGATGGCGCCGCAGGAGATCGCCGCCAAGGTGCTGATGAAGATGAAGAAGACCGCCGAGGACTATCTTGGCGAGACCATTACCGAGGCGGTGATCACGGTGCCGGCGTACTTCAACGACAGCCAGCGCCAGGCGACCAAGGACGCAGGCAAGATTGCGGGCCTTGAGGTCAAGCGGATCATCAACGAGCCGACTGCGGCCGCGCTGGCCTATGGGCTGGACAAAAAAGGTGGCGATCGCAAGATCGCGGTCTACGACCTCGGTGGCGGCACCTTCGATGTGTCGATCATCGAGATTGCCGAAGTCGATGGCGAGAAACAGTTCGAAGTGCTGGCCACCAATGGCGACACCTTCCTCGGTGGCGAGGATTTCGACATGCGGGTCATCGACTACCTGGTCGACGAGTTCAACAAGGAGCAGGGCATCGACCTGCGCAAGGATCCGCTGGCGCTGCAGCGCCTGAAGGATGCCGCCGAGCGGGCCAAGATCGAGCTTTCGTCAAATCACCAGACTGACGTCAATCTGCCGTATGTAACGGCCGATGCCTCCGGTCCGAAGCATCTCAACATCAAGCTGACCCGTGCCAAGCTCGAGTCACTGGTGGAAGAGCTGATCAAGCGCACCATCGAGCCGTGCCGTACGGCGTTGAACGACGCTGGCCTGCGCGTGTCCGACATCGACGACGTGATCCTGGTCGGTGGTCAGACCCGGATGCCCAAGGTACAGGAGTCGGTCAAGGACTTCTTCGGCAAGGATCCGCGAAAGGATGTCAACCCGGACGAAGCCGTTGCCGTGGGCGCCGCGATCCAGGGCGGCGTGCTGGGCGGTTCGATCAAGGACGTGCTGTTGCTCGACGTCACCCCCCTGTCGCTCGGCATCGAGACGATGGGCGGCGTGATGACCAAGCTGATCGAGAAAAACACTACGGTGCCGACCAAGGCGGCGCAGACGTTCTCCACGGCCGACGACAACCAGACCGCGGTAACCGTGCACGTGCTGCAGGGTGAGCGCGAACGCGCCAGCGCGAACAAGTCGCTGGGCAAGTTCGATCTGTCCGGGATCGACGCCGCACCGCGCGGCATGCCGCAGATCGAGGTCACCTTCGACATCGACGCCAACGGCATCCTGCATGTGTCGGCCAAGGACAAGAAGACCGGCAAGGAGCAAAAGATCGAGATCAAGGCCGGTTCGGGCCTGTCCGAGGACGAGATTCAGCGCATGGTCGCCGATGCCGAGGCGAACAAGGAGGAGGATCGCAAGTTCCACGAGCTGGTGGCGACCCGCAACAAGGCCGATCAGCTGGTACATGCCACCCGCAGTGCGCTGAAGGAACATGGCGGCAAGATTCCTGCCGACCAGCTCAGCAGCATCGAAGCGGCCTTGTCTGATCTGGAAAAGGTCAAGGATGGCGACGACAAGGCGGCCATCGAGGCGAAATCCGAGAAGCTCGAGCAGGCGGCTCAGGCGCTGCAGGCAGCGGCCCAGGGCGGTGCCTCTGCCGAGGCCGATCCGCAGGCGGCACCGGGCGGCTCGGCGCAGCCGGACGATGTCGTCGACGCCGAGTTCACCGAAGTGAAAGACGACAAAAAGTAAGCCGCTGCCGCCATCGGCGTGGCCGGTCTGTCAGCCCGCGCCGGGAATTTTCCTGGGGCGGGCTGTCTGCTGAATGCGGGGCGGGATACGGAACCACCGGCCTCAAGTGGGGCGTGACAAGCAGTGTGGATGCATGAATGAGCAAGCGTGACTACTACGAAGTACTGGGTGTGGACCGGCATGTCAGCGAAGCCGAGCTGAAGAAGTCGTTTCGCCGCTTGGCGATGAAATACCACCCCGATCGCTGCCCGGACGACCCGGCCGCGCAGGAGAAATTCAAGGAGGCCAAGGAGGCCTACGAAGTGTTGGCCGATGCGCAGAAACGGGCGATGTACGATCAGCACGGTCATGCGGCCTTCGAGCACGGCATGGGCGGACGCGGTGGCGCGGGTTTCGAGGATGTCGGTGATATTTTCGGCGATATTTTCGGCGACATTTTTGGCCGCAGCGGGGCCGGGCGCGGCCGCCAGCGTCGTGGTGCCGATTTGCGTTACATCATCGAGCTTGACCTCGAAGAGGCCGTGTTCGGGGTCAGTCGCCAGATCGAGATACCGACCCAGGTGGGCTGCCACCACTGCAACGGCACCGGCTCCGAAGACGGCAAAGTCAGCAAGTGCAAGACCTGTCATGGCCATGGTCAGGTGCGCATGCAGAACGGGATTTTTTCGATTCAGCAAGCCTGCCCGCATTGCGGCGGCAGTGGCCAGGCGATCGAGAAACCGTGCAGGAAATGTCATGGCGAAGGCCGGCTCGAGGAGACCCGCACGCTGTCGGTACAGATTCCGGCAGGGGTGGACAACGGTGATCGGATACGCCTGAGCGGGCAGGGCGAGGCCGGGCCGTCGGGCTCGCCGTCGGGCGACCTGTATGTGGAAACGCACGTGCGCGAGCATGCGATCTTCCAGCGCGAAGGCAGTGACTTGCACTGCGAGTTGCCAATTCGCTTTTCGCAGGCCGCCCTCGGTGCCGAATTGCCGGTGCCGACGCTGGAGGGCGAAGTGCCGATCAGCATTCCTCCCGAGACCCAGACCGGCACCCAGTTCCGTCTCCGCGGTCGCGGTGTGAAGTCGGTGCGCAACAACCGGTTTGGCGACCTGATCTGTCGCGTGGTGGTGGAAACCCCGGTACATCTGACCCGCCAGCAGCGGGAATTGCTGGAGTCGCTCGAAGCGACCTTTGACGGCACCGATGCCGACAAGCACACACCGCGGGCCAAGGGATGGGTCGACGGTGTGAAGCAGTTCTGGTCCAGGGTCACGGCATGAGCGCTTCAGCGCAACCGGTGACATCAGGCAGTGCCGATGGCTTCGTGGGAGCGGCGCGATGAGTCGCCCGGTTCGTCTGGCCATCAACGGCGCCTCCGGCCGCATGGGGCAGGCCTTGCTGGGACTTCTGAGGGAAAATCCGGCATTCAGCCTGGACTATGCCGTGGTCGCTCCCGGGTCGGAATCCGACGGGGCGTCCGTATTCCCCGGGACCGCCGAGGCATTGCGCTATGCGCACGACTGGTCGCAAGCACCCGTGCTGGATGTCGTCGTCGATTTCAGCGGGCCCGAGGCATTGGCGGCGGCGCTCGATCATTGTCTGGCCCACGGTACGGCGCTGGTAACCGGAACCACCGGTATCGACAGTGCCCTGGAAGCCAGACTGGAGGATGCCGGCGAGCACATCGCCGTACTGCGGGCTGCGAATTTCAGTCTTGGCGTGACGATGTTGATGCGCCTGTTGCGCGAGGCTGCCGCGGCTTTTCCCGAGTGGGATCTGGAGATCGTGGAGGCCCATCATGGCCGCAAGCAGGATGCACCCTCCGGTACGGCATTGGCGTTGGGGCAGGCGGCGGCAGCGGCGCGAAATATCGATCTGGCCACCGCAGCGGTATACAGTCGCGAAGGTCGCACCGGGGAGCGCGTGGATGGCAGCATCGGTTTTGCGGTCGTGCGTGGTGGCGATATCGTCGGTGAACACAGCGCCTTGCTGATCGGAACCGGTGAGCGGATCGAGTTGAGCCATCGCGCGACCGACCGCTCTATTTTCGCTCGCGGCGCCCTGCAGGCGGCACGGTGGCTGCAAGGGCGCCCCGCGGGACGCTGGCAACTGGATGATGTGCTGAACGGCTCGCGCTGAGAGACTGTGAAAAAATCGCCCACCTACTGCGAGCGCCGCCAGACGCCCGTGCCGGCGGTGCACTACGGGCAAATCCGGGTCATTTGGTTCACCAAACTCCCCGGATTTGCCCGCAGCGCACCTTGTCACGAACGCCCGGCGACGCTCTCGCTACGGAGTCCGAATTTTTCACAGCCTCTGAGACGATCGATTGCGCGTTGCCGCTTGTTGAGTGGCGCGCTGTCGACGGTTCAGTGGCTTGCGCTTGTCTGATGCCATGACTGTCGCTGGCAGCCTGTCGGGCTTTGGCGATCGAGGCGGGAAGGCGGCTGGGCGCGGACAGGTTTCCTGACGATTCGTCGGCCGATGGTGGCGCTATGGGCGAAGGAGCGGCAAAAATCTGGACCGCACAGGCGGATTCGCAGACCGGTCGACCAAAGTCCGACAGGCTGCTAGCATCGGCGGCGTAGTCATTGGGGAGTAGCCCGCCTCAACCCCCGAGGCGTCCGTATCAACAGACTTGGTGCCCCACGGCACTGTGGTACGGACAGCGATCGATATCTTCGGGTATCGATGTGCCCGGCGAGACCTTTGGCCATCGACATGCTTACCCGGGCCGGGCGAGCGGTGTCGTTGTGCCATCGGTAGATCGCTCGCCCGGCCCGGGTACATGCCATGCTGTTGGTCTTGTGTCTCTTGGCGATTTCCGCGGCAGCGATCTACGTCGCCTGCGACTACTTCGTCAACGGTATCGAGTGGACCGGGCGCAAACTCCAGTTGGGCGCCACTGCCACAGGGACCGTACTGGCGGCGTTCGGCACCGCGCTACCGGAGAGCGCGGTGACCTTTGTCGCGGTGATGTTCGGCAAGACGCCCGAGGCGCGTGACATCGGTGTGGGGGCTGCGTTGGGTGGCCCGCTGGTGCTTGCTACCGTGGCCTACGCGGTTGTGGGTGTGGCGCTGTGGAGCAACCGGCGCAAGCTGCAGCGTGCTGACCGGATCATTCGCGTCGATCATCGACGGCTGGCGCGTGACCAGTCGTGGTTTCTGGCCATCTTCGCGATCAAGGCCGGGCTGGGACTGGTTGCTTTCAGCATCAAGCCCTGGCTCGGCATCGGCTTTCTGCTCGCGTACGCGCTCTATGCAAGCCGGGAAATGCGTCGCGTGGACAGCGCGCCGGAAGATGAGCAGCTTGAGCCGCTCAAGCTGCAATCGCGGCAGGCTGAGCCATCCTGGGGCTGGGTGGCTGTGCAGACAACCGGCGCTGTACTGGTGATCGCCATCGCCTCGAAGCTGTTTGTCGGGCAGCTTGAGGGGCTTGGCTCGCTGCTCGGCTTCCCGGCGCATCTGGTGGCCTTGATATTGAGCCCGGTGGCGACCGAACTGCCCGAGACGCTCAACGCGCTGATCTGGGTGCGTCAGGGCAAGGAGCGCCTGGCCCTGGGGAATATTTCAGGCTCCATGATGATCCAGGCAACCATACCCAGCTCGATCGCGTTGTTCGCCACACCCTGGTTGTTCGATACCCCGCTGATCGTGGCCAGTGGGATCACCATGGTCGCTATCGGCTATTTGTGGTGGCTTTTTCGGCAGGGTCGTGTCGATGCGCTGCGGCTGTTGCCGGCAGGCCTGCTGTATGTGGCGTTTGCGCTTTTCATGGTCTGGTATGAGGTCATGCGCTGAAAGGCTGTCGCGTCAATCACGATGCGAGGCGTTGCGATCACGGCCGGCGCCGAAGCGGGTATCGAGCTTGCCGAAGAATTTCTTGAACGCGCGGGAGAACGTTCCGCGCCTGGTCTTGCGCAGCTTTTCTTCCTCACTGGTCAGCCAGGCGACCTGTATCACACGGCGCTCACCTTCATGCGGCAGGTGGCCATGAAAGGAGTTCTCGCAGCGCCGGAACACAGCCAGTTCGCCATACAGCGGGAGCAGCTCGGGCACGATGAGGCTGTCGATGTCGTCGATTTTGTGCAGGAAACGCAGGCAACCGTTGCTGGTGTCCGGCCATTGGCTGTTCAAATAAAGCAAGGCGGTCACCACCTTGGATTTACTGTCGGTGTGGATTGTGCCGTGTCGTTTGTTCAGCAGTCGGCATAGTGTGACCAGGGTCGGGTACTGGCCGAGATTGTCGATGCCGAGTCGTTCGCCGACCGCACGGGCAAATGCCGGTGTGGTCATATTGTCGATCAAGGTGTTGATCGCCGGCCCGCATTCCTCCGGATCGTAGGGGAAGAAACCGGCGCTGGCGTAGCGTGGGAAGTCGCGATCCAGCTCGCCACGTGCCTCGTCCGGCAGCTGTCCGTGGGCGACGAAAAATGGAAAGGGCTGCTGTCTTACCGTGGTATCGGGGCGATCAAGGCGGGCGGGGTCGAGTAGCACGACAGCATTCATGAGGGTATTCAACTCCTTGCGAACGTGATTTGGGCAGCGTATCGAACGCTGCCTGGGCGGTCTGCGAATCCGTCTGTGCAGTGCATATTTTCGCCGCGTTTTAGCCCATGGAGCCACTATCGGCTGGCAAAGTGCCAGAAATCGGCCCTTGCGCAATCGAATTTCCCGCCTCGACCACCCAAGCGCGACAGGCCGCTAGTGTAGCGCTGGAAGAATCGCAATGAGCGCCTTCAATTCGGTGGATTCGTGCGCGGCACGGTGGACAGAAGGCACGCTGCCGCTTATCATTTCGACCCGCCCTGACCCATTCCCCTCCAAGCTCTTCAGGCCTGCGAATGCGCGGCTTGCAGACTTCGCTGCATCCAAAAGGCGGTTAACGTATGTCCATTCCCGCTTTGCTCGCCCTCGAAGACGGCAGCATGTTCCACGGCCATGCCGTGGGTGCCCTCGGTGAAACCGTCGGCGAAGTAGTCTTCAATACGGCCATGACCGGTTACCAGGAAATCCTCACCGATCCCTCGTACTCCCGTCAGCTGGTGACTCTGACCTACCCGCATATCGGCAACACCGGCTGCAATGCCGAGGATGCCGAGTCCACCGCCGTGCAGGCCGCCGGCCTGATCGTGCGCGATGTGCCGCGCCGGGCCAGCAGCTGGCGCAGCAGCGAAAGCCTGCCCGATTACCTGAGGCGGCATGGGACCGTGGCGATTGCCGGGATCGACACGCGGCGGCTGACCCGCATCCTGCGAGACAAGGGTGCGCTGGCCGGTTGCCTTGTCGCCGGCGAGCAGGTCGACGCGGCGGCGGCGCTGGCCAGCGCACGCGCGTTTCCCGGCCTCGATGGCATGGAT
This sequence comes from Rhodanobacter sp., assembly GCA_004298015.1. Lineage (GTDB taxonomy): Bacteria > Pseudomonadota > Gammaproteobacteria > Xanthomonadales > Rhodanobacteraceae > Rhodanobacter. The sequence continues at coordinate 24,173 of SCSE01000084.1, forward strand.
CTGGCAAGGGTCGTCAGTGTCGGCCAGCCCTACACCTGGCGCGAAGGCGTGTACGATCTCGACGGCACGGCTTTCAGTCAGCCGGTGCCGCGCTTCAAGGTGATTGCCTATGACTTCGGCGTAAAGCAAAACATCCTGCGCCTGCTGGCCGAACAGGGTTGCGAGATTACCGTGGTGCCGGCACAGACTCCCGCGGCCGAAGTGCTGGCGATGAAGCCGGATGGTGTTTTTCTGTCCAACGGCCCGGGAGATCCGGCAGCATGCGACTACGCCATTGCCGCAACCCGGGAACTGCTGGATGCGAAGGTCCCGTTGTTCGGCATCTGCCTGGGCCATCAGATCATGGGCCTGGCGCTGGGGGCGAAGACGCTGAAGATGAAGTTCGGGCATCACGGGGCGAATCATCCGGTCAAGGATCTGGACGACGGACGCGTGCTGATCACGTCGCAGAATCACGGCTTCACTGTCGATCCGGCGACGCTGCCAGCCAACACGCGAGTCACCCATGCCTCGCTGTTCGATGGCTCGCTGCAGGGCTTTGCACTGACCGACCGACCGGCGTTCTGCTTCCAGGGACATCCCGAGGCCAGTCCCGGGCCGCGTGACATCGGTTACCTGTTCGATCGATTCGCCAAGCTGATGCAGGAGAGCCGCTGAGATGGCCAAGCGTACCGATATTAAAAGCATCCTGATCATCGGCGCCGGCCCGATCGTGATCGGCCAGGCGTGCGAGTTCGACTATTCCGGCGCACAGGCCTGCAAGGCCTTGAAGGAGGAGGGCTACCGGGTGATTCTGGTGAACTCCAACCCCGCCACGATCATGACCGACCCGGATACGGCTGACGCGGTCTACATCGAGCCGATAAACTGGCAGACGGTGGAGCGGATCATCGCCAAGGAGCGCCCGGATGCGGTGTTGCCTACGATGGGTGGGCAAACCGGCCTGAACTGTGCGCTCGACCTGGACGATCACGGCGTACTCGCCAAATATGGGGTCGAGCTGATTGGCGCCTCGCGCGAGGCAATCCGCATGGCCGAGGACCGCGAGTTGTTTCGCGTGGCGATGGCCGAGATTGGTCTGGAGTGCCCCAAGGCCGAAGTGGTGCGCACGTTCGAGCAGGCCCTGGAAACGCAGGTCAAGGTCGGCTATCCGACCATCATTCGTCCAAGCTTCACGCTCGGTGGTTCCGGTGGCGGTATCGCCTACAACCGGGAGGAGTTCGAGGTCATCGTCAAGCATGGCCTGGAGCTGTCGCCGGTGGGCGAGGTGCTGGTCGAGGAGTCGGTGCTAGGGTGGAAGGAGTTCGAGATGGAAGTGGTCCGCGACACTGCGGACAACTGCATCATCGTGTGCTCGATCGAAAACCTCGATCCGATGGGCGTGCATACCGGCGACTCGATTACGGTGGCGCCGGCGCAGACACTGACCGACAAGGAATACCAGCGTCTGCGCGATGCCTCGATCGCGGTGCTGCGCAAGATCGGTGTGGATACCGGTGGCTCCAACGTCCAGTTCGGCATCAATGCCGAGGATGGTCGTGTGGTGGTGATCGAGATGAACCCGCGGGTGTCGCGCTCCTCGGCGCTGGCTTCCAAGGCCACCGGTTTCCCGATCGCCAAGATCGCCGCGAAGCTGGCGGTCGGCTATACGCTGGATGAGCTGAAGAACGACATCACCGGTGGGCTCACCCCGGCCTCGTTCGAGCCGACGATCGATTACGTGGTCACCAAGATTCCGCGTTTCGCGTTCGAGAAGTTTCCTTCCGCCGATGCGCGTCTCACTACCCAGATGAAGTCGGTGGGCGAGGTGATGGCGATCGGCCGCACCTTCCACGAGTCGCTGCAGAAAGCCCTGCGCGGACTGGAGATCGGCAAGACCGGCCTCAACCCGACCGGGCTGGACTTCAGCACCGAGGCCGGTATGGCCACGTTGAAGCGCGAACTGCGCGAACCGCGACCGGACCGGGTATTCCATCTGGCGGATGCGTTTCGTGCCGGCCTGACGCTGGAGGAAGTGCATGGCCTCAGCCGCGTCGATCCGTGGTTTCTCGCAGCGTTCGAGGACATCGTTCTAGCCGAAGGCGAGTTGCAGGCGGAAGGCCTCACAGCGCTTGATGCGCCGCGCATGCGCGAACTCAAGCGCATGGGATTTGCCGATGCACGGCTGGCCGAGCTGACCGGTACCGATGAGGCGGCATTGCGTCATCTGCGTCGTACATTGGGCATTCGGCCGGTCTACAAGCGGGTCGATTCCTGCGCCGCCGAGTTCGCCACTACCACCGCCTACATGTACTCGACCTACGAGGAAGAGTGCGAAGCCAACCCCACCGATCGCGACAAGATCATCGTGCTCGGTGGCGGCCCGAACCGGATCGGGCAGGGCATCGAATTCGACTACTGCTGCGTGCATGCGTCACTGGCGCTGCGCGAGGACGGGTTCGAAACCATCATGATCAACTGCAACCCGGAGACCGTCTCGACCGACTACGACACCTCCGACCGACTGTATTTCGAGTCGCTGACGCTGGAGGATGTGCTGGAGATCGTCGATCTCGAGCAGCCGAAGGGCGTCATCGTGCAGTACGGCGGGCAGACCCCGCTCAAGCTGGCGCGGGCGCTGGAAGCTGCCGGTGTACCGATCATCGGCACCACGCCGGACAGCATCGATCTGGCCGAGGACCGCGAACGTTTCCAGCAGATGATCGTCAAGCTCGGATTGAAGCAGCCGCCGAACCGTACCGCACGCAATGCCGACGAGGCGCTGGCACTGGCGCGGGAGATCGGTTACCCGCTGGTGGTGCGTCCGAGTTATGTGCTCGGCGGTCGGGCGATGGAAGTGGTCTATGACGACGCCGATCTGTCGCGCTACATCCGCGAGGCGGTGCAGGTTTCCAACGACTCGCCGGTGCTGCTGGATCGTTTCCTCGATCACGCGGTGGAGGTCGACGTCGACATCATCGCCGACGCCGAGGGCAACGTGCTGATCGGCGGTATCATGGAGCACATCGAAGAAGCCGGTGTGCACTCCGGCGACTCCTCCTGCTCGCTGCCTCCGTATTCACTGACGGCCGAAGTGCAGGACGAGATGCGCCGCCAGTCGGCGATGATGGCCAGGGAATTGAAGGTGATCGGCCTGATGAACACCCAGTTTGCGATTCAGGGCGAGACCGTGTTCATTCTCGAGGTGAATCCACGCGCTTCGCGTACCGTGCCGTTCGTGTCCAAGGCAACTGGCGTGCCCCTGGCCAAGATCGCAGCACGCGCGATGGCGGGTCGAAGCCTGGTCGAGCAGGGCGCCACCCGCGAGGTGATTCCGGCGTACTACTCGGTGAAGGAGGCGATTTTCCCGTTCCTGAAGTTCCAGAACGTCGATCCGATCCTCGGTCCCGAGATGCGCTCCACCGGCGAGGTGATGGGCGTTGGGCGAAGCTTCGGCGCGGCCTTTGCCCGCGGGCACGACGCTGCCGGAATCCGCACGCCAGCCAGGGGCAAGGTGTTCGTATCGGTGCGCGATGCGGACAAGGATCGGCTCCTGCCTGTGGCCAGGGATGTCATCGCGCGGGGGTTCAGCCTGGTGGCTACCTCGGGTACGGCGAGCTATCTGGCCGAACACGGCGTCATCTGCGAGCGCGTCAACAAGGTGCTTGAAGGCCGACCGCATATTGTCGACCTGATCAAGAATGGTGAGATCGTGTATATCGTCAACACCACCGAGGGCAAGCAGGCGATCGCCGATTCGTTCTCGATCCGACGCGAGGCGCTGCAGCATCGCGTCACCTATTCCACTACCGTCGCTGGCGCCCGGGCATTGGTTCATTCGCTGGATTTCCACAGCGGAGACGAGGTCCACAGCCTGCAGGAATTGCACAAGGAGCTGAGCGCATGAGTCGCGCCCCCATCACCAAGGCCGGATCGGAACGCCTGCGGGCGGAACTGGAGCGGTTGAAGTCGGTCGACCGTCCGCGGATCATCGCCGCCATCGCCGAAGCCAGGGCACACGGCGATCTCAAGGAGAATGCCGAATACCATGCCGCGCGGGATCAGCAAAGTTTCACCGAAGGGCGTATCGGCGAGCTCGAGGCGGCGCTGTCCACTGCCGAGGTGATCGACGTGTCGCGACTCAACGCGGGCAACAAGGTGGTCTTCGGCGCGATCGTTGACCTGGAGGAGGAGGACAGTGGCGCGGCGGTGACCTATCAGATCGTCGGTGACCTGGAGGCCGATATCAAGCGGCAACTGATTGCGGTGTCGTCGCCAATTGCACGGGCACTGATCGGCAAGAATGCCGGTGACAGTTTCGAGTTTACCGCCCCGAATGGGGTCAAGCACTACGAGATCATCGGCGTTCGCTACGAATGATGGCAAATCGGGCGATCATGCAGACACAAAAAAGGCCGCATCAAGCGGCCTTTTTTGTGTCTGCGTCGCGGCTGGTGATCAGCGCTGACGAGCCTTGAAACGCGGATTGCTCTTGCAGATCACGAACGTCTTGCCTCGACGGCGCACGATCTTGCAGTCGCGGTGCCGCGCTTTGGCGGACTTCAAAGAATTAAGCACCTTCACGGCCAGCTCCTGACTCTAAAAACGGGAATACAAGTCCGCAAGTGTAGCTATTCCGGTCGATTGTCACAAGCCGGGTGCGATGGCGGACTCGGCCACTGTGGACAACAATTGCAGCAGGGCCGGGGAATGGTCGTTGCTGCGGCAGGCGACGGCCAGGAGCATGTAGGCGTCGGGATCCTCCAGCGGCAGGTAGCTGACCCCGGCGAGACGTACAGCGCGCATCGATGCCGGCACCAACGCCAGTCCGAGCCCCGCGGCGACCAGGGCCAACAAGCCGTTGATCTGTTGCGCGTGTTGCCCGATCTTCGGCTCGAAGCCGGCCTTGTCGGCCAGCTTCACCAGCCGGTCGTAGAGGGTCGATGCCAGTTCGCGCGGTTGCGAGACAAACGCGTCGCCAGCCACTTCGGCGAGACTGATGCTGCTGCGATTGGCCAATGCATGGCCGGTGGGCACGGCGAGCAGCAAGGGTTCGCGGTCGATCACACTGAGTCTGAGCTGGTTGGCATCCTGGGCATGGGCAGGTTCGTCACGCACGAAGCCGATGTCGATGTGACCTGCCAGCAAGGCAGCAAACTGCGGTGCGGTGTACATCTCGCTGAGCTGAAGGAGGACATTGGGAGCCACCTGACGGTAGCGCAACAGGGTTTGGGGCAACGCAGGGTGGAACGAGACTGAAGCCGTATAGGCGAGCCGCAGTTGTCCGCTGTATCCGGCTGCTGCTGCCGTCACCTGGCTGCGCAGTTCGTCAGCCTTGGCCAGAATCTGCCGCGCCTGTTCGAGAAAGATCCTGCCCGGTTCCGTGAGTGCAACGTGGCGCTTGGTGCGTTCCAGCAGGCGCACGCCAAGATCGCGCTCGAGCGCCTGGATCTGCTGCGACAGCGGCGGCTGCGAAAGGTGAAGCCGCATCGCGGCGCGGGTGAAGCTCAGCTCCTCGGCGACGGCGATGAAATAGCGCAGCTGGCGGAAATCAAACATATATGATTTTCATATAAGTGAGGCGATAAATATATATTAGATACTTTATCCTGTCGAACATAAAATGACCCTCGTCACGTCGTCTCCCCTCCCCCCTGACGACGTGGCCCTCGCCCTGCGGCGACGCTAAATACGATATCCGGCCCCCTCCCCCCCGGCCCATATCGATGCGTCGTACCGCAGGGCGCTTTCTTTTGTGCTGCCATAATTTCGCGCTTTCTGTAGGCTGCGTTTCAGAGGCTGCACGCCAGTGCGGTGCCTTGGGCAATCGCCCGCTTGGCGTCCAGTTCGGCGGCGACGTCGGCGCCGCCGATCAGGTGTGTCTTGATGCCGGCGGCAAGCAGTTCATCGGCCAGTCGCCGATTCGGTTCCTGGCCGGCGCAGATCACGACGTTATCCACCGGCAGAATCTGCGCCACGTCATTGATGACGACATGCAGTCCCCGGTCGTCGAAGCGCTCATAGCGGACATTGCCCAGCATGGTGACGTGCTTGGCTTTGAGGGTGGCCCGGTGAACCCATCCGCTGGTCTTGTTGAGCCGTGCCCCCGGGCGCCCTTCGCTGCGTTGCAGCAGCCAGATCTGGCGTACCGGCGATTCCGGCTGCGCCGGTCGCAGCCCGCTGCGCCGGGCAAGCTGCAGATCCACGCCCCACTGGCGGGCCCAGCGGGCGATGTCGGTGCTGGGTGACGGCGATGCTTCCACGAGGAATTCGGCCACATCGAAGCCGATGCCGCCCGCGCCGACAATCGCGACCTTTTCACCGACCGGGCAATGCCGCGCCAGCACATCCAGATAGCTGAGCACGCGAGGATGATCGCTGCCGGGAAACGTGACCTTGCGCGGGCTGACGCCGGTGGCGATCACGACGTCGTCGTAGCGACTGGCGCTCAAAGTGGCCGCATCCGTGACCTGGCCCAGTCGCACCTCGACGCCGGTATCGCTCAAGCGATGCCGGAAATAGCGCAGTGTTTCGCGAAACTCTTCCTTGCCGGGAATCTGTTTGGCGTAGTTGAACTGACCGCCGATTTCCTGCGCTTTGTCATACAGGGTTACGTTGTGGCCTCGTTCGGCCAGGATGCTGGCACAGGCCATGCCGGCTGGCCCGGCGCCGACCACGGCAATCCGTCGGGGCGTCCTGGCCGGTTCGATCCGCAGTTCGGTTTCATGGCAGGCGCGTGGATTGACCAGGCAGCTGGCGCGCTGGTTCTTGAACACGTGATCGAGGCAGGCCTGGTTGCAGGCGATGCAGGTGTTGATGCGCTCGCTGTGACCGGCTCTGGCCTTGTTCGCCCACGCGGGATCGGCCAGCAGCGGCCGTGCCATCGACACCATGTCCGCGTCACCGCTGGCGAGGATGCGCTCGGCCACCTCCGGCATATTGATGCGGTTGGTGGCAATCAGCGGAATCGCCACTTCACCCTTGAGCTTTCCGGTAACCCAGGCAAACCCGGCGCGCGGTACGCTGGTGACGATCGTCGGTATCCGCGCCTCATGCCAGCCAATGCCGGTATTGATGATGCTGGCGCCGGCAGCTTCGATCGCCTTGGCCAGGGCGACGATCTCGCTCCAGTCCTGGCCGTCCTCGACCAGATCGAGCATCGACAGCCGATAGATGATGATGAAATCGGGCCCGACCGCTTCACGCGTGCGCTGCACTATTTCGATCGCCAGACGCATGCGCCGAACGGCATCGCCGCCCCATGCATCCGTGCGCTGGTTGGTGCGCGCGGCAATGAACTGATTGATCAGATAGCCTTCCGAGCCCATCACTTCGACGCCATCGTAGCCGGCGTCCCGCGCCAGCTGCGCGCAGCGCACGAAGTCGCCGATGGTGGCGCGGACTCCGGCGCTGGAAAGCGCGCGGGGCGTGAAGGGGGTGATCGGCGACTTGATTTTCGAGGGTGCCACCGACAGCGGGTGATAGCCGTAGCGTCCCGCATGCAGGATTTGCATGCAGATCCTGCCTCCTTCGGCATGGACCGCCTGAGTTACCTTGCGGTGTCGCGGTTTGTGCCAAGGCATCGACAAACGGCCACCGAAGGGCTTGAGCCAGCCCTGGATGCTTGGCGCGATGCCGCCGGTTACCATCAAGCCGACACCGCCGCGGGCGCGCTCGGCAAAGTAGACGGCCAGCTTGTCGTAGTCGCCGGCCTTGTCTTCCAGCCCGGTATGCATGGATCCCATCAGGATGCGATTGGGTAGCGTGACGTGACCCAGGTCGAGCGGGCTGAACAGCTTGGGGAAGGACATGGTGACACCACGGCAACTCAAACGATCGTATGAATGTGCCGGTTTCAGGGGCCTAAAAGCAAGGGGAGGGCTTATGGCGTGGCCTGCAATCAGGCCAGCAACTGCTGCACCAATGCTATGTAGCGGCGCATGGCCTCCTCCTCTGAAACGTCTTGCAGCTGGCCCCAGGCCTCGTACTTGGCCGTGCCGACGAAGTCGAAAAAGCCGGGTTGCGTGCGGCTGAGATTGCCCTCGGTGCCCTGTTTGTAAAGTGCGTAGAGCTGCAGCAGGGTATCGTTGTCGGGGCGGGTTTCCAGCTGCTGCACATCCTTGGCGGCTTGTTCGAATTCGCGGCGAAGATCAGTCATGGCGGCGGGCTGCATCGGTCAGGCACGAGAGACGGGGTTCATAGCACCCGTGCCCGGTGGGGTCAACGCGTTAAACTGGCGGAATCATCATCGCCACAGCAGGAATTGCCATGCCCGAGGTTTCATCGGTTCCCGTGCTCACCATCGACGGGCCGTCGGGGTCAGGCAAAGGCACCATCAGCGCGCTGGTTGCCGCGAAATTGGGCTGGCGCCTGCTCGATTCGGGCGCCCTGTACCGCGCGGTGGGTTATGCCGCCGGCATGGCGGGTCTGGATCTGTCGGACGTCGACGCCGTAACACGATGCGCTGAGCAGACAAAGATCCGCTTTCGGGCGGCCCCGGACTCTGCAGGGACACGGGTATGGGTCAACGGCCATGATGCCACCGATGAGCTGCGTACCGAAACCGCCGGTGCCGCGGCGTCGGCGATCGCCTCCATCCCCACGGTGCGGCAGGCCTTGGTGCAGCTGCAGCTTGGCTTCCGCAAGCTGCCCGGCCTGGTGGCCGACGGCCGCGACATGGGTACGGTGATCTTCCCCGATGCGCGGTTCAAGGTATTCCTGACCGCCAGTGCCGCGGAGCGTGCGAAAAGACGTTATAAGCAGTTGAAGGAAAAGGGACTCAGCGTTACACTTGGCGGCCTTCAGCGCGAAATTGAGGCGCGTGACAGTCGCGATGCGTCGCGTGCGGTTGCGCCGCTCAAGGCCGCCGAAGATGCGCTGTTGGTGGATACCACCGGCATGCGCATCGAGGATGTCGTCGCGAAAGTACTTGCCGTCGTGCAGCCGTGATCCGGTTTGCATGACGGTTTTTGTGTTCCTGCTGCGGCAGGGATTTTGACCCACGGTGGCAGCAGCCGATTCCGACGGAATCGCTGACGACACCCCCAACCGGTGGACCGGATGGTTCGTGCGCAACAAGCCAGAATGCGCAACGTGCCGAGGTCCTTTCCCATGACGGAATCAACATGACTGAAAGTTTTGCCGAACTGTTTGAACAGAGCCAGCAGGCCATCTCCAAGCTGAAGCCCGGCGCCATCGTCACCGGCATTGTTGTGGAAATCCGCAACGACGTCGTCGTGATCAATGCCGGCCTGAAGAGCGAAGGCATCGTCCCGATCGAACAGTTCAAGGACGAGGAAGGCACGCTGGAGGTGCAGGTAGGCGACGAGGTGAAGGTAGCCCTCGAAGCTTTGGAAGACGGTTTCGGCGAGACCAAGCTGTCGCGCGAGAAAGCCAAGCGCTCGATGGTATGGGACGACCTGGAGCAGGCGTTCGACAAGGAAGAGACCATCGTCGGGATGATTTCCGGCAAGGTCAAGGGCGGTTTCACCGTCGACATCAAGGACGTCCGTGCGTTCCTGCCGGGCTCGCTGGTCGACGTGCGTCCGGTACGTGACCCGGTTTACCTCGAGGGCAAGGAACTCGAGTTCAAGATCATCAAGCTCGATCGCAAGCGCAACAATGTGGTGGTCAGCCGCCGTGCCGTGGTCGAGACCGAGTTCTCCGAAGAGCGCGAGAAGCTGCTGGAGCGTCTGGTCGAGGGTGCGGTGGTCAAGGGTGTGGTCAAGAATCTCACCGATTACGGCGCGTTCGTGGACCTCGGCGGTATCGACGGTCTGCTGCACATCACCGACATGGCGTGGAAGCGCGTGCGTCATCCGTCCGAAGTGGTCAATGTCGGCGACGAGCTGGACGTGCGCGTGCTGAAGTACGACAAGGAGCGCAACCGCGTTTCGCTGGGCCTGAAGCAGCTGGGCGACGACCCGTGGGTCGCCATCTCGCGCCGCTACCCGGTTGGCAGCCGTCTGTTCGGCAAGGTTTCCAATGTCACCGATTACGGCTGCTTCGTCGAAATCGAGCCCGGTGTGGAAGGCCTGGTGCACGTGTCCGAAATGGACTGGACCAACAAGAACGTCAACCCGGCCAAGGTGGTTCAGGTCGGCGACGAGACCGAAGTCACCGTGCTGGACGTGGACGAGGAGCGTCGCCGCATCTCGCTCGGCATCAAGCAGACCCGCTCGAATCCGTGGGAAGCGTTTGCCGCCATGCACAAGAAGGGCGACAAGGTTTCCGGTCAGATCAAGTCGATCACCGACTTCGGCGTGTTCATCGGCCTGGACGGCGGCATCGACGGTCTGGTGCATCTGTCCGACATCTCCTGGCAGGTCTCCGGCGAAGATCTCGTTCGCGACTTCAAGAAGGGTGAGGAGATCGAGGCCGTGGTGCTGGCGGTGGACCCGGAGCGCGAGCGTATCTCGCTCGGCATCAAGCAGATGGAGCAGGATCCGTTCGGTCAGTTCATGGCGGCCAACCCGCGTGGCACGATCGTCAACGGCACCGTCAAGGAAGTCGACGCGAAGGGTGCGGTGATCGATCTTGGCGAAGGTGTCGAGGGTTATCTGCGCGCCAACGATATTGCCAAGGAGCGCATCGAGGATGCCACCGAACATCTGAAGGTGGGTGACCAGGTCGAGGCCAAGTTCACCGGCATGGACCGCAAGGGTCGTCAGTTGGCGCTCTCGATCCGCGCCAAGGACGAGGAGGACGCACCCGAGGCAGCTGTCGATTATTCGTCCGCCGCCAGTGGTACGACCAAGCTCGGTGCGCTGCTCAAAGAGCAGTTCAACAAGGCCGATTGATCGTTGTAAACGTCTGATGCAGGGCGGCGATTTGCTGCCGCCCTGCTGATTCATGTCACGGACATTGGGGTCCCATGACCAAATCCGAATTGATCGAGGCGCTGGCAAGGCGCCAAACCCACCTTGCGTTTGCCGATGTCGAAATGGCGGTCAAGAGCGTAATCGAGCAAATGAGTCATTCGCTGTCTCATGGCGAGCGCATCGAGGTGCGTGGCTTCGGCAGTTTTGCGTTGCATTACCGTCCGCCGCGGATGGGGCGCAACCCCAAGACGGGCGAGGCTGTGGCTCTGCCGGGCAAGCACGTGCCGCATTTCAAGCCGGGCAAGGAGCTGCGTGAACGGGTGAATCTCGATCCGGAGCAAGCGGCGGGCTGAAGTGAACGGTGCGATGGAGGAGAGGGGCAGGCGGTGCAAGCCGATCCTGCCTTTTTCTTGGATTCGATTCCGTCCCTGCACCGAAGCTTGTTGCCGGCTGGCAACTGCGCTGAATCATTGCCGATCGAGCCTGCATGACGGCTGTGCGCGCTTCGGTCAATCGGGTAAAGTCGAGCGATGCGCTTACTCGTCATTTCCATTCTCGTGATCTTCATCGCCGCCGGTGTGGTACTGGGTGCGCTCAATGCCGACCTGGTCAGTTACGACTTCGGGTTTGTTCGCTTGCAATTGCCGAAAGGCGCCGCGCTGCTTGGCATGCTGATGATCGGATGGCTGCTCGGTGGATTGACCGCGTGGCTGGGCGTGAGCCGGCGTCAGCGCCATTGGCGTCAGCAGCAGCGCCGGGACGCTGCCAAGAAGCCGCCGGTCAATTCATGAGTCCACTTTATGTGCTGGCTGCGCTGGTGCCGGTTGCCTTTGTCCTGGGCTGGTGGGCATCGCGACGTGTCGGAACACGACGTTCCGGTGCGCGCGTCAGCGAGCTTTCCTCGGATTACTTCCGAGGTCTCAATTACCTGCTCAACGAGGAGCAGGACAAGGCGATCGAAGTCTTTCTCCGGCTGGCCGAATACAACCGCGATACTGTCGAGACCCATCTGGCGCTCGGCAACCTGTTTCGTCGGCGTGGCGAGGTGGATCGTGCCATTCGCCTGCACCAGCACCTGGTGTCGCGCCCCGGCTTGTCCGATGCGATGAAGACCGTGGCCTTGCTCGAGCTGGGCGAGGACTACATGCGTGCCGGTCTTCTCGATCGTGCAGAGGCACTGTTTTCCGACCTGGTGGCGATGGATTCGCACGCGCCTTCGGCGTTGCGTCACTTGATCGCGATCTACCAGCACGAACGTGACTGGCACAAGGCCATCGAGCACGCCCGCCGTTTCGAGGTGATGACGGGTGAGGACGAGGCGACCATGATCGCCCAGTTCTATTGCGAACTGGCCGATCGCTCGCGTCAGCACGGGGCCATGGCCGAGGCGCGGGAGTATCTGCAGAAAGCCTTTGATTGCCAGGCCGACTGCGTGCGCGCCTTCATGCTGATCGGGCGCCTGCACGCCGAGGACGGTCAGCACGCCGAGGCGGTGGCGGCTTACGAATCGGCGATCAACGCCGACATTGCCTTTACGCCGGAAATCCTGCCGCCACTGCTCGATTGCTATGCGCGCTCCCAGCAAATGGAGCGTGCGGAGGCATTCCTGCGCGACATGCTCGGCCGTTATCACGGGATTTCGCCGGTGCTGGCGCTGACCCGGATCTATCGACAGCGCGACGGTGAGCGTGCGGCAATCGACTTTCTGACTTCGCAGTTGCGCCAGCGCCCGTCGGTTCGCGGACTGATGGCCTTGATTGATGCCACGATGGACAAGATCGAGGGCGAGGTGCGGGAAAATTTCCTGATCCTGCGCGACCTCACGCGAAAATTGCTGGAAGGGCAGGCGATGTATCGCTGCAGTCGCTGCGGTTTCGGTGCCAAGGCACATCACTGGCAATGCCCCAGCTGCAAAAGCTGGAGTACGATTCGACCGATTCACGGAGTTGCCAGCGAGTGATATGAGGATCGCCCTTGCCAGCGGATGGTTACTGACGGCTTTTCTGATGGCGCTGTTGTTGACGCGCGGGGCGTTGGCGTACGCGCGCCGAAGAGGCATGCTGGATCAGCCCGGGCAGCGTCGATCCCATCAACAGGCCACCCCACGCGGCGGCGGGATCGGTGTAGTGGTGAGCATGCTGGTATGCCTGCCGGCGGCCTTCTGGAGTTTCGCCCCGACATGGCCGCCCGGTATCTTGGTTGGCCTGGAGTTCGCACTGTTTCTGGTGGCGCTGGCAGGCTGGATGGATGACCATCGCTCCTTGCCGATATGGCCTCGACTCGGCGCCCAGTTGCTGGCTGTTGGCGGCTTTTCGGCTTCCCTGTTGGGGCTTGGCATGTCGTGGTGGTGGCTGCCGTTGCTGCTCGGTGCAGGGATCTGGAGCGTCAACCTGCACAATTTCATGGATGGCATCGACGGCATCCTGGCGCAACAGGCGGTGTTCGTGGCGGCCGGCCTGGCCTGTCTGGCGTGGCATTCCGCCCAGCCGATGTTGGCCCTTTTTGCGGCGATCCTGGCTGCGACGACCTTGGGTTTCTGGTGCTACAACCGGCCGCCAGCGCAAATTTTCATGGGCGATGTCGGTAGCGGCAGCCTGGGCCTGCTGATCTTCGCGTTCAGCGCGATGTTGTGGCAACGCCACGCCTCCGCGCTGTGGCCAGCAATGATTCTTTCCTCGGCATTTGTCACCGATGCGAGCATGACCTTGTTGACGCGCATGCTCGGCCGGCGCCGATGGTATGCCGCGCATCGCGAACATTTGTATCAGTGGCTGGTTCGCGCCGGCATGAGTCATGGCGCGGTCGACCGCACCTACCTGGCGTGGAACCTGCTGATTGCCGCGCCGTTCGCCTGGTTGGCCTGGAGTCATCTGCGGCTCGGCTTGCCGGTTACCATCATCGTCTATCTGACAGCGGCCGCCACATGGCTGGCGCTGAAACGTCGTTGCCTGCGACGCCAATCGCCCGAGGGCCGTCATGTCGCTGCGTAAACTCGTTGGTTTGATCCATCCGCGCATGGCCGTGATCATTCACGACCTTGCGGTGACTGCGCTGGCATGGTGGGTTGCCAAGTTGTTGCGTTATGCCTTGCGACCGGATGAAATCGTCAGTTTCCAGTTACTGGAGTTTCCGATCGTCTTGCTGGTGCAGGGGCTGATTTTTCGCTGGACCGGTCTGTACAAGAGCGTGTGGCGCTTCGCCAGCTTGCCGGACCTGTGGAACATCCTGCGCGCGGTCGTCATCGGCTCGCTGGCGATCGGCCTGTCGCTGTTCCTGTACAACCGCCTCGATGGCGTGCCGCGCTCGGTACTGCTGCTTTATCCGGCATTGCTGTCGCTGTTCCTCGGTGGCCCGCGGCTGACCTACCGGTTCTGGAAGGACAATCGTCGCGACCTGCACAGTCCGGCGGTGAAACGGGTACTGATCATCGGGGCCGATCGCGCCGGTGAGGTTCTGTCGCGCGACCTTCATCACGACAGTCGATACATCGTGGTGGGCTTCATCGATGATCGCGCCGGCCTGCGTGGCGCAAGCATCAACGGCCACCCGGTACTGGGCCGCCTCGAGCAGTTGCCGGAGGTGGCGCGCGAAGCCGCCGTCGACATGCTGCTGATCGCATTGCCGGCCGCCTCGACCGTGGAAATGCGGCGCGTGGTGGCGTTGTGCGACACCACCGGTTTGCCGTATCGAACCGTGCCGCGGCTGGAAGATGTGGTTGCCGGTCGTGCCCAGTTCAATCAGATCAAGGAAGTGGCGATCGAGGACTTGCTCGGCCGCGATACCGTGCAGCTCGACTGGGAGTCGATTCGCCAGACCTTGACGGGCCGGCATGTCCTGGTCACCGGCGGCGGCGGCTCGATCGGTTCGGAGCTGTGTCGGCAGGTCGCCCGGCTCGGGGCACAGTCGCTGATCGTGGTGGAGCAGAGCGAGTACAACCTATATCGCATTGCCCAGGAGTTGCGTGCGGATTTTCCCGAGCTGATTCTCGAAGCGGTACTGGCCAATTGCGGTGATCCGGCCGCGATGCGCAAGCTGTTCATCGAAGCGCGGCCACAGGTGGTCTTTCATGCCGCCGCCTACAAGCATGTACCCATGTTGCAGGCCCAGCTGCGGACCGCCTTCCGCAACAACGTGCTGTGTACCCGCACGGTCGCCGACATGGCGTGTCAGGCCGGGGTTGAATGTTTCGTGTTGATCTCAACCGACAAGGCGGTCAACCCGACCAGTGTGATGGGTGCGTGCAAGCGCGTTGCCGAGATCTACTGCCAGAACCTCAATGCCCATGCCGAAACCCGCTTCATCACGGTGCGTTTCGGCAATGTTCTCGATTCGGCCGGATCGGTGGTGCCGCTGTTTCGGAGGCAGATTCGCGAAGGGGGCCCGGTGACGGTGACCCATCCGGAAGTGTCGCGGTACTTCATGACGATTCCGGAATCCTGCCAGCTGATTCTGCAGTCGGCGAGCATCGGTGTCGGCGGCGAAATCTTTGCGCTGGACATGGGGCAGCCGGTGAAGATACGCGATCTCGCCGAGCAGATGATCCACCTGGCGGGAAAGAAGCCCGGTAGCGAGATTCCGATCGTCTACACCGGGTTGCGTTCGGGTGAAAAATTGTTCGAGGAATTGTTCCACCCACTGGAAAACTACAGCGCCACGGAGCATGCGAAAATTTTTCTGGCCCAGTACCGCGAAGTGTCGTGGGAGCTTCTGCAGGCCATGCTCAACAACGCCGACGAGGCCGTGGCTGCCTACAATGAAGACGATCTTCGTCGCTGCGTGTCCAGCCTGCTGCCTTCGTTCCGCTGGAGCGAAGAGTCGCAACCGGATAACGTGGTTTCGATCCGCCGTACCAACCCGGAGAGTACATGAGCAAGCCATTGCGCAAGGTGGTATTTCCCGTTGCCGGACTCGGCACGCGCTTCCTGCCGGCGACCAAAGCGGTGGCCAAGGAAATGCTGCCGGTGCTCGACAAGCCGCTGATCCAGTACGCCGTGGATGAGGCGGTGGACGCGGGTGCCGACACCCTGATCTTCGTCACCAACCGCTACAAGCATGCCATCGCCGACTACTTCGACAAGGCCTACGAGCTGGAGGCGAAGTTGCAGGAAAAGGGCAAGGCTGAATTGTTGGCCCTGGTACAGGGCACGCTGCCGCGGCATGTTCGGGCGATCTTCGTGACCCAGCCGGAGGCACTCGGTCTCGGTCATGCCGTGTTGTGCGCCCGGCCGGTAGTCGGGGACGAACCGTTCGGTGTGATATTGCCCGACGACCTGATCTGGAACGATGGCCGGGGCGCCCTGCGGCAGATGGCTGAATTGGCCGAGGCGGAGCAGGCCGGCGTGATTGCGGTCGAAGAAGTACCGCACGACCAGACCGACAAATACGGCATCGTCGATGCCAGCGCGGTCGATGATCGCAGCGCCCGTATCCGGCACATGGTCGAAAAGCCGAAACCGGCCGAGGCGCCTTCGAACCTGGCCGTGGTCGGCCGTTACGTGTTGCCCGCGCGTATCTTCCAGTTGCTGGACCAGACCACGCCCGGTGCCGGCGGGGAAATCCAGCTTACCGATGCGATCGAGGCATTGCTGAAGGAGCAGGGCAAGGTGCTGGCCTACCGCTTCGAAGGCACGCGCTTCGACTGCGGCAACAAGGCGGGCCTGGTGCGTGCCACCATGCACATGGCGATGCAGGACCCGGCGCTGGCGCCGACCGTGCGTGCGTTTGTCGGCAATCTCTGATCGCCTGGGTCTACAGCACAGGGTAGCTGCAAACGTCTCCCCGTCGGGCGCCGCGCTATGCTGATGCCTGTGCAGACAGATCCACAGGCATGGCCGGCTCATGAAGCAGTCTTCGCCCTTGTCCTACTACCGTGCCACCGCCACGCCGTACGCGGCGTTTGCGCCATTGCAGGGCCGTCAGGACGCGCGCATCGCCATCATCGGCGGCGGTTACGCCGGCTTGAACACCGCCCTGGGCCTGGCGGAGCGTGGGGTGGGCGATGTCGTGCTGCTGGAGCGCGAACAGATCGGTTTCGGCGCGTCCGGGCGCAATGGCGGGTTTGTGTTTGCCGGTTATTCGCTGGGTGAACAAAGCCTGCTCGACCAGCTCGGCACCGCACGGGCGCAAGCCTTGTTCAAACGTACCACCGAGGGGGTGCAGCGCATCCGTCGCCGCGTTGCCGAGTACCAGATTCCCTGCGATGCGGTCGACGAGGGGGTGATCTGGGCGAACTGGTTTCGCGATCCGCATGTATTGCGCCAACGCCAGCAACTGCTGGCCGATCACTATGGAGTGCAATGGGAATGGCTGGCGCAGGCCGAATTGCGCGACCTGATCCACAGCGAACGCTATTTCGATGGCCTGTTCGAGCGCGATGCCCTGCATCTGCATCCGCTCAATTACGCGATCGGTCTTGCCGCTGCGGCGGCCGCGCAAGGTGTGCGGATTCATGAGCAAAGCGGTGTGCGCCGCTTGCGCCGCGACGGTTTGCGCTGGCGTATCGAAACGGCGCACGGCAGCTTGCATGCCGATCAGGTGGTGCTTGCCTGCGGTGGTTACCTGGCCGGATTGCAGCGAAAGATCGACCGCTCGATCCTGCCGATTGCCACCTATGTGATGGTGACCGAACCGCTGGGCGATCGTCTCGGGGAATGCCTGCATACTCGTGCGGCGATCTACGATAGCCGTTTCGCCTTCGACTACTACCGTCCGCTGGTCGATGGCCGACTGCTGTGGGGTGGCCGCATTTCGATCCGCAACCGCTCGCCCGACGCGGTACGCCGCCTGTTGCGGCAGGACATGTTGCGGGTGTTTCCGGCATTGAAGGACGCCAGGATCGACTACGCATGGTCCGGGCTGATGAGTTATGCGCGTCATCAAATGCCGCAGATCGGCGGGCGTGATGACGGCCTGTGGTGGGCCCAGGCGTTCGGTGGTCACGGCCTCAGCTCCACCTGCGCCGCCGGCGAGCTGCTGGCGGCGGCGATTGCCGAGGGCGACGATGGCTGGAAGGCGTTTGCCGATTACGGTCTGCCCAGCACCTACCGACCGTTCGGCTATCTTGCCGCACAGGCCGGCTACTGGCGGGCGGAACTCAACGACTGGTTCAAGGTGAGGTTGGAAGGATGACGACGGAAAACACCGCAGAGGTTGTGGGTGAAATCAGCTGGGCCGATTTCCAGAAGGTACTCACCGTGGTGGGCACCGTGGTTCGGGTGGAGCCGTTCCCCGAGGCGCGCAAGCCGGCCTGGAAGGTCTGGGTCGACTTCGGGCCGTATGGCGAGAAGAAGACCAGCGCGCAGATCGCCGCGTTGTATACCGCCGCGGATCTGCTCGGGCGCCAGATCGTTGGGGTGATCAATTTTCCCGAAAAGCAGATCGGCCCGTTTCGTTCGCAGTTCCTGCTGACCGGCTTCCCTACCGATGAGGGGGTGGTGCTTGCGGCGGTGGAGCGGTCGGTGCCGAATGGCACGCGGTTGGCGTGATGTGATCTCGCTCGTCACCCCAGCGGATGCTGGGGCCCAGTGCCTTTGGCCATCCAATTGATTGGCGTCACCATTGGAGCAAAAGAGCAAGGGCGTTTCGACTCGCTGCGCGGGCCGAGTTACTTATATCTTGCGTGGCCACGCGCCCGTCCAGAACGGGCACGAACGGCGAAGCCGGCCCGAAGGGCGGAGGGCAGGATGCCCGGAGTAAAGATAAGTAACCAACAGAGAAGGCCACCCCGCTTGGCGCTTGCCGGGCATCCATGCCCGGGAGGGTGTCCTAGATTTTGTGTAAACGGGCCACAGGCAGGAAACTGCCCTCTGACCCGGAGACACCATGAGCCCACGCAAGCACGAGGTACCCGACGAGCTGCTCAGCAGCCTGTCGTCCCCACATCACCGCCGCACAGGGGCCCCGGGTAGAGCAAGCGCGCCATCCTGGCCCGCACCTGGTGCGCCACTGCTGCGCGGTGGCGCATGCTGAGGAGGGAAATATCCCGCTTCGCACTGAATAGCCGAACGCTCTGGATGTCACAGTTCGGCCAAGAAAAGACGGTGTTGCTGCCGACTGAAAGTTGACCATCTCTGCCGATTGAAAATTGACCAGGGATGGAAGCCGAGGGCGACGGCCCTCGGTGCTGTTTCATCGTATCGGTAGTCAGATCGGTTCGTCGA
>SCSE01000085.1 GCA_004298015.1 Rhodanobacter sp.
CATAGACTGCGTCTCTCGTCAGGCTTGCATAGAACCACTATGCGCTCCTTCCGATACACCCATCCTATGGCGATAGCGCAATCTCGCTCTCCAAAGTTTCTACGGCCCAAGCTCCTAGCCTCGATCTGCCGCGCTATCCCCTCCCACTTTGGATTGGGCATGCTTACCCGGACATCCGCCCGGCCAAGGTCGGCAAGCCCCTCGATGCCCTTGGGGTTATCCCTGGCAACCATGATCGCCAGCGGGTTGCGGGCGTAGTCGAGAGTCTCGGCAAACCAGCCATGCTGCTTTTGGCGCTCGGCGATGGAGGCCTTGCCGGCCGTGAACACATCCGGCCTCTGCGCAATCTTCAGATTGCCCATGACCAGCGATCCGGTTTCGATCTGCTTGGTCAGGATACCCGGCGGCAGGATTTCGACGAAAATTCACTGATACTTCGGGTGCGCCTGGCGGAACGCGGCGATCAGCTTATGCACCACCATGAACTGGTTGGCGGCGAAGAACACCGTGAGCTGGGGGTCGACCACATCGCCATGCAGGTCGGCGATCGCATCGACCGGTGGCGTGCTGAAGTGCACACTGCCGCTCGGCGGGGGGTTCCATGGCGGCAGATAGTCGGATTTGGCGGTAGCCGCCGCCGCGGTTGCCACAGTAAGGGTCATCAGGGTGATACCTAGGCAGAACGGACGAAATCGTGCCATCGGCATGTGATTGGCTCCCCTTGCAGAGCGTTCGAAGCGGCATCAGGGCGTAGCCCTTGCGCGCCTGGACGGTGATCGTGGTCAGCCCCGACAGCGACAGCGTTACATGGGAGTCTTTCCAGGAATATTCATAGCCATGCTCAGCCATCGCCTGGCCGCACACTGCCACATCAATACCTGCCTTGCGCAGTTGTTCGATTACCGGCAAGCTGGGATTGGGTATGCCGTATTCTTTCTCGTAATGCGCATTGTCCAGCGCTATCGACGTCGCCTCACCGGCAGCCACCGCGACAAAGTGCAGGTGTTTCAGCGGAACCCCGGCGTTGACGTACAAATTGACGGCACGGGCGACATACTCGAGACCGGGATTGGCCTGATCGGGCTGGGCGGCGGCCTTGGTCAGCCCGAACACAACCTTGTAGGTCGCCTTGGCCTCGGGCTGATAAGCCGCCTCGGGAAGACTGTGGATTTTCCCGGCACCGGGAATGGTTGGGGTCTGCCAGAAGCTGTCGGCGGTGGTGTCGCCGGCCGTGGCCGACGACAGGGACAGCACGGTGGAGAACAGGGGGCGAATCATGGCCAACTGTGGTGGTTGGGGAAAGCGGCTTTTCGGCGAACTGATGCTAAGCCGATGAAAGTCACGAATCCATGACGATTTTGTGTTCGCTGCCATAAACCATCTTTATGCATCCGTGGCTTGACGATAAATCTTTCACCGGCATTGTCGATACTCCGACGAATCCTCGGTGATTGCCCCGCCTCGCTACTTTTCATGTCCGAAACCAAGGAGCCTGGCGCGGCGCCAGGAATAATTTGGCGCAGCAACACATGCTCAGGATATAGTTGCCTTGACAATTATAGTTTGGGCAATAGAATGAGCGGCATGAAACAGCTGTCCTGCTCATCCAGCACCGCCGAAAGCGCGACGTCAGCGCCGATCAGCCTCGGCATGCTGCTTGGCATGGTACGCACGGAACTGGTGCGGGCGCTGGAAGCGGAGTTCACCCGGCAAGGTCTCGATCTCAGCTATACGCAATACCTCATTCTGAAAAAGGCCCAGCAATTGGGTCCGCTTTCGGCCACCGAACTGGCTCGCGCCGTCGAGCTCGACGGTGGCGCCATGACCCGCCAGCTCGATCAACTCGAACGCAAGGGTTATCTGCGTCGCTGTCCCCACGAGCAGGATCGACGCGCGCTGCGGATCGAGTTGACCGTGGCGGGCCGCGCGATGTGGCAGGACACCGCCTTCGCCTGCAGCAATCGGGTCCTCGATGCCGCGCAACGTTCGCTGAGCAAAACCGAAAAAACCCACCTGCACGACTACCTGGAGCGCGTGCTGCGCGCGCTTCGCGACAAGCACTGACCTTCTCCGGACTTCTGATCATGCGTCTGCATCTCCTTGCGGCAGCTACGGCATTTACCCTCGCGCTGGCCGGTTGTGCCAGCAGCGCCGGACTGCACCCACACAACACGGTGATGGCAGCGTCGGCGCTGGCGTCCGACCACAGTTTCGCCGGTGTCCCTATCTCGCCCGCCGGCTGGCCCGCGACGGACTGGTGGAAAGGCCTCCACGATCCCCAGCTCAACGCGCTGATGCGTGAGGCATTGCGCAACAATCCGGGACTCGACGTGGCCGATGCGCGGGCGCAGGCGGCACAGGCCGCAGCAGGGCTCGCCGATGCTGCGCGCAAGCCGCAAATCGACGCCGGCGCCAGTATTTCCGGCGCCCGTTTGCCGACCACCCTGCTGCCGTCGGCGGCCGGTGGCGGCCACTTCGCCTGGGCCAAATACGGCTATGCCCGTTTCAGCTGGAGTCCCGATCTGTGGGGCGGCAAGCGCGCCGCCTGGAGGGCGGCGCTGGGGGAGGCGCGCGCGGCCGAGGTCGCGGCACGCGCGGCACGGATCGAATTGTCCGGCAACGTTGCCCGCGCCTACGCCCAGCTGGGCTATGCCTTTACCCAGCAGGACCTGGCCAGGGCCGAATGGCAGCGCGCCCGGGATGCACGTTCACTGACCCGGCAACGGGTCACGGCCGGGATCGACAACCAGATCCAGTTGCAGCAGGGCAATGCCGAGGTCGCCACCGCCGCACAGCAGTTGGCGGTCGCCACCCGCGCAATCGCCGCGGCGCGCTCGGCGCTGTCGGTGCTGCTGGGCAAAGGACCCGATCGCGGCCTCGAGATCGCCCGCCCGACCGTGTTGAAACCGGACCAGCTGGCGGTGCCGGCGAACCTGCCGATGGGATTGATCGGCCACCGCGCCGACCTGGTGGCCGCGCGCTGGCGGGTCGAGGCGGCAAGCCGGCAAATCAAGGCGGCGAAAACCGAGTTCATGCCGAACCTCAGCATCGGTGCCCTCGCCGGCCTGATCACCATGGGCGGCCGCAACCTGTTCGAATTGCCGGCGCGATTCTATCAACTCGGCCCCTCGGTCAGCCTGCCGATCTTCGACGGCGGGCGGCTGCGTGCCAACCTCGTCGGCAAGGATGCCGCCTACGACCTCGCCGTGGCGCAGTACAACCGTACCCTGATCGGTGCCCTCAACCAGGTTGCCGATGAACTGTCGGCGGCGCAGTCGCTACAGCAACAGGTGCACGCCCAGCAGCAGGCGCGACACGCTGCACGCCTGGCCTGGGAGCTGGCGCGGCAACGCTACAAGGCCGGCATCGGCAGTTACCTGCAAGCCCTGGTAGTACGCCAGCAACTGCTTGCCGCCGAACGCGGCGTGGCCACGCTGCAAGCCCGACAAGTTGATCTTTCGGTACAGCTGATCGAGGCACTCGGCGGCGGTTTCCAGCCACGCGCCATGCCCACTGCACCCACACCGTCTTCCACCCCCGCACATTCCTGAGGCAACCCCATGTCCAGCCAACCCGCTGCTGAATCAAGCGACAGCCCGACCGACAAGGTCGCCGCTTCGACGCCGCGAAAGAGTTCCCGCGGTCTCCTGTTACGCCTGCTCGGCGTGGTGGTGGTGCTCGCCACCATCGGCTGGGGCCTCTGGTACTTCTTCGATGGCCGCTGGTATGAGAGTACCGATGACGCCTATGTCGGCGGCAACGTGGTGCAGATCACCCCGCAGATCGCCGGCACCGTGATCAGCATCGGCGCCGACGATGGCGACCTGGTTAAAAAGGGCGATGTACTGGTCAAGCTCGATCAGGCCAATGCCGACGTCGCGCTGGCCGAGGCCAAGGCGAATCTTGCCAACACCGTACGCAAGGTGCGCGGCCTGTACAGCAACGTCAACGGCGCACGGGCGCTTGTGGCAGCGCGCAAGGTGGCCGTGACGCGTGCCCGTGCGGACTATCAGCGGCGGGTGGCACTGGCCAAGTCAGGTGCGATTTCGGCCGAGGAACTGGCCCATGCGGCCGATACGTTGACCACGGCGGAAAGTGCATTGACCACCGGACAGCAGCAGCTCGAAACCGGCAAGGTGCTGGTCGACGATACGGTCGTTGCCTCGCACCCGGACGTGCAGGCCGCCGCCGCCCGGCTTCGCGCGGCCTACCTCAACGATATACGCACCACCTTGCTGGCTCCGGTCAGCGGATATGTCGCGATGCGCTCGGTGCAGCTGGGCCAGAGCGTGACCCCCGGAAGTGCGTTGATGGCCGTGGTACCGCTGCAACAGGTGTGGGTGGACGCCAATTTCAAGGAGACCCAGCTCACCGACATGCGGATCGGCCAGCCGGTGCAGATCGACTCCGATGTCTACGGCGGCGCAGTCACCTACAAGGGCAAGATCGTGAGCCTCGGCGTGGGTACCGGTAGCGCGTTCTCGCTGTTACCGGCGCAGAACGCCACCGGCAACTGGATCAAGATCGTGCAGCGCATTCCGGTACGCGTGGTCTTCACCGATCCGGCACAACTGCGGAAACACCCGCTGCGCATCGGCATGTCGCTGAACGTGTCGGTGAACCTGCACGACCAGAAGGGCCTGATGCTGGCACAGAAGCCGCCGTCAAAGCCGGTGCTGAGCACCGATGTCTATCGACGGCAAGCGGCCAGGGCGGATCAGCTGATCGAGCAGACCATCCACGCCAACATGGCCAGTGGCAAATCCCGATGACCTCACCGTATCGGTGCCAGTAAGCGACGACGACTGTCACCGACGCCGGGAAACCCCTCGCGTACACCCTGTAAAGAACGCATCCCCAAGCAAAGCCGATGACCACCCAATTTCAACCGCCAAATCTCGCACTGACCACGATCGGTCTGTCGCTGGCCACCTTCATGCAGGTGCTGGACACGACCATCGCCAACGTGTCGTTGCCGACGATTGCCGGCAATCTCGGCGTCAGCAATGACCAGAGCACCTGGGTGATCACCTCATTTGCCGTGAGCATGGCGATCTCGCTACCGCTGACCGGATTCCTGTCCCGACGCTTCGGCGAGGTGAAACTGTTCGTTACGTGCACCCTGCTGTTCGCACTGACCTCGTTCATGTGCGGGATCTCCGAAAGCATGGGCATGCTGTTGCTGTTTCGCGCCGTGCAGGGCGCAGTGGCCGGGCCGATGTACCCGATCACCCAGAGCCTGCTGATTGGCGTGTATCCACCGGCCAAGCGCGGTATGGCGCTTGCCTTGCTGTCGATGGTAACGGTGGTGGCGCCGATCGCCGGGCCGATCCTTGGTGGCGTGATCACCGATAACTATTCATGGCCGTGGATCTTCTTCATCAACGTGCCTATCGGTATCTTCGCCAGCATGGTGGTGGCCAGCCAGTTACGTGGCAAGGTGGAGAAGCTCGAGCGACCGAAGATGGACTATGTCGGCCTGATCACCCTGATCATCGGCGTCGGCTTGCTGCAGGTGGTGCTGGACAAGGGCAACGATGCGGATTGGTTCCACTCCACATTCATCATCATCGCCAGCGTCATCTCGGCGATCGCGCTGGCGATCTTCCTGATCTGGGAATTGACCGACAAGGATCCGATCGTCGACCTGCGATTGTTCCGGCATCGCAACTTCACCGCCGGCACCCTGGCGCTGGTGCTGGCCTACGCGGCGTTTTTCTCGATCGGCCTGCTGGTGCCGCTATGGCTGCAGCAAAACCTCGGCTACACCTCGACCTGGGCCGGTTATGCGACCGCCCCGCTGGGCGTGATCCCGGTATTGCTGACCTTTTTCGTCGGCAAGTACGCTTCGCGCATCGATCTGCGTTACCTCGCCTCGATGGCCTTCATGGTGATGGGGCTGACCTGCTTCATGCGTTCGGACTTCTATCTGGGTGTCGACTTCTACCATGTAGCGATCGTACAACTGTGGCAGGGGCTCGGCGTGGCACTGTTCTTCATGCCGGTGCTGACCATCCTGCTGTCCGATCTGCAGCAGAACGAAATCGCCTCCGGCTCGGGTCTGGCGACCTTCCTGCGCACCCTCGGTGGCAGTTTCGCGGCCTCGATCACCACCTTGATGTGGACCCGTGGCGCGGTCAGCCACCATGCCCAACTGGCCGAACACATCAACCCCTACAACCCGATTTCACAGGCTGCGATGCAGCAGCTCGGCCATGGCGACAAGGCGCGCGGGGCCAGCGTCATCAACGACATGATCACGCAGCAGAGTTTCCAGATTTCCTTCAACGAACTGTTCCACGTCCTGGGCTGGGTTTTCATCGGCCTGATTGCGGTGATCTGGCTGGCAAAGCCACCATTTGGCGCCAAGGCCGGACCGGCAGCAGGCGGTCACTGAGCCGGGTCGGTGCCCCTCTGGAACAGCACGGTTGGCGGAGATCGGTCGCCAGAACGTCGTCTCCGGGATTCTGTCCAGCAAGCGCCACCTGACCATAGAGCTCATCCGAAATCTGTCGGCGCGCTGCCAGGAGTGGGGAAAATATCGAACGCCATAGCAGGCATGTCGCCAGGGCTCCGTGACAAGCGAGTCCTGAATACCCATCTACGGCATCAAGTGCGCCATGCGAGGAATCAGGAGCCACGTTCTCTTCCACTGCGTAGGGCGGACACCGTCCGCCGATCTTCGTCATGACGATCCAGGCAGGGCCGGCGGACCGTGTCCGCCCTACGCCGATGCACGGGGTGCGACAGAAGTCCCATGTGGGGAATCAGGAGGTGAGTTGTCGGGAAATTCGGGGAATTTGGTGAGGCAAATGACCCGGATTTTCCCGCAGCGCGCCGCCGGCACGGGCCGCACCCGGTGCGCGATTTTTTTCCCGGCCGCTCAGTCGTGCGGCAGCTTCGCAGCGGGCGCCGCGCGCAGCTGCGGACTGTCCAGATCCAGCGTGCCGGCCTCCAGCAGGCCGACTTTCGGATACGCCGCCTGGATCGCCTTGGCAAACTGCCGGCTATCACCGACCACCACCACCTTGCTGCCCTCGCGACCCAGGTATTTGCGGGCATACGCCTCGATTTCCGCCGGCGTCACCGCCTGGACCCGGGCGATGTAGGCATCGATCTGCTTCAGTTTGACGCCGTAGATCGCCAGCTCGGCCAATTGCCGCGCCAGCCCGCCAGTGGTTTCCAGGCGCCGGCCGTAGCTGCCAATAAGGGCGGCCTTGCGCGCCGCCAGCTCCGGCACAGATACCACCGAATCGCCGAGACGCTTGAACTGGCCCAGCACCAGGCTGATCACCTGTGGTGCCGATCGATTCTTGGTTTGTGCCGCGGCCAGCCAGAGCCCGGCGTCGCCGAGCGGTTCCAGTCGACTGCTGGCACCGTAGGAAAGGCCCCGCTTGATGCGGATCTCCTCGTTGAGACGGGCTGAGTAGGAGCCGCCGAGGACCGCGTTGGCGACCACGCCG
Organism: Rhodanobacter sp.; assembly: GCA_004298015.1. Lineage (GTDB taxonomy): Bacteria > Pseudomonadota > Gammaproteobacteria > Xanthomonadales > Rhodanobacteraceae > Rhodanobacter. The sequence goes on from SCSE01000085.1 coordinate 7,464, forward strand.
ACGTAGTAGCCGGGGTCACGGCGTCGGGGTGCCGCATGCGCCACCACCACACCGGCCTGACCGGCGCCCGGCTGGTCGATCACCAGCATCGCCGGCAGCCCGCTGGCACGTTCACCGACCGGTTTGGCAGGCAACGGGATGGCCGGCCGGCGCCAGTCGCCGAAGCTCGTCTGCGCCAGTTGCCGCGCGCGGGCCGGGCTGATGTCGCCGGTCAGGATCAGGATCGCGTTGTCCGGTCGATACAACGCCCGGTGCAACTGCTCCACATCGCGACGGCTGATCCGCGCGATCGATTGCGGCGTGCCGGTGCGCGAATGACCGTAGGCGCCGCGGCCGAACACGCTGCGGCTGGCCACGATGGAGGCCAGTGCGGTTGGCCGGCTGACCATCAGGTGCAGGTCGTCGATGGCCTGTTTCTGCGCGCGCTTCAGCTCGCTCTGGCTGAAGCTCGGATCGCGTACCACGTCGGCCAGCAGCTGCAGCGCCTGCGGCAGTTTGGGCGTGGTGACGGTCATCCCGACCGCACTTTGATCCCAGCCGGCGGCGGCATCCAATGAGCCGCCGAGGGCTTCGGCGGCAGCGGCGATCTGCGGCGCGGTCTTGCCGGCGGCGCCCTTGCTCAGCAGGTTGGCGGTCAGTTCGGCCAGCCCGGCCAGGCGCGGCGGATCCATTTCGCCACCGCTGCGCAACACCAGCTCGACCGTTACCAGCGGCAGCTCGGCGCGCCGCACGCTGATCACCTGCAAGCCGTTGGCGAGGGTTTGTGTCGAAGGCGTCGGTATCGTCAGTTTCGGCGCCGGGCCCGGCGGCGGCGGCGCGGTCGGGAACGCCGCGGCGGCCGAGGCGGCTGGCAGCGCGGTCGCAAACGCGCCGGCGCTCAGCAATCCGCTCGCCATGATGGCCATGCCGAGGAGCTTATGGGTGCGCTTCATTTCGCCTCTCCCTTGGCGGCTGACGCCGACTTGGCCGCGTCCGGCAGGTAGTCGATGGTGACGCTGTGCGCGCCGGTGAGGTATTTCTGCATGGCCCGATGCACGTCGGCGGCACTGACCTTCTGCAGCAGCGCCAGGTCGGTGTTGACATGCTGCGCGCCCCCTTCGATCAAGGCCGCCTGACCCAACGCGAAGGCGATGCCCTGTGCGGTCTGCCGCTGCTTGAGCGCGGCGGTCAGCAACTGGGTCTTCACCTTGTCCAGCTCGGCGCTGGAAATCGGCTGGGTCGCCAGCCAGATGATCTCCTCGTTCAGCAACTTTTCCGCCTCGGCCGGTTTGTGCCCGCTGGCAAGGATCGCATACACGGTAAACAGCCCCGGGCCGATCCGGCTGTCCGCATCGGCGCCCACCTGCTGCGCCACCTGATGGCGATAGACCAGCGACTGGTAAAGCCGCGACGAGTCGCCCCGCGACAGCAACGCCGCGGCCACCTGCAAGGCGATGCTGTCGGCGCTGTCGGTCGCCGGCGGAATCAACCAGGTCATCACCAGAGCAGGCAGCGGTGCGATCGCGCTGGTCACGGTGTAGCGCCGGTTTTTCCGCCGCGGCGGTTCGCTGGCGGTGATCTGCGGCACCGGCATGGCGGGCTTGGGAATCCAGCCGAAGTAGCGGTTCACCCATAGGGCGAGCTGCCTCGGATCAAAGTCGCCGACCACGATCAAGGTGGCGTTGTCCGGGCGGTAGAAGGTCTTGTGGAAGTTGATCACATTGCGCAGCGAAGCCGCCTGCAAGTCCTTGATGCTGCCGATGGTCGGCCGCTTGTAGGGGTACCGCGTATACGAATACGGATCGATGGCATTGAATAGCTTGCCATAGGGTTGTGCCAGCACTCGGGTGCGGTATTCCTCTTCCACCACGGCGCGTTCGGACTGGAAGTTCTTCTGGTCGACGTTGAGATTGGACAGCCGTTCGGCTTCGGCCCAGAGCAGGGTTTTCAGGTAGTTGCTCGGCACCACCTCGAAATAGTTGGTGACGTCGTCGCCGGTGGAGGCGTTGTTGGCGCCGCCGACGTCCTCGGTCAGCCGATCCATCTGCTCGGCGTGCATGTGCTTGGTGCTCTTGAACATCAGGTGTTCGAACAGGTGTGCGAAACCGGAGCGCCCTTTCGGATCGTCCTTGGAGCCGACGTGGTACCACATCTGTACCGCCACGGTCGGGCTGGTGTGATCCTCCACGCTGATCACCTGCAAGCCATTGGGCAGCGTGCGCTGGTGGTACTGGATCGGCGGGATGCGCAATTCGGCGGCGACGGCTGGCGACGACGAGCCGGTAGCGGCAAACAGGACAAGTGTGGCCAACAACGTGGCCGGGCGCAGGCGCATGGTCATTCCCTGGCGTTCCTCTCGAATGTGAGGCGCAACCATAGCAAGCCGGCAGGTGGTGCGGGCATCACTTGTGCTCGATTCGGCCTGATTATTGCCCGGGTGTTATTGACACGCATTTTAACCCGGGTAATATGTGCGACTCCTGTTCCTGAGTCAGCCCCATGCCCACCTTGTCCCAGAAAACCACCTGCAGCGCGTTCGACCAGCACCGGCGCATCGCCAACGGCACGCTGACCGAGGTGGCGGCGGCGACCAAGCAGGCCATCGACGCCGGCGCGACAGGCCCTGTGCTGATCTTCGATGACCACGCCAGCCGCCAGATCGAGCTGGATTTTCGCGGCACACTGGAGGATGTGCTGGCGCGACTGGCGCCAACCGAGGCAGCGCCCGCGCAAGCCGCCCGCGGCCCTGGCCGACCCAAACTGGGCGTGACTGCGCGCGAGATCACCTTGCTGCCGCGCCACTGGGCATGGCTGGCGCGGCAGCAAGGTGGCGCCTCGGCGGTGCTGCGTCGACTGGTGGAACAGGCCCAGCGCAGTGGCGCACCGAAAGAGCGCGCGCAGCAGGCGATGGAGGCAGTCGAGCGCTTCATGCAGGCGATGACTGGCGATTTCCGCGGACATGAGGAGGCGTCGCGGGCATTCTACCGCGGCGAGCGCGAGCGGTTCGCCGCCCTGACCGAAACGTGGCCGACCGATGTGCGCGATCATCTGCGCCGGCTGGCGGCACGGGCATGGGACGCTCAGTCCGCGGAGTGAGCCGGCGGCCCGCAACGACCGCAACGCCATCCACTGCACCGCCGCGACAATACCGCTCCTGATTACCCATCTGCTGCATCCTCGTCTGGAGTATGGCCCGATCTGGAACATCAGGAAGCGCCTGTTCCGCCGCGCTTTATCATGACGCCTCTGGGCAGGGCCGGCGCCCAGTGTCCGCCCTACGCCGATGCACGGGTTGCGACGGACGTGCGGATCACCCATCGGCCGCACCCGCGTTTCGAGAAGGGCATGAGATGGCCGCTGTTGAGGGATGTGGGTCAAGCAAAATTTTATTGGGCGCCGCTTCAAACAGCCCTCTGACGAGGCGCTGTGGATGTGAGGATGCAATATGTGCGGAATCGGGACACCGCTCGATGAGGCGCTGCCTCGGCCGCTGACCACCACGCAAAGTACCTGCGCAACCCATTTCACGATCTGCCAAAAAGGACTTTTCCATGAACAAGCCACGCCGGGATTCGGTGCTCGCCAACCGCAATTTCCGCCTGTTGTTCGGCGGCAGCACGATCTCGATGCTGGGCGACCAGTTCACCCTGGTGGCGCTGCCGTGGCTGGTGCTGAAACTCACCGGCGACCCCGCCGCGCTCGGCATCGTGCTGGCCACGATGGCGTTGCCGCGCGCAGCGTTCATGCTGATCGGCGGCGCCGTGGTGGATCGCCTTTCGCCGCGCAAGGTGCTGCTGGCCGCGCGCGGCATCAATGCGCTGCTGGTCGCCCTGCTCGCCACCCTGGTGCTGCTCGGCGACATCCGCATGTGGATGATCTACGGCATCGCGCTGGGCATCGGCCTGGCCACCGCGTTCGCCTACCCGGCCGGCTCGGCGATCCTGCCGCAACTGGTCAAGCCCGAGCAGTTGCAGCCCGCCAACGCACTGGTGATGGGCATGCGCCAGCTCAGCATGTTCATCGGCCCGGCGCTGGCCGGCGTGGTGATCAGCGTCGGTTCCCACGGCGCACACACATCCGGCTTGCAGGATGCCAGCGGCCTCGGCCTCGCCTTCAGCATCGACGCCATCAGCTTCGCGTTTTCGCTGGGCGCGCTGACGCTGGTACGCATCCACAGCGACTTCCATCCCAAGGCCGTGGTGGGCAGCGTGCTCGGCAACGTGGCCAGCGGCGTGCGCATGATCTGGGCCGACCTGCCGCTGCGCGCGTTCATTCTTTACGCGGGCGTGGTCTCCGTCTTCGTCGGCGGCCCGCTGCAAGTCGGCCTGCCCGTACTCGCCGATACGCGCATGGATCTGGGCGCCGCCTCACTCGGCATCCTGATGACCGCCAACGGCGGCGGCATGCTCATCGGCAGCGCCCTGTCCGGCCTCGCCGGTCGCTTCGTGAAAGGACGTCTGGGGCTGATGGTGCTGAGCATCGACAGCCTCGTCGGCCTGGCCCTCGCCGCACTGGCGCTGGTGCACTCCACCGTCGGCGGCGCAATCCTGCTCGCCTGCACCGGCGTCTTCGGCGGCATCGCGCAGATCGCCATCGTGAGCTGGATCCAGCGCCGCGTAGCGCCCGAAATGATGGGCCGCACGATGAGCGTACTGATGTTCACCTTCATGGGCCTGGGCCCCCTCTCCGCCGCCCTCGCCGGCAGCCTGCTGAAGGTGATCCCGCTGACCGCCCTCTTCATCGGCGCCGGCCTGCTGCTCACCGCCATCGCGCTGAGTTGCATGAGCAGCCCCGCGCTGCGAGCGATTGGTACGGCGCGGGTGGAGCCGGCGCCGGCAGGCTGAGATCGGTGCGCTGGCAGGCTCTCCAAGCCGGATCGGTAGTCAATCGCGCAAGTGCTGGAGGTGAGCGAACTCCCCCCCGTGCCAATGTGACCTGAGACAACTACCTCATCGCTATTACTGAAGGTAGGCTCATCTCATGGACACCCCATCATCAATGATTTCCCCCTCGCCTTCCACGGCGGCAGGATCCTCGACCACGGTGCATGCTTCGACCGAAGTGCCGGGCAAGGCGACACGCCGGCGTTTCACGCTTGGCTACAAGCGCAAGATCGTCGCGTTGGCCGCCGGACTGCCCGACGGTGAACTCGGGGCGATGCTGCGCCGTGAAGGGTTGTATTCCTCGCATCTGACCCATTGGCGTCGCCAGGTCGCGGCGCTGGACGCGCAAACGCCGGAGCCCAAGCGCGGACGCAAGCCCGATCCTTCGCGCCCGGAGAAGCTTCGGATCAACCAACTCGAACGCGACCTGGCGCGTGCGCAAAAGCGGTTGGTACAGGCGGAAGCGATCATCGACGCCAAAAAAAACTGTGTGCATTGCTGGGACTGCCGAGCAGCGAGGAGCTGCCATGAGCGCGTTACCCGCGTTATCGGCCATGGTCGGCGTCGTGCGGGCGTGTACCAGCTTGGGTCTGTCAAGGGCGACGCTACACCGACAGCGCAGCCCCAAGGTGCGGACGACGGTCACCCGCACGCCACCGCTGAAGCTCGATGCCGCCGAGCAGGCGGCGGTGCTCGGCGAACTGATGAGCCCGCGCTTCGTCGACCGCGCACCCCAACAGATCTACGCCGTCTTGCTCGATGAATGGCGTTACCTGTGCTCGGTGCGCACCATGTACCGCTTGCTAGCGGCGCAGAAGGCGGTGCGTGAGCGGCGCGAGCAGCGCGTGCACCCGGTGTACGCCCGCCCCGAGCTGCTGGCCGAAGCGCCCAACCAGCTGTGGTCGTGGGACATCACCAAGCTCAAGACGACGGTGAAGTGGACGTACGTGTATCTCTACGTCGTACTCGACGTATACAGCCGCTACGTGGTTGGCTGGCTGCTGAGCACGCGCGAGTCCGCTGCGCTGGCGCGCGAGCTGGTGGAACAGACCGCCTTGCGCGAGGCGGTGCCGAAGGATCAACTCACGCTGCATGCCGATCGCGGTGCGCCGATGCGCTCCAAGACGCTGGCTGAGCTGCTCGTTGACCTTGGCATCGAGGCCAGCTTTTCCCGACCGCAGCAAAGCAACGACAATCCCTACAGCGAGAGCCTGTTCAAGACCACCAAATATGTCCCGGACTTTCCTGCCTGCTTCGCCGGCAACGATCATGCCCGCGACGTCATCACGCCGTTCTTCGAGCACTACAACCACCACCATCGCCACACCGGCATCGGCCTGATGACGCCCGCCGCCGTCCATCATGGTCACGCGCCGCGCATCACCGCCGAGCGTGCGCTGACCCTGATCGCCGCCTTTGATCGCCACCCGCATCGCTTCAAAGGCTGCGTGCCACAGCCACCGCGCGTGCCCGCCAAGGTTTACATCAACCCACCTCGCGAGATCCCTGCATCCAGCTCAGCACCCGTCACTGAAACTCACTAAATCTAAACCCGAAGTTGTCTCAAAGCATTGACACATTCCGCTCCGGCGGCCGGCGCCGGATAGGTCGGGAAGTGCACTCTGACTCTGGCCCTGGTTTTTGAACCAGCTGCGCAGAACAAGAGCGTTTCGTCCTCCTGCGGAGGCCGAGTTACTCTCTCGCTTGCCCGAGAGAGAGAGTAACCAGAGAGAGGGGCACCCTCCTCGGCGCTTGCCGGGCTGCGCCCGACAAGTCCGTGAGCCGCGGCCGGGCTTTTCGACAGGACTTCGGCAACTGCTCCTGCGTTGCTCTACCTCGGACATCCATGTCCTCGCCTGTCCTGGCGAAAAGGCGCCGGCGGGCCTGTCGTCCGCGACTCACCGCCTCACAAGGGGTGTAGTGAAGATCAAGATCAACAGCAGCTGCCCGCTCACGCCAACCTCGTAAGGATCACCAGCGATTCTGAGGCATGGCAATTTCCGCTATCGACCCAAATCAGTCAGTCGCTGAGGGGTTTTGATGTTCCCTTTGCAGTTGGCAAAGCTCTTGAAAGCGCGAACTTCGAGACCTTGACGCTGCAGTCCAGAGCTGGGGGTCAGATGAAGTGGTCAGGATCGGGTCCAGTAGAGGATCAACCTGAATTTAGTGAGCCACGACTGCATGGGTTGGTCTGGCGCTCGGGTGGAGACCATCTCGGCGATCCAACCGCCCGGCCAGCGTTGTCAGACCCAGTGCGCCGAGCACGACCAGCGCGCCTACCCAAGGTGTTGCCATCAGAGCAAATTGAGCAACGATCAGCCCACCGCCCCAGGCGCCGCCTGCAATCCCGATATTGAACGCGGCGATATTCAGGCCTGAGGCAACATCCACCGCCTCGGGGGCATCAAGCTCGGCGCGCTGCACCACATACACCTGCAAGCCCGGTACGTTGCCGAACGCAACAGCCCCCCATGCCAGCACCGTAGCCAGCGCAAGCCAAGTATTGGAGGCAGTGAAAGTCAGCGCAAACAACACCAGAGCGAGCAGCGCAAAGACAATTTGAAGCGCCCCAATCGGACCTTTTTTGTCGGCCAGTTTGCCGCCCCAGATGTTGCCAAATGCCACCGACACGCCATACACCAGCATGACCAGACTGACACTGCCCGCGGAGAAGCCAGATACTTCCTGCAAGATCGGCGCGAGGTAGGTGAAGGCGATGAACGAGCCACCATAGCCCAAGGCTGTCATGGCGTACACCAGCAGCAAGCGAGGCTTTTTCAGCACGGCGAACTGCGCCATCAGCGAGGCCGGCGTGCTTTGTGCCAGATTGTTGGGCACAAGAATCCAGCTACCAACAAACGCAATCGCGCCCAGCAGGGAGACTGCCAGAAAGGTCGATTGCCAGCCAAATGCCTGCCCGATGAAGGTGCCCAGTGGTACGCCGGTGACCAGTGCAACAGTCAAGCCGGTGAACATCAGTGCAATGGCACTGGCGGCCTTTTCCTTGGGTACCAAGCTCGTAGCGATGGTGGATCCAATGGAGAAGAACACACCGTGTGCCAGTCCGGTAAGTACCCGCGCCGCCATGAGTGCCTCATAGCCCGGGGCCATCCACGCAATCAGATTGCCAACTGTGAACAAGGCCATCAAGCCCAACAACAGTTGCTTGCGTGGCACACGTCCAGTCAACGCCGTCAGCACCGCCGCGCCTACGGCGACGCCCAGGGCATAGAGGCTGACCAGAAGCCCGGCCGAAGGCACAGAGACATTCAGGCTCGCTGCAATGGTTGGGATCAGTCCAACGATTACGAACTCGGTCGTTCCGATAGCGAAGGCGCTGAGTGTCAGCGCCCACAGTGCGAGAGGCATGATTTTTTCCTTAATGGGTAAACGATGCCTCGCAGTTTGGCCTCGACTCAAGCAAAGAAAAATCGCTTCGGCTACATTTCACTTTTGACTAGGAGTCAACAATGTTGAGCGTAGACGCCCTTATTGGCCTTGTTGCCATCACAGACTCGGGTTCGTTTTCGGCCGCTGCCGAGCGCCTTGGACAGACACCGTCGGGGGTCAGCAGAAGCCTTTCGCGGCTGGAAGCGCAGCTGGGCATGACGCTGATCAAGCGAACGACAAGGCGGCTGAGCCTGACAGAAGAAGGCGATTGGCTGCTGGCGCGCGCGAGGAAGATCCTTGCGGACTTGCAAGAGACTGAAAATCAACTGGCCGCGCGTCTGTCCCAGCCCTCAGGCGTGGTTCGCCTGAACGCGGCCACGCCCGTTTTGGACCACTTGATAGCCCCCTTGATGGCGGATTTTCTGGATTCCTACCCACTGGTGCGACTCCAATTGATCAGCGGAGAAGCCGTTGTCGATCTGATCGATGAGCGGGCCGATCTGGCCATTCGCATCGGCCCTTTGGCCGACTCCACCCTCAATGCCAGACAGCTGGGTTCCAGCCGCCTTCGCGTTCTGGCATCCCCTGCGTATTTGGCGATCCACGGAACGCCAACCAATGTCGAAGCGCTTATGCGGCATCGGCTGCTTGGTTTCACGGCACCCAATTCGCTCAATATCTGGCCGTTGCCCCAAGAAGCTGGTGATGGACTGCCTGTGCTCCCGGTGATTGCCGCGTCCAGCGGTGAAACCCTTCGGCACCTGGCCTTGACGGGGGCTGGCGTGGTTTGCCTCGCCGATTTTCTGATCCGGCAGGATGTGTCGAATGGCAACCTGGTCCCCATCCTGGAATCAGAAACGCTTCCTTGGTTGCAGCCGGTGTGGGCGGTGTTCTACAAACAGGAAGCGTTGGCCTCTCGTGTTTCCGCTCTGGTCAGTTTTCTATCCGAGCGGCTCACTGGGCAGCTATAGCGCGTTGTCGCAGACACGGACTGAACCAAGCATCAGCGTAGTCGGTGATTGCACTGCTGAAACTCACCATCCGCGAAGTCACGAGCCATCGTTCATTGGTTCTGCACAAATGGTGTCCTGCTAGCGGTCCTCCGTGATCGACCGCTCATGGCCGAACCCAAGCATCCACAATTCTCAAAAATCCCCCGACGCGGGATTATTCTTTTTTGGCTCTTCGGCTCTCGTCACCGCGCAGCGGTGGCGCACCGAGTGCGCGCCAGGATGGCGCGCGGCTCTACCCGGGGCCCCTGTGCGGCGGTGAGGTGGGGACGACAGGCCCGCAGGGGAGTCGACAGGGATGTCGGCTCCTTTTCGCACGGGCAGGATGCCCGTTCGAAAAGCCCGGCCCCAGCTCACGGACTTGCCGCCCATGGATGGGCGGCAAGCGCCAAGTGGGGTGGCCTTCTCTGTTGGTTACTTATCTCTTGGCCACGCAAGAGATAAGTAACTCGGCCCGCGTAGCGGGTCGAAACGCTCTTGATTCACGCAACATCAAACAGCAAGAGCGAAGAGCATCGCGCACAGGGTGCGCTCCTACACTGGACGCCACCATCACCCAGCCGTCTGCACCTTCCCGATCGCCTTCAACCGCTTCTTCTCCGCCCTCGCCGCCTTGCGCGCAGCACGGCGCTCGGTGCGACCGGCCTTGCGGATCTTGCGATCGTAATTCCACAGGTAGATCGCCGGCGTGCTGAGCAGGGTCAGCATCTGCGATACCAGCAGGCCGCCGACGATGGCGATGCCGAGCGGCTGGCGCATTTCCGAGCCGATACCGAAACCGATGGCCAGCGGCAGCGCGGCGCCCATCGCCACCAGCGTGGTCATGGTGATCGGGCGGAAGCGCACCAGCGCCGCCTCGCGGATCGCCTCGGGCGCGGACAGGCCGCGCTCGCGTTCGCCGACCAGGGCGAAGTCGACCATCAGGATCGCATTTTTCTTGACGATGCCGATCAGCATCAGGATCGCGATGATCGCCATCAGCGACAACTGGGTCTGGGTGACCAGCATCGCGAGGAAGGCACCGGCGCCGGCCGCCGGCAGGGTCGACAGGATGGTCAGCGGGTGGCCGAGGCTTTCGTAGAGGATGCCGAGCACGATGTACATGGCGAGAATCGAGCCGAGCAGCAGGATCAGTCCGTTGGACTGCGCCTGTTGCAGGCGCTGGTTGGCGCCGGTGAAATCGACCTTGACGCCGGCCGGCAGGTTGACCGCGTACGCGGCCTGCTTGACCAGTGCGATGCCACGATCCTGTGGCACATGCTCGGCCAGGTTGTAGGTGATCGTGGCCGCTTCCATCTGATTGTGGTGACGGATCCGTAGCGGGCTGATGTTCGGCTCGACCCGCGCCAGCGCGGACAGCGGAATCATCCGGCCCTGATCACTGCGCACGTACAAGCCCAGCAGGGCCTGCGGACTGAGCTGGTCAGCCGAGCTGGAGCTGAGCACGACCCAGTACTGGTTGATGTCGGAATAGATCTGCGAAACCAGCCGCTGGCCGAACGCGTTGTACAGCACCGAGTCGATGTTGCCGATGCCGACGTGCAGGCGACCGGCGGCTTCCCGGTCAATTTTCAGGGTCTGCTGCTTGCCGACCATGTCGAAGTCGCTGCCGACATCGCGGAATGCCTTGTTGGTACGCATCTGGCGCACCATCTTCAGCGCCCACGGCTGCAGGTCGCCGCCGTTGCTGCTGATCAACTGGAATTCGTATTGCCCCGCGGTATCACCGCTGCCGCCACCGCCGAGAAACTGTACCGGGCTGAGCGAGACCTTGACGTCAGGCAAGACATCATACTTTTTGGACAGTCGCTCGATGATCTTCTGGATTTTCTGGGGCCGTTGGCCAGCGCCATCGCCGTAGGGCTTGAGATCGACGAACATGCGCGCCTGGTTGCCGACGCCGCCCATGCTGTTGCCGTTGCCGCCGAGCATGGTGAGGGTGTCAAGTACCGCCGGATCCTTGCGCATGATCGCGGTCACTTGCCTTGCACGTTGGGCCATCAGGGTCGGCGAGATATTGGCGTCGGCGCGGATGCTCACTTGCAGCTGTCCGGTGTCCTCTTCCGGCATGAAGGTGCCTCCGGCAGTCTTCACCACCGCGATACCCAGCACCACCGTGAGCACCAGCAATACCAGCGGCTGCCAGCGCATGATGCGGCGGTGGTGCATGGCCCAGTCCAGCGCGCGCGCGTACCAGCGCAACAAGGCGCGATCAAAACCCGCCACCGCCTGCTCCAGCCGTCCCGGCGGAGGGCGTTCGCCCGCTTCATGCTGCAGCAACCAGGCGCACAGCGCCGGCGTCAGGGTCAGCGAGACCAGTGCCGAGATCACCACCGCTGCGGTCAGGGTCACCGAGAATTCGCGCAGCAGCAGCACCAGCATGTTGTCGCCGAACAGCAGTGGCGCGAACACCGCCACCAGCGACAAGGTGATCGAAATGACCGTGAAGCCGATTTCGCCGACCCCGGTCAGCGAGGCTTGCATCGCGCTCTCGCCACGCTCCATGTGGCGGACGATGTTCTCGATCACCACGATCGCATCGTCGACCACGAAACCGATGCACAGCACCAGCGCCACCAGTGACAGCGTGTTGAGCGTATAGCCGAGCGTCCACATCACCACGAACGCACCGGCCAGTGACAATGGCACGCTCAGCGTGGCGATCAGGGTGGGACGCAAGCGGCGCAGGAACACCAGCATGACCAGTATTACCAGCACGATCGAGATCAGCAGCGCAACCTCCACCTCATGCAGCGCCGACTTGGTGGTCTGGGTGAGGTCGAACACCGGGGTGACGGTGACATTGGCCGGCAGGGATGCTTCCAGTTGCGGTAACTTGGCGCGGATCGCAGCCACGGTGGCGATCGCATTGGCCTGCGGGCGCTTGGTGATCTGCAGCCCGACCGTGCGTTGATCGTTGAACCACGCCGCCTGGTATTTGTCCTGCTGGCCACTGTGTACCTTGGCCACGTCGGACAGCCGTACTGGCGTGCCGTTCTTCATCGCGATCAGCAGGTGGGCGAACTGGGCCGGCGTGGTCAGGCCGTCGTTCGCGGTCACGGTCATCTGCGTGACGCCGTCACTCAGGGTGCCCTGTGGCGAGGTGACGTTGGCCGCGCGCAGCGCGTTGGCGATATCGTTGGCGGTCAGGCCCTTGGCCGCCAGTGCATTGTTGTCCAGATCGATCCGAACCGCATGCGGGGTACCGCCGAACACCTGGACCTGCGCCACGCCCTCGATCTGCGCCAGCGCCGGCTTGAGTACCGTGTCGGCAAGATCGAACAGCTTCGACTGCTGCATCCCGTCCGAGGTCATGGTGATGAACAGGATCGGGATCTGCGAGGTATCAAACTTGAAGTACTGCGGTGGCGACGGCATGCCCGAGGGCAGGTCCACCGCGGCCGCATTGAGCGCTGCCTGCACGTCGCGTGCGGCACTGTCGGTGGTGCGGCTGAAGTTGAAGCGCACCATCACCGAAGCCGAGCCTTCGCTGGCGTTGCCGTACATCTCGTCGACGCCGGGTATCTGCCCTAGATGCCGCTCCAGCGGCGCCAGCACGGTGTTGGCCATGGTCTGGGCGCTGGCACCGGGCTGGCTTGCAACCACGTAGACACCGGGGAAATCCAGCTTGGGCAACGCCGCCACGCCGAGCAGGAAGTACGCAAAAATGCCCGCCAGGCTCAGGCCCAGAGCCAGCAACGAGGTACCGATCGGACGACGGATCAGTGGGGCAAAGACATTCATGGCACTTCCCTGGCCAACAGGCATGGCGGCTGAGCGGTGCCGGGAGCCGACCGCGCGGCGGCGACCGTGGTTCCGGCGTGGGCATGGATCTGCATCATGTGCACTTTATGCCAGTTGTGGCAGCGACGCGTATGTGCCTGAAGTCCACACCCTGTCAAAAGGCAGGGGTTGGCTGCAGCCCTGCCGACGCCAGGACGGCCGCAGGGCAGGCGCTGAAACGTGGGCAGCGGCTTCAGCGGGAGTGCTTTGGCCGACACCGGCGTCTGACGGTGCTCGCAGCCGACCGGCGTTTTTTCTCAGCCTCTCAGTGTTTGCGGGTACGTGATGCGCCCAGCTTCCGGGTCAGCGTGTTGCGACCGACGCCGAGCGCCAGCGCGGCGTTCTGGCGATGGCCTTCGTTGACCTGCAGTGCTGCCTGCAGCAAGGTCTGATCGAGCGCCATGCGGGCCCGCGCGTGGATCTCCGTCTCATTGTGCTGCAGCGCGCTCAGCGCCCATTCGCGCAATGCATCGGTCCACTCGCCGCCGCTGCCGGAAGCTGGCGTGGCGCCCAGATCGGCGGGCAGGATCTCGGCCCCGGGGGCGATCACCAACAGCCGGCGGCAAAGATTCTCCAGCTCGCGCACATTGCCGGGGAAGTCGCGCTGGGTAATCAGTTTCAGCGCAGCGCGGGAAAAGCGCTTGGGCGGCAGCTTCAACTCGTGAGCCGTGCTGGCGAGGAAGTGCTGCGCCAGCAACGGGATGTCGCCACGGCGCATCCGCAGCGCCGGCAGCTCGATGCGCACCACGTCCAGCCGGTGCTTCAGGTCCGCACGGAACCGGCCGGTCAGCACGCATGCGTCGAGGTCCTGATGGGTAGCGGCGACGATGCGCACGTTGCCGCGAATCAGTTCGCGGCCACCGACGCGGTAGAACTCGCCGCCGGCCAGCACGCGCAACAAGCGTGTCTGCAGCACCAGCGGCATGTCGCCGATCTCGTCCAGAAACAGGGTGCCGCCCTCGGCCTGCTCGAAACGGCCGGCAACACGGCGGATCGCGCCGGTGAACGCGCCGGCCTCGTGGCCAAACAGCTCACTTTCCAGCAACTCGCTGGGAATCGCCGCCGTGTTCAGTGCCACGAAGGGTCGCCCACGACGTGCACTTTCATCGTGCAGTGCGCGCGCCACCAACTCCTTGCCGGTACCGGTCTCGCCGGTCACCAGCACGTTGAGGTCGCTGGCCGCCACCCTGCCGATCAGGCGAAATACCTCGCGCATCGCCGCGCTTTCACCGAGCAAACCCGGTTGCGGCACCGGCCCATGCGTAGCGGCCAGCGCCGGCAACGCCTCGCTGGCCAGTGCCCGCTGCACCGCGACCACGGCCTTGTCGAGATCGAACGGCTTGGCCAGGTAATCGACCGCGCCGGCGCGGTAGGCCGCTGCGGTGGTGGCCACGTCGGTATACGCGCTCATCACGATCACCGGACCGATGCCCTGCGCCTGAAGGTCGGCCAGCAAGTCCAGCCCACCCTCGCCCGGCATCCGCACATCGGTGACCAGCAGCGCCGGACACCCTTCTTTCAGTGCCTTGCGCAGCGTTTCGACGTCGGCGAATTCGCGCACCGCGAGCCCGGCGTCGCGCAAGGCTTCGGCCAGCACCAGGCGAACACCGCGGTCATCGTCGACGATCCAGATGGCTTCAGTCATGACGGTCTCCTGTCGGAACACAACCGGTGCGCGAAAAACTGGCGCGCCGCCGCGCTGGCGCCATCGCCATGGCCGGGCGCGCGTCAGTCATGGGGGCGCTCCAGCGGCAGATACAGGGAAAACACGGTTTCGCCGTCACGGCTGGCATGGCGCAGGTCGCCACCGTGATCGTGGGCAATCTCGCGTGACAACGCCAATCCCAGCCCGGTACCGTCGGCACGCCCGGACACCAGCGGCTGAAACAGGGTCTCGCGCAACGCCGGTGGTACGCCGGCGCCATCGTCGATCACGTCCAGTCGCAAGGCCATCCGCAGCACCCGCTCACCCAGGCGCACGCCGTGTTCAACCCGGGTGCGAAACGTCAGCGTGCGGGCACCGGCCTCCGCCGCGTTGCGCACCAGATTCAGCAGTATTTGCTGCAGGCGATCAGCATCACCCAGCAGGTCGGGCACGCTGGGGTCATAGTCGCCATGGAGCTGCGGCGGCGACGGCTCCGCCTGCAGCAGGTCGGTCAGGTGTTGCAGCAGGTGATGGATGTTGACCGCGCCGAGTCGCGCCGCGCCGTCATGGTTCAACAGGCGGTTTGCCAGTGCG
Organism: Rhodanobacter sp.; assembly: GCA_004298015.1. Classification (GTDB taxonomy): domain Bacteria; phylum Pseudomonadota; class Gammaproteobacteria; order Xanthomonadales; family Rhodanobacteraceae; genus Rhodanobacter. The sequence goes on from SCSE01000085.1 coordinate 22,748, forward strand.
GTCAGCCGATCGGCTTCGTCGATGATCAGGCCGGCCAGTGCTTGCAGATCCTCGCCCTCGACCCGCCGCTGCAACAGTTGCGCCGCGCCGCGCAAACCGGCCAGCGGATTCTTCACCTCGTGGGCGAAACCCCGCAGCGTGGCCGACAGCGGTGAGTTTGCCAACGTCGGCTCGGCCAGCGCATGGACCTCCAGCAGGAGAAGCCCTTGCTGATACGGCTGCAACGCCATATCCACGCGCATTTCCGCGCCATGGCCGGCGTTCAGCACGACCCCACGCCACTGCACGGGGAGCTGCTCGTCAAGGACGCGGCCAGCGTGCGCCAGCAAGTCCGGATCACCCAACAATGCGCCCAAAGATTGGCCCATGGCGCTGCGCGGCCCCAACTGCAGCCACTCGGCCAGGGCGGGGTTGATCCACTGCAGGCGCAGCTCGCCGTCGACCAGGGCCAGCCCGGTCGCCATCTGCTCCGCCCATGTCCGCCAGTCTGCGTCGTTCATTGCACCATCATGGTGATTGCCTTGTGCTGGTGCAATGTCGCGAAGCTGCCGCCCGCACCCTTGCCGGTTGGCCTGGAGGTCACGCCCGCCATACAGCTGGCTGCAAGGGGTCGCGTGGCGCTGAAAGAGCAACGGGCGCCAGTGCGCCCGTTGCTCTTTCACACTTGCGATGTCACGGCAGCCCGCACGGCCTGCGATCAACCCGCGTAATACATCTGGAACTCCAGCGGATGGGTGCTGGCACGGTAGCGGGTGACCTCCTTCATCTTCAATTCGATGTAGGCATCGATGAAGTCGTCGGTAAAGACGCCGCCGGCCTTGAGGAAGTCACGGTCCTTGTCCAGCGCTTCCAGCGCCGCGTCGAGGCTGGAGCACACCTGGGGGATGTTCTTCTCTTCTTCCGGCGGCAGGTCGTACAGATCCTTGTCGGCCGGCGCACCCGGGTCGATCTTGTTGAGGATGCCGTCGAGGCCGGCCATCATCAGCGCGGTGAAGGTGAGGTAGCCGGACTGCATCGGGTCGGGAAAGCGCACCTCGATGCGGCGACCCTTGGGGCTGGCCACGTAGGGGATGCGGCAGCTGGCCGAGCGGTTGCGCGCGGAGTAGGCGAGCATCACCGGCGCTTCGAAACCCGGCACCAGGCGCTTGTAGCTGTTGGTGGTGGCATTGGAGAACGCGTTGATCGCCTTGGCATGCTTGAAGATGCCACCGATGTACCACAGCGCGGTCTGGCTCAGGCCGCCGTAAAGATCGCCGGCGAACAGGTTGGTGCCGTCCTTGCTGAGCGACTGGTGCACGTGCATGCCGCTGCCGTTGTCGCCGACCACCGGCTTGGGCATGAAGGTGACGGTCTTGCCATTCTGGTGCGCCACGTTCTTGACCACGTACTTCATGGTGATCAGCTCGTCGGCCTTCTTCACCAGGGTGTTGAACTTGACGCCGATTTCGCACTGGCCGGCGTTGGCCACTTCGTGATGATGTACTTCCACCGTCTGGCCCAAAGACTCCAGCACCTTGCACATGTCGGCGCGCAGGTCACCGAGCGAGTCGACCGGGCTGACCGGGAAATAGCCGCCCTTCACGCCCGGACGATGACCGGTATTGCCTTCGTCGTACTTGTTGCGCGAACTCCAATGTGCTTCCTCGGACTCGATCTCGTAGAACACGCGGCCCATGTCGTTCTGCCAGCGCACCGAGTCGAAGATGAAGAATTCCGGCTCCGGACCAAAGAACGCGGTATCGGCCACGCCGGTGGACTTCAGATAAGCCTCGCCGCGCTTGGCGATCGAACGCGGATCGCGACCGTAGGCCTGCATCGTCGACGGCTCAAGCACATCGCAATGCAGTACCAGCAGGGTATGCGCGCTGAACGGGTCGAGATAGGCGGTGTCCGGATCGGGCATCAGCACCATGTCCGACTCGTTGATGCCCTTCCAGCCTGAAATCGACGAGCCGTCGAACATCTTGCCGTCCTCGAAGGTCGACTCATCGATGGCGTGAGCGGGGAAACTGACATGGTGATGCACGCCGAGGATGTCGGCAAAGCGGAAGTCGACGAATTCGACCTCGTGTTCCTGGATGAGATCGAGCACTTTCTGGGCGGACATAGAACAACCTCGGTGGTGAGTGACGTGACGTAATAGGCAAAGTCCGTGCCACGGCTTGAAACCCTTTTTGGACAATGACTTGCCCGCTCAAGTATTGCAGGCAGACGTTCTAGATGCACCATACATGGGCAAACGGTATGGCGTGTTTGCACCATATTGAATCGAATGAAAGACGGGCCCGCATGTCAGCGCGAGCCCGTCGCATGTTACGCCTCGTAGGCGCTTTCACCATGCGTGGTGATGTCCAGGCCTTGGTGCTCATCTTCCTCGGTGACCCGCAGGCTGCCGAAGACGGCTCTGACGATCAGGTAGGAAAGCAGCGACACCACGCCACTCCAGACCAGGGTCACGGTAACGCCCAGGGACTGGATTCCCAACTGGTGGATGATGGAAAAATCCGCCGCACCGGTGCCGCCAAGTATCGGGGCCGTGAACACGCCGGTCAGCAGGGCCCCGACGATACCGCCCACGCCGTGCACGCCAAACACGTCCAATGCATCATCTGCCTTGAGCAATTTCTTCAGCCCGCTGACGCCCCAGACACAAAACAGACTGGCCGCTGCGCCGATCGCGATCGAACCCATCGGGCCAACCGTGCCGCAAGCCGGGGTGATCGCGACCAGACCCGCCACCGCGCCGGAGGCACCGCCGAGCATCGACGGCTTGCCCTTGAGCACGCGCTCGATCAGCAACCACGCCAGTACCGCCGCGGCGGTAGCCACCAGAGTGTTGATGAAGGCCAGAGCGGCGCCGGCATTGGCCTCCAGATTGGAGCCGGCATTGAAGCCGAACCAGCCGACCCACAGCAGCGAAGCGCCGATCATGGTGAAGGTCAGGTTGTGCGGCTTCATCGACTCGCGGCCGATGCCGATGCGCGGGCCGAGCAGGTAGGCGCCGACCAGACCGGCGATACCTGCATTGATATGCACCACCGTGCCACCGGCGAAGTCCAGCACGCCACGGGTCAGCATGAAACCACCCGGCCCCCAGACCATGTGGGCGATGGGAATATAGGCGAAGGTGAACCAGAGCACCGTGAACATCAGCACCGCGCCGAACTTCATGCGTTCAGCCAGCGAACCGACAATCAAGGCACCGGTGATACCGGCAAACGTCGCCTGGAACACGATGAACACGAATTCAGGCAACTTCACGCTGGCGGTGAAGGTGTCCGCCAGCGATGCCGTGGTGACGCCGTGCAGGAACAACTTGCCGGCATTGCCGATCAAGGCGTTGCCGGCATCGAAGGCAAACGTGTAGCCGTAGACCATCCACAGCAGCACGATCATCGAGAACACTGTCAGCACCTGCATCAGCACCGACAGCACGTTTTTCGAGCGCACCAGGCCACCATAGAATAAGGCCAGCCCAGGCACCGTCATCAGCAACACCAGCAAGGTGGAGGTGAGCATCCATGCCACATCGCCCTTGTTGACAATGGGTACAATCGCCTCGGCTGCCTGCGAGGCCGGCGCCAGCAACAGCAGGCAGATCAGCAACGAGAACGGCATCCATGCCCGCAGGCCACGCGCGTGGCGGAACAACATAAGGTCTTTCATGGAAACCTCGCTGGGCAACATTCAGAGGGCGTCGGCGTCGAGTTCGCCGGTACGGATACGGATGGCCTGGTCGACCGTAGTGACGAAGATTTTCCCGTCACCCACGTTGCCGGTCCTGGCAGACTGCTGCACGGCCTCCAGAACGGCTTCGAGCAAGTCGTCGGCGACCACCACCTCAAGCTTCAGCTTGGGCAGGAAGTCGACCACGTATTCGGCGCCGCGATAGAGCTCGGTATGCCCCTTCTGCCGGCCGAATCCGCGGACCTCGCTTACCGTGATGCCGCTGACGCCCGCGGTAGTCAGGGCGTCGCGAACCTCGTCCAGCTTGTACGGCCGGATGATGCAACTGATCAATTTCATGCATGTCTCCCCGGGTGCGGGTCGCGGCAGTTGCCCACCGCGACGCGTGGATGCCTGCTCAGAACGATTTGCTCAGGGTGAGGATGCCGGTGGCACGCCCCAGATAATGACCGGCGGCGTTGGTATAGCTGCTCCGTGCCGCGTTGGTGTCGTAATAGCCGAGCGCCACCGAATAGCCGTTGGCGAACGCCTTGGTCACACCGATCTTCCAATCGGTGTAGTCGAAACCCGAGGTGTTGGCGACGGTCTGGTGGCCGACATGCGAGTTGAAGGTCCAGCCGGGACTGAACTCGACATTCCACGACAGATCGACATAGCCACTGCCTGTGCTGTTCGGAAACCCGAACAAGTTGGTCAGCGTGCTGGAATACTTGAGCGAGACGCCCTTCCAGCCCAGCGAAGCATAGGCCTCGGTCGTATAGGGACTGGTGAAGCCGGCGGGATAGTTGCCCGGGTAGGCATACTCGTAAAGCCCGACATCATAGCTCCAGTCGCCACTGAAACTGCCCCGATAGCCGCCGTAGACATCAACCTCCAGGCTGCTGGAGATCGGTGCCACCGTGGTCGAGCCGTCTGACAACCAGCTGATGTTGCTGCCCCATACACCGAGATACCAGCCGCTGGCGTTGTCATACTCGATGCCAGGCTGCACGGCGGGCTGGCGATTTGTCTGCGACAAACCGCGGAACAGGTAGTCGTTGACTACCGCCACGCTGCCGGACACCTGGCTGCTCGGGGCATCGGCCGCCCACGCGTTCAATACCGGACTCAACAAGGCTGCTCCGGCAAGAATCATCTGTGTACATCGCTTCATCGGCTCGCTCCCGTGCTGGTTTTCGGCGGTTTTATCATGGACGTCTAGCCGTCCATACTTGGAAGTGTGGTATCCGACAATGTGGCCTCAACTACCGTTTTGCGCTGGACGGAATATTCGGACGCAGCGTCTCCCAGCCCGATCGCCTGACGGCCGGGAACACACAAGCAAAAAAAGCGATTCTTCAGACCGGTCGGCACAGAACCGGCGTCTGGCAATGCGTGCTCTTCAGCGAGAGCCGGCAGCGGGAGGTGGTCGAGGGCGGACGATAGCGATTGCACCAAGGCGCATGGATTTCACTATGCCGTTCCCCAAGTCAGAGGGCACGGTGGGCGCGTGATACTCGCTGCCGGCTTCCGTCTCCCCAACTCCTGTTGCAACTCGATCCTGCCTCAATCATTGCTGCATTGCAATAGAATGACAGCGCGTTGCTTATCACAGCTGGTTATATGCGTTGTGCGCTCGCATCAACTATCTCGCCATTGTCCGAGGCCGCGCTGGCCTCGACGGTGAACTCGTGGCACCGCGCGGGCGAAATCAAGGCGCTTTTCTGACCAGGTCGACGCTTGCTGCAGAACGCGGTCCGCAACAGTTGCGCCGTCAGTACAACCACGTAAGCTACGCCTCTCCTTCCCGCGGCGGTGACGCCGCACCCTATGCAAGGTTCAGCGCCCGTGACCGATCTGCTTCATGTCATTCTGCTCGGCATCATCGAAGGCATTACCGAATTCCTGCCAATCTCCAGCACCGGCCATCTGCTGATCGCCGAAAAGTTCGGTCTCGGGGCACGCTCGGATCTGTTCAATGTCGGCATCCAGGCCGGCGCCATCCTTGCAGTCACACTGATTTACTGGAAGCGCATCTGGCAATTGTTTACCCAGTGGCGCGATCCGACGAACCGTGACTACCTTTTGAAGCTGTTCGTCAGCTTCATGATCACGGCATTGATCGGCTTCGTTGTCGTCACCCGGTTTCATTTCAAGCTGCCGGCCACGATTACCCCGATTGCCTGGGCACTGGTCATCGGAGGTTTCTGGATGCTTGCCGCTGAGCAGCTCGCGGCCCGACAACCCGACCGCAGTGAGGTGACCTGGAAGGTGGCGATCCTGGTTGGCATCGCGCAGATGGTGGCGGGTATCTTTCCGGGAACCTCACGTTCAGCGGCGACGATTTTCACCGCGATGCTGGCCGGCACCAGCAACCGCGCGGCAGCCACCGAATTCGCGTTCCTGGTCGGCATTCCGACCATGTACGCGGCCACCGGCTACGAATTGTTGAAGGTGCTCAAGCAGGGCGGTGCCGCGCAAGAAGACTGGACGGCGCTGTTGGTTGGCTTCGTGGTATCGGCCATCGTGGCCTTCATCGCGGTCAAATGGCTGCTTGGCTACATCCGCAGCCATCGTTTCACCCCGTTCGCGATTTACCGCATCGCCTTTGGCGTGGCGTTGCTGCTACTGGTACCGGCCGGCGGCTGAGAGACCGGGGAAAATCGCCTGCCTGCCGAGATGGCCGCCAGAACCCTGGGCCAGCGGCGCGCCGCAGACAAATCCGGATCCATTTGGCTCAGCCAACTGGCCGAATTTGTCCGCAAGCCACCTGGTCACGAACGCCTGGCGAGGTTCTCGCTACGGCGTTCGCTATTTTCGCAACCGCTGATGAATAGTTCAGCGCTGCACGATCAGCGCAAACCAATGCCAGCTGGGGACGCGCTCGGCAATCAGCTTGGTGCAGGTCAGCATCGGCACCGCCAGCAGTGCCCCGGGAACACCCCACAACCACCCCCACACCACCAGCCAGAGCAGGATCGCAATCGGACTCAGCCGCATGCTGCGACCCTGGATCATCGGGGTAACCAGGTTGCCCTCGATCACTGTGATGGCGGAGAACGTCACCGCCGGTAGCAAGGCATGCAGGCTGGCGTCATTGGCGTTGAGCATGCCGACCAGGGCCAGCACGATCGCGGTACTGATCGCGCCCACATACGGCACGAAATTGGCGAACATCGCCACCGCGCCCCATAGCAACGGATCCGGCATGTGGTACAGCCACAGCATGGCCGCAGTGACCGCACCCAGCCCGGCATTGATCGACAGCGCCGTCAGCAGGTAGCGCGATACTTCGGTCTGAATGCCCCGCACGATCACCACCGCATGGCGTTTGTAGGCGAACCCGGGGGTGATCTCGACCAGCCGTCGCAGCATCGAATCGCCGAAAACCAGAAAAAAGAACACCAACAACAGCACACTGAGCACCGCGGCCAGCACTTTGGGCGCGGTGGAAACCACATCCCAGGTACTGATCGCCAGCGGTGGCGCCGCCGGAGCTGCCGTGCGCCGGCCAGTCGGCGCGTTGACCAGGGTCTGCGTCGCGCGATTGGCCGCCTCGATCGGCTTGCTCACCTTCCGCAACGCCGGCACGAAATGCCTTATCGCTGCCGGTGCACCGTGAAACCATCCCAGCGCCGGCTGCGTCAGCTGCGTGATGCCGAAGCCGAGTCCCGCGATCAACGCCAACATCAAGACGCTGGCACTGAGCCAGCGCGGCAAATGCAGGCGCGCACCAGCGGCCACCAACGGATTCAGCGTCAGCCCGAGAAAAGCCGCCAGCACCAGCGGTATCAACAGCGCCTTGGTCAGGGTGATGGTATACATCAAGGCGAGAAACAGGATGACGTTGAGCGCCAGGCGCAGCGCTCGCAGGTGGCGCCGCATGCCACGCCCGACATGCAATCCGCGACCCGACCGCCCGGGCGCAGGATCGGTAGCGACCAGACCCGTCCCCGGGCTCGCTTGCGGGGTTTCGCCGCTATCCGCAGCCGGACCAGGCGATGGCTGTGCCTGCCCGGCCTCGGTAGTCACTGCGTCGCTCCCGGCGGCGCCGAATCGGGGGGGTGCCCGGTGGAGTGCGCCGGCTGGCTGGCCGCGCCCAGCCCCACTGCACCAAGCTCCGCGATCAGACGCATGCCGAAGGCAAGTGCCTCGGCAAGGCCACCGCCGAACAAGGCCCCCAGACCCGGCACGCGCAGCGGGTGTACGTTGAGGCTACCCAGCGCGAATCCGGCACCGGCGGCGGTGCCGACCGTGGCCAACGGATGCTCGCGACTACGGGTGAGCAAGGCCGCCGCTGGCGGATTCAAAGCGTGCCGCGCGAGTCTGGCCCGAGCCTGCGCTGCACGCACGCTGGCCAGTCGTCTGAAAATCTTCATGCCGAGCGCTCCTCGTCGCGGCCACGCTGTGCCACCTGACGATCAGACGTGCGCAGGATATCGCGCATCATGCCGCCCCATTCACCACGGGTTGCCGGCAGGCTGATCCAGTGCATGCAACGACGAAAAAGCACAATCGCGCCAAGCAAAAAAAGCAGTTGCAGCAGACACAACCCCAGCAAGGCCCACAGCCAGGAACCGAACCATTTGGCCAGCAGAAAGCCCAGCAGCGCCAATGCGCTCAGACCCAGCCCGACGCCGGCTACGGTGGCGGCTAGGGCGGCCAGAAGCATCCATGAAACAGCACTGCGCGCCAGCCCCAGCTCGGCGGCCAGCAGCGTCAGCTGGGCACCGAACAATTGTTTGAAGGCGCGCCCGAACTGGCCGATTTCGACCAAAAGTCCAGACGACGACGGCGCCGGATCGGGCGCCGTCGTCTCGGGTGCTGGCCCAGCCTCGTTGTGCATGTCCGCTCCCCTGTCCGGCGGCACCGGTCAGCGGCGCAGGATACGGCCGAGTAGCCAGCCGGCACCAAGCGCGATGGCGACCGACTGCACCGGCTTTTCGCGCACATAATCGCGAGCCTGCTCCAGCCACTCGTCAGCGCGTTCGCGGGTCTGGTCATAGACCTCGCGACCGCGATCGCTGACATCGGCGGCCTTGTCGGCCGCGGTATGTGCCGCATGCGCGGCCTGATCCGTGGCGTGGTGCAAGCCGTGCTCCACTTGATCGGCAGTGCGGTCCACCGCCTGTTTGGTACTGTTGACGGCCGTTGACGTTGCCTGCTTCACGCGCTCGGCGCGTTCGTCGATACGGTCGGCGCCGGCGGGTTCGGTGGATGGTACTTGATTGCTCATGACGGGCTCCGGGTAAGGCTGGCGTTGGTACAAATACAAAGTGGGCGGGTGGTCCAGCTACCGTGCGCGGCGGAAGAAGGCGATCACGGCAAGAATCAGAAATACGATAAAGAGGATCTTGGCAATCCCGGCAGCAGCGCCGGCAATGCCGCCAAATCCCAATACCGCCGCGATGATGGCGATGATCAAAAACACCAGTGCATAGTGAAGCATGGCGACATCCTCTTGGGTGACAGTCGGAAATGGCCCAGCGGGCCAGTGGCCTCATTCACCCACACGGCGCGCCACGCTGACGTGAAGGGTCGACGCCCCGTCTTGCACACGGTGCCGACATCTGTTCAGACGGAGCCGTCCGGATTCAGGCTGTACGTCCCCACCAGCTCCGCCGCGGCCAGCACATGGCCATCCATCGCCGTTCGAAGCTCGGCGAGGCTGAAACCCTCGGTCAGCGGCAATTGCGCGACATCCAGCGCCTGCACCCGGAAATGGTAGTGATGCAGCAGGGCGTCGTTCCATGGTGGACACGGACCGTCGTAGCCGAGGTAGCTGCCCTTCATGTCCTCGTCACCGGCAAACCAGCCGGTGAAGTCATTCTGCCCCTGTACACTGCCGGGCGGCCCCGGCGGCGATCGCTTGCCGCGCGGCGTCACTTCGTCACTGCATGCGCCTTCGGCCAGCTCGCCACATTCCTCCGGCACATTGGCCATCAGCCAGTGCACGAATTCCACCCGTGGCAACGTCGCCGATACCGTGCGGCCCTGCTGATTGACATCATCCGGCTTGCTCGGCACGTCCGGATCGATACAGGTGATCACGAAGGAGCGCGTGCCCTCGGGCGCGTTTCGCCAGGCCAGATGCGGACTGAAGTTGTCCGACCATGCCACCGGTGCACCCAATTTACCGAACGCCAGGCGGACCGGAATCCGCTGGCCAGACTCGAAGCTGTCACTGCGCAACTGCATGGTGTTTCTCCTGTACGAACGGTGATCATGACTACATGGGGCACGCTCGACGACTGACAAGCGGGCGCCGTCAAGGCGGTCGTATCGTGGCTACCGCAAACCACGATCATGGCTTGCGGTAGGTAACCCGATAGACAGCCCCCGCCAGGTCATCGCTGACCAGCAGACTGCCATCGGGCAGCGGCTGGACGTCGACCGGACGGCCCCATGCCTTCTGATCCTGCTGAAAGCCCTCGATCAGTGGCCGATACGACAACACCTTGTTGCCGCGCAGACGCACCGTCATCACCCGGTAGCCGGATTTCCTGCTGCGATTCCAGGAGCCGTGCTCGGCCACGATGATGGCGCCGCGATAACGGGCGGGAAATTGCCCGCCGCGGTAAAAGCGCATGCCGAGCGATGCCACATGGGCGCCCAGTTTCAGTCTCGGCGGGACATAGTCCTTGCAGGCGTGACCCTTGCCGAATACCGGATCCGGGGTGTCGCCCTGGTGGCAATACGGATAACCGAAATGCTGGCCACGCCGGATGATTTCGTTCAGCTCGTCGCTGGGCATGTCATCACCCATCATGTCGCGACCGTTGTCGGTAAACCACAGCCGGCCGGTGCCCGGCTGCCAGTCGAAACCGACCGAATTGCGGATTCCGTAGGCCACGTCCTGCATATCGCTGCCGTCGGGATTGATGCGGACCAGTTTGGCGTAGGCGTTGCCCCGATCGCAGATATTGCAGGGCGCACCGATCGGGACATACAGCTTGCCGTCCGGACCGAAGGCGATGAATTTCCAGCCGTGGTGGGTGTCGCCCGGAAAATGATCGTTGATCACCACCGGCGCCGGCGGATTGTCCAGATGTTGCTCGATGTCACGCAACACCAGAATCCGGCTGACCGCCGAGATGTACAGGTCGCCATCGCGGAATGCGACGCCCACCGGCATCTCCAGGCCGCTGGCCACCACCTTGACCTGATCGACGCGGCCATCGCCGTTGCGATCGATCAGTGCGTAAACCTTGCCCGCACGCATCGAGCCGACAAACACCGTGCCCTGCGTACCCAGGGCGATTTCCCGCGCACTCGGCACCTGGTCGGAATACACCGCGATATGAAACCCCGGCGGCAGGGTCAGGCGATCGAGCCGGGGTGCCGCGAATACCGGCGCGGCGAACAACAGCAGCAACAAGGGCAGCAGACGCATGAGACGGCTCCTCCGGTGGCAACGTCACAAGGGTATACCCGCGCGATGTCGAGCACGTCTCCGAGGCGCTATCTGCCGCGCCGGCCGCCCGCGAAACGGATCGACCTACCCTCCCAGTGGCTGGCCGATCCGGCGCCGGGTAGCCTGATCCGCACGCGCCACCAGCGCCCCGGTACGCATCAGGCTCACCGTGTAATGCCCCTGATCGACCAGCGGCAGGAAGGCGCCGCTGCCATAGATCGTGTCGACCTCAGGCAACCATTGCGGATATCGCTTCTTCAGATCGAGCAGATCGAAGCCTCCTTTCGGCGCGAACCCGATCACGCTGCGCGGTGCACTCATTTCCTGCGCCGGATCGTCGTAACGTCCTGACAATCGATCGAGCCGGTAGAGCGGGGGCACGCCAGCGAGCAGGGCCGGCAGTTTCCACTTCAGTACCACCGCCTCGAGTCGCCAGTCGTCGCCGTAGACCTCGACCCGGCGACTGCGACCATCGGGCCGGGTCAGGGTGAGCGCCCAGCGCTGCGGCGACAGGATACGCGCGTCGATATCGAGTACCGGCGTCTCCTGCCCGAGCAAACGGTAACCACGCAGCGCATAACCGGTGCCCCCGAGCAGCAGGGTCAGGCCGAGGAATACCAGACACAGCAGCCCGCGCCAGCTGGCGGCCACCCGGCGACCGCCATGAAGGTGCCTGCGCACCCCCACCAGTTGCAGCAGGGTGATCAGCAGAGATACCGCCGCCAGCACCAGCAATACGGTCATCGGCATGCGTAGCCACGTACTCCAATCCATCATGGGTTGCCTCCCGATTCGCCGCGCGATCTGTCCATCCATCATAGCGGGCGCCGCCGATCGCTATACTGCGAGCCGCCGCCAAGGAATTCCTGTCATGCGTCGATTGATCCTGTTGCTGTCTTTGAGCCTGTCCGCCGCCTTTCTCGGCGGCTGTGGCCAGAAGGGCCCGCTGGTATTGCCGACCAGGCCGGCCGCCGCCGCCGCCGCGCCAGCCTCACCCGCCGCTGCTGCCAGCAGTGCGCGGTTGGATCATGGGCAACGCTGAGATGACGGGCACGGCACAACCGTTGCCGTTCTCGAAAATGCACGGCATCGGCAATGATTTTGTGTTGCTCGACGGCCGCCGCACGGGCATGCCGCTGAACCCGGCACAGATCCGTGCGCTGGCCGATCGCCATACCGGTGTCGGCTTCGACCAGTTGCTGAGCGTCGAGCCGTCACGCGACCCCGACTGCGCGTTCTATTACGGCATCTGGAATGCCGACGGCTCGCCCTCCGGACAATGCGGCAACGGGGTGCGCTGCGTCGCGGCGTGGCTGCACCGCGCCGGTGCGCTGGCCATCGGCGACAGCGTGAAGATCGAGAGCCCGTCCGGACCGGTCGGGGTACGCCTGTTGTCGGCGGACAAGGTCACCGTGGACATGGGCGAGCCGCTGTTCGAGCCGGCCCGCATTCCGTTTGCCGCGGAAAGCCGCGCAGACCGCTATCCGCTGCTGCTCGATGGCGAGATGCTGGAAATCGGCGCGGTGTCGATGGGCAACCCCCATGCCGTAGTGGTCGTGCGCGACCTCACGGCACCGGCACTGCAACGTCTCGGCCCGCAGCTGTCGGCGCATGAACGCTTTGCGCAAGGCGCCAACGCCGGCTTCGTGCAGCTGCATGATCGAACCCGCGTGGGCTTGCGCGTGCACGAACGCGGTGCCGGCTGGACCCGAGCCTGCGGTACCGGGGCCTGTGCCGCGATGGCGGTGCTGCGCGCGCGCGACGCGGTGGATGACAGCGTGCAGGTCGCGCTACCTGGCGGCACGCTGCAGATCGACTGGCGCGGTCCCGGCCAGCCACTCTGGATGACCGGTCCGGCGGCGTTCGCGTTCGAGGGCGAGTGGCACGTTCCGGCCTGAATGGCGGTCGCGCGGCTTGATGCGCAGACCCGTCCATCGCACACTCCAGCGCAGAGGCGTGACTATCCCGTCCGTGTCGCATTACCACGAGGACATCCGCGCATGACTGCAACCCTGCTCGACGACGCCACCCAGGCCCGTGTGGTCGCTGCGTACCTGAAGCGTCACCCGGGTTTTCTCACCGAATACCCCGAGCTTGCCGCGCAACTGACGATGCCGCGCGAGAAGGGCTCGGTGGCCTCGCTGGCGGCTTACCAGTTGCATAGTCTGCGCGAGAAGAACAGCGAGCTGGAGCGCCGCCTCGCCGAACTGGTGGCGATTGCCGCCGACAACGAAAAACTGATGGAGCGGGTGCATACGCTGACCGTGGCGCTGCTGCGCGCCAATACGCTGGAAGTGACCGCGCGTACGGTGGTGGCAAAGCTCGGTGCCGACTTCCACTCCGAACAGGTGCGCCTGCTGCTGTTCGGCGCCGAACCGGAATTGCCACGCGCACAGTGGTTGCAGCAAATCGCCGGGGGCGCCGCCGCGGTGCCGGAGTTTGCCGAGTTCCTGAAGCAGAACGAACCCGCCTCCGGCCGGTTGTCGGCGGACAAGCTCGAGCGGCTGTTCGGTGGCAAGGCCACCGAGATCGAATCGGTGGCAATGATGCGGCTGGGCGATGCCGGCATGCTGGCGATCGGCAGTGCCGACCCCGATCGTTTCCAGCCCGGCATGGGCACGCTGTTCCTGAAGATGATCGCCGCCACCGTCACCGCGGCGCTGGCACGCGCGCGGGATGTGTCCTGAGACGCTGTGACGAGCCCCGAACAGCAGGTGGACGATTGGCTTGGCCGCCTCGCCGAAGAGCGGCAGGCCTCGACGCATACCGTAGCCGCTTATCGGCGCGACCTGGCCAAGCTGTTGCGCTTCATGCACGAACGCCAACTGACATCCTTCGAAAGCCTGGACAGCAACCTGATGCGCGCCTTCGTGGCGGCCGAACATCGCGCCGGGCTGGCGCCGAAGAGCCTGCAACGGCTGTTGTCCTCGTGTCGCAGCCTGTTTCGCCAGCTGAGCCGCGAAGCACAGCTCGCCCATGATCCGATGCTCGGTGTGCGAGGCCCCAAGGTGCGCCGCAAGCTGCCGCAGGTTCTGGACGTGGACGAGGCCGGGGCGCTGGTGGAAACCGACAGCGGCGGCAAGCTGGCAGTGCGCGACCGCGCCATGCTCGAATTGTTCTACTCCAGCGGCCTGCGGCTGTCCGAACTGGTCGGGCTGCACTGGATCGACCTGGATCTGGATGGCGGCGAAGTGCGCGTACTCGGCAAGGGCCGCAAGACCCGCATCGTGCCGGTGGGCCGGCATGCGGTTGCTGCCCTGCGCGCGCTGGCCGCGGAACAAGGCGGCATCCACGTCGAAAGCCCGGTGTTCCGCGGGCGCGGCGGCGCATCGATCAATCCGCGCACGGTGCAATTGCGGATGAAAACGCTGGCCCTGCAACAAGGTATCCCGAAGCACATCCATCCGCATCTGCTGCGGCACACGTTCGCCAGCCACATGCTGGAGTCGTCCGGCGACCTGCGCGCGGTGCAGGAACTGCTCGGCCATGCCGACATTGCCACCACGCAGATATACACCCACCTAGATTTCCAGCATCTGGCCAAGGTGTACGACGCGGCGCATCCGCGCGCCAAACACAAGCCGTGAACGCGTCGCCTCGACACCGGGAAACACCGCACTTCAGCGCTGTTTTCCCCTCACCGGGGAGATGAACGGACGCCCCGCGGCGACCACCCTGTTGCGGCCGCGCCCCGACAACATTGAAGCCTGCGTGGATCGGCCCCATTTGGTGCGTTCAGGTACATATCTTCGGAGCTTCCATGGAATCGTTTCACGCCACGACCATCGTGTGTGTCCGCCGCGAGGGGCGTGTGGTCATCGGCAGCGACGGTCAGGTCACGCTCGGCAATACGGTGATGAAAGCCAATGCGCGCAAGGTGCGCCGGCTCGGCAAAGGCGACGTGATTGCCGGCTTTGCCGGGGCCACCGCCGACGCGTTCACGCTGTTCGAGCTATTCGAGGAAAAGCTCACCAAGCACGGTGGCAACCTGACCCGGGCCGCGGTGGAGATGGCCAAGGAGTGGCGTACCGACCGGCGCCTGGGCAAGCTCGAGGCGATGCTGGCGGTCGCCGACAAGGAGGCCTCACTGCTGATTTCCGGCAACGGCGACGTGCTCGAACCGGAGCACAGCCTGATCGCGATCGGCTCGGGTGGCCCGTTTGCGCAGTCCGCCGCACTGGCGTTGCTGGAAAACACCGAACTGGATGCGCGCACGGTTGTCGAAAAGGCCCTGAAGATCGCCGGCGATATCTGCATCTACACCAACCACAACGTATCGATCGAAGAGCTGTGAACCGGGCGTCGGCACATCGGCACGGTCAACGCACCCGAAGCCCTGCCCCATAGCCCCATAGCCCCCGCGCTTTCCCGATCTCCGATTCCCGACTCCCTTTTCCGGCGAAGCCCATGTCCGAACTCACCCCGCGCGAAATCGTCAACGAACTCGACCGTTACATCATCGGCCAGCACGACGCCAAGCGCGCCGTGGCGATTGCGCTGCGCAACCGCTGGCGGCGCATGCAGCTGGAGCCGTCGATGCGCGACGAGGTAACGCCGAAAAACATCCTGATGATCGGCCCCACCGGCGTGGGCAAGACCGAGATCGCCCGTCGCCTGGCGACGCTGGCCAACGCGCCATTCGTCAAGGTCGAGGCGACCAAGTTCACCGAAGTCGGCTATGTCGGCAAAGAGGTCGATTCGATCATTCGCGATCTTGCCGACGTGGCCTACAAGCTGACCCGCGAGCAGGCGGTCAAGCGCGTGCGCACGCAGGCCGAGGACCGCGCCGAAGATCGCATCCTCGATGCGTTGTTGCCGCGCCGTCAGCCGCAACCGGCCGACTGGAGCCAGGATGCCCCCGCCACGACGCCGGCGATCGACAGCGATACCCGCCAGAAGCTGCGCAAGCAACTGCGCGAGGGCACCCTCGATGACCGCGAGATCGAGATGGACTTTGCCATGAACGTCGGCGTGGAAATCATGTCGCCGCCGGGCATGGAGGAGATGGGGCAGCAACTGCGGCAGATGTTCCAGAACATCGGCGGCGCCAAGACCCAGAACCGCAAGCTGGCGATCAAGCTGGCGCGGCCGCTGCTGATCGACGAGGAGGCCGGCAAGCTGCTCAATGACGAGGAGCTGCGCGCACAGGCGATGGAAGCGGCCGAGCAGAACGGCATCGTGTTCATCGACGAGATCGACAAGGTGGTGCAACGTGGCGACCAGGGTCAGGCCGGGGTCAGCCGCGAAGGCGTGCAGCGCGACCTGTTGCCGCTGGTCGAGGGTTCGACGGTGTCCACCAAGTACGGCCCGATCAAGACCGACCACATGTTGTTCATCGCCTCCGGCGCGTTTTCGCTGGCCAAACCGTCCGACCTGATCCCCGAATTGCAGGGCCGCCTGCCGATCCGGGTCGAGCTGTCGGCGCTGTCGGTCGGCGATTTCAAGCGCATCCTGCGTGAACCGAACAATGCACTGACCAAGCAATACGTGGCCCTGCTGGGTACCGAGGGCGTCACCCTGGAGTTCTCCGATTCCGGCATCGACCGGTTGGCCGAAGTGGCGTTCCAGGTGAACGAACGTACCGAGAACATCGGTGCACGGCGCCTGCACACGGTGATGGAACGGCTGCTGGAGAAAATCTCCTACGAAGCGGCGGACAAGTCCGGCGAAAAGTATCTGATCGACGCCGAACATGTAGACAACAGCCTGAATAGCCTGGTTCAGGATGAAGATCTCAGCCGCTACATCCTGTAGCCACGACCCGATCTGCTAGAATCCGCGCCGTGAGCAACATCATCGAACTCAAGACCACCGGCCAGCGTGCCCAGCTGCGCGAGGCGCAGCAAAAGCAGACCCTGGTCCGACTCTGGCGTGAAGATCTCGAGCACGGCAGCTTCTGCGGCTACGTGGGTGGCGTCGGACGCGAATTCTTCCTGCTGTGGGTGGTCGGCGACGGCATTACCTACGACGGCATGTACGTGATGCGCCATCGTGACGTGTCCGAACTTGAAGCGCCGGACAAGCATCACGCCTTCTTCGAGAAGGCGCTGGCGCTGAAGCACATCCTGCCGCGTCCGCCGCGGGGTTTTCCGCTCGACAACATCCGCGAAGTGATCCAGGCGGCGGCAGCGCAGACCACGGTGATCGGCGTGCATGTGGACAGCGAGGACGAAGCCGAGGTCTGCTACATCGGCCGGCTGGTCAGCACCGAAGAGGACGGCTTCCACATGCAGGAGCTCAGTCCCGATGCGGAATGGATGCGCGAAGCCTCGTTCTTTGCCTGGGACGAGGTCTCGACCGTGAGTATCGAGGACAGCTACGCGCAATCGCTGCTCGCCGTGGCCGGCGCCGCGCCGGCGCTGGAGCAAGGCGATTCGGGCATCGGCCGCGCCTGAGTCCGGTCGGCACCGGCTCGCAGCACCGTGCCCGCCATCCGGCGGGCATTGACGTTATGGGGACGGGCTTGGCGTGCCTCGTCGCACCACTGTCCACGCCGCGGCCGCGGCATATTCACCCGGTGTTTTCGCGGCAAGGCCTTCAATGGAACTTCGTGCGCGCCAGTCCATGCGCCATCCTTCGCTGCGCGGAGTCCCCATGAGCAAGAAGAAAGTCGCCGACATCATCGTCGAAACCCTGCATGAAGCCGGCGTGCAACGCTGCTATGGCATCGTCGGCGATACCCTGAACCACATCACCGATGCGATCCGCCGCAGCGAGATCGACTGGGTCCACATGCGCCACGAGGAAGCCGGCGCGATGGCGGCGGGAGGCGAAGCGCTGCTGACCGGACGACTGACCGCATGCGCGGGGACCTGCGGCCCGGGCAGCCTGCATTTCGTCAATGGCCTGTTCGAGGCACATCGCAACCGTGCGCCGGTGGTGTTGATTGCGACCCAAGTCGCCACCGCGGAGATCGGCATGGATTTCCCGCAGGAAGTCGATCTGAAGGCGATCTACGATACCTGCAGCCACTTCTGCGCCTACGTACATTCGCCCGCCCAGGCACGCCGGGTCACCGCGCTGGCCGCACAGGCGGCGTTGAACCGGCTTGGCGTGGCCGTGATCATCGTGCCCGGGGATATCAGCCAGGCCGAGGTGGACGAAGGCCTGCCGTTCCGCGCACACCGGCCGCAGCCAGTGCTGCGCCCCTCCGATGTCGAACTGTCGACAATGGCCCGGATGATCAATGCCGGCAAGCGAGTCACCTTGTATGCCGGCTCGGGCTGCGAAGGCGCCGAGCGCGAAATCGTCGCGCTGGCGAAAAAGATCAAGGCGCCCGTGGCGCATACGTCGCGCGCCAAGGATTTCATCGAACCGGACAACCCCTACAACGTCGGCATGACCGGTATCATCGGCGTGGCCTCGGGCTTTCGCGCGATCGACGCCTGCGACACGCTGCTATTGCTGGGCGCCGACTTCGCCTGGAGTCAGTTCTATCCGCACGAGGCAAAGCTGATCCAGGTTGACAGCGACGCCACCCATCTGGGGCGACGCCATCCGGTGGACCTGGGCGTGGTCGGCCATGTACGCGAAACCCTGCAGGCGCTGCTGCCACTGCTCGACGAACGCGAGGATCACGCCTTCCTGCGCAACAGCCTGAAACACCGCGAGCAGACCATGAGCCAACTCGCCGACGAGGAGCGACCCGCTGCCGACGGCCTGATCCATCCGCAATACCTCACCCATCTGGTCGATCGCCACGCCGATGACGACGCCATATTCACCGCCGATGGCGGCAGTCCGATGGTCTGGGTTCTGCGGCACATCCGCAGCAATGGCCGGCGCCGCACGCTGACCAGCCTGGTCCACGGCACCATGGCCAATGCGATGCCCTCGGCGCTGGGGATCAAGAAGGCGCTGCCCGCGCGACAGGTGATCTCGCTGTCCGGCGACGGTGGGCTGGCGATGTTGCTCGGCGACCTGCTCACCGCGGTGCAGGAACACATCCCGATCAAGGTCATTGTCTACAACAACAGCTCACTTGGCTTTGTCGAGATGGAGCAGAAGGTGGAGGGTCTGCTCGATACCTACACCGAGCTGCAAAACCCCGATTTTGCCAAGCTGGCCGAGGTGATCGGGTTTTACAGCCGTCGCGTCGAGCACGCCGATACGCTGGAAGAAGCCGTGCGCGATGTGCTGTCGCATCCCGGTCCGGCCCTGCTTGACGTCAAGGTCAACCGCTACGAGCTGGTCATGCCGCCGAAGATCGAGCCCGGCCAGGTGCTGCATACGGCGCTGTATTCCGCCAAGGCCATCCTGAGCGGTCACGGCCAGGACGTGGAAAAGCTGCTGCGCAACAATTTCGTCGACTGAGGTACGGTCGGACTCGGGCTGCACCTGCATGCGGGTAAACTCCGGGGACGGAAAGATCTCGAACGCCGTTCGGGCTTGGTGGGAAACTTCAGGAAGTTTGGTCGGCCAAATGACCCGGAATTGCCCGCAGCGCGCCGCCCGCACGGGTGTCTGGCGGCGATCGCCGGAGGCAGGCGATTTTTTCCCAGCCTCTCAGTCGACGACGCCAAAGCGTCAATGGCAGATGGACCGGAGCAAGCGATGACACACATCGTCGTGGTGGGCAGCATCAACATGGACCTGGTGACCCTCGCCGCCCGCTTTCCGGCACCAGGCGAAACCCTGCTGGGTGAACGCTTCCTCACCGTACCTGGCGGCAAGGGAGCCAACCAGGCCATTGCCGCAGCGCGGCTTGGCGCCGAGGTGGCGCTGGTCGGCGCGGTAGGCGATGACACCTTCGGCCGGCAACTGCGGCAGGGCCTGCATGAGGCAGGGATCGAGCTGAGCCACACCAGGCAGCTCGCCAAAGGTCACACCGGCAGCGCCTCGATCACCGTCGCCGGTGGCGAAAACCAGATCCTCGTGGTGCCGGGCGCCAACGCGCAGGTGACACCGGCCCAGGTCGCCAGGGCACGTTCACTGATCGAGCGTGCCGATGTCGTGCTGGTGCAGATGGAAATCCCGCTCGACACCGTGGAGGCCACGGTACGCCTGGGCCACCGGCTGGGTGTGCCGGTGATCCTCAATCCCGCGCCAGCGCAGCGGCTGCCGCCCGCATGGTTGCAACTGGCAAGCTACGTCACGCCCAACCAGCACGAGCTGGCGATCCTGCTCGATGCCGACCCGCAGGAAGACTTTCGTGCCCTGATGCAACGCGTGCCGTGCCCGGTCGTGCTGACCCGCGGCCGCGAAGGCGCCTGGTATCGCCGACACGGCGAGCCGGTCCACCAACCGGGCTACGCCGTCGACGTGGTCGACAGCACCGGCGCCGGCGACACCTTCAATGCCGCCCTGGCGGTGTTTCTCGCCGAAGGCCTGCCCCAGGCCGTACGCAAGGCCTGTGCCGCCGCCGCCCTGTCCGTCGGCAAGCTGGGTGCCCAAGGCGGCATGCCGCAGCGCGCCGAACTTGAGGCGTGGCTGGCATCACACGATAGCGAAGCCGGTGGTCGGTAAGAACGTCGAGTGGCCTGTTGATAGGCCTTTTGCAAGGCCTCTCCGGAGATTCCGGGAGGTATACGTTTTGAAAGTGCGAACTTAGCGATTGCGGCACTGTCAACCCATGTGTAAAGTGTCAACCTGTATGTCAACCTGGGAGAGTGTCTTGGGACGGATGAAGAATGCGCCCGTTTACTTCGCGCTGGCACAGGTGAGGTTCAATAACCTGTGGGCGTTGGATACCTATGCTCCTGGAATCCAAGAGAGTTTTCGAAAGGTCGGATTCCCCGATGCTCAGAAAGGAGTGGTTTCGACCTTCAATTTAAGTCCGGCAAACATGCCTTCAGCTGGTGGAGAGTTGGTACCTCAGCAAATTCCCGTGGTGCAAGCAACGCAGCATCGGTTTGCCAACATGGAGAAGTCTGAAGGCTTCTACCTAGACCAGAGCTCGATGTCCTTCCAGACAACTTACTATGAGGACTTCGAGAAGTTTTCTAAGACTTTTTTGAAGGGGCTTCAGATAGTTAGCGAGGCCGTGGGAGGCCTTAGTTACATTGAGAGAATAGGTATGCGGTACCTTGATGCCATCTTTCCAAAGGAAGGTGAGTCGCTTATCGACTACCTAGAGGCCTCGCTGCTTGGATTGAGCGATCGCCTGGAAGGGGTGACTCAGTATTCGTTCTCTGAGACGTACACCAAGACGGAGACTGCAAACCTGCTCTCCCGATCTATAGTGGAACACGGTCCCGTGGGTCTTCCGCCAGATTTGCAACCCATGTTCCTCACTTTGCAGGATCGTTTCAGCCAGTTGCCTGCTGCTAAGCATGCAACCATCGACACGGATGCTTCGGTTGAACGGCGACAATCATTTGATCTGGCAGTAGTGTCTAAGACCCTAGATGCGATCCATACAGAGGCAAGCAACTCATTCAAGGCATCTGTCACAGACTTTGCTA
This sequence comes from Rhodanobacter sp., assembly GCA_004298015.1. Taxonomy (GTDB): domain Bacteria; phylum Pseudomonadota; class Gammaproteobacteria; order Xanthomonadales; family Rhodanobacteraceae; genus Rhodanobacter. The sequence continues at coordinate 44,231 of SCSE01000085.1, forward strand.
GAAAGACTTGGGGGTGATCATGATGAACTCGTCAGCTTGTCAAATGACAGCATGGAAGCGCGCAGCCTTGACGACGGTTGTAGTTCCGAGTCTCGCTATGGCCTTTCAAGTTGGTACTGGGGGTCAGCTCACGGAAAATTATTATAAAAACCGCGGATCGAAGGGCTACACCTATGCTTCCTATCAGGCCTTTGAGGATATCGGGGGAGCTCTCTTGCTTCCTCCTCCCACGGCTGCTGACTATCTTTTGCATCTTCGTGACCATGCGAAGATTTCGGTAACACATCTCGCCTCTTTGCTAGGCGTATCGCGCCAGATCCTCTACGACTGGCAAAAGGGATCACAGCCGACCGCACTGAACCTGTCGAAGTTGGAGCGTCTGAGCGAGCTCGTCGATCATATGGATGCGGCAGGGCTGACTCTGTCTCAACAGAATTTCAGCCGAAAGCTTCCGGGTGGCTTGACAATTCTTGAGCTAGTGCGTGATGGCGCCGCACCCGAGGTTGCTATCCAGATATTTTCAGCGCTGCGGGCCAAAGAAGCGGCTCAACGTGCTTTGGTGAAAGATCGCTTAGCGCAAAGACAAAGTCGCGCCGCTCACTTGTACGATGACGCGGGATCGCCCTACCTTGACGAACCCAGCTGAGTGAAGCGGACGGATGAGCGAATGGAGTCGTAACACAACTTGGCGACAAGGTATGCTCCTCTCGAAAGAGAGCATGGGTGTCTTGTTCCCGGCTGCAGTAGCTGACGGATTTGAGGTCGCCGTCGTTGTGTCACACGATTGCGACCTCGCTCAAGGCGCTGCTGAGGAGCCGTTCGTCGAAGTCATCCTAGCTCGGTGCCTAGACATAGCTGATGGGGACGGCAATTATTCCTACGCGAAGAATCCACGTGTTCTCCATGTTCCAATGAAGCAGGAAGCTCCGCCGTTTGTTCTTGAGCTGTTGGCTGGGAATAAGCTTAAGGTTCCAAAGGAGGGCGACGATGGATTGGCGCATCACGAGCCAGACCGATTTCGGTTGAGTGCGGCTCAGGTCAATACATTGCAGCACTGGTTGGCTGCACGATATAGGCGCGCGGCTTTTCCTGATGAATTTGATCGTCGCCTCAATAGCGAAACGAAGCTAAGGGATGATCTTGCGAGGATCCTCAAGCCTCTTGGCAACGAGATCGTGAGCATTTTTTTCGACGTCGACGAAGGTAAGGAAGTTACTCACAGTGGAGCGGATGAGCCGTACGCTCTCGGCATATATCTTTTGTATCGGACAGATACTGATCCGGGAGCATCCGAAGCAGCTGCGGTAGCCGCCGCTAAAAAAATCGTCGCGAAATTTGAGGAAAAGTGCCGCGATGATTCTGGGCACTGGCGATGGATTGAGCTTGCTTACTGCGATCCGATAGCAGACTCAGCTTTGACCTACGCCCAGTCCAATTCCTTTAAGAAATGGCATGCTGATCATATGAGTCTGCGCGCACAGCCGCAGCAACCGACACTGCGGTCTTGAGCGAATTAGGCCCCACGTCTGCCCACAGGTCTACGGCGTTTTATAATTTCCGTTGACGCCCATCGCGCTCGGTAGACAACACTCTACTTTCCGATGCAGAAGCTCGAAAAAATTGCACCCAACAAATCATCGCTGCTGTACTGGCCGGTGATTTCACCGAGGGTGTGCTGGGCCTGACGCAGCTCTTCGGCGGCCAGCTCGCCGGCGTGGCGGGCGTGCAGGGCGCAGGCAGCCGCGTCGAGTTGTGCGGCGACCTGCTCCAGCGCCAGCAGATGGCGGCGGCGGGCGCTGAAGGCACCCTCGCCGCTGCCGGCACCGGCCAGCTGCTTGAGCTGGTGGCGCAGCTGATCGAGGCCGGCACCGGTTTTCACCGAGGCCCAGAGCCAGCGGCAACCCTCACGCTGTTCGCTGTGCGCCGCGGTGCCGCCGAGATCGATCTTGTTGATCAGCACCAGGCGTTCGACACCGGCCGGCAGCGTGGCGAACCAGGCCAGGTCGGCGCCAGCGTGCGTGGCGTCGGTCACCAGCAAGGCGACATCGGCGCGTTGCAGTTCGCCGTGGGCACGACGTACGCCCTCGCGCTCGACTTCGTCGTCGGTTTCGCGCAGGCCGGCGGTGTCGGCCAGCTCCAGTGCAATACCATCGAGACTGAGCGACTCACGCAACACGTCGCGGGTGGTCCCCGCCGCCGCGTTGACGATGGCGCGGTCGCTGCCGGCCAGCGCATTGAGCAAGCTGGACTTGCCCGCATTAGGCCGACCGATGATCGCCACGCGCAGGCCATCGTTGAGGCGCAACCCGCGTCGGGCCTCGCGCTGCAGCTCGGCCAGTTCGGCGCGTACCGCGGCAAGCTGGTTCGCGATCGCCGGATCGGCAAGGAAGTCGATTTCCTCTTCGGGAAAGTCGATTGCCGCCTCGATATGCACGCGCAGAGCGATCAAACGCTGCAGCAGCGCCTCGACCCGGCGTGAAAACACCCCCTCCATCGACTGCAGCGCAGCCCGTGCAGCGGCTTGCGAACGCGCCGCGATCAGGTCGGCGACGGCTTCGGCCTGCGCCAGATCGAGCTTGCCGTTGAGAAACGCACGCTCGGTGAACTCGCCGGCTCGGGCCAGTCGTGCATCGAGCTGACAGATGCGCCGCAGCAGCGCATCCAGCAGCACGCTGCTGCCGTGGCCCTGCAGCTCCAGCACATGCTCACCGGTATATGAAGCCGGTGCCGGGAAGTACAGCAGCAAGCCGCGGTCGATCAAGTGGCCGTCGGCATCGCGGAAGGCCGCCAGATGAGCGTGTCGCGGCTGCGGGATCCGTCCCAGCAGGCGCTGTGCGATCGCCGGTACCGCCGGTCCGGACACCCGCACCACGCCGACCCCGGCAGCGCCCGGTGCACTGGCGATGGCAGCGATGGTGTCGACGACGGCTTCGGACATGAGGGAATTACTCGGCTGCAAGATCGGGTAGGCGACGACGCGCTGGCCAGACGGCGCGGTGCGGCGACGGCCCCGGGGATTTTCGCATCTTCCGGGTATCAGGCGGTCGGGGGTGGATCACCGCGGTCGAGATAGTCCGACAGGTTGGCGCTTTCCACCAGATCCTCCCAGGTGACTACGCCGAGCACGCTGTCGACACCGTCCAGCTTGCCATCCCGGGTCATCACCGCGTTGCGGCAGCGCTCGCTGCGCATCAATGCGATCAGGTCGAAAACCTGAATCGAGGCCTCGACCTCGACCACATGGGTATCGGCCAAATCGCGCAGCGGCGTGTCCACTGCCATGCCGGGTCGGGCCGCCCGTACCGCACGCGCCGACACCACACCGATCAGCGTGTCCTGGTCCAGCAAGACCACGCGCGGCGTGCGATGCTGCCGGCGGCGCTGCGCCAGCACCGTACCCAGGTTGGCATTGGCATCCAGGCACATGAACGGTGCACCGACGAATTCCATGGCGCAGCGCGCCAGATACAACTGGCTCTGGATCGCGACCGGGACGTGCTGACCGCGGCGACTCAGCTTCAGTGTGTAAATGGTATCCGCCAGCAACAGGCGGCGCATCGAATAGGCCACCGAGACGGCAATGATCAACGGGATGATGACGTGGTAGTCACGGGTCATCTCGAAGGTCATCACCACCGCGGTCACCGCTGCGCCGGTACTGGCCCCCACCATGCAGGCCATGCCGATCACCGCCGCATCGACCGGGCTGATGTTTACCCCGGGAAACAGCACCTGCACCCCGGCAGCGAATGCCGCGCCAAGCGTGGCACCGATGAACAGGGCTGGCGAAAAAATACCGCCAGAGGCACCCGAGCCCAGGGTCAGCGAGGTCGCCAGCAATTTCAACAGTGCCAGCAACAGCAGCACACCGCCTGCTTTCAGGCCACCGTTGAGTACATCCTGGATCGCCGCATAACCGACCCCTTCGACGTAGTAGTGACCTTCGCGCTGCAGCAGCACATACATGATGACCCCGACCAGGGCCATGCCGATCATGTGCCGCACGTAGTCGTTGCCCGGCACCTTCTTGAACAGGTCCTCGAACCAGTAGATCGAACGGGTGTACAGCATCGCTGCCAAACCGGTCAGCAAGCCCAGCACGACATAGGCGACCAGTGCCAGTCCCGGACCCAGCGCATGATGATCAAGGGTAAGCTTCGGCACCACGAAAGACGGATGGTCGCCGAAGAACATGCGTCCAACCAGACTGGCGGTGCCGGTGGCGATCATCACCGGAATCAGGGTGCGGGCGCTGATTTCCACCAGCAGGATTTCGGCGGCGAACAGGACCCCGCCCAACGGTGTGTTGAAGGTCGCGGCAATCCCGGCACCACCGCCACAGGCGATCAGGGTCAGCCGCTGCCATTCAGGGATCTTCATCCACTGCGCGAGGATCGAACCGAAAGTCGCACCGATCTGGATAATCGGTCCCTCACGCCCGACCGCACCGCCGGAACCGATGGAAATGGAAGAGGCCAATGCCTTGATCAGCGCCACCGGCGCACGAATCAGGCCGCGCTTGAAGTTCACCGCATCGATAACCTCAGGCACGCCATGCCCCTTGGCTTCCGGCGCGAACGTGTTCACCAGAAAAACCACCAGCAACGCGCCGGCCACGGGTACCGCGATGATCGCGGCGCCCCACGGACTGGCGGCGGTATGCACCAGAGTGTCGTACTCCAGACTCAACTGGCCGAAGAAGAACAGGTTGTGAAACAACGCGATCAGCTTGCGAAAGGCCACCGCACCAAAACCCGCCACCAGACCTACCGCCACCGCCATGGCCGCGGTGCCGATTTCGGCACGGGCGTTGCGCAACAACTGGCGGGGGTCCGTGATGATACCGATGCGCACTCACAGCTCCTTGAGATGACGAGCCATCGGTGCAGAACCTCGATGGCCCCATTTATCCTCGACCCTGTCGCGGGCCATTGCAATGGCGCGAGGTGGGTATCGGGAGCGGCCTCTGTCTATCGCGACTGCCCGCGTGCCACTGCCGAAACCTCCAGTACCGCGGCGATGCGCACGCCATCCCAGCGGTAGATGTAGTGCTGCGCCTGCGCGCACGGCGTCACCACGTCCGGATAGAACGCCGCGAGGCAGGCGCCACCAGCCTCGCGAACACTGTCATAGACCAATCCGTTTGAACCGGCTTCGCGCAGGCTGCGAGCCAGTGCCACGCTGGCCACATAGCTGTGCGGATCGTGCGCCTCCGGCCAGCCGTTGCGCAGGTCGTGCAAACGGCTGTCGAGGCTGCTGCGGTAGCAGCGCATCTCGATGTCGCAGGCCGGCTCGGCGGTGGCGGCGAGAAAGCGCTGCCGATGAAACACGGTTTCCTCGATCGCCGTGGTGACCTCGCGCGCTGCATAGAACACGCCCCAGCTGCCATCGGAGAAGCGGCTACCCTCGGGATTGAGGTGGGTGAAGGCGGCCATTACCGGAGTGGCACCAGGGCCACCGAGACGCCGCTGCGTCGGCACCAGGCGCAGCGCACCGAGCGCTTCGCGCAGGCGTGGATTGGTCATCGCCTCGATCGCGAACAGCGCCTCCAGCTCGGCCGGTTCGGCGATGCGGTCAAACACACCCACCGGCGGAAACCGGCTCGGCACGATGCGCCAGATGTGGCTCCAGCGAATGCGCTTCACGGGGGGAAGATCCGTCTGCATCAGGGTTCCGGTGCCACGCCGGTCCGGGAGCTCACGGCGAACGTTCGCCGATCGCTGTATCGCAGCTCGCGACCCCGGCACGCTCAACCACGTTGCGCATCCAGATACTGCCGCACCACGTAAAGGTCGGCGACGTTGCCGGAGAGCATCCGTTGCAACGCCGAATGCCCGCCAAACAACGACGCCCGATTTGGCTTGTGCAACCACGCATCGGCCTGAGCCGGGTCGGGAAACAGGATCTGCAGCGCCTGCCAGATACCGAGCAGATAGCTGATCCGCTCGATGGTATCGCGGCCGGGGGAACCTGCTTGCTGGCGTTTCCACTTGTAGAAGGTCGATTCCGGCGGGTCACCGAGCAGCTTGCGTTGGTCGGCGATGCACAGCTTCCAGTGCTCGGCCAGGCGGAAAAAGCTGCGTAGCGCGGGACCACCGAGATCCTCTGAAGGCGACTTTTCGGGACGCGCGTTGGCAAGCATGCGGGTCATCTCCTTGTAAAGTTCGATTGAACTTTACTATACCCATGAAGTTGTTTCCATAGCCCGGACCCACCTTCGCCAGTGCGGCACCCGACAGCCGCCCGCGTCGCTGCACGGCAAACCACGCAACGTCGCCGCGCGATATTGCCACCTGTCGCTGCACCATGACGGCGGCGACGGCGGCGGGAATTTCCCGCCAAGGCATCACCGGTCCCGGGTCACTGCGGGTGACACTCGCCCTGCGCCACCCGGCACCCATTACCCCAGGTCGGCTCCGGCCCGCCATCGGCGATGAAACGATCGATGCGTTTGGCCAGCACCGGCAATGGCACCGAGCCGATCTGCAGCACGGTATCGTTGAAGTGGCGCAGGTCGAATTTCGCGCCCAGCGCCGCTTGCGCCTTGGTGCGCAAGGCGCGGATCTTCAGGTAGCCGAGTTCGTAGGACAGTGCCTGGCCCGGCCAGCTGATGTAGCGATCGACCTCGTTGTCGATCTCGTGCCCGGACAGCGCGGTATTCGCCAGCATGTAGTCGACCGCCCGTTGCCGCGTCCATCCCAGGTGGTGGATGCCGGTGTCGACCACCAGCCGGCACGCCCGCCACATCTGGTAGCTGAGAAAGCCGAATTTCTGGTACGGCGTCTTGTAGATGCCCATGGCATTGCCGAGATATTCCGAATACAACGCCCAGCCCTCGCCATAGGCGGAGATGTAGCCATCGCGGCGAAACGCCGGCTGGTTGGTCTGCTCACCGGCCAGCTCCAGCTGCAACGCATGACCGGGATAGGACTCGTGCAGGGTCAGCGCCGGCATGTTGTAGAGCGGACGCGCCTTGAGGTCGTAGGTGTTGACCAGATAGACGTCAGGACCGCCACGGCCGGAGGTGTAGTACGGCGCGATGTCGGCCGGCACCGGCTTGATGGTGAAGCGCTCGCGCGGCAAATGGTCGAAGAATTTCGACAACTGGCCATCCACCTCCTTGGCCACCCATGCGGTCTTGTCCAGCAGTTCCTGCGGCGTCTTCGCGTAGAACCGCGGATCGCTGCGCAGGAATGCCAGGAATTGCGCAAAGCTGCCCTTGAAGCCGGTCTGCTTCATGGTGGCCAGCATCTTTGCGTGGATTTTCGCCACCTGGTCCAGCCCGATCTGATGGATCTGGTCGGGCGTCAGATCCAGCGTGGTGTACTCGCGAATCTGTTGGCGGTAGTAGGCCTTGCCGTCGGGCAGTGCCTCGGCTGCCAGCGTGGTGCGTGCCTGCGGCAGGTAGTCAGTACGAAAGAAGGTCAGCAGCCTGGCGTAGGCTGGAATCACCTCGTCGCGGATTTCCTGCAACGCACGCCCTTGCAGTGCCTGCGCCTGGTCGGCCGGGATCGAGGCCGGCAGCTGCGCGAACGGCTTGTAGAAGCTGCTTTGGGTGGGGTCCTTCAGCTCTGCAACAGCGGCGATCGACTTGTCGCGTCCCTTCAGCACCGCGCGCGGCACACTGAAGCCGCGCGCAAGACCCAGCCGCATATTGGCGATCTGCTGATCGAAGTAGGCAGGGATCTGCTGCAGCCGATCGAGATAGCGAGCGTAGTCAGCGGCGGTGCGCAGCGGGCGACGGTGCAGTTGGTAGCCGACATCCGACCAGAACGCCGAGTCGCTGTTGAACGGCATCTGCCAGGTCTTGAATTGCTGATCGGCGATGAAGTTGCGGATCTGCGTGTAATAGACCTCGTAATTGACCCGGTTGGTCGCCGACAGCGCTGCCACGTCGATACCATCGAGCTGCTTCATCACGTTTTGCCAGTACACCAGGCGCTCTTGCTGGCTGGCCGCGTCGACGTCATCGAGTCGGCCGTTGTCCGGTTGCGCTTCGCCCGACGCACCGACCCCGGCCTGCCCGGTGCGCCAGGCCCATTCGGTGCTATAGATGTCCTTGAAGCGGGCGTTGGCATCGGCCTTGAGCGTGCCGGTGACTTCATCGGGCGCCGTCTCCCTGGCCTGGGCGGCGTGCGACGAGGCCGAGAGCGCCACCAGGGCGATGGCGGCAAACCGGACGAGCACGGCGGTCTTGTTCACTGAATCTCCTTGGGTTGTCGTATCACGATGACGGTTCCGCAAGTCGAAGGTTACGTCCTGCCGGCAAGCTATTGCGAACGTCCCCCGCAACACGACGAAGATGATGTGGCGATTCCAACCTCAGCATGGCCGGTGGCCGCCGGCAGAACAGCTGACACCACAGCGCGAGACAGCCTACTCCCGCTCCGGAGAAAATGGCGCGCAGATCATTCGGTACGATGGGCTGCAAGCGTCCAGAATACCTGTGAAGCCCGCTGAGCGAAGGCCCCGCTGGCATCGCTCGACCAGACCCGGGACAATGTGTCTTCACTCATGCCACGGACCCGCCATGAAACCTGTTTCGCTGATCCAGTTTCTGATCGAGGAGCGTCGCGCCGGCTATATCAACGCCGAGCTGTCGCTGCTGATCGAAGTGGTGGCCCGCGCCTGCAAGCGCATTGCGGTGGCCACCAACAAGGGTGCGCTGGGCGATGTGCTGGGCATGGCCACCGGCGCCGGTGACGCGGCCAGCGTCAACATCCAGGGCGAGGCGCAGAAGAAGCTCGACGTGATCTCCAACGAGATCCTGCTGGAGGCCAATGCCTGGGGTGGTCACCTGGCAGCGTGTGCCTCGGAGGAAATGGAAGACCCGCAGCCGATTCCCGACATGTACCCGAAGGGCAATCACCTGTTGCTGTTCGATCCGCTGGACGGCTCATCGAATATCGACGTGAATGTCTCGGTCGGCACGATTTTTTCGGTCTTGCGTTGCCCTGAGGGCGTGGTCAATCCGAAGGCGGCCGATTTCCTGCAACCCGGTACCGCGCAGCTGGCCGCCGGCTATGTGGTCTACGGCCCGGCCACCGTGCTGGTGCTGACCAGCGGTCACGGCACCCACGAGTTCACCCTGGACCGCGAGGTCGGCAGCTTCGTGCTGAGCAGGCGCGATATCCGCATTCCGCAGGACGCCACCGAGTTCGCCATCAACATGTCCAACCAGCGCCACTGGCAGCCTGCGATGCAGCGCTACATCGGCGAACTGCTGGCCGGCAGCGAAGGTCCGCGCGGCAAGGATTTCAACATGCGCTGGGTCGCCTCGATGGTGGCTGACGTGCACCGGATCGTTACCCGCGGCGGGGTGTTCTTCTACCCGCTGGACGCAAAGATCGCCCAGCAGGGTGGCAAGCTGCGGCTGATGTACGAAGCCAACCCGATGGCCTTTATCATCGAGCAGGCCGGCGGCGCCGCCAGCACCGGGCAGCAGCGCCTCATGGCCCTGCAACCGACCGGCTTGCACCAGCGCGTGCCGGTGTTTCTCGGTTCGAAGAACGAAGTGGAAGTGGCTGTGCAATACCACCAGGACGATGCCAGCCAGCACGGCTGAGACGGCCCCCAACCCAAGCTGCCGGCGCGCACCTCAGCCTGCGTGCCATCCCGCCAGGAAAACCGACCATGAACTATCGAACCCTCCTCGCTTGCGGCCTGTTCGGCGCCGCCTTCGTCGCGCCCTCCGCGTTTGCCGACAACCACATGCCCTCCGGCAACCGGCCGGCGGTCGATCCACGCATCACCTCGCTGCTTGCCGAACTCGGCAAGGTGAACGACATCAGCGGCGTGGCACTCTCGCCCGATGGCAAGCGGCTGGCCTGGGTGGTGGAACGCAAGGGCAAGCCGATGATCGAGATCGCCGCTGCCGATGGCGGCGGCGCCCACCCACTGGTGGCATCGATCAAGCCGGGCAGCTGCAGCCAGCAGGACATCACCTGGTCACCGGACTCCACCCGGCTGGCCTATCTGTCGAACTGCGCCGATCCGAAGCACAAGACCCGACATGTGATGCTGGCCAACCTCGGCAGCCACGGCGCCCCCGTCTCGCTGACCGCGCTGGACGGCTATGCCCACGCGCTACGCTTCGCCCCCGATGGCCGCAGGATCGGCTTCCTGTACGTGGCCGGCTCCAACCGCCGCACCGGGGCCACCGCCGCCGCCAAGACCCAGACTGGCGTGATCAGCGGCGGCGACATGGCGGTGCAGCGCGTGGCCAGCGTGGCGGTCGGCGGTGCCACACCGCAGGAACTGACCCCGGCCGATCGCTATGTCTACGAATTCAGCTGGTCGCCGGATGCCCGGCGCATCGCCTATGTCGGTGCACCGGCGCCGGGCGACAACAATTGGTGGATCGCCCAGCTCTACGTGCAGCAGGCAGAGCCGGGCGCGAGGTCGAGATCGGTGGTCGATCCCAACACCGTGAAGGGTCCGCTGCACGGCCTGCAGCTGGCCTTGCCGCGCTGGTCCCCGGACGGCTCCCGGCTGGCCTTCATCGGCGGCTTGATGAGCGACCAGGGCGCCACCGGCGGCGACATCTACACGGTGCCGGCCAGCGGCGGCACGCTCACCGATCTCACCCCCGGCATCCACGTAACCCCGTCATGGCTGACCTGGACCGGCGCCCGGCAGTTGCTGGTCAGTCAGATCAGCAATGGTGAAGTGCAGCTGGCCGAATATCGGATCGAGGGCGACAAGGCACGTCAGTCCCGGGTGCTGTTCACCCTCGCGGCCAGTATCGGCGACGGCAACGCCGCACTGGCGCTGTCGCTGTCGGCGAACCATCAGCAAGTGGCCTACGCGCAAAGCTCTTTCGCCCACGCACCGGAAGTCCATGCCGGCGTGCTCGGACCGACGCCGCCGCCAGCGGTCACCCACATCAACGCCGGGCTCAAGCCGACCTGGGGCAAGGCGGTATCCGAGCAGTGGGACCACGAGGGCAAGCACGTGCAGGGCTGGTTGCTGTACCCGGCGAATTACGATCCGGCCAGGCACTATCCGCTGATTGTCTACGTCCATGGCGGCCCCTCCTGGGTAACCATGCAGCGCTGGCCCAGCGCGGGTTATGGTCCCGCGCCGTTCTCGGCTCTGGGCTACTTCGTGCTGATGCCGAACCCGCGCGGCAGCTTCGGCCAGGGCGAGGCGTACACGCAGTCCAATCGCAAGGATTTTGGCCACGGCGACCTGCGCGACATACTGGCCGGCGTCGACCACGTGGAGAAGAAGTTGCCGGTGGATGACAAGCGACTTGGCCTCACCGGCTGGAGCTATGGCGGCTACATGAGCATGTTCGCACCGACCCAGACCCGGCGCTTTCGCGCGGTGGTCGCCGGTGCCGGCCTCAGTGACTGGCGCAGCTACTACGGTGAGAACCTGATCGACCAGTGGATGATCCCGTTCTTCGGTGCGTCGGTCTACGAGGATCCGGCCGTCTACGCCAAAAGCTCGCCGATCAACTTCGTCAAGAACGTCAAGACACCGACCTTGATGGTGGTGGGCGAGAACGACGCCGAGACCCCGGCGCCACAATCGTTCGAATGGTGGCATGCGCTGCGGGCCATGGGCGTGCCGACTGAACTGGTGGTCTATCCCGGTGAGGGCCATGGCTTTCACAAGCCCGCTGACCGTCGCGATGTACTGCAGCGCGCCTTGCTCTGGTTCGAGAAATACCTGCCCGCTACGCGAGGCTGATCGCGCACCGCGTCGCCGATCGCCTTGGCGACGGGGACGCGGCTTCGTCACGGATGCTGCACGGCGCGGGCGCGACGCTCAGCGCCGTCGGTCAACGGTGTCATCCCGACCCCGGACACGACGTGAGTGAGGAGACCACATGACGGCGACGGCACTGATCATCATCTTGCTGGCGGGCGCCATCGCGGGCTGGCTGGCCGGCCTGCTCGTTCGCGGATTCGGCTTCGGGTTGCTCGGCAACATCGTGATCGGCATCCTCGGCGCGTTCTTCGCCGGCTGGCTGTTCCCCCGGCTCGGTGTCAGCTTCGTGCTGATCAATCCCCTGGTCACCAGTATCGTCTATGCCATGCTTGGTGCGGTGATCCTGCTGTTGATCATCGGTCTGATCCGGCGCGTCTGAAAACCGCGAAAAGAACGCGGCGCGCCATGATCATCATGGCGCGCCGCTGGTGATGCCCGGATACGACGGTTCAGCCCGCTGGCGGTGCGCCGACCGGAAGCACCGTGCGCTGGTGGGTTTCATTGATCACTTCGGCCGCGGACAGGTAGAACGCCAGCAAGGCGGTAATCAGCCCACCATAGCCGCCAGCCACGTGCAGCGCGGCGTAGCCGCTCCACTCACCGGCCGCCAGCAGGACGAAGGTGATCCACAGCGCCAGAAAGACCAGCTGCAAGGCACGCGCCGCACGCCAGGTGGCGATCCACATGTAGAACGTGAAGACCCCCCACATGAACAGGTACCAGCCGACGAAGGCCGCCGGCACCTTGTCGTGCAGAAACAGCACAAACAGCGCAAACGACCACCAGAACGCGCCGTAACTGATAAAGGCGGTCGATCCGAACGTGTTGCCACGCGGCAACTCCATCACGCCGGCAATCATCTGCGCGGTACCGCCGTAGGCCAGCGCAACGGCCAACACCATGTTCATCGCATCGCCACTGAACCAGCCGGCATTGATCATGCTCAGCAGCCAGGTGGTCAGGGCGAACCCGGCCAGTCCCAGCGGGGCCGGATTGGAAAACTTCGTCTGTACCTGTTCATTGCTCATTGCTGGAATCTCCCCGTGAGTGAACCCGACCTGCTGCGGCGAATGGTGCCTGCCGCAGGGTCACGACGTGAGCATGCGCTGCCCGGTGACAAGGGAGCATGGTTGCGCGCGATCACGCGCGACTATTCGCCATTGGTCGAATCTAGACCAAAGTCGAGACGGCGGACGCGACGATGATGCAGGCGCGGGGCTACACTCGGTAGCGTCTGTGTCGGCCCACCGCGCAGCGACGCCACGCAAAACCAGGAGGTCAGCCGTGTCCAAGCTTCATCCCGTCAATCCCGAATTCGCCGCCTCGGCCCGCATCAACAAGGCCGACTACCAGCGTTTGTACGCCGAATCGGTCCGCGATCCGTCCGCTTTCTGGGCCCAGGTCGGAAAGCGGCTGGACTGGGGCACGGCGCCGAGCGTGATCAAGAATGTCTCCTACAACCCGGCGGATCTGCACATTCGCTGGTATGAGGACGGCCGGCTCAATGTCGCGGCAAACTGCCTCGATCGCCACTTGGCCGAGCGTGGCGACAAGACCGCGATCATCTTCGAAGGCGACGACCCGAACGAATCGCGCCGCATCAGCTATCGCGAGCTGCATGCCGAGGTCTGCCAATTCGCCAATACGCTCAAGCACCTCGGCATCGCCAAGGGCGACCGGGTGGCGATCTACCTGCCGATGATTCCCGAAGCGGCGGTAGCGATGCTGGCCTGTGCCCGGATAGGTGCCGTGCATTCGGTGGTCTTCGGCGGCTTCTCGCCGGATTCCCTGGCCGGGCGAATCGCCGATTCGGCGTGCAAGGTGGTGATTACCGCCGACGAGGGAACCCGTGGTGGCAAGCGTATCCCGCTGAAGACCAACGTCGATGCCGCCCTCGAACGACCGGGCACCAACAGCGTGGAAACGGTGGTGGTAGTACGTCGTACCGGGGCGACCGTGGCGATGCAGTCGCCGCGCGACCGTTACTGGCACAACCTGATGGAAGGTCAGTCGAACGATTGCCCGGCCGAGCCGATGGAGGCCGAGCATCCGCTGTTCATCCTTTACACCTCCGGCTCCACCGGCAAGCCGAAGGGTGTGCTGCATACCTCAGCCGGCTACCTGGTGTATGTCAGCTATACCCACGAGCTGGTGTTCGATCTGCGCGAAGACGATGTGTACTGGTGCACCGCCGATGTCGGCTGGGTGACCGGGCACAGCTACGTGGTCTATGGCCCGCTCGCCAACGGCGCCACCACGGTGATGTTCGACGGCGTACCCAACTACCCGGACTGCAGCCGCTTCTGGCAAGTCGTCGACAAGCACCAGGTTACCCTGTTCTACACCGCGCCGACCGCAATTCGGGCCTTGATGCGCGAAGGCGAGGCGCCAGTCAGGAAGACCTCGCGCAAATCGCTGCGGGTGCTCGGCTCCGTCGGCGAACCGATCAATCCGGAAGCCTGGGAGTGGTACCACCGGGTGGTCGGCGACGAGCGCTGCCCGATCGTGGACACCTGGTGGCAGACTGAAACCGGCGGCATCCTGATCACTCCGCTGCCCGGCGCCATCGACACCAAGCCAGGGTCGGCGACCTTGCCGTTCTTCGGCATCCAGCCGGCGATCGTCGATGCCAACGGCGATGTACTCGAAGGGGTCGCCGAGGGCAACTTGCTGATCACCGATTCCTGGCCGGGTCAGATGCGCACCATCTACGGCGATCACCAGCGCTTCATTGAAACCTACTTCAGCGCCTATCCGGGCAACTATTTCACTGGCGACGGCGTACGCCGTGACGAGGATGGCTATTACTGGATCACCGGCCGCGTCGACGACGTGATCAATGTGAGCGGTCATCGCCTGGGCACGGCCGAGGTGGAAAGCGCCCTGGTGTCCCATCCGAAAGTTGCCGAGGCCGCGGTGGTCGGTTGTCCGCACGAGATCAAGGGTCAGGGCATCTACGCTTATGTCACCCTGATCGCCGGCGAGAACGGCAGCGATGAGCTGCGCAAGGAACTGGTCGCCTGGGTACGCAAGGAAATCGGCCCGATCGCCACCCCCGACTACCTGCAATGGGCGCCCAGCCTGCCGAAAACCCGCTCGGGCAAGATCATGCGCCGCATCCTGCGCAAGATCGGCGAGAATCAGCCCGGACAGCTGGGCGACATCTCCACCCTGGCCGATCCAGGCGTGGTCAAGCACCTGGTCGACGAGCGGCTGATCAAATAGGGCTGTTGATCGCCGCGCCCCGGTGCCCGACGGTACCGGGGCCACCATCGCAACCGAGCCTCCCCCGCGCAAAGGACGCGCCCCTACCCATGGACCCCATGTCCGACATCCTGATCGCCGACGACCACCCGCTGTTCCGCGACGCCCTTCGGCGCGCCGTGCTCAGCGCGTTGCCAGATGCCAACGTACATGCCGCTGACGATGTCCACAGCCTGCTGGTGCTGATCGAGCAGTTTCCCGATGCCGACCTGTTGCTGCTGGACCTGCACATGCCCGGTGCCCGCGGCTACTCGGCGCTGGCACATATCCGCGGCCAGTATCCCGGGCTTCCCACCATTGTGGTCTCCGGTCACGAAGAGTCACACGTGGTTCGCCGCGCCATGGCACACGGCGCCTCGGCGTATATTCCCAAGTCCACGCCTGGCGACATGATCGTGGAGGCGATTCGCAGCGTACTGGCCGGCGACGTATGGCTGCCGCATCAACTCCCCGGCGATGACGTGATCCTGAAGACCGATGAAGCCGTCGCCGCCGCCCGCATCGCCACGCTCACCCCGCAACAATTCAGGGTCATGACGATGATTGCCGAAGGTCTGCTCAACAAGCAGATTGCCTATGAACTCGGCGTTTCCGAAGCCACGGTCAAGGCCCACATGACCGCCATCATGCGCAAGATGGGGGTCAACAACCGTACCCAGGTTGCGCTGGCCGCCAGTCAGTTGGCGGTGGACCAGCAAGCGCTCACGCCACTGGCGGACGATGTGGGATGACTCCGGTGGCGCTGGTCCAGCCCTCGGTCGCCGGCGGGCCGCTATGACCGCAACAGCGCTGTTAGCAATGAACGCAATGCGGCCGGGCGCACTGGCTTGTGCAACAACGGATAACCCAGCGCTCGCGCGCGCTGTTTCAGCTCGCTGCTGCCGTCGGCGGTGATCATCACGGCTGGCGGCAGTGCGGGGAATTCTCCACGCAACCGTTGCAGCACCTCGATCCCGTCGACATCGTCGGCGAGATGGTAGTCGACCAGCAACACGTCGATCCGGCGACTCGCCAGCTCATCGCGCGCTGCCGCCATGTCCACCGCCAGGCGGCAGTCCACGCCCCAGCGGCCGAGCAAGGCGCGCATCCCCTCAAGGATCGTCACATCGTTGTCCAGGCACAGCACGGTAAGCGGCAGCTGGCGACCCGGATCGCCTCCCTTGACCTCATGCTGGCGGCGGATCGGTACCGGCGCGTGCGGCGGCACGGTAATCGAAAAGCAGCTGCCACGGTCGATCCGTGAGCTCAGGTCGAGGCGATGGTCGAGTATCCCGGCCAGACGATCACAGATCGACAGTCCCAGCCCCAGTCCCTTTTCCCCCCAGGGCGAGGGATGATTCAGGCGCTGGAACTCGCCGAAGATTCGCGCCCGTTGCTCGGGCGCGATGCCGGGGCCGGAGTCCCAGACCTCGATGCGCACTTCGCCACCGGCGCGCCGGGCACCGAGCAGGACGCCACCCTGCCGGGTGTAGCGCAATGCATTGGACAGGAAGTTCTGCACGATCCGGCGCAGCAACTGCGGGTCACTTCGGACCGCCAGCCGCGTCGGTACGACCCGCAATCGCAGGCCGCGCTGTTCGGCAACGACGGCGAACTGGGCCTTCAGCGAATCGAACAGTTCGGCCAGCGCCATGCCACCCACCTCGGGCTTGTAGCTGCCGGCGTCCAGCCGCGAGGTGTCGAGCAAGGCGTCCAGAAGATCCTCGGCAGCACTGAACGAGGCATCGATCCGCTCCGCCAGCGCACTGGCTTCCTGGTCCAGGCCCGGATGCTGGCGCAACGCCGAGGTAAACAGCCGCGCGGCGTTGAGTGGCTGCAGCAAGTCGTGACTTGCGGCAGCGAGAAAGCGCGTCTTGGAGACATTCGCGGCCTCGGCGGAACGGCGGGCATGCGCGGTGGCCACCAGCGCCTCGGAGAGTTCGGCGGTACGCAGCTCGACACGTTGCTCGAGGGTTTCATTGGCTTCGATCAGTGCCTGCTCGGCGTGCTTGTAGGCCGTGACGTCGGTATAGGTGGTGACGTAGCCACCGGTGGGCAGCGCGCGTCCGCGCATCTCGATCACGGTGCCGTCCGGAAGGATGCGTTGAAACAGGTGTGATGATCCGGCACGCATATAGTCGATGCGCTTGGCGACGTGGCCGTCCACTTCGCCGGGGCCGCATTCGCCCAACTCGGCGTTCCGGCGGATCAGATCGGCGACTGGGACGCCAACGTAAACCATACCCTCGGGATAGTCGAACAGTTCCAGATAACGTCGGTTCCAGGCCACCAGATACATCCTGGCGTCAACCACGCTGATACCCTGGGTGACGTTTTCCAGGGTCGTGGCGAGCAGCTCCCGGTTGAAGCGGAGTTCCTGCGAAGCTTCGTCCATCAACGCCATCGACTCGGCGATATCCAACCCGCTGCCCGAAAAGGCACCGATCAGGATCCGGCGGGCATTGGCCGCTCCCACCGCCGAGGCCAACAGACGCTCGGTTTGCTGGATCAGGGCCTTGTCGGCGACCGCGCTCGGATTCAAGGCCTGCCCTCGATGTTCGGCGTACTCGGCGAAGGCCCGATCGCTGCCGCGCTCACCGACAATCCGTTCGGTGAGCGTGCGCAGGTCGGCCACCCGCACGCGGCCGCGCCAGTCGCCGGCACCTTCGCGTATCGCCGGATAGGCGTCGACGAACAGGGCCGCATGCAGGCGATCTTCCAGGCTCGGACGAAAGCGCAGGGAAAAGAACACCAGGCAGCCGATATTCACGAGCAGCGACCAGAATGTGGTGTGCATCACCGGATGCCAGCCGCTGAGGTGAAACAGCGCTTGCGGTCGCAGCCAGTCCCAGCCGAACGGGCCGGTTTGCAGCCACGTGGCGGTCGGAATCATCGCCGGCACCAGCATGGTGTAGCCCCAGACCGTGAACCCGGCCAGCAAGCCGATCGCCACACCGACACGGCTGGCGCCGCGCCAGTACAAGGCCGCGATCAGTGCCGGGGCGAACTGCGCCACCGCGGCAAAGGCCAATAACCCGGTGGCCGCGAGGTTTTCCGCGTCGGCAGCCAGGCGGTAGTAGACATAGGCCATCGCGGCCAGCAACAGAATGGCGACGCGCCGCACCCGCAATACCAGTTGCGACAGGTCACTGCGTTGTTCCAGCCGCAAATAGCGAATACGCAGCAACGCCGGCATCACCAGGTCGTTGCTGATCATCGTCGAGAGTGCCACCGAGGCCACCACCACCATGCCGGTAGCCGCTGACAGACCGCCAATGAAGGCCACCAGGGCCATGCCGCGGTCGCCATGGGCCAGCGGCAGGGTAAGCACCCACACG
Source organism: Rhodanobacter sp. (assembly GCA_004298015.1). Taxonomy (GTDB): domain Bacteria; phylum Pseudomonadota; class Gammaproteobacteria; order Xanthomonadales; family Rhodanobacteraceae; genus Rhodanobacter. The sequence continues at coordinate 62,530 of SCSE01000085.1, forward strand.
TCGGCATTGTCGTCGCGTACCAGCGGCATATGCGCGCCCGCCGCCACAATGGGGAGCACGGCCAGCACGATGATCAACAGATACAGCGGCACCAGCCAGCGCGCGCGGCTCAGGTCGCCAGCATCCTCACATTCGACCGCACCGATCTGGAACTGCCGCGGCAGGCAGAACATCGCGCAAAACGCCAGCAGGGTCTGTGCGATGAAGCCGGGGGCGAGGCCCTGGTTGAGATCTTTGACCGGCAGTTGCATGGTGGTGGCCAGGCCCGGGCCATGCCACAGGGCGTACACCGCGAGCGCCACGAACGCGGCCAGCTTGACCAGCGACTCCAGGGCCATCGCCATTACCAGCCCATGGTGATGCTCGGTGGCATCGATGCTGCGGGTACCAAACAGGATGGCGAATAACGCAAGCAGGATCGCACACCACAGCGCGCTATCGATCCCGCCGCCGGTGCGTGCCATATGACTCGCGCCGTCCAGCACGCTAAACGACATCGCAACCGCCTTGAACTGCAGCGCAATATAGGGCACCACGGCCATCACCGCGATCAGTGCGACGAGCGCGGCAAGTCCGTGGGATTTTCCAAAACGGGCGCCGATGAAGTCGGCGATCGAAGTGATGCTGCGCTGCTGCACCACCCGCACCAGTCGCCGCAGCATGCCGAAGCCGAAGATGAAGAACAGGATCGGGCCCAGATAGATGGGCAGGTATGCCATACCGTCCCGGGCCGCCGTGCCCACCGCACCGTAGAAGGTCCACGAAGAGCAATACACCGCGATCGCGAGGCTGTAGATGATCGGGCGCAGTTTCGGTTGCCGCGGGTACAGCGGTCGCCGGTCTCCGGAATAGGCGACCACGAACAGCAAGCCCACGTAGAGCAGCGATGCCAGCAGCAACAACCAGCCGTTGATCAAGTTCTCGCTCCCGTAAAGGTCGACCGATGCCCCCGTGGACGGGAGCAGGTCTTGCCGTGCCCCGCGCGCTTGTGCCGATGCCCGACGAACGGCACCATGCACCGATGCACGTCACCGCCGTTCAAATCTCCGACAACCTAGCAGAGCATCTGCACGATGACGAGATTCACGTGTGGCACGTGCCTTATCGGCGCGCGGAACAACGGCAGCTACTGCGCAAGGTGCTGGCAGGCTATCTGGCCATCGATGTCGCCGATGTCCTGCTGGTCGAGGGCCCCCACGGGCGTCCTGCGCTTGCCGAAGCCCACGATTCGAGATTGGGCTTCAACTGGTCCCACTGCGCCGGCGATGCCCTGATTGCCCTCGGCCGTCAGGTCTGCCCCGGCGTCGACCTGGAACATCTCCGCGACCGGCCACGATTGCTGGACATCGCGGAAAGGTTTTTCACGCCCGCCGAGACCGCGGCACTGAGGGTGCTACCTGAGGCGGCCCGCGCAAGCGCCTTTCTCGCGCTGTGGACGGCGAAAGAGGCGATTCTCAAGGCTACCGGTCGCGGCATTGCATTTGGGCTGGACCGACTCGAGATTGCGCTGATGCAGGGCAAGCCGGCACTGCGATGGCTGGACGGCGAGCAGGTCGCCGAATGGCAACTCGTACCGCTGCACGTGGCCCCCTCATTGATTGCTGCCCTGGCCTGGCGCGGTGACCCACGCCAGGTCAAGCTGTGGCGACTTGCAAGTGACGGTTCGACAGCGCATTGTTTGCGGCCTGCCGGCTGACAGCCTGTCGGGCTTGGGTAGTCGAGGCGAGAATCCGGCCGAGAAAAGTCCGACAGGCTGCCAGCCTTCCGGGCGTTGCGCCTGCCTTGCCTTGTGAACGGTATCGTTTGCCATGACCTTGCTCAGCGTCAATCTCAACAAGATCGCCGTGCTGCGAAATTCGCGTGGCGGGGACGAGCCGGACCTGTGTCGCGCAGCGCAGACCTGCATCGAGGCGGGCTGCGGTGGCATCACCGTCCATCCGCGCCCCGATCTACGACACATCCGCCCGGATGACGTACGAACGCTCGCCACCTTGCTTCGCGGCCGTGTCGAATACAACATCGAGGGCAATCCCTTCGCGCCGGCCCGGGGTGCCTATCCCGGGTTGATCGCGTTGGTACGGGAAGTGCGCCCGACCCAGGTGACCCTGGTGCCCGATGGCGATGGTCAACTGACCTCCGATCACGGCTTTGATCTCCGGCGCGACACGCAGCGCCTGCAACCCCTGGTCGAGGCATTGTGCGAGCTCGGTTGCCGGGTAAGCCTGTTTGTGGACGCGGGCAGTGACGGCTTCGAACTTGCCCGGGCAATCGGCGTTGCACGGGTCGAGATCTACACCGGGCCGTATGCCGAGGCATTTCGTGCCGGCGAGCCGGTCGCTGCACTCGAGGTGTGTACAGCGACGGCGCAGCGCGCTCAGAAAGCCGGGCTGGCGATCAATGCCGGCCACGACCTCAGCCAGGCCAATCTGGGGACTTTCAAGGCCGCGATTCCCGGGCTGGCGGAGGTTTCGATCGGACATGCGCTTATCGGCGAAGCGCTCTACCAGGGGCTGGATGTCAGCGTTCGGCGCTATCTGCAGATCTTGCGCTGAGCCACGGCACGGTGTGCCGAGGTCCGGTCATGCCGCGATTGCCCTGAAACGCAAAACCCCCGCCGTCGGCAGGGGCTTTGCGAGTGGGTGTCTGACACACACCCCGACATATCGACGTCCGCTCAATAACCCTGATCGGTGAAGCCGATCTTGGTCAGGTTGTAGCTCTTGGCGTCGGCCAGTACCTGTGCCACGTACTGATAGGCCGTCGCATCGTCGGCGGCAATCTGGATCTCCGGCTGGTTGGTCTGCTGGGCGATCACCGCCAGCTGGGCCTTCAAGCCGGGTTCGTCAACCGGCGTACCGTTCCAGTAGAACGCACCACTCTGGTCGATCTTCAGATGAATCGGATCCAGTGGATTGGGTGGATTGATCACGTTCGGATTCGGCTGCGGCAAATCCACCTTGATCCGGTGGGCGAGCACCGGTGCCGTGATCATGAAAATGATCAGCAGCACCAGCATCACGTCGACCAGTGGCGTCACATTGATGTCCGCCATCGGCCCGCTGGAGTTGGTCGTAAAAGCCATCTTGCATCACCCCTTCGGAGCATCTGTGGTCATGAAGGCGACGTGCACCATGCCGGAAGCCTTGGCATCGCTGATGATCTTCTTCACGATCTTGAACTCGGTCGCCTTGTCGGCACGGATCTGCAGCTCCGGCTGCGGCGTCTTTTGCGCATTCACCGCCAACTGTGACTTCAACTCCGCCTCGGTGACCAGGTGATCGTTGAAATACATGCTGCCGTCCTGCTTCACGGCCAGATCCAGCGGCGGCACCACGACCTCGGCGACCTTGGTCTTGGGGTTCGCGATCGGCAGCTGGATCGTGACCGTATGCGATATCAGGGGTGCCGTGATCATGAAAATGATCAGCAGCACCAGCATCACGTCAACCAGCGGCGTGACATTGATGTCCGACATCGGTCCGCCGGAATTGCCACCTGTAGTCATCGCCATGGGTCAATCCCTCACTTCTGGCCTTCGACACGTGCACCGGTGGCGAAGAAGTCGTGCAGGTCGTGCGCGAATTCGTCGAAACGGGCGTAGGTCAGGCGGTTCGAGCGATTGAAGAAGTTGTACGCAAGCACCGCGGGAATCGCCGTGAACAGACCGAAGGCGGTCATGATCAGGGCTTCACCCACCGGGCCGGCCACCGCGTTCATCGACGCATTGCCGGTCGCGGCAATACCGATAAGTGCGTGGTAGATACCCCACACCGTGCCGAGCAGGCCGACGAACGGTGCCGACGAACCGACGGTTGCCAGCAAGGTGAGTCCACCTTCCAGACGCAGGCTCTCACGCGCCACGGCCTGACGCAGGGCGCGGTCGATGAATTCCGAGCGGCTCAGTGATTCCGCCAGGCGCCCACCGGTACCCGAGCTTGCCTGCTGGTGATGGGCCACTGCGGAGGCGGCGTCGAGCGCGATCTTCGAGAACGGTTCACCCTTGGGCTGGGCTTCCAGCTCGCGGATGGCGTCCTGGGTGGAGCTCTGGCCCCAGAAGCCGTCGATCACGCCGTCGGCGCGCGAACGCACCATCGCGTTGCGAATGGCGTTGGCGATGATGAAGTACCAGGACGCAAACGACATCACCACCAAGGTGACGAACACGATCCAGCCAAGCGCATCGAAGTTCTGCGCCAGGTTGGCGAAGCCCATCTGCTTCATGGCTTCGGCGTTGGTATTGCCTCCGACGGCCTGAGCGGCGTCGGCGATTGCAGGAGTCTGTAGGAACATAACGCTACCCTAGGAAAGTCAAGCGTGAACTATAAACCGTAATCGACGAAAGTGTGATTACAGCTGGTTGAGATTGAAGTTGACCGGAACGCGTGCGTACCCTTCAACTTTCCGGCCGTTTCTGACCTCCGGATTGAAACGCCACCTTCGTGCCGCTTCCAAGGCCGCCCGATCCAGTTCGCGGTAACCACTGGATTTTT
>SCSE01000009.1 GCA_004298015.1 Rhodanobacter sp.
GCCTCGTGGGCTATCTGTTTGGGTCGGACCTACAGTTTGCCCGGCCGCCAGCCGCTCTTTCAAATCAACCACTTGGCGCTAGTTGCGCGGCGATGTGCCGCTTAAGTAAGTGCCATTCGGCCCAGGATGGATAATATCATCGCTGTATTGAAGGCCCAGCGGGAGGGCCAGATAGTCGCTACCGCGACAGGTATCATCAGGCTGCCCGGCATGACCCATAGCAGCCCCTGTTCCCTGCCGATACCGTTGAGATTCATGCCGGTTTCCAGAAACAGCAGGTAAGCCAGCATCAGAACGCTAACCCACAGGGGGTTTTGGGTGCGTCTTGCCAGGAGGGCCATGCCGAGCATCGGCAGCACAGGTGCCAGGCGCAAGGTGAGTGGGAGCGACGACGGCGTGGACCAGGTGCTGGTGATGGTCACGGCGATATGCCCGAGCATGCCCATCACCATCAGCGCATGAATGATCGGGGCCATCTGGTGCATCAGATAACGCGCATACTCCCGCTTTTGAATCGGATCGTCGTTCCGGGGAGGAATTGCAAACAGGGCGTACATGCTTTGTCTCGATAGTCGATCCGTGAGATCGGAATACGGTTTCCCTTCGCGGTATGTATTCCCAGGATTTGCAAGATCAATGCCATACTCATTCGATCAAGCATTGCTACGTGGCGATCCCATGACCTTCGGCATGAGCTAAGCGGGGAAGTTCGCGTCTAGGATTGTTCCCTGGAGCCTGCGTAAGCAGGCGCGTTGATGCCGTGAAAGACCGGGCTGGCTTGTCCTGGGTAGGCTATCGGCCGGTATCGTCGACCAGTTATCCCGGGTAGCACCCCGATCATCGGAGACCCTATTGAAAGCCAGCCGTTTCGCTACCGCCGTTATCGCTGTTGCCTGCATATTGAGCAGCCTGAGCGCATTTGCCGATGTCCCGGAGCCGCAGGATGTGCCCTACCACGGCACCTTGAAGATCAACGTCGATGCCACCGATGTCACGCATCGGATCTTCCGCGTGCACGAAGTGATCCCGGTACAGCCCGGGTCGTTGACCTTGCTGTATCCGCAGTGGATTCCGGGAAGCCATTCGCCATCGGGCCCAATCGACAAGCTGGCCGGTCTGGTGGTCACTGCCGGTGGCAAGACGTTGACCTGGAAGCGCGACACGCTGAATGTGTATGCGTTTCACGTCGAGGTGCCGCAAGGCGTCAGTAGCATCGAGGTGGCGTTCCAGTATCTGTCGCCGCAGGACCGGGCCGAGGGTCGGGTGGTGATGACGCCGGAAATGCTCAATCTGCAGTGGAACGCCAACACCCTCTATCCGGCCGGCTATTACAGCCGCCGCATCATGACCGAGCCGAGCGTGAAACTTCCCGCGGGCTGGAAGCTTGGTAGCGCGCTGGAGGTGGCCTCGCGGGATGGCGACACGGTCAGGTTCAAGCCGATCAGCTACAACAACCTGGTGGACTCGCCGATCTTCGCCGGCAAGTATTTCAAGCGGGTCGATCTGGCCCCGGGCGCCACGGCGCCCGTGCACATGGATATCGTGGCGGATGCGCCGAAGGATCTGCAGATCACCCCGGCGCAGTTGAAGGTGCACCGCAACCTGGTGCAGCAGATGTACAAACTGTATGGCGCGCACCATTACAACCACTACGACTTCCTGCTGGCGCTCAGCGACAAGATGAGCGGCATCGGACTGGAGCATCATCGCTCCAGCGAAAACGGCGTCGGTCCTGGCTACTTCACCGAATGGGACAAGAACGCGCTGCGCCGCGATCTGCTGCCGCACGAATTCAATCACTCGTGGAACGGCAAATACCGCCGTGGCGCAAATCTGTGGACGCCGAATTTCAACGTGCCCAAGCAGGACTCGCTGCTCTGGGTGTATGAGGGGCAGACCCAGTTCTGGGGTTACGTGATGGCGGCGCGCTCGGGCCTGTGGACCGACAGCCAGGCGCGCGACATGCTGGCCTATGTGGCAGCCCAGTACGATCGCGGCCGTCCCGGACTGGCGACCTGGCGCACTCTCCAGGACACCACCAACGACCCGATCATCGCCCGGCGCGCACCGCTGCCGTATCGCAACTACCAGTCCAGTGAGGACTACTACTCCGGCGGCCAGATGATCTGGCTCGATGTCGATGCCAAGCTGCGCGCGCTGAGCCATGGCAAACGTTCCATCGACGACTTCGCCCGGGCGTTCTTCGGCATGGACAACGGCAGCTATGTCACCAACACCTACACCTTCGGCGATGTCGTCAAGACGCTCAACACGATCGCGCCATTCGACTGGAGCCAGTATCTGCGCGGCCTGCTCGACGGCCACGGCCCGCTGACCGGCGGCATCGAAGCGCATGGCTGGAAGGTGGTCTACACCGATACGCCGTCCGCTGCGGTCAAGGCTGTCGAGGCGCGTCGCCACTATGCCAACCTTGCCTATTCGATCGGTCTGATGGTGGGCAAGGGCGGCAAGATCGGGGACGTGTTGTGGGATGGCCCGGCATTCAAGGCCGGTATTTCACCCGGGATGAAGGTCGTTGCCGTCAACGGCCACGACTACACCAGCGAAAACCTCAAGGATGCGATCAGTGCCGCAGCCAGGAACAAGAGCCAGCCAGTCACGCTGCTGGTCAAGAACTTCGACGAGTACAAGAGCGTGAACATCGACTACCACGGCGGCCTCAAATACCCCCATCTGGTCCGCGACAAGAGCAAGCCCGATACCCTGGACGCCCTGCTCAAGCCACGCTGAGAGGCTGAGAAAACACCCGCCGGCTGCCTCGCCGTCAGATGCTGGCGGCAGCGCTCGCTGCGGTGCTCGATATTGCCCCGACCACTGAGGCGGCGTGGGTCGGAACGGCTTCAGTCGCGGTGTCGGCTCATGCGATCGCCGGGGTGTGGTGCATCGCGGTTTTGGCAGCCACGCCTGACGACAACTCCGTTATACTGCCCCTCCCGCACTGCCGGTCTCCGGCCACGGTCATCGTGTGTGACGGTACCCGTGCTCGCAGCTCAGTCGGCTCGAGTGCCGCGTCGAAGGCACGAGTTGGTGGCTTGAAGCCGCCGTAGAGAACAAGTCAATGCGCCCGTAGCTCAGCTGGATAGAGTACTGCCCTCCGAAGGCAGGGGTCACAGGTTCGAATCCTGTCGGGCGCACCAAATCAATCGCTTGCGAGCGCTTTTGCCGCACTTGACTTGTGCCCTTCCGCCGCAGCATCGCCCGCTTGAATTCCTGCAACGGCCGGCGGGGTGAAGGCAGTTGTGTGGCGCGGCGTCAGCTCGGCGATTTGGCAGCGCCGGCGCAGATCAGAGGCTTTCCACGGTTGCACGCAAGGCCCGCTGCCAGTGCATCCGTCGGGCATTGCGTCACGAGGGTTCGCATGTGGCAGCCCGGGTCAATTGTACTCACGCCGTTCGGCGTGCCGTATGTCAGCGTCGGGAACGCGAGATCTTTCATGCCGATGGGATGTTGCGATGACGCAGTTTCTTTCGTCACACGGCATGACTTCTGGCAGTCCGAACGCGACACGCCGAAGACTATGGTTGGGCGGTTGTGTTCCGGCAAGCGTGAAGCCCGGGGGTCAGTCCAGGGTCAGTGCAGGCCGGCGCCGTTTCCCGTCGCCGTACGTCCTCGGCGGCCCCGTACCCACCGGAGATCCCCCGTGAAAACCAGACTTCTCGCCGCCGCCGTGATCGCGGCCACGTTCGGCGTTGCCGCCGCCCCGGTATGGGCCAGTGCCGGGCCGCAGCCCGCGCCGAACGAGTTCACCATCCCCCCACCGATGGATGTGGCCTACCCGGGCATGATCACGCTGCATGTGGACGCGACCGATCTGGACCACCGGATCTTCAATGTGCACGAGACGATTCCGGTGAGTGCGGGCAAGCTGACGCTGCTGTATCCCCAGTGGATTCCCGGCGATCACGAGCCGAGTGGGCCGATCGACAAGTTCGCCGGCCTCACCGTGAAAGCCGACGGGCGGACCCTCGACTGGGTGCGTGATCCCGCCAACGTGTATGCGTTCCACCTCGACATTCCGTCGGGTGTCAGCAGCATCCAGGTGAGTTTTCAGTTCCTCAGCGCACAGAACAAGCGCGAGGGGCGGATCATGATGACGCCGAACATGCTGAGCCTGCAGTGGAACACGGTGGCGATGTACCCGGCCGGCTATTTCAACCGCGACATCCAGGTACAGGCCAGCGTCACCCTGCCGCAGGATTTCAAGTTCGCCACCGCGCTGAGCACGTCCAGCCAGTCCGGCAACGAAGTGACGTTCAAGCCGATCGATTTCGAGAATCTGGTCGATTCACCGATGCTGGCGGGCAAGTATTTCAAGCGCATCGACCTGGCGCCAGGCGCTGCGACCCCGGTGCATCTGGACGTGTTCGCCCAGGCGCCCAAGGATCTGAAGATCACACCTGAAGAGATCAAGGTCCATCGTGAGCTGGTCAGTCAGATGAACAAGCGCTACGGCGCGCACCACTACAATCACTATGACTTCCTGCTGTCGCTGAGCGACAACCTCGGCGGCATCGGCCTGGAGCACCATCGCTCCAGCGAGGACGGCGCCTCGCCCGGCTACTTCACCAAGTGGAAGAAGAACTGGGTCGGCCGCGATCTGCTGGCGCATGAGTACAACCACTCCTGGGATGGCAAGTATCGTCGCCCGGCGCGGCTATGGACGCCCAACTTCAACGTACCCAAGCGCGATCACGGCCTGTGGGTGTATGAGGGTTTCACCCAGTACAGCGGCTACGTGCTGGCGGCCCGCTCGGGGTTGTGGAGCAAGGACCAGGCCATGGACATGCTGGCCTTCGTGGGCGCCACCTATGATCGGGGTCGGCCCGGGCTGAAGTGGCGCACCATCTGGGACACCACCAACGACCCGACGATTGCGCAGCGTGCGCCACTGCCGTATCGCAGCTACCAGATGAGCGAGGACTACTACTCCGGCGGCCAGCTGATCTGGCTGGCGGTGGACGCCAAGATCCGTGCGTTGACGAAGGACAGGAAGTCGCTGACCAACTTCGCCCGCGCGTTCTTCGGTATGGACAACGGCGCCTGGGACATCAATACCTATACCTTCGACGATGTGGTCAAGTCGCTCAACGGCGTGACGCCGTATGACTGGAAGGACTTCCTCGACCAGCGCCTCAAGGGACACGGCAACCTGTCCAAGGCGTTTGACGCCGAGGGCTGGAAGCTGGTCTACACCGACAAGCCGAGCGCGGCGGTCAAGGCGATCGAGGGACGCTACCACTTTGCCGATCTGACCTACTCACTGGGCATTGCGGTGACCAAGAAAGGCACCATGCGCGACGTGTTGTGGAACAGCCCTGCTTTCAAGGCCGGGCTGGCCCCGAGCATGACCATCGTGGCTGTCAACGGCAAGGATTTCAGTCCCGAGGCGATCAAGGACGCCGTCACTGCGGCCAAGGACGGCAAGGCGCCGATCAAGCTGCTGGTGAAGGATTTCAACGACTACCGGACCATCAGCGTCGACTACCACGGTGGCTTGCAGTATCCGAAGCTGGAGCGTATTCGCGGCAAGCCTGACTACCTCTCGCAGGTGCTGGCACCCCTGAAGTAAGCATGGCGCGCCGGCGTCCGTGGGCAGGGAAAGCGGCGGCCAGGCAGGTCGCCGCTTTTTCCCGGCATTCGCCCTGCATACGCGCATGCTGGGGGGGGCGGGTGACGAGGGAGTTGTCAAATGTCGCGACGCGGCAAATTCATAACGCGCAGTAACTTGCTGTATTGAATTGGGTTAATCAAAGTAAATTCGCTCTCACTGAAAAATATATTGCGCTGCAACAAAATGGCTGGTAGAGTCACTTCCACTACCCCGATTCTCCCTGAGGAGATTGCCATGACGAATCAATTCAACAACCAGATTTTTGCGTTCACCAAGCAACTGACCGACAGTGCTTTCAAGGCGCAGTCGCTGGCCCTGAAGAGCCTGGAGACGGTTGCCGATCTGCAGCTCAAGGCACTTGAGCAGCAGGCCAGCGTTTCGGCCGAGTTCGTCGCCGAGGCCATGGAAGCACGCGACATCAATGCCCTGCGCAGCCTGTGGGAAAAGGGCAGCAGCCTGAATCGTGACAATGCCGAGCGTACGGTTGCCGTGTCGCAGGAGATCATCGCGATCACCCAGAAGACCGCGGAGTCGCTGAATGCGTTGGTGCAGGAGCAGCGCCAGGCTGCCAACGACGCCGCCACCGCGCCGGTTGGCGCGGCCAAGAAGGCTGCGGCCAAGTAATACGGCGAATAGCTCGCCGAAATGGCTTCGCGGCACCCTCCCTCCGCCGCGATTGATGAGGGCCGGATTTCCTATCCGGCCCTCATTTTGTGCGTGCTGCGAAAAAACTTGCGGGTGCGTCCATATGGCTTCCCGCAAGGCCTGGCGAGGTACATGAAGGATCAGGTGACAAGATGTCGCAGACCCGGTGCCTTGTTGTTGCGATGAGCCCGCTGATATACTTTTCCGGATTGGATCGTGGCTCGTAGCAGCATCGGTGCCGCCGGGTTTTAACCGCGCGGGAGCGTTACGTGCTCAACAGTCTTGCCTCTGGTCGACGCCTTGCCCTGCGCATCGTGCTGCTGCAGCTCGCTGCGGCGGTGATCGTCGGGCTCGCCTTCCTGCCGTTGGGTCGGCGGGAAGCGGTGGCTGCCGCTGCAGGTGCGGTGATGGTAGCGCTGGGTACGGCGATACTGTCGATACGCTTCTTCAGCGGGCTGGTCGGCGCAGGTATGGCGTTGAGTCGCCTGTTGACGGGTATGATCCTGAAGTGGGTCGTGATCGTCGGGGGGCTGATCGCGATCCTGTATCAATACAACTTGCCGCCACTGGCCGCCATTTCGGGGTTGGTGGCTGCTTACGCGGTTTATCTGCTGGCGTTCCGATTCAAGGGTTGAAACATGGCAAGCGAGCCACAGGGCGGTCTTACCGAATACATCCAGCATCACCTGACCTTTCTGTCGTCGCCACACGTCAGCGCGGGCGGCTTCTGGACCGTGCACGTCGACTCGATCACCGTGTCGCTGGTGCTGGGCGTGCTGTTCAGCCTATGGTTCTGGATGAAGGCGCGCAAGGCCACGGCGGGCGTGCCCGGGCGGGGTCAGGCCTTTGTCGAGCTGGTGCTGGAATTCGTCGACGGCCAGGTCAAAGACGTCTTCCATGGGGATCGTCGCGTACTGGGTCCGCTGGCGCTGACCGTGTTCATCTGGGTGTTCCTGATGAATGCGATGGACTTGCTGCCGGTCGACCTGTTGCCGTGGATCACCGAACAGTTCGGTATCGGGCATTTTCGCGCGGTACCGACCGCCGACATCAACATGACCTTCGCGATGTCGCTGACCGTGTTCGTGCTGATCATCTTCTACAGCTTCAAGGCCAAGGGCTTTGGCGGCTACATGCGCGAACTGTTCACCGCACCGTTCGGCAACCATTGGGCGCTGTGGATCTGGAATTTCCTACTCAACGTGGTCGAGCTGGCCTCCAAGCCGGTCAGCCTGGCGATGCGACTGTTCGGCAACATGTATGCGGGCGAGCTGGTGTTCATGCTGATTGCCGGGCTGTTCAGTGCCGGCAGCTGGTGGCTTTACGGGATGGGCATCATCGGTTACACCGTGTGGGGTCTGTTCCACATCCTGATCATCTCGATCCAGGCGTTCATTTTCATGGTGTTGACCATCGTGTATATCTCGATGGCGCACGACCATCACTGATCTTCCTTTTCGCACTATCCGTTTCAACTCTTTCAACTTTCAGCTTCAATTTCCCAGGAGACCGTCGTGGAACTCATCGCTCACATTGCTCAAGTGCAGTCCTTCACCGCCATCGCGCTGGGCCTGATCATCGGCCTCGGTGCACTTGGCGCCTGTATCGGTATTGGCGTCATGGGTTCCAAGTTCCTTGAGGCCGCTGCCCGCCAGCCCGAGCTGGTACCGCTGCTGCAGGGCCGCATGTTCCTGCTTGCCGGCCTGATCGACGCGGCGTTCCTGATCGGCGTGGCGCTGGCGATGTACTTCGCCGTGGCTAACCCGTTGCTGTCGAACGTGATGAAAGCCGCCGCAGCTGCAGCCGGTCACTAAGTTGTCGACCCCCGGTGCCGCCTTGGCGGCACCGCATTCCCGCAACGACGCCTCGGCGCTCTTGCTCGTAATACTCAGCATATACAGGTAGTGCAGCGATGAATTTCAACGCGACCCTGATTGGCGAAATGCTGTCATTCGCCATCCTGATCTGGTTCTGCGTCCACTTCATCTGGCCGCATCTCAACAAGGCCATTGAAGAGCGCCAGATCAAGATCGCCGACGGCCTCAGCGCCGCCGAGCGGGCGCATGCCGAATTGAAGAGTGCCGATGTGAAAGTGGCGGCCGAGATCAAGCTGGCACGGCAGCAGGCCACCGAGATCATCGACAAGGCGCAGAGGCAGGGCAATCAGATCATCGACAAGGCACGCGCCGAGGCGATCGACGAGATCAACCGGCTGAAGGCGGCTGCGCAGGATGATATCGCCAATATGGCGCAGCGAGCGCGTGACCAGCTGCGCGAGCAGGTGGGTGCGCTGGCCGTGAAGGGGGCCAGCAAGATCGTGCAGCGCGAGATCGATCCGGCGGCGCACAAGGTCTTGCTCGACCAGCTCGCGGCCGAGATCTAGGAGAGGCACGCTGATGGCACAGGCAATCACCCTCGCCCGTCCGTACGCGCGTGCGGCCTTTGAGGTAGCACACGAGGCGGCCTCACTGGATGCGTGGTCGCAGGCTCTGGCTTTCGCGGCTGCCGTGGCAGTCGATGCCCGGGTCAGCGTACTGGCCGGCGATCCGCGGGTACTGCCCGAACAACTGGTGGCTTTGCATCTGCCCGCCGGGGTCGCGGCTGACGCCCCGTTTGCGCAGTTTCTCGCCGAACTGGCCGAGCAGCACCGTCTGCCATTGCTGCCGGAAGTGGCCGCGCTCTACGAGGCCTTGAAGCGCGAATCCGAGTCGCAGTTGCTGGTCAAGGTGACCAGTGCGATGGCCCTGGAGGCAGCGCAAGCCGAGCAATTGAAGGCGTCGTTGAAGCGTCGCTTCAAGCGCGAGATCGAGCTGGAAACCCGGGTCGATGCGGCGCTGCTGGCCGGCGTGGTGATCGACACCGGTGAACAGGTGATCGACGGTTCCGCACGCGGACGCCTGGCGCAACTTGCCAGCGCTCTGGCGCATTAAAAGCAGATTGAAGAGTGGAGAGAAGCGAGAAACGCGTGCAACGCAACGACCACACAGCCGCTCTTGCTCGCCAGACACTCCTCTCAACCCGTTTCTAGATCTTCAGGATAACCATCATGTCCAGCACCACATTGAATCCGTCCGAGATCAGCGAGCTGATCAAGAGTCGCATCGAGCAGTTCAAGCTCGGCGTCGAAGCACGCAACGAAGGCACGATCATCAGCGTGTCCGACGGGATTGTGCGCATCCACGGCCTGGCCGATGTGATGCAGGGCGAAATGATCGAGCTGCCGGGCAACGCGTTTGCCCTGGCGTTGAACCTCGAGCGCGACTCGGTCGGTGCCGTGGTGCTCGGTGAATACCAGCACCTGCGCGAAGGCGATACCGCCAAGACCACCGGGCGCATTCTCGAAGTGCCGGTCGGTCCGGAACTGCTCGGCCGGGTGGTCGATGCGCTGGGCAATCCGATCGACGGCAAGGGCCCGATCGAGGCCAAGCTCCATGCGGCGGTCGAGAAGGTTGCGCCGGGCGTGATCTGGCGCAAGTCGGTCGATCAGCCATTGCAGACCGGCTACAAGTCGGTCGACGCGATGATTCCGGTCGGCCGCGGCCAGCGCGAGCTGATCATTGGCGATCGCCAGACCGGCAAGACCGCGCTGGCGATCGATGCGATCATCGCGCAGAAAGATTCGGGCATTAAATGCATCTACGTCGCCATCGGTCAGAAGCGTTCGTCGGTGGCCAACGTGGTGCGCAAGCTGGAGGCGCATGGCGCACTGGCGCATACCATCATCGTGGTGGCGTCGGCGTCCGAGTCGGCGGCACTGCAGTATGTGGCGCCGTACTCCGGCTGCGCGATGGGTGAGTACTTCCGCGATCGTGGCGAAGACGCGCTGATCGTGTATGACGATCTGTCCAAGCAGGCCGTCGCCTACCGCCAGATCTCGCTGCTGCTGAAGCGCCCGCCGGGCCGCGAAGCGTATCCGGGTGACGTGTTCTATCTCCACTCGCGTCTGCTCGAGCGCGGTTCGCGCGTGTCCGAGGCGTACGTCGAGAAGTTCACCGACGGTGCGGTGAAGGGCAAGACCGGTTCGCTGACCGCGCTGCCGATCATCGAGACCCAGGGTGGCGACGTCTCGGCGTTCGTGCCGACCAACGTGATCTCGATCACCGATGGCCAGATCTTCCTGGAAACCGACCTGTTCAACGCCGGCATCCGTCCGGCGGTGAATGCCGGTATCTCGGTATCCCGCGTCGGTGGTGCCGCGCAGACCAAGATCGTCAAGAAGCTTTCCGGTGGCGTGAAGCTGGCGCTGGCGCAGTACCGTGAACTGGCCGCGTTTGCGCAGTTTGCCTCGGATCTCGATCCGGCCACCCGCGCTCAGCTCGATCGCGGCCAGCGCGTCGTTGAACTGATGAAGCAGGCGCAGTACGCACCGCTGTCCATCGCCGAGCTGGCGTTGTCGGTGTATGCCGCCGAGAAGGGCTACCTGGACGACCTGCCGGTGAACAAGGTGCTGGCGTTCGAGAAGGGTCTGCATGCGTTCATGCACCAGAACCAGGCCGAGCTGATGCAGACCATCGTCGCCACCGGCAACTGGGACAAGGACATCGAAGCGACCTTCAAGGCTTCGCTGGACGAATACAAGAAAACCGGTAGCTGGTAACAAGCAGGGCGCAGGGAGTCACGGCGCAAGCCATCCCCTCGCCCCGTTTTCCGAGCAAGCATAGCGAGCGAGAAAGATGGCAAGCGGACGCGAAATCAAAACCAAGATCAAGAGCACGCAGAATATGCGCAAGGTCACGCGCGCGCTCGAAATGGTCTCTGCCGCGAAAATCCGCCGCGCCCAGGAGCTGATGAAGGCCTCGCGACCGTATGCCCGCTCCATGCGCAAGGTGATCGCGCACGTGGCGCAGGCCAGCACCGATTTCAGCCATCCGTTTCTGACCCAGCGCGACAACGTGGGGCGGGTTGGCTACATCGTGGTGTCGACCGATCGCGGCCTGTGCGGTGGCCTCAATTCCAACCTGTTCCGTCAGCTGCTGCCAGCGATCGTCGAATGGCAGAAGCAGGGCGTACAGGTGGACGTGGTGGCCGTCGGCCAGAAGGCGATCGCGTTTTTCCGTCGCCTCAAGGGTGTCAACCTGATCGGCAGCGTCAGCCACCTCGGCGAAAAGCCGAAGCTGGAGCAACTGGTCGGCGTGATCAAGGTGATGATGGACAGCTACACCGCGAATGGGCTGGATCGCGTGTTCCTGGCGTACAACGACTTCATCAATACGATGACGCAAAAGCCGACCGTCGATGCATTATTGCCGCTGCCGCTGGTGGCTTCCGAACTGGAAGCGCACGAAGAGGCCGGCGAATCGGCCTACGCCGGGATCAAGCTGGAACAGGATCACGACTGGGACTACATCTACGAGCCGGACGCACAAACCGTGCTCGAACACGTGTTGGGTCGCTATGTCGAGTCGGTGGTGTACCAGGCCGCGCTGGAAAATCTGGCCAGCGAGCATGCGGCCCGCATGGTGGCGATGAAGAGCGCCTCGGATAACGCGAACAAGGTGATCGACGAATTGACGCTGGTCTACAACAAGGCCCGTCAGGCTGCGATCACCCAGGAAATTTCGGAAATCGTCGGCGGCGCTGCGGCGGTTTGATGGTTGGTTGGTGCGATCGTCCGTGATCGCAGAACAAGATCGAAAAGCGACCATCCGTGGCCGCATTCCCGGTAAGAGCGACGTTTCATCGGCGCTTTATACAAAACGAAATCTTAAAGAGATCCATCCGGAGCTATCAGCATGAGCCAGGGTAAAGTTGTTCAGATCATCGGCGCGGTTGTCGACGTGGAGTTTCCGCGTGACCAGGTGCCGCAGGTGTACGACGCACTGAAAATCGACGGCACCGAGATCACGCTGGAAGTGCAGCAGCAGCTCGGCGACGGCATCGTGCGCACCATCGCGCTCGGTTCCACCGAAGGCCTGAAGCGCAACCTGCTGGCGCGCAATACCGGCGAAGGCATCAAGGTGCCGGTCGGCAAGCAGACCCTGGGCCGCATCATGGACGTGCTCGGCAACCCGATCGATGAAGCCGGCCCGATCGGCGAGAAGGATCAGTGGGTGATCCATCGCGAGGCGCCGAGCTACGACGATCAGGCGGCGGCGAACGATTTGCTGGAGACCGGCATCAAGGTGATCGACCTGATGTGCCCGTTCGCCAAGGGCGGCAAGGTCGGCCTGTTTGGCGGTGCCGGCGTCGGCAAGACGGTCAACATGATGGAGCTGATCAACAACATCGCCAAGGCGCATGAGGGTCTGTCGGTGTTTGCCGGCGTGGGCGAGCGTACCCGCGAGGGCAACGATTTCTACCACGAAATGAAGGACTCCAACGTGCTGGACAAGGTCGCGATGGTGTACGGCCAGATGAACGAGCCGCCAGGCAACCGTCTGCGCGTGGCGCTGACCGGCCTGACCATGGCCGAGTACTTCCGCGACGAGAAGGACGAGCACGGCAAGGGTCGCGACGTGCTGTTCTTCGTCGACAACATCTACCGTTACACGCTGGCCGGTACCGAGGTATCCGCGCTGCTTGGCCGCATGCCGTCGGCGGTGGGTTACCAGCCGACCCTGGCCGAGGAAATGGGCGTGCTGCAGGAGCGCATCACCTCGACCAAGACCGGCTCGATCACCTCGATCCAGGCCGTCTACGTGCCTGCGGATGATCTTACCGATCCGTCGCCCGCCACCACCTTCGCCCATCTGGATGCGACCGTGGTGCTGAGCCGCAACATTGCCAGCCTGGGCATCTATCCGGCGGTTGATCCACTCGATTCCACCAGTCGGCAGCTCGATCCCAACGTGATCGGCGAAGAGCACTACGACGTGGCCCGCCGCGTGCAGGGTACGCTGCAGCGCTACAAGGAACTGAAGGACATCATCGCGATCCTTGGCATGGACGAACTGAGCGAAGAGGACAAGCAGGCCGTGTCGCAGGCGCGCAAGATCGAACGCTTCTTCTCGCAGCCGTTCCACGTGGCCGAAGTGTTCACCGGCTCGCCCGGCAAGTACGTGCCGCTGAAAGAAACGATTCGCGGCTTCAAGATGATCATCGACGGCGAAGTCGACCACCTGCCCGAGCAGGCGTTCTACATGGTCGGCACCATCGACGAAGCGATCAAGAAGGCCGAGGAAATGGGTGCCAAGAAGGCCGCCTGATCCTGCGGGTGGAACTTGCGTCTGCCCGTCGTCCCACGAATCCGGAATCTGAGTCATGACCCAAACCATTCGCGTCGATATCGTCAGTGCCGAAGCCGCCATTTTCTCGGGCGAGGCGACGATGGTTGTGGCCACCGGCGAGTTGGGCGAGCTGGGCATTACCCCGCGCCATGCGCCGCTGATCACCCGCCTCAAGCCGGGTCACGTCGATGTGCTGCTCGAAAATGGTGAGCGGCAGCAATTCTATGTGTCCGGCGGCATGCTGGAAGTGCAGCCGCAGGTAATCACCGTGCTGGCCGATACGGCCGCCCGTGCCGCCGATCTGGACGAGGCGGCGGCACGGCAGGCGAAGAAGGAAGCCGAAGATGCGCTGGCCAATCGCAGCGACGCCCTCGAGATCGGCGAAGCCCAGGCCAAGCTGGCCGAAGCGATGGCCCAGCTGCAGGCCTTGGAACGCCTGCGCAAGAATCTCAAGCACTGAAACGGGCGCGCCCGGCGACCCTTGTCGCGCGCACCGCAGGTCGTGCTGTGCACCCCACGATGACGCCGGTCTGCCGTGGCTCGCGCTGGAATCCGGAGCAGGCCAGCCGATGTGGCCAGCCTCCCGTTTTTACAGGTGATGCATGCCACGGCGCAGCCAGCTGTCGAGCAGGGCCTTGTCGTAGCGCAGCGGGTCGGTGTTGCCCGGCATCGTCGCGCCGCTGGTCAGATAGCCGAGATTGCGCAGCGTCCGCTTGCCTTCGCGGATGACCTGGCCGTCCTTGCCGGTCAAGCGGAATGTCAAATCGATGCGTGGCGGGTAGCGATCGCTCATGATCCGCACATGGCTCCACTGCGAGCCCAGCCATGGCTCATAGCCGCCAGCGAGCTGAATGTCGGTAATGGTCACCTCCAGCCGCTGGCCGGCCTTCAGCATCGGCGTGGCGCGCTTGACCAGATAGGCCTTCAGCGGGCCGAGGTAATCCACGTTGTTATAGCGATCCTGCCAGCCATAGAAACGGTTTTCGGTGAACTGCTTCGGGTTCGCATAGTTCACGCTCACGCGCGTATGGGCTGGCACTTCGGCGTGCGCACGGGTCGGCAAACTGACGCCGAGTACCAGCGCGAGACCGAGCACTGGAGCGACGAGGTAGCGGTTCATTCTGGCCATCATCCAGCTCCGGATTTCAGACAACCCTGGCCAGCTTAGCACCGGGTGCTTGCGTCCATGCTGCCGTGTGGCAGCATGGATGCCATGTACTAGCCGGGAAGAAGCCGATGCAGGGAGGACAGCCTGAAGGGTGGCGATGGGGCCTGGCCGTGATGTTGCTGCTGGCCGGCTGTGCCGCCCAGGAGCATCGCCCGTTGCCCAAGGCGCAAGGTGAGGCGTCCTGGAAGCAGGTGACCAAGCCTGGCACGGTCCGCTACTCGCTGGCGCTGGGTCAGGTTGCCAGTGGCGCCGCACCGTTCCAGCGGGTGGCGCCGATCTACCCGCCGTCACAGCTGGCAAGCTGTCCCACGCGGGTCGAGGTACAGGGGTTGCTGATCGTGGATGCGCGCGGTCATGTCAGCGCGGTGCGGGTGGCTGACGCGTCCGCTGCCGATCCCGCCGGCCGCACATTCATTGATGCCGTGCGCACAGCCGCGCGGCAATGGCGATTCACACCGCTGCACATCGATCAGTGGGCTGCCGATGCCAGCGGCAACAGCCATCTGGTGGACCGCGAAACACGCCCGTTCAGCCTGAGCTACCGCTTCCGTTTCACGTGCCGTGCGGGACACGCGACGGTATCCACCCGCAGCGCCGGTGGCGGCCAGTGAACAAACCGGGGTGTCGGCGACGGGGGCTGCTATGCTTTTTTTCGATCCCCACGTTTGAAGGCTGAATGCGATGAACCGAGCCCCGTTGCATGTGATTGTGCTCGCCGCCGGCGAGGGCAAGAGGATGAAGTCGCGCCGACCCAAGGTGCTGATGCCGCTGGCCGGCCGGCCGTTGCTGGGGCACGTAATCGCCGCCGCCCGTGCCTTGCAGCCTGCCGCGATCCATATCGTCCATGGTCATGCCGGTGAGCAGGTTCAGGCGGCCTTTGCCGAGCAGGCCGACTTGCGCTGGACCCATCAGGCGGAGCGTCTGGGTACCGGGCATGCGGTGCAGCAGGCGCTCAAGGCGGTGCCGGACCCGGCGCAGGTGCTGGTGTTGTACGGCGATGTGCCGCTGATCCGGGTCGAGACGCTGCACCAGCTGGTACAGACCGAGGCGCTGTTGTGCCTGCTGACGACCCGGCTGGATCAGCCCCACGGCTACGGTCGCGTGTTGCGTGATGGTAACGGTGAAGTGCGCGACGTGATCGAGGAAAAGGACGCCGACGCCGCGCAGCGCGCGATGACCCTGGTCAACACCGGCATCCTGGCGGCCGACGCGCAAGCCTTGCGCGGCTGGACACGCCGACTGGACCGCAACAATGCCCAGGCGGAGTACTACCTCACCGATATCTTCCGCATGGCGGCCGGGGAAGGTCGTGCCGCGCTAAGCGTCGAATGTGCCGACCCGGTCGAGGCCGGCGGCGCCAATGATCCGTGGCAATTGACCCAGCTGGAAGCGCAGTACCGCCTGCGCTGTGCCCGCGAACTGGCGCTGGCAGGCGTGCGTCTGGCCGATCCGGCACGCATCGATGTCCGCGGTGCGGTAACCACGGGTAGCGATGTCGAGCTCGATGTCGACGTGATCCTGGAGGGTCGTGTGGTACTCGGTGACGATGTGCACATCGGTGCCTTTACCCGGCTCAAGGACGTGGAGCTGGCGACCGGCACGGTGGTACACCCGCATTGCGACCTCGACGGCGTGATCACCCACGGTCCGTGCACGATCGGGCCGTTCGCGCGGTTACGCCCCGGTACCGAACTGGCCGCTGGCGTGCATGTCGGCAACTTCGTCGAAACCAAGAAAACCCGCATCGGTGAGAACAGCAAGGCCAACCATCTCAGCTACCTTGGCGACTGCGTGATCGGTGGCGGCGTGAATGTGGGTGCCGGAACCATCACCTGCAACTACGACGGTGCCAACAAGTTCATCACCCGCATCGAGGACGGTGCCTTTATCGGCTCCAACAGCGCGCTGGTGGCGCCGGTGACGATCGGCACGCAAGCCACCATCGGTGCCGGCTCGGTGATCACCCGCGATGCACCGGCCGGCGAACTCACCGTGGCGCGAGGCCGGCAGCACACGCTGCATGGCTGGCAGCGGCCGCTGAAGAAGCCCACCTGAGCGATTTCGGCTTCCAGCACAACCGGCTTCGGCGAACACTGTCGCGCTTCGAAGGGCGTCTGCTGGCGGCAAGTGGCAAGCCCTCACCTCCGGAGATCTGCATGTCGACATCGAACATCGTCGTGACCGAGCTGGTCAGCGAGCAGGTTTTGCGGGTCATCGGTGGAGGGCTCGACAGCTTCAACGACGAAGTCACCGGTTACGCCGATAGACGTCCGCTGGCGGTGATCGTGAAAGATCCTGAATCGGGCGACGTGCTTGGCGGAGCTACCGGGCGGACCTCGCTGGGGCTGTTGTTTCTCGACCTGTTTTACTTGCCGACGTCACTTCGCGGCGAGGGCCTGGGGAGGCGCGTGCTCGAAATGTTCGAAAACGAGGGTCGAAAGCGTGGGTGCCGCGCTGCCGTGCTTTACACGATCAGCTTTCAGGCCCCGGGCTTTTACCAGCGCCATGGGTGGCGCGTGTTTGGCGAGATCGCCTGTGAGCCGGCCGGTACGCGCCGTGTATTCATGACAAAAGCCCTGTGATCGCGGGCTTTCCCCATGGCGCGGAGCAAGGCGCCTCACGCATAGCGCCAGCCATCGATCTCCACCAGCAGCTCGCCACGGCAGATGTCGCCGTGCAGTAACAGCACCGGAACTCCGGGCAGGCGTTCGTGAATGAAGCGGCGTACCTGCGCGGCATCGCCCGGGCAACGCACATAGGCTTTCAGCGGCGAATGCGTGTCCAGGCCCGACGGCATGCCGGCGTTTCGCAACAAGGCGTCGAGATTGGTAAAGGTTTCGAGCAGTTGTTGCTGGAGATCGTCGGCGTGGGCTGAGGCGTGGCCGACCACGGCAGCCGTGCCGGAAATCGCCAGCGCATCGCCCGCCGGCAGGATCGTCGCGCGGGCGAAGCTGGGTGGGGTGCGGCCGTATTGCCGGGGGTAGCGCCAGGCACTGGTCTGGCGCGGATTTTCCACCGCCGTACCGGGCTGGTCGCTGGCCAGCAGGTAGACCTGCAGTTGCTGCGCACCCGCATGGTGGCCAATCGCGGTGGCAGCGGGGAAGCCGTCGATGAAGAAGTCGCCCATGCCGGCAACCCGGCCGTCGCAAAACCGCTTGTAACGCTCGTCGTCGCCTTCGCCCTGGTTGATCGCGTCCAGATAATTCCATACCCGCAGCACATGATGCTCGGCACGATTCGTGACGAACTGATGCAGCAGCCGGTAGGCCTTTGCCGCGGTGGCGTCGGGTCCGCCGTGATCGTTCTCGTCGAGCTCGAGCGCGGCAAACAGCCAGCCGTCGCCGTCCGACCAGCGCACCGGGCCGTCATGGCCATGACGCACCGGGCCATCGACCTGCCACACCTCCAGCGCGGCAGGTTCCTCGAACGGCTCCAGCGCGACGCGCAGCCAACGGGGGTCCTGGTGCAGGGGTGCGTCGGCGCCAAAGCCGAACACTGCCAGCGTGCCGGGTTCGTCGAGTGCCCGGGCGGGGTCGGTCATGCGGTAGGAAATGTGTGGCGCGCGACGGGGCATCGGCTCGGGTTGCGGGTTTTCAGATCCCTGAATCATGACAGCTGGCCGGAACGACAAGGGCGCCATGTTACACTCCGCGACCGCTGCCGTCGGCGGGAGGCACTCAACGGGACTACGGAATCGAGCATGGCAGAGCAGACGGCAGCGCAGTATGAATTGGCCACCCTGATGGTCGAATGCCTGAATCTCGAGGACGTGGATGCGGCGGGGATCGATCCCGACGCACCGTTGTTCGGTGGCGAGCTGGGCCTGGATTCGATCGACGCGCTGGAAGTGGCGCTGGCCGTATCCAGGCACTATGGGTTCCAGTTGCGTTCGGACAATCCCGACAATCGGAACATTTTTGCCAGTCTTGGCGCACTTTCCGCACATATCGAGCAACATCGGCCGCGTTGAGGTTGCCGGGATCTGCCCGCACTACGGGCGTCGTCACCCCGTGTATCGCGGTCTCATGTCACGCTGGCCGCTCAGGACCACCGAATCCCGCATGAGTTTGCCCTTGCCGACCACCGAGATGCCACCACGCCGCTATCCGCTGTGGCTACTGCCAGGCTACCTGTTGCTGGCGGTCGTCGGTGTGCTGACCAACCAGCAGATTTTCTCGCTGCTGGCCTTGTCCGTGCTGCTGACCGCGTTGATGTGGCCGCGGCTGCTCGGGCGCCAGCTGAGGGGGTGGCTGGTCTGGCTGGGTGCGCTCGGGGTACTTGGACTGCTTTGGCGATACCGCCTGGCCGACTTGCTGCTGGAGGCGGTCCCGCTGTTGGTCAGCGCGCTGCTGGCGTATGGGTTCGGTCGCACCCTGGCCACGGCGGAACCGCTGGTCGCCCGTTTCATCGTCGTGCTGGAAGGCCCCGAGCGTCTCGCTCAGCCCGGTGTTGCCCGTTACGCGCGTCAGGTGACCTGGTACTGGACCTTGTTGTTGAGCGGGCAGGCGTTGTTGCTGAGCATACTGCTGGTGGCGGGAAGACCTGCTGGTCCGCTGGCCCGTTTCGGCGCTTCCGTGCCCTGGCATTTTTCCGAACGGCTGGCGGCGGGTTGGCTGCATTTCGGCGGTTATCTGCTGATCCTGGCGGCGTTTGCGCTGGAATACGCGTATCGCCGCTGGCACCTGCGCCACCTGGAGCACCTTTCCCCGCGACAGACGATCACCCAGCTGATCCGGCACTGGCCGCAACTGGTGGGCAGTCGTGATTCGGTGGCCTCATGAACGACAGCCGATTCATCCAGCGATGGTCCGTCGACGCCGACCATCCGGCATTTCCAGGTCATTTCCCGGGCCGGCCCCTGGTGCCGGGCGTGCTGTTGCTGGAGCGCGTTGCGCTGGCGTTGCGCGCCTGGCGCGGGCAGCGCCTGGTGCGGGTGCGGGAGGCGAAGTTCCTGGCGCCCTTGCTACCGGCGCAAGAGGCCGAGCTGGAACTGGTGGCAGCCGGCGCGCAGATACGTTTCGAGATTCGCAGCGCCGGCGTGCTGCTGGCGCGCGGCACCGTCGAGGGGGCCGCATGAGCGCCAGCGAGCACTGGCAGAGCCGACCTGAAGGCGGCGGCCGCTTTGCACTGTGGCTGATCCGCAGCATTGCCCTGTATGGCGGGCGTCGGGTTGCCCGCGTCTGCCTGTATCCGATCACCCTGTATTTCTTCCTGCGCCGCAGGCCTGAACGGCGCGCCTCGCGGCACTATCTGCAGCGCGTATTCGGGCGCCCGGCGACAGCGTGGCAGGTACTGCGGCACATCCATTGCTTTGCCGCGACGATCCTGGACCGGATCTTTTTGCTGGCGCAGGGCGAAAAGCCGTTCCGGATCGAGACCCAGGGGCTGGAACTGCTCGAGCAGCGGATTGCCGACGGCCGTGGGGTGCTGTTGTTCGGTTCACACCAGGGCAGTTTCGAGGCCTTGCGGGTGATCGCCGCGCGGCGTCCTGAGATGCCGCTGCGAGTGGTGCTGGACAAGCAGAAAACACCGGGCATGACTGCGCTGTTCGACGCGCTGGCGCCGGAGCTCGGTGCCGGGATCATCGACGCCTCACGGGACGGTACCTCGATCGCGCTGGCGATGGCCGAAGCCTGCCAGGGCGGCGCGGTGGTGGCCATGCTGGCCGATCGCGGCCGTGGGCATGAGGTGTTGCGCCACGCACCGCTGCTGGGTTCACCGGCGCCGTTTCCGGTCAGCCCCTGGCTGCTGGCTCATGCATTGAAGGTGCCGGTGGTACTGTGCTTCGGCTTGTATCTGGGCGGCAACCGTTACCGGCTGGTTTTCGAGCCGATGGCCGATCGGGTCGAAATTCCCCGCCACGGTCGTGGTCCGGCCCTGGATGCCTTGATCGGCCGTTACGCCCAACGCCTGGAACACTATGTCCGTGTCGCTCCCTACAACTGGTTCAATTTCTATGACTTCTGGCAAGACACTGGCGCTTGTGCTGAGTCTGCTGTTGCCGCTGTCGGCGAACGCGTCGGTACCTGAGCCGGGCGCATCGGCGCTGACGCCGGCGACCCGTGCGCTGATCGCCTCGCTGGGTCAGCCCGCGCCCGCACGCACCGCCTTTGCGGAGGCGCGGTTCATGCACGTGCTGGATCGGCCGCTGGTGATTTCCGGTGAGCTGGCGTGGCTTGGCGGCGACCACCTCGAGCGACAGGTCAGGCAGCCCAGGCCGGAACTGGCCAGCATCGCCGGAGGCAAGGTGACACTGCAGCGGGCCGGCAAGAGGGCGCGCCATTTTTCCCTCAGCCGCGCACCGCAACTGCAGGTGTTGCTGGACAGTTTCGTGGCCTTGTTGAGTGGCGATGCCAACCGCCTTGCGACCACGTTCACGATCCGGCGCAGCGGCACCGCCGCGCAATGGCAGCTGACCCTGGTGCCGCGTGACGCGCATGTGGCCGGCAGCGTGGCCAGCATCGAGGTGGATGGCGCCGGCAGGCAATCCCGCTGCATGCGCGTCCACCAGGCCAACGGCGATCTGGCGGTCGACCTGCTGGGGCCGTTGGCAGCGAAGATGCCGACGGCGCCAACCCGGGAATCCCTGCAGGTACTGTGTCGGGGCGGTTCCTGAGTCATGAAGGGGCGCGGGCGCGGGCGCGCTGCGCTGCTGCTGGTCTGGTTGCTGCTGCTGGCGGGGCTTGGCCTGTTCGTCGTCAAGCGACTGAACGTCAGCACTGACCTGCGCAGCTTCATGCCGGCACCGACCACGCCCGATCAACGGTTGTTGATGGAGCAGGTCGGCGATGGGCCCGGCTCGCGCCTGTTGCTGCTGGCCCTTCGCGAGGCCTGCCCCGCGGCAACGGCGCCGGCTGCTGCGGGCAAGAAGGCGGCAGGGCATGGGTCGGTCACGCGCAGCGCGACCGTGGCGTGTGCTCGTGACACGCCGTCCGTCGATGCCCGGCTAGCCGCGTTGAGCCAGGGCCTGGTCGGCAAGTTGCAGCACGACCCCCGCTACAGCCAGGTACTCGACGGCAGCTTTGCGCTGGGCGCCCTGGACTCGCGTCTGTTGCCGTACCGCTACCTGCTGTCGCCGACGCTGGATACGCAGCCGCTGGACGAAGCGTATCTGGCCGATCAGTTGCGCCAGCGGCTGGATGATCTTTCTTCGCCGGCGGCCGGCCTGCTGCAGGGGTTGTTGCCGCGCGATCCGATCCTGGAAGTGCTGAAACTGGCCGAGCAGTGGGCACCACCGAAGTCGCCGCAGATGCGTGACGGCGTCTGGTTTTCGAAGCGGCACGAGGCGCTGCTGCTGGTGCAGACGGTGGCGCCGGGCTTCGATCCGACCGCCCAGCAGCAGGCGATCGATGGCATCCGGCAGGCGTTTCAGGCGTTGCCCGGCAGCGCCGGTGCCACGTTGGAATTCAGCGGACCGGGTTACTTCAGCGTGCTGGTGGCGGCGCAGACCCGGCAGCAGGCCGACTGGATCGGCCGGATTTCCACCGTCGGCTTCATCGCCCTGCTGCTGCTGGCCTATCGCAGCATCAGCTCGCTGCTGCTGTCGGCGTTGCCGATTGCCAGCGCCGCGCTGGCCGGCATTGCGGTGCTGACGCTGGTGTTTCCCGCGGTGCACGGGATCACCTTGGCGTTCGGCTTCACCTTGCTCGGGGTGGCGCAGGAATACCCGATACGGGTGCTCAGCCATCGTCGCGCCGGTGAGGATGCGCTGAGCAGCGTGCGTGCGCTGTGGCCGTTGCTGCTGACCGCGATCGCCTCGGCCTGCATCGCCTACCTGGCGTTCTACGCGTCCGGTGTGAACGGTCTGAAGCAGCTGGCGGTATTCACCATCGTCGGTCTGCTGGTGGCCGGCTTCAGCACCCGTTATCTGCTGGTGCGACTGTTGCCGGTGCGGGTACGTGACGTGGCCGACATGCGCTGGCTGGCGAAAGCGCGGGACCTCGTCGACCGGCTGCCGCGACCGCGCTGGATACCCGCCCTGGTGGCGCTGGCGATCGTGCTGATGCTGGTATTGGCGCCGGGTCCGTTCTGGCAGAACAACCTTGCTGCGCTGACCCCGGTTCCGCCGCAACTGTTGCAACGCGACGCGCGCCTGCGTGAGGCGCTGGGTGCGCCCGATGTGCGCTATTTGCTGGTGCTGCAGGCACCGAGCGCGCAGGGCGTGCTGGCACTGTCCGAGCGGTTGCAGCCGCAGGTGGACCGCTTGATCGCCCGCCACGCGGTCGACGCGCTGGAATTGCCGTCACGCTATCTGCCCAGCGTCGCGGTGCAGGAGGCGCGACAGCGAAAATTGCCGGACCGTGCGACCTTGCAGCATGAACTCGCCGCGGCTTCGAAGGGCCTGCCATTCCGTGCCGGTCTGTTCCAGCCGTTTGTCGACGACGTCGAAGCGGCGCGAAAGTTGACGCCGCTGACGCCGCAGCGCTATGCGAAGACACCGCTGGGTCAGCGGCTGGCGGCGATGCTGGTGCATCGCGATGGGCACTGGCTCGGCCTGGGCACGGTCAGCGGAGTACACGATCTGGCGGCCTTGCGGGCCCTGGGTGCCGGCAGCGACGGCAGGGTGCGCCTGTTGGACCTGAAGGCCGCATCGGAATCGCTGGTGGCGGCGTATCGCACCCGCATCCTGCAGGCGCTGCTGGTCGCCACCGTGCTGCTGGTGCTGACCATCACCTTCGCGTTGCGCAGCCTGCGGCGGGCCTGGCACGTGCTGGCGCCGATGACCCTGGCAACCTTTCTGGTACTGGCCGTGGAACGCATGGCCGGGATCGAGATTTCGCTGTTCCACCTGATCGCGCTGATTCTCGCCGGCGGGCTGGGCCTGCATTACGCCTTGTTCTTCGAACGCGATACCGGCGACCCGGCGGAGCAGCGGCGCACCTTGCACGCGACCCTGGTCTGCGTGCTGTCCGCCTTGCTGGTGTTCGGCATGCTGGCGTGGGCCAGCATCCCGGTGTTGCGCGCCATCGGCTTGACGGTCAGTCTTGGTGTCGCCTTCCACTTCTGCCTGTCGATCCTGATGGCACCGCACTCGCATGCTTCCGAAGACTGACTGGGCCGACCTGATCCCGCATGCCGGCAGCATGTGCCTGCTCGATGCGGTGATGGCGTGGGACCCGTGCAGCATCCACGCGATCAGCGCCGGTCATGCCCGCGTCGACAATCCCCTGCGCGGCGCACACGGGCTGCACGCGGTGCATCTGGCCGAATACGGTGCGCAGGCGATGGCCGTGCACGGGGGCCTGATGGCGCGGGCTGGCGGCGCTGTCGAGCCCGCCCGCCCCGGGGTGCTGGTCAGCTTGCGCGACCTGCAGTTGCACCGTGAGTATGTCGATACGCTGGATGGGCCGCTGGATGTCTACGCCGAATGCCTGCACGCGGACGGCAGCAGTGCCCAGTATGTCTTCCGGGTCATGCATTGCGGGCTGGTACTGGCCAGCGGACGTGCTGCCGTGATCCATCCGGAAACCTGAAAAGCGAGCGAGTTGCCGATGCCCGAAACAGCTTCCAAGCGACGTGTCCTGGTTACCGGTGGCAGCGGTGATCTCGGCAGCGCGATCTGCCAGGCACTGGCATCCGCCGGCTGGCTGCCGATCGTGCATGCCCATGGGGGCTTCGATCGCGCCGCCGCGATCGCCGCCGCCTTGCCGGATGCCCAGGCAATCGCCTTCGATGTCACCGATGCCGGGGCGACCCAGGCCGCGCTGGAAGCCTTGCTGGCCGAGGGGCCGATCGAGGCGGTGGTCAACAATGCCGGTATCCACGACGATGCGCCGATGGCTGGCATGTCCGACGCGCAGTGGCATCGGGTCATCGATGTGTCGCTGCACGGATTCTTCCATGTCACCCGGCCGTTGCTGTTGCCGATGGCGCGCGCACGCTTCGGCCGCATCGTGTCGGTCAGTTCGGTCGCGGCGCAGCTGGGCAACCGCGGCCAGACCAACTACGCCGCAGCCAAGGCCGCGCTGCACGGGGCCACCAAGTCACTGGCGCGCGAAATGGCGTCGCGCGGGATCACCGCCAACGTGGTGGCGCCCGGCGTGATCGAGGGCCGGATGATCGGCGACGACTTCCCCCCCGAGCGCCTGCGCGAACTGGTGCCGGCGCAGCGGGCCGGCCGTCCACAGGAGGTCGCTGCCCTGGTCGCCTTCCTCTGTTCCGATGCCGCCGGTTATATCAACGGGCAGGTGATCGGCGTCAATGGCGGCATGGCATAGTGCTACGCCGATATCAGGCGCGGGCAGGTGTCAGGTAGGCTCTGCAAAATGCAAACTACATGGGACTGTGACCATGCCTGAAGCCCTGGCGCTGACTTATTATTCCGACGTTCTGTGTGTGTGGGCTTACATAGCGCAGGCACGTGTCGACGAAGTTGAAAAAAGATTTTCGCAAGACGTTTCCATTGATTACAGATTCTGTTCGGTGTTCGGTGACACCGCATATAAAATCGAAACGGAATGGTCCGGGCGTGGCGGCTATGCGGGATTTGCAAACCACCTGCGCGAGGCCGTCTCGGCGTTTGATCAAATCAAGCTTCACCCCGAGATATGGCAACGCAACCGGCCGGCATCGTCCTCCCCGGCACACATTGTGATGAAAGCCGTGCAGCGGGTGGACAAGCAGCAATGCAGGGCGGTGTTGCATGAGCTTCGACAGGCTTTCTTCGAACGCTGCCTCGATATCGGCAGGCGGTCCGTCCTGGAGGCCACGCTGGAGTTCGTCGGGGTCTCGGTCGGTGACGTTCAGGAGGCTATCGACAGCGGAATGGCCCATGCTGACCTGGAGGCGGATCGCCGCGACAAAGAGCGGTTGATGGTACAGGGAAGCCCCACGATCCTTCTCAACCAGGGACGCCAGAAACTGTACGGAAACGTTGGCTACGGAGTGATCGAAGCGAACATAAAGGAGTTGCTTCGTTCGCCGGCTGCCGGTGCGGCGAGTTGGTGTTGAGCCGGATGGCGAACTCACCAAGTCAGGGCTCGGCCCGGTCAGGCCCCGGCTTCGGTGGGGCAGGTCCGGCGCTGTGCCGCCGTCGCCGCCGATGATGCGCGAAGCCGCTCACTGCCGGCGGGCAGATCAGGATGTCGGACTGGGGTTGCGCGGTCTGCGAATCGGTCTGGGCAGTGCATGGTTTCGACACGTGTTGACGCATCGTGGATCCATCGATCGGTGAATTATCGAAAAGCTGTCCTCGCGCAGACCGCTTCTCGCCTCGATCGTCAAAGCCCGGCAGCCTCCGGGTCGGCATCTGCGTTCAAGCAATCCGGGGCCTCGACCACGAGTGGCTTGCCGCGTGAGCGCCGGTAACTGGCGATCGCATCGCCGTAATGAAACACTCGGCCGACGGTATAGAACGTGATGCGGGAGATGTCGCGCAGCGGCCGGAAATGGCTGCGCCGGAAGTTTTCGTGATAGCGCGAGGCGATCGGTACCGAAACGATGCCGAGGTGCTTCTCGCGCGAAGCCGCGATCAGGATGGCGGCTTCGAATACGAAGTTCTCCGCCGGCAGATCGGCAAGCTCCAGTGCCGCACGCGGATACCAGCGTTGGCCGCTCTGGGTGTCGGCCACCGGCTGGGCGCAGGCCACTGAAATGCCCCAGTCGGCGATCGCATTGGCGCGCCGACGGCCGCGGGGCTGCTGCGCCTTGTCGAGCAGGCGCGCACCGATCACGATGTGCTGCGGGTAACGCGAGGCGGCGCTGACCAGTCGCGGGATGTCGCGGGCCAGGTGCTGGCCGTCACCATCCATGGTCAATACCGCCTCGAAACCTTGCCGGCGGGCCTCGCGAAAACCGTTGCGCAGCGCCTCGCCCTTGCCGCGTCGGTGGGGATGCCTGAGCAGGGTGACGGGCAAGCTGGCGAGGATCTCCGGGGTGCGGTCTTCCGAGCCGTCGTCCACCACGATCACGGCGGCGCCGAGCGCGAGCACGGACTCCACCAGCGCGCCGATCGCGCTTTCCTCGTTCAGACAGGGGATCAGTACACACCAGCGTGGCAAAGTGTCGTTCAAGCGATGCTCTCCATGTCGATCTGCAGGTCGTTCCGACCGTTGGCGGCAACCGTGCAGCTGCCGCTTCCGCGCGCGAGCAAGGTCAGCAACGGCAGCGCCGATGCCGAGGCGTTGCCGGCGCGCCAGCCGGCCAGCGGTTCGGGCAGCTCTGAGATAGTGTGCCCCCGTCGCAGTTGCACATTCAGCCGGGCCCGACTGGACGGCCCGGCGTGCGGCGCCAGTACCAGCGCGCTGCCAAAGGACTGGCTGCAGCCAGTCACTTCGCATAGCGGCGGGCCGGCTCCGGTGTCGCTGCATACCAGCAATACCGGAGCCTGGGCCGCAAGCAGCTGGCTGACGGCCTCCAGCAGCGCGGCCCCAAAGCTCGCTTGTTGGGCGCACACCGAGGTGGATGCGGCATGACAGCCGGTGGCAATGCTCCAGTACCCGGCCGGTGCGTTGTGCACGGAATTGTGAAAGCGCGTCGGAGACAACGCGTCGGGCTGTCGGGCCAGCGTGCTGCACATGTAGTCGGTGATCGTCTGGTCGCCATGCGCGGACGCAAAAATGCTAACCAGCGATACCGCCTGATGGCGACTCATGGCGACCGCCTGGCCGGCTACCTCGATGGCCAGCAGCACGCTTTCCGGCGCACGCCGCCGCTCGTTGGACGGCAGCAAGGCTGCCGCCGGCCGAGCGGCGGGCGGCGCCACGGTGGCACCGTCGAGCAAGGCGCGCAAGGCGGCGAAATCCGCCAGCTGCGGCGACCACAGGCCGATTCCGTCGACGTGCACCTGCAGCGGACTCATGCTGCCACCTCGCCGCGGGCGAACGCGAGGCAGGCGTTGTTGCCGCCGAAGCCAAACGAGTTGCTCAACGCCACGCTCACCGGCTGCCGTTCGTTGCGCCAGGCGAACGACGGGCCGCAGTCGGGATCGGCGCATTCGCTGCCGAGGTTGCCGGGAATCAGCCCATGCTCGATGGCCAGCAGCACGATCGCCGCCTCGACGATGCCGGCGGCGCCCAGCGTGTGCCCGGTGAAGCCCTTGGTCGAGCTGGCGCGGGTGCTGGCCGGAAAGCAGCGATTGACCAGCGCGGCCTCGACGGCATCGTTCTTCTGGCTGGCGGTGCCGTGCAGGTTGATGTAGTCGACCCGTGAAGCATCCACTCCAGCGCGGGCCAGCGCCTCGTGCAGTGCGAGTTCGGCGCCGAGTCCGTCGGGGTGCGGGGTCGACATATGGTGCGCATCGCTGGACTCGCCATAGCCAATCAGGCGCGGTGCCCGCGGCGCCTGCTCGACACGTTCCAGCAGGGCGAAGCCCGCCGCCTCACCGATCGAGATGCCATCACGGGCGGCATCGAAGGGGCGACAGCGGTCGGCCGAGACCAGCTCCAGCGCGTTGAAGCCGAACAGCACACTGTCGCACAGGCTGTCCACGCCACCGACCACCGCGGCATCGATCAGGCCCAGCTGGAGCATCCGCGCGGCGCTGGCAAACACCTTGGCGCTGGACGAGCAGGCGGTGGAAACCGTCAGGCTTGGCCCTTCCAGCGCCAGCGCGGTGGCAGCGAAGGCGGTCAGCGAGTGAGGGGCGTGAATCGCCGGGCGCAACATGTCGTCGGCAAAGCCGCCATCGGGATCGAGCCGACGGTAGGCTTCCTCGGTGGCGCCGATGCTGGCAGTCGAGGTACCCAGCAGCAAGGCGATGCGGTCGGCGCCGTAGCGCGCGCGCGCGGTCGCCACACGGTCCGTGAAGCCATCCTGCTGGAGTCCCAGCCACGCCAGCTGGTTGTTGCGACAGGTCCAGGCCGTCAGGTTTGTCGGCAGCGTGCATGCTTCCACACCATCGACCCGACCGATCCAGCAGTCCAGTGGGGCGCTGCTGAAATCGTTGGGTCGCAGGCTGCTGTGCGCTGCGCGCAACCCGTCGAGCTGGGCGGCAAGGCCACAGCCAAGCGCCGAGCTGGCGGTATACGCGGTGATCGCCAGTGGAGTCATCGGTAGGGGCATCGCACGAGCCTAACCTTCAGTTCGGAGCTTGCCTAGGTCCGCTGGTCGCCAAACCGCGTGGGTACGGTGGGTTGGCCGAGGCGTGGCATCCATGATGGTGACATGGGTGCGCCTGTGACGCGCCCGGTCCCCTGAGGATGGGGATGGTGGCGGCGAGCGCATGAAGAAGTCGCGAATGGTGCCGTGACAGCGTTTCAACAGGGCTTCCGGACGCGCGGCGCTCACTCTGCCCGATGCTCCAGCGCCAGATATTCCTCGCTCTGCATCTCGATCAGGCGTGATTCGGTACGCCCGAACTCGGCCCGCAGGCGCTCGCCGTCATAGAGCTCGGTGATCGGTGCGGCCGCGGAAAGCACCAGTTTGACGTGGCGGTCGTAGAATTCGTCGACCAGTTGCACGAAGCGCTTGGCGGCGTCCTCACTGTAGATGCTGAACTGGGGCACGTTGGAGATGATGATGGCCGGGCCGGTCCTGGCCAGGGCGATGTAGTCGGCCACTGCGCGCGGGCCCTCGCACAACGCGGCAAAATCGAACCACAGGATATTTCCGGCACGCTTGTGCACGGCAATCTCCCTTCCGTTGAGCTGCATGCTGACATCGTGCTGCACCGGGCCGTTGGCCTGGTCGCTGAAGATCCGCTCCAGTGCACGGTGCGCCTCGGCCCCGGGGGGGGACAGATAGACCGGCGCCTGACTGAGCGCGCGCAGACGCCAGTCGTGTGAGGAGGCCATTTCGACGACGTGGCAGTGCTGCTCCAGCAAGCCGATCGCCGGCAGAAAGCGCTGACGTTGCAGACCGCCGCGGTAGAGGTTTGCCGGCGCGGTATTGGAGGTGGTCACGAGCGCCACGCCAGCGTCGAACAGGGCGTCGAACAGGTTGGCAAGAATCATCGCGTCACCGATGTCGCTGACCAGAAACTCGTCCAGGCATAGCACCCGGCAGCGTGCGGCAAGCCTGGCGGCGACCTCGACCAGGGGTCTTTGTCGCTGGTCGAGCATCCGCAAGCTCTCGTGCACCTCTCCCATGAAACGGTGGTAGTGCCGACGCTGCACGGTGCCTGGCGGCAGGCTGGCGACGAACAGATCCATCAGGAACGTCTTGCCACGTCCGACCTTGCCCCACAGGTAGAGTCCGGGCATCGCCGCTGCCGGCTCGTTGCCGAGCAGGGACTTGAGACGACCGAACAGGCGGTTGCCGGTGGGTTCGTCAGCCCTGCACAGCGCGGCGTGCATGCGATCGAATTCGGGCAGGATCGCCAGTTGTACCGGGTCCGACTCCCAGCGATGGGCCACGACACCTTCGTGGTAACGCGCACTGGGCGCGAGCAGGGTTGTATCACTCATGCGGAAGAGGGTCTGGCAGGGGTAAGGTATCAGCGTTGGCCTGGCGGGCAGATCAAGATGCGCGAGCGGGCGGCAGCCAGCTGCGCACGGCGTGCTTGATCGCGCCGCGCAGGTCCATCAGGCGGCGGTGGAAGAAGTGGCTGGTCTCGGGCATCCGCACCAGCTCGGGACGCTGCGGCAACGCGTCCACCCAGTCGAATACCGCTTGCGGTTCCACCACCTCATCCTCCTCGCCCTGCACGATCAGCCACGGACAGTCAGGCAGGGCGATCGTCTCGAACTCCCAACGACCGACCGGCGGCGCGATGCTGACCAGCGCGTCGGCCCGCAAGGCCGCGGCCTGCGCAATGCTGACGTAGCTGCCGAACGAGAAGCCGGCCAGCCAGATCGCATCACCGTCGCGGACCCGGCGCACCCAGGCGACCACCGCGGCCAGATCGTCACCTTCGCCGCGGCCTTCGTCATAGCTGCCCTCGGAGTTTCCGGTGCCACGGAAGTTGAAGCGCACCGTGTCCAGCCCCGATTCGCGCAGCGCGCG
The DNA here is from genome assembly GCA_004298015.1 of Rhodanobacter sp. Classification (GTDB taxonomy): domain Bacteria; phylum Pseudomonadota; class Gammaproteobacteria; order Xanthomonadales; family Rhodanobacteraceae; genus Rhodanobacter. Next base: position 30,494 of record SCSE01000009.1, read on the forward strand.
TTCGACCATGGTCACCACCTTGTTGTGCATGGTGCCGCCCTGCAGCGGGTGCGGATGACAGATTACCGCCACGCCACGGCGTGCGGCGGCCGGATCGGCGGTCTCGCTGATCAGCTCGAGCTTGCCGGCAGGGCCGTCGAGCATGAAACTGGCGGCCTGATCGGGAAAACGGGTGGGGTCGGTGGCGAGCGGAGTGGGTTTCATGCGGACGATGATAACCGCCGGACGGATTCGCCGCCCGTGCGCGAAGTATGGGCGGCGGCGATGAACCATCTGGCGCACGCTGTGCTGGCCGGCAACGACGAGGCCTTGCAGCTGGGCGGCATGCTGGGTGACTTCGTGCGCGGACGGCCTGATCCGGCGCGCTTTTCCGCTGCCGTGATCGCCGGGATCCGGCTGCACCGTGCGATCGACGTCTATACTGACGCCCATCCACAGGTGGCAGCGGCCAGGTGCCTGTTGCCACCGCCATACCGGCGTTATGCCGGCATTTTGCTGGACATGTGGTTCGATCACTGCCTGGCGAGGGATTTTGCGCGCTGGTGCGCGCAGCCGCTGACACCTTATGCGGAGGCATTGCGAAATCTGCTGCGACGACACCACGCCAGTCTGCCACCCGCGTTGCAGCATTTCCAGGCGTATATGGAGGCCAATGACTTGCCGCGTGCCTATGCCGATCCGGTCATGCTCGACAAGGCGCTGCGCGGCATCGGACAACGCCTCAGGCGGGACAACCCGCTGGATTCCGCATGGCCGGTGCTGGCGGCGCATGAGATCGCGCTGCAGCGCCATTTCGAGGCATTCTTTCCGCAGTTGCAGGCCTTTGCGTGGGATTGGATCGCGCGGGAATACGCGCTCGATGCTGCCGCGCCGCCGGGCGACGAATGCCTGCGCGCAGCCCCGTGAAGGACTGGCCAGGGCGCTGCGTGCCGGCACCGCAGGAGGGGCGAACGAAAACGCCGCCCTGGCGGCGGCGTTGAAGCAACGTTGAGGCCGCGGGTCGCGGCTATTTGGCCTGGCTGACAATCCAGTGCACGGCATTCGTGACCTGTTCATCGGTAAGCGCCGGGTTGCCACCCTTTGCAGGCATGAAGTTGCCGTCCGGGCCGTGATAGCCGTGGATCGCATGGCTTACCAGGGTGTCGATGCCCTTGGCAATGCGTGGCGCCCACATCGCCTTGTTGCCCAGCTTGGGCGCGCCAGCGACCCCGGCCGTATGGCAACTGGTGCACAGGTGATCGTAGATCGCCTTGCCGTCGGTGGTACCACCATAGGCAACCTGCGAGGCGGCGGCCTTGGCGGCAGCGTCGGCGGCGGCCTGCATCGCCGCGCGGCCGGTATTGCCGGCGTAGACCGCGCCGGCCGGGGCAATCCGTTCGGCGATCTTCGCGGCCTGGTTCGGATTGGTTTCCTTCGGCGCGTGGCGGTAAATCGCCAGCGCACTGAGGATCAGCACCAGCGTCAGTACCAGCAGGCCGCCGATCATCAGCGACAGCTGGCGCACGGTAGCCCGGTCGGATTTGCTCATGGAACCGCTCACGCGCGTACTCCTCTCAGAGGGCGGGCCGGAACGCCACTGCGACGGTTCCGGTCGGCCTGATTAGCTGGATCGGTCTCACCGGTGTGGTGAAATCCCGTCGATGCGGAATGGTCGGCGCGGACTGCGTGACCATCGTGCCCTGTTGCCCCAGTCCCCGGATTCAGCGTCATGCAGGCAACCCCTTCCGGGATTATAGACGAAGCATGCGGCAAGTTTCAGGCCTGCCGGCCAGCATCGTGGGCGACGACTCAAGCCGGGTTGGCCCGAAGCGTGCGGCGGCAGCCGGGACCGTGGGCTACCATGCCATCGGTCATGCCCGACCCCTGTCAACCGGCATTGTTCAAGCTCGTTCAACTGCCCTTATGCTTCCATCCACAGGAGTCTGCCGGACGCGGTCCGGGCCCGGACATGCTCCCGATACACAAGACTGGCATGCTGCAACGATGCATGCCGGGTCGCAGCGCCGTTCAGTTCAGGAGTTTCACATGTCGCGTTTTTGGAAGATCACGCTGATCGTGGTTGTGGTGATCGTGCTGGCCGTTGTCGGCATGCGCCTGCTGCACAAGCCGGGTGGCCCGGCCTCGGGCAAGGGTAAGGATGCCACCCCGGTACCGGTCACCGTGGTGCCGGTGGTCAAGCAGAACGTGCCGGTCTACCTGACTGCGCTGGGTACCGTGCAGGCGCTGAATACGGTGACGGTGAACCCGCAGGTCGGCGGCAAGCTGTTGAGCCTGGACTTTATCGAAGGCAAGCCGGTGAAGAAGGGCGAGGTGCTGGCGCAGATCGATCCGCGCACCTACCAGGCCAGCTACGATCAGGCGCTGGCCAAGCGCAGCCAGGATCAGGCCTTGCTGGCAACGGCGCAGAGCAACTACCAGCGCTCGCAAAACCCCAAGTACAGCCAGTATGTGGCGAAGATGGACCTGGTTACGCAGCAAAATACCGTGACCCAGTACCAGGCCGCCGTGGCCGCCGACAACGCGGCGATCCGGGACGCCAAGGTGCAGCTCGACTACACCACCATCCGTTCGCCGATCGACGGGCTGGCAGGCATCCGCGGCGTCGATCCGGGCAACGTGGTGACCACCGGCACGGCGATTGTCACCCTGACCCAGCTGCATCCGATCTATGTGATGTTCAGCCTGCCCGAACAGAACCTCGACATGGTGCGTCGTGCGGCACAGGGCGCCACGCCGTTGCAGGTGACTGCGCTCGACCGGGTCGACGCCCATCCGATCGCCAGCGGCGGTGTGCTCAAGGTGATCGACAACCAGATCGATGTCACCACCGGCACATTCCGCCTCAAATCCCAGTTCGACAACGCGCAGAGCCAGTTGTGGCCGGGCCAGTTCGTCAATGTGCGCCTGCTGGTCAACACCGTCGACGGCGGTCTGGTGATCCCGGCACAGGCGGTGCAGCGCGGGCCGGATGGCGATTATGTGTACCAGGTGCAGGGCGACAACACGGTCAAGATGCAGCCCGTGGTGGTCGCCGGCGAGGTGGGCGACAGTCACGTGATGATCGGCAGCGGCCTCAAGGTAGGCGATCAGGTGGTGACCGAGGGCCAGTTCCGGCTCAAGCCAGGCAGCAAGGTCAACCCGCTCAAGCCCGGCGAAGTGCCGGCGGCGCCGACCGCCGCGCAGTTGGAAAAAGCCAAGCAAAAAGCCAAGGGCGGCGGTCGCCGGCATTGATCATCGTGCGCTGCAACCGCGCCACCGTGCCGGTCATGATCGCGGCTGAAATCGCTCCTACTCGATACGGATAGCCATGGGATTTTCGACCCTCTTCATTCGCCGGCCGATTGCTACCTCGCTGCTGATGGTGGCGATCCTGCTGCTCGGCATTCTCGGCTTCCGCCAGCTGCCGGTGTCGGCGCTGCCGGAGATCGAGGCGCCGAGCCTGGTGGTGACCACCCAGTATCCCGGGGCCAGCGCCTCGACCATGGCCTCGCTGATCACCACGCCGCTGGAGCGCAATCTGGGGCAGATCTCCGGGCTCAGCATGATGAGCTCCGACTCCTCCGCCGGACTGTCGACCATCGTGCTGCAGTTCGCGATGAACCGGAACATCGACATCGCCGCGCAAGACGTGCAGGCAGCGATCGACCAGGCCAAGGGCACCTTGCCCGGCAACCTGCCGTATCCGCCGGTGTACAACCGGGTCAATCCGGCCGACGCGCCGATTCTCACGCTGTCGCTGCAGTCGAACAGCCGTCCGTTGCGCGAAGTGAACGACCTCGCCGATTCGATCCTGGCGCAGAAACTGTCGCAAGTGCAGGGTGTGGGCCTGGTCTCGATCGCCGGCAACGTGCGCCCGGCGGTGCGGGTGCAGGTCAATCCGGCGCAGCTGGCCAACCTGGGGCTGACTCTGGAGGACGTGCGCAGTGCGTTGACCCAAGCCAATGTCAACGCGCCCAAGGGCACCCTGAACGGCAAGACGCAGAGCTACTCGATCGGCACCAACGACCAGCTGACCACGGCGGCGGAATACAAGAACACCATTATCAGCTACAAGAACAACGCGCCGGTGCGGCTGTCCGACGTGGCCAAGGTGGTCAACGGCGTCGAGAACGACCAGCTCGCCGCGTGGGCCAACGGCAAGCCGGCGGTGTTGCTCGATATCCGCCGCCAGCCCGGCGCCAACATCGTGCAGACGGTGGAGCAGATTCGCCGGATCCTGCCGGAGCTGCGCAGCGTGCTGCCGGCCGACGTGCACCTGGATGTGTTCGCCGACCGCACGGTGACGATCCGCGCCTCGGTGCACGATGTGGAGTTCACCCTGATCCTCACCGTGTTCCTGGTGGTCGGGGTGATCTTCGTGTTCCTGCGCCGGCTGTGGGCTACGGTGATTCCGTCGGTGGCGGTGCCGCTGTCGCTGCTGGGCACGTTCGGGGTGATGTCGTTCACCGGCATGTCGCTGGACAACCTGTCGCTGATGGCGCTGACCGTGGCCACCGGCTTCGTGGTCGACGATGCGATCGTGATGATCGAGAACATCGTGCGCTACATCGAGAAAGGCAAGAGCGGGCCGGAGGCGGCCGAGATCGGTGCCCGGGAAATCGGCTTCACCGTGCTCTCGCTGACCGTGTCGCTGGTGGCGGTGTTCCTGCCGCTGCTGCTGATGCCGGGCGTCACCGGCCGGCTGTTCCACGAATTCGCCTGGGTGCTGACCATCGCAGTCACCATCTCGATGCTGGTGTCGCTGACGCTGACGCCGATGATGTGCGCCTACCTGCTCAAGCCCGACCAGTTGCCCGAGGGCGACGACGCGCACGAGCGCCATCTGGCCGCCGGCAAGCGCACGGTGTGGTCGCGCACGGTCGATCTCTATGCCCGCACGCTGGATTGGGTGCTGGACCACCAGCGTCTGACCTTGCTGGTCGCCGCGGCGGCCGTGGTGCTGACGGTATTCCTGTATATCGCGATCCCCAAGGGACTGCTGCCGGAGCAGGACACCGGCATGATCACCGGCGTGGTGCAGGCTGACGACAACATTGCCTTTCCGCAGATGGAGGCGCGCACCAAGGCCGTCGCCGATGCGCTGCGCAAGGACCCGGCGGTGGCCGGCGTGGCCGCCTTCATCGGCGTCGGCACGATCAACCCCACCCTCAACCAGGGCCAGCTCAGCATCGTGCTGAAGGACCGCAGCCAACGCGCCGGGCTGGACACGCTGTTGCCGCGGTTGCAAAAGGCGGTGGCGAACATTCCCGGCGTGGCGTTGTACCTGAAACCGGTGCAGGACGTGACCCTGGATACCCGCGTCGCGGCGACCGAATACCAGTATTCGTTGTCGGAAGTGAACTCGGTCGAGCTGGCCAAGTACGCCGGCGAGATGACCCGGGCGATGCGCCAGCGGCCGGAGCTGGCCGACGTCGACAACAATCTCGCCGACAACGGCAATGCGCTCAAGCTGACCATCGATCGCGAAAAGGCGAGTCGTTATGGGGTGCCGGTACAGAGCATCGACGACACCCTCTACGATGCCTTCGGGCAGCGCCAGATCTCGACCATCTTCACCCAGCTGAACCAGTACCGGGTGGTGCTGGAGGTGGCGCCCAAATATCGCAACCGCAATGACCTGCTGAACATGCTGACCGTCCGCGGCAACGGCAACGGCGCGTTGACCGGCAGCACCGCGACCAGTTTCGGTCAGCTCAAGTCGAGCAATTCAGCCACCCCGTCGGGCATCGGCAACACCGGCAACGTCGGTTTCCAGCTCGGCGCTGGCGGCACCATTCCGCTGTCCTCGCTGGCCAGCGCCACGGTCACCAGTGCGCCGCTGGTGATCAGCCATCAGCAACAGCTTCCGGCGGTGACGCTGTCGTTCAACGTGGCCCAGGGCTACTCCCTGTCCGATGCGGTCTCCGCAATCCACCAGATCGAGGCGCAATTGAAGTTTCCGCCGCAGGTACACGGCGAATTTATCGGCAAGGCGGCTGAATTCGCCTCATCGCTGAGTGACGAAGTACTGCTGTTGCTGGCGTCGATCGTGGTGATCTACATCGTGCTCGGCGTGCTGTACGAGAGCTACATCCATCCGCTGACCATCATCTCCACCCTGCCGCCGGCCGGTGTCGGCGCCTTGCTGGCACTGATCATCTGCGGCATGAGCCTGTCGGTGGATGGCATCGTCGGCATCGTGCTGCTGATCGGCATCGTCAAGAAAAACGCGATCATGATGATCGACTTTGCGATCGAGGCACGGCGTACCGGCATGAACGCGCACGACGCGATCCGTCGTGCCTGCCTGCTGCGCTTTCGGCCGATCATGATGACCACCGCCGCGGCGATGCTCGGCGCGTTGCCGCTGGCGCTTGGCAACGGGATCGGTTCGGAACTGCGCCGCCCGCTCGGGGTGTCGATCGTCGGCGGACTGCTGTTGTCGCAACTGGTGACGCTGTACACCACGCCGGTGATCTACCTGTACATGGAACGTTTCTCCGACTGGCTGCACCTGCGCCGTGAACGGCGTCTGTTGAGGATCACGGCGCAACGTGCCGGGTGACGTGTGGCGAGATGCGCACAGCCCAACCGCAGGACATCCCGATCAACCTTTTTGCGGCCCGCGCGTTGACAGTGCGATGATCCAGCCGTCCAGCGTCCGTCCCTTCACTGTCCAGACCCCGATTTTGCGCAGGCCATGAATATCTCAGGCAGCTTCATCCGCCGCCCGATCGGCACCTCGCTGCTGGCGATCGGACTGTTCGTGGCGGGCATGATCAGCTACTTCCAGCTGGGCGTGGCGGCGTTGCCGAACATGCAGTTTCCGGCAATTTTCGTGCAGGCCAGCCAGGCCGGTGCCGACGCCAGCACCATGGCCTCCACCGTGGCGGCACCGTTGGAGCGGCACCTTGGCCAGGTGCCCGGCATCGAGACCATGCGCTCGTCCAGTTCGGAAGGTCGCACCTTCGTGTTCATGCTGTTCCAGAGCGGCACCAATCTCGATTCCGCCGCGCGCGAGGTGCAGGCGGCGATCAACGCCGCCGCACCGGACCTGCCGAGCGGCCTCAACGGCGCGCCCACCTACCGCAAGGCCGACCCCAACGATGATCCGATCATCGCCTTCGCGCTCACCTCGGACACCCAGTCGCCGGCCGACCTGTACAACATCGCCGACTCCTTGTTGGCACAGCGGCTGCGGCAGTTGCCGGGGATCTCGTCGGTGGACATCGCCGGCGCCGCCACGCCGGCGATCCGGGTCGACGTGAATCTGCGCGCACTGAATGCGATGGGGCTGTCGCCGGACCAGTTGCGCAATGCGCTGCGGGCGGCCAATGTGACCTCGCCGGAGGGATCTTTGTCCAATGGCAAGACCACCATGGTGGTCAGCGCCACCACCGCGTTGCACACCGCGGCGCAGTTTGCCCGGCTGGTGATCGCCAGTCACAACGGCACGCCGGTGCGGCTGTCCGATGTCGCCCACGTCTATGCCGGTACCGAGGACGCTTATCAGGCGGCCTGGTTCCACGGCAAGCCGGCGGTGCTGATGTACGTCTTCAAGAAATCCGATGCCAACGTGATCGCCGCGGTGGATCGGGTCAGGGCGCAATTGCCGGAGCTGCGCAGCTATCTGCAGCCGGCGACCCGGATCACCCCGTTCTTCGATGACACCCCGACCATCCGTGCCTCGCTGCACGAAGTGCAGGCGACGCTGTTGATCAGCCTGGCGATGGTGGTGCTGACGATGGCGCTGTTTCTGCGCCGGCTGGCACCCACCCTGATCGCGGCGGTGGCGGTGCCACTGTCGCTGGCCGGCGCGTTCGTGGTGATGTACATCCTCGGCTACACTCTCAACAACCTCACCCTGCTGGCCCTGGTGATCGCGATCGGCTTCGTGGTCGACGACGCGATCGTGGTGATCGAGAACATCATCCGGCATATCGACGACGGCATGTCGCGGATGGAGGCGACCCTGGCCGGCGCGCGCGAGATCGGTTTCACCATCGTCTCGATTACCGCCTCGCTGGTGGCGGTGTTCATTCCGCTGCTGTTCGCCGGTGGCATCATCGGCATGTTCATGCACGAGTTCGCGATGACCCTGGTGGCGGCGATCGTGGTGTCGGCGGCGGTGTCGCTGACCCTGACGCCGGCCTTGTGCGGGCGCTTTCTCAGTGGCCATCGACCCCGGATCGGCGCTGAAGACCGGCCGCCCTCGCGGCTTGCCGGCGCACTCGACGGCTTTCACGCCGGGCTGTTGCGCATCTACCGCAAGGGACTGGATTTCTCGCTGCGCCATGCCCTGCTGTTCTCGCTGACGCCGCTGGTGTTGATTGTCGCCACGTTTTTCCTGCTTGGCGTGGTGCAGAAAGGGCTGTTTCCGCCGCAGGACACCGGCCTGATCTGGGGTCGCGCGACTTCCAGTGCCACCGTCTCGTTTGCCGAGAGCAAGCAGCGCATGCAGCGGTTGACCGCGATGCTGCTGGCCGATCCCGACGTGGCAACCGTGGGTTCGCGTCTGGGCAGCAGCCGGCAGGGCACCAGCGGCTCGTTCAATATCGACCTGAAGACGCATGCCCAGGGCCGCACCGACGACACCTTCGCGGTGCTGGCACGACTCAGTGCCAAGGCCGCGCAGTATCCCGACCTCAACCTGCGCCTGCGTCCGGTGCAGGACCTGCCCAGCGGCGGTGGCACCAGTCAGGGCGCGCAGTACCAGGTATCGTTGCAGGGCAACAGCCTCACCGAGTTGCAGCAATGGCTGCCAAAGCTGCAGGCCGAGTTGCGCAAGAATCCGAAACTGCGGGATGTGGGCAGCGATGTCGATGAAGCCGGGTTGCAACAGAACATCGTGATCGACCGCGATACTGCCGCGCGACTGGGCGTGTCAGTCGGTGCCGTCGATGGCGCCTTGTACGACGCCTTCGGCCAGCGTCAGGTATCGACCATCTACTCGGACATCAACCAGTACAAGGTGATAATCAACGCGCTGCCCTCGCAGACCGCCACGCCGGATGCGCTCAACCAGATCTATGTGCCTTCCAGCAGCGGGAAGATGATCCCGATCACCGCGTTCACCCGGCAGGAGCCCGGTCTGGCACCCTCGCAGGTGCGCCACCTGAATCAGTTCACCACGATGGATCTCAGCTTCAATCTGGCGCCCGGCGTCAGCATGGGCCAGGCACTGGCGGTGATCCAGGCCACCGTCCACAACATGCGCATGCCCGGCGACATCAAGCTGGCGCTGGGTACCAATTTCCGCCGCTTCCAGCAATCCCAGAGCGGCATGCTGTGGCTGATTCTGGCCGCCGTAGTCACCGTTTACATCGTGCTCGGCATGCTGTATGAAAACCTGATCCACCCGATCACCATCCTGTCCACGTTGCCGGCGGCCGGCGTCGGCGCACTGCTGGCGCTGTGGCTCACCCACACCGAGCTGTCGGTGGTGGCGCAGATTGCACTGGTGCTGCTGATCGGCATCGTCAAGAAAAATGCGATCATGATGATCGACTTCGCCCTGGTCGCCGAGCGCGAGCACGGCAAGAGCCCGCTGGAAGCCGCTCGCGAGGCCTGCCTGGTGCGCTTTCGGCCGATCATGATGACGACCATGGTGGCGATCCTGGCCGCGCTGCCAATTGCGATCGGTCTCGGCGCCGGTTCCGAATTGCGCCGCCCGCTCGGCATCGCATTGATCGGCGGTCTGCTAATCTCGCAGAGCCTGACCCTGCTCAGCACCCCAGCGTTGTACGTGATCTTTTCGTGCCTCGCCGCGCGGCGCAAGGCGTGGAGCGCACGTCGCCGTGAGCGGCGGTTGCGCCTGGCCCGGCCGGTCATTTCCGGCTGAGAGGCTGAAAAAATTGTCCGCCTGCCGCGCACGCCGGCAGGCGCCCGTGCCGGCGACACACCTCCTGATTCCCTACATGGGACTTCCGCTGCAACCCCGTGCCTCGACATAGGGCGGACACGGCCCGCCGGCTCAGGCAGGGTCGTCACAACGAAGATCGGCGGACGGTGTCCGCCCTACGCGGCGGACGAAAGCATGCTCCTGATGCCTCGCGTGCTGCATCTTCACTTCTGCGAATCCGCATCAGGCGGCCGTTTGCAGCTGCGGTCTGCCAAGTTCTGCTCGACCCCACCGATCGAGGATGGGCATCTCAAGCGATTCTCCAAACGAGAATGCAGCCGACGGGTAATCAGGACTCACCTCGTCACAAATGCCTGGCGACGTTCTCGCTACGACGTTCGATATTTTCCCAACCCTGAGGGCAGCTGGTTTTGTCGAGGTGGAGGTGGGCAGGTTGCGAAACTGTGATGAGCATCGCGTTTCAGTGGGCTTAGATGGCCCGACCCCTGCAAGTTCCGTTGTACCTCTCCTGACCGACGATCGAGAAACTCTCATGGAACAACTGGTTGAATGCATCGTTGTCGGCGGCCCCCAGCATGGCCTGGTCAGTCGCCAGTTCTGGGATTCGCAGTCTCCCATGCCGCTTGCGCTCGTCACCGATGACGGTGAGGCCTGTGTCGCCGCGGCGTCTCGCCGGCCCGGCACCGCTGGCGATCGCATCATTTTGCTGCATCCGGCCGCGACCGGTCAGCAGTTGACGGGCATGCTGACCGGGTTGAACCGCCACATTGCGTCAGTTTGTGCCGTGGTGTCCGTGGCAAGGCGCACGCCGCGTCAGCCGGTCCCCTCGGGCAGCCTCCGGCTCGCGGCGTGAGTGCCTGAAGCGTCGCAATACGACACCCCGGGGCGACGCGCGACAACTTGTGCGTCAAGCGCGGCACTATTTGTCTGGTCCGGCCGGGCAGCTCGGGATCTTTCAGCGGCTGACGACGGCCTTGCTCCGCTTTACAGCGGCGCGAACAGCTCGGCCAAGTCGGTTTCGTTGAAGCGCAGCTGCTGGGTGGCGCCGCCACCTTCGAGCACGGCGCGGGCCAGTTCGGCCTTGCGGCCCTGCATCGCCTGGATCTTCTCCTCGACGGTACCGCTGCAGATCAGGCGGTAGACAAACACCGGCTTATCCTGGCCGATGCGGTGGGCGCGATCGGTGGCTTGTGCTTCGGCCGCCGGATTCCACCACGGGTCGTAGTGGATCACGGTGTCGGCGGCAGTGAGGTTGAGGCCGACGCCGCCTGCCTTGAGGCTGATCAGGAACACCGGCACGCCACCGTCCTGGAACCGCTTGACCAGGCCGCTGCGCTCGCGTGCCGGGGTCTGGCCGGTGAGCATCTGGTAGCCGATCTTGCGCTTTTGCAGCGCGTTCTCGATCAGCGCCAGCATCTCGGTGAATTGCGAGAACAGCAGAATCCGGCGCCCTTCGTCGAGCAGGCCGTCGAGCAGTTCGAGCAAGGCGTCGAGCTTGGCGCTGGCGGTGATCTTGCGGGCACTGTCCAGTTTGACCAGGCGGGGATCGCAACAGGCCTGGCGCAGCTTGAGCAGGGCGTCCAGCACGATGATGCCGGACTGGGCCAGGCCGCGATCCTTAACCGCCTGCTGCACGCGTTCATGCTGGGCCAGACGCAGGGTTTCGTAGAGCGCACGCTGATCGCCCTCGAGTTCCAGGGTGTGGACGATCTCGGTCTTCGCGGGCAGGTCGGTAAGCACGTCGTCCTTGCGTCGGCGCAGCAACAACGGGCCGATGCGCCGGTTCAGTCGTTGCTGGCGATCGGTGTCGGCGTGTTTCTCGATCGGGGTGCGGTAGAGCTTGGTGAACTGGCGCTGGCTCCCGAGCAGGCCCGGCTCCACCGCGTCGAACTGCGCCCACAGTTCGCCCAGATGGTTTTCCAGCGGGGTACCGGTCATCGCCAGCCGACGCGTGGCGGGAATCTCGCGCACCACGCGCGCGGCCTGGCTGTTGGCGTTCTTGATCGCCTGTGCCTCGTCCAGCACTAGCAACGCGAAACGCTGCTGCAGCAGTTGCTCGCGATCGCGCGGCAGCAGCGGGTAGGTAGTGATGATCAGGTCGTGGCTGGCGATCTCGTCGTAGCGGTCGGCCCGGGCAGCGCCATGAATGACCAGCACCTTCAGCGCCGGTGCAAAACGTGCCGCCTCGCTTTGCCAGTTGCCGACCAGGCTGGTCGGCGCAACCACCAGGGCGGGTTGTTCGAGTCGGCCGCGCTGTTTCTCGCCGAGGATGTGCGCCAGCACCTGCACGGTCTTGCCCAGGCCCATGTCGTCGGCCAGGATGCCGCCCAGACCGGCCGCGCCGAGGAAGTCCAGCCAGGCCAGGCCGTCGCACTGATACGGGCGCAGCGTGGCCTTGAAGCCCCTCGGCGGTGTGCTGTGCTGTTGCAGGTTTTGCAGCGCATCGAGATGGGCGCGCAACAACTCGGCGCCATGCCAGTGCAGGTGTTCGTCCAGCGCCGCCAGCACCGGTGCCTGGCTGCGGTGCAGGCGCAGCTCGCCGTCGCCTTCGAGCCATTCCAGCAGCGGTTCGATCAGTGTGCGCAGTCGGCTCAGCGGTATGTCGGCGCTGCGGGTTTCGTCCAGCAATACCCGCCAGCTGGCATGTTTCTTTTCGCCCTTGGCCGGCTGCCGCGGAAAGGCCGGGTCGGCCAGCAGGCGGCGCAGCACCGGCAGCAGGTCGATCCGCTCGCCACCGACATCGACCCCCAGCGAGACATCGAACCACTGGTTGCCGCTGGCCTCCAGGTCGGCGTGCCAGTCCTCGATCTCGACCAGTTCGTCGTGTGGGAAGTCAGCGCCATAGTCGATGCGAAAACCGAGCTCGACCAGCTCGTCGAGCAGTGGCTTCCATGCGTGCGGCGGCGATGGCGGCTTGCGTTCATTCGGTTGCAGCAGGAAGTCGTTCTCGTCCAGTGGATGCTTGCGGATGCCGTGTTCCCAGGCGTAGAACCGCGCTTCGACCATGCCGCGGTTTTCCAGTTGCTCCTCGGCTTCACTCTCGGCGACGGGATCGCGGGTGATCTCCAGCACCTGCTCGCCGTGCATGAGGCGGGTGGCGCGGCCGAACGGGCGTCGTGGGTCGGGCGGCAAGCTGTGGCCGTCGTAGTCATGGGTCAGCCGTGCACAGCCAAACGTACCGGGTGCACGCTTGCCGTTGCGATCGCGCAGCGGCAGCTCGATCACGCGCAACTGCAATACCGGCATCGGTCGAGTGCTGATGATCTGCACCGGCGCACGTGGTTCCGGCAGCGGCAGCGGCAGTGGCAGAGTTGCCTTGCGCTGCTGCAATTGCAGGCGCAATGCGTCGACCTGCTCGGGCTGTACGACCGGTGCCAGGTCGATGCCATCGAGCAGGGTCGGATCACCATCGACGCGGCCGTAGATCCGCTGTCTGGGCAGCACATACCACAGCCCGGCACCGCGCAGCAGCCGCGGCGACTCATCCGCTGCCACATGCGCGGCAAGCCGCTGGCCGCCGTCGGGAAGGCTCTCCCAGCGTATCTGCAACGGCAGTACCGGGCCACGCTGCAGGGGCACCGAACCCTTTTCGAAATAGACCGGGAAGTGTTGCAGTACCGCGTCCAGCGCCTGTTCCTGGTGGCTGGCGTGAATGGCCGTCCAATACTGGCCGGCGAGCTTGGCCGATTGATCGTGCAGCAGCATCGCCAGCGCGCCACCCACATTGACTGGCCAGCCACCGGCCGGCGCCGGCAACGCACCGGCATTTTCGTCCAGCTGCAGTGACTGCGGATCGACCAGGGATGCACGCTTGGTCTTGCCCGGGCGCAGCCATACCGGGTTGACCAGCAGCCGGTCGTCGTACTCGGCACTGCGCAGCAACACGCCGAACTGACGCTCCGCCGCCGCGATCGTGGCGTGTCCGCTGTGCAGGGTTTCGAGTCGTCGCAGCCATTGCGACCACGCCGCCATTTCATGATCGTCGGAGGTCAGGTCAGCGCGTGCCGATGGCAGCAGCTTTTGCAACGCGTCGAGTTGCCCGCTGGCAGCCAGCTTGCGCATCACCAGTTGGCCCGCCGACGACGGAATGGGTGCGGCGGGCCGGTTGCGCGCTTTCGCCGGAGGCGTGGCCGGCAGGCTGTCCGGCCACGCCTCCGGCGGGAGGTTGGCAGCGATCAGCAACATTGCCGCAGCGTGTTTGCATTCGTTGCCGACCGGGCAGCTGCAGTCGGTATCCAGGGTCAGCCAGTTGCCATGGTTCTGCACCGCGACGCGGCAGCGGTAGGGCTGTTTTTCGCTGCCGCGGATGATGCCCTCGAGCGTGCATGCATCATCGCGCTCACCGGTGCTGAACTGCAGCGAGGTCACCCGTTGGCGTCGCGCGTAATCGGCGCCGCGCTGCAGTGAGCGCTCGTCGAAATTCGAGGCCCACTCGGCGAGCTGTAGCAACTGATGCAGATGACTGGAGAGCATGGGGAACCGGTGGCTGGATCGACGGAGGCAAACCCCTATTCTCGCACGCTGGCATCGGGGAGCCGCAGCTCGATGCCGGTGACGCCCCGCACACGCCCAGCTGAATAGGCCACGCGACTGTCACGGCGCGTTAACCCGCAGCTATTGACACTCATGCCCGGAATGTCGGCTTCCATGGCATGCCATCGTCGAAATCGCGGTTATTGTTGGCGCTTTCGAGAATTCATCAAAATCTGAACCGGGAGGTGTCCTGTGAAAATCTGTCGCCCTGCTATCTATGCGGTGTCGCTAGCTGCCGTGCTGGCCTTGAGTGCCTGTGGCAAGGATCATGATTCGTCGTCTGCGCCGCCACCGGCCAGCGCGATGACGGCACCACCGCCGGCCAGCACGTCCACCGCGATGACGCCAATGAACGGTGCGCCGATGACGCCACCCGCGCACAGCGGATCGGCGATGGTGCCGCCGAGCGAAAGCAGCTCATCCGGCCAGTAGGTCAGGCATAAGCGGCTTGGCTTGCGGCGTTGGCAACCGGACGCTGCGAGCCTCTCGGCACAGGGCGGGATGTCTCGTCCTGTGCCCTTTTGCGCGTGCGTGCCGGTCCGGCGCGCAATGTCCCGGGCGGCCGCATTCGTTGACTGGTGGAGGCCTGTGGCCGGATGGATTGGTCAACGGGCGCGATTCCGGCGAAAATGGGCGGCCAAGATTCCACTGGCGCGCTGGCGCAACCTGTCGCAGCGCCTCATTCACCGGAGAGTTTCATGACCGCTTCCACGCTCACCCCGCCGGCCGACGGCAGCAAGATCACCATCGCCGACGGCAAGATCCATGTACCCAACAATCCGATCGTGCCGTTCATCGAAGGCGACGGTATCGGACCGGACATCTGGCGCGCCTCGGTGCGTGTTTTGGACGCCGCAGTCGCCAAGGCCTACGGCAGCGAGCGCAAGATCCACTGGATGGAAATCCTTGCCGGCGAAAAGGCCTTCAACGAAACCGGCAGCTGGCTGCCCGACGAAACCGTGCAGGCCTGTCGCGACTACCTGGTCTCGATCAAGGGGCCGCTGACCACGCCGGTCGGTGGCGGCATTCGTTCGCTCAACGTGGCTTTGCGTCAGCAACTTGACCTGTACACCTGCCTGCGTCCGGTGCGCTGGTTCAAGGGCGTGCCCTCGCCGGTGAAGAAGCCCGAAGCAGTCGACATGGTGATCTTCCGCGAGAACTGCGAGGACATCTACGCCGGTATCGAATTCCAGGAAGGCACCGAGGCCGCCGACAAGTTCAAGGCGTTGCTGGAGGAGCACTTCCCGGCCCAGTTCAAGAAAATCCGCTTTCCGAAGACTTCCGGTATCGGCATCAAGCCGGTGTCGAAGGACGGTACCGAGCGCCTCGTGCGCGCGGCGTTCAAGTACGCCATCGACAATGATCGCCGCTCGGTGACCCTGGTGCACAAGGGCAACATCATGAAGTTCACCGAAGGCGCCTTCCGCGACTGGGGCTATGCGCTGGCGAAGAGCGAGTTCGGTGCGGTCGAGCTGGACGGTGGTCCGTGGATGAGCTTCAAGAACCCGAAAACCGGCAAGGAGATCGTGGTCAAGGATGTGATCGCCGATGCGTTCCTGCAGCAGATCATGACCCGCGCCGGCGAGTACGATGTGGTTGCCACGCTCAACTTGAACGGCGACTACATTTCCGACGCGTTGGCGGCGGAAGTCGGGGGCATCGGCATCGCGCCGGGCGGCAACATCAACTACGTCACCGGTCACGCGGTGTTCGAGGCCACCCACGGCACCGCGCCGAAGTACGCCGGCCAGGACAAGGTCAACCCGGGTTCGGTGATCCTCTCCGGCGAACTGCTGTTGCGCCATCTGGGCTGGAACGAGGCGGCTGACGTCATCATCAAGGCGATGGACCGGACGATCGCGGCCAAGACGGTTACCTACGACTTCGCCCGCATGATGGATGGGGCCAAGGAAGTGAAGTGTTCCGAGTTCGGCGATGCGCTGATTGCGGCGATGTAAGCCGCTCATCAGCGAACGACGACGGGGCGCTTCGGCGCCCCGTCAGTTTTGCGCAGGCCGACCCCAGGCGGCGACGTGGGCATGACACTGGCTCTTTGAGTGCTGCGGCTCGTGCCACCCGCCCAATGACCGACAGAACAGGCCCTGCTCAGCCTGTTGTCCGATGCCATGAGGGAATGTCCTGTCGCGGCCAAATACCCGGATGAACCAAGGCGGCCGTTCTGTTGCACGCGGTTTCGATAGACTGATGCCATGGACACCATGACTGGCACCAGCCCCTCCCGCGACCCCCAGGCCCACGCGGCAGCGGCGTTGATCCTCGATGGCTTCGTCGACTACAACGCGCGATTTTCCGACATCACACGGCGCGCCCGGCGCCGTTTCGAGCGGCGCGAGTGGAAGCTGGTGCGGCGTGATGCCGATGCGCGGATCGACCTCTACGACGAGTGCATTGGCGAAACGCTGGCCCGGTTGGACATATTGCTGGACGACCGGATTCGTTCACGCCCGTTGTGGGCGACCATGCGGCAACGTTACGAGGGCCTGCTGGCCACGCTGGCCGATCGCGAGTTGTACAAGACCTGGTTCAATTCGCTGTCGCGACGCCGTTTCCGCACCCACGGCGTGGTCGCGGACATCGAGTTCGTGGCACTGGATCGGGCACCTTACACCGAGCCCAGCGATGCGGCGCCGCATCGCCGTTACGCGGTGGATGAGGGTACGCTGTCGGGCATCTGTCGTCGCCTGCTGGCCGACTATGCACATGCCGCGGCGTATGCCGACTTGTCCGGCTGCGCAGCACGCCTCGCGACCGCATTGTGGCGATGCCAGGGTGCCGAGGATCGCGGTGCGATCGAGGAACTGCACGTACTTGAGACGGTGTTCTACCGCGAGCGTCGCGCCTATCTGGTAGGGCGTCTGCGCAGCGGCGGGCGCCGCTATCCGCTGGTTGTCGCCTTGGTGCATGAGCCTGCCGGAGTCCGGGTCGATGCGCTGATCGCCTCGATGGATCAGGTCTCGATCCTGTTCGGCTATGCACGCAGCTACTTTCATGCGGACATCGCCAATGTCGGTGCGGCGGTCGCGTTTTTGCATGCCTTGCTGCCGCACAAACCGCTGGAGGAGTTGTATACCGTGCTCGGTCGTGCGCGCCAGGGCAAGACCGAGCGTTATCGGCGGGTGTTCGGGCATCTGGCCATCCATCCGCAGGAGCGGCTGGTGCGCGCCGATGGCAAGCGCGGCATGGTGATGGAGGTGTTCACGCTGCGCGATCTGCCGGTGGTATTCAAGGTCATTCGCGATCGCTTCGCCTGGCCAAAGGATACCGAGCGCCACCTGGTCGAGGCGAAGTACCGGCTGGTCTTTCATCACGATCGGGTCGGCCGGCTGGTCGATGCGCAGGAATTCCGCCAGTTGCGATTTCCGCTGCGGCAGGTCGACCCGACCCTGCGCCACGAGTTGCTGGAAAGCTGTGCCGACAGCGTGCGGGTGGAGGACGATGATCTGGTGGTGGCACATTGCTATGTGGAGCATCGGTTGCGGCCGATGGATCTGTACGTGCGCGAGGTCGGCACGGACGAGGCGTGTCGTGCGATGCGTGACTACGGGCAGGCGGTCAAGGACCTGGCCGGCAGCAATATCTTTCCCGGTGACCTGTTGCTGAAGAATTTCGGCATTTCGCGCAATGGTCGGGCGGTGTTTTACGACTACGACGAACTGTGCACGCTGGGCGAGTGCCGTTTTCGCGCATTGCCGCCGATGCACGAGGACGACGAGATGCGGCCGCTGCAGGACGAGGTCTACGCGGCGCCGGAGGACATCTTTCCCGAGTTGTTCATCAAGTTTCTCGGCGTGCCGGCGCCGTTGCGCGAGGCATTGCGTGAAGTCCACGGCGAAATTTTCGACCCGCACTGGTGGCAGGCGCTGCAGGCGCGGCTGCGTGCGGGCGACTACGTGGATGTGCCGCCGTATCCGGCCTCCGCGACATTGCCGGTGCCGCCACCATAGGTCGTGGTGGCCAGGTCAACGACGCGATCCGGTGGGCCGCTTCGTGCGGGATTCAGAGCGGGCGCAGTTGCTCGCTCAGCGAACGGGTTTTCTCGCTGACGGTGGTGCCGGTATGCAGGGTCGACTTGCGCTCGATCAGCAGCAACAGGCATTCCTTCTGGGCCACCGGGTTGTGCCTGACGCCCTTCGGCACGACGAACATCTCGCCCTCGGCCAGCTCGACCGTACGGTCTTCCATCTCGATGCGCAGCTGGCCCTGCAGAACCAGGAACATCTCATCCTCGTCCTGGTGACTGTGCCAGTCCAGGGTACCCAGTACCTTGGCGACCTTGACGTAGCTGTCGTCGACTTCAGCCACCACGCGTGGTGACCAGTACTCGGACAGTGCGGCGGCAGTTTCTCGTGGGGAGGTGACCTTGGACATGGGGTTTCCGGGGTTGCGCGGGCTTACTTCGCCTTGCCCTGATTGGCCACGGCGGCCATCCTGGCTTCGATATCCGCCGCGTCGCCGAGGTAGTAGTGACGCAGCGGCTTGAGCTGCTCGTCGAATTCGTAGACCAGCGGTACGCCATTGGGGATGTTCAGTTCGACGATCGCCTCGTCGGAGATGCCGTCGAGGTACTTCACCAGGGCACGCAACGAATTGCCATGCGCGGCCACCAGTACCCGCTGCCCGGCCTTGATCGCGGGTGCCAATACCTCATGCCAGTACGGCAGCACGCGGGCTACGGTGTCCTTCAGGCATTCGGTATCGGGGATCTCTTGCGGATTCAGGCGGGCATAACGCGGGTCGGTCACCGAGGCATTGGTCGCGCGATCGAGCGCCGGCGGCGGGGTGTCGTAACTGCGCCGCCAGATCTTGACCTGGGCCTCGCCGTACTTGGCGGCGGTCTCGGCCTTGTTCAGGCCGGTCAGTGCGCCGTAGTGGCGTTCGTTGAGACGCCAGTCGGTATGCACCGGTATCCACATCTGTTCCAGCGCATCCTGTACGCCCCAAAGGGTGCGCACCGCGCGCTTGAGTACCGAGGTGTGCGCCACGTCGAAGGCGTAACCCTCCTGTTTGAGCTGTCGCCCCGCTTCGCGTGCTTCGGCCATGCCCTGTTCGGTGAGATCGACATCGGCCCAGCCGCTGAAGCGGTTGTCGAGATTCCACTGGGATTGACCATGGCGGATCAGTACGAGGGTATGCATGTGGGCGGCCATCGGCACGAAACAGACCCGGAATGGTGCAGGGCCGCACGTCCAGCGTCAAATGTCGCCCCTGCCACTGGTCATGTAAACCGCCGGCCGGCGGCGGGCATCTGAACCTCGATCATCCATCAACCAGGGAGAATGTCATGCGCCGACTTGCAACGATCCTCATCCTCAGTGCCTTTGCCCTCGGTCTGCCGTGGTTGGCCGCCGCGCGAAACGGCGATATCGACAAGGTCAACGGCGCGGTCCGCGTCGAGGCCGGTCAGCAAGCCGGTGATGTCAGCACGGTCAACGGGGCAGTACATGTCGGCAACGGTGCCAGCGTGCACAAGGCCAGCACCGTCAATGGCTCGGTCGAGCTGGGCGAGAAGGCGCAGGCCAGCGAGGTCGGCACGGTCAACGGCGCGATTTCGCTGGGTGGCGACAGCCATGTCAGCGGCGAGGTAAGCGCTGTCAACGGTAGCATCCGACTGGCGCATGGGGCCGACATCGGCGGCAAGCTGGACAACGTCAATGGTGCGATCGTGCTGGACGATGCCCATGTCGCTGGCGGCATCAGTACGGTCAATGGGGACATTACGGTGGGTGCGAATTCCCGTGTCGAAGGCGGGATCCTGGTCGAGAAGTCCAGCAGCTGGTTCAACTGGAGCAGCCGCAAGCCGACGATCGTGATCGGCCCGCATGCGGTGGTGCAGGGCACCCTGGATTTCCGTCGCAAGGTGGTGCTGAATGTCAGTGACAGCGCGCAGATCGGCCCGGTGAAGGGCGCCGCCGTGGTGAAATTCAGCGGTGCCAATCCATAAACCTTGGTAGGAGCGCACCCTGTCCACAAGAGGGGACTTCCTTCGGTCGTGCGCGATTGCCCTTTGTGGGCGATGGCTCTTCGCCGCGCCACAGCTCGAGAGCCATCGCGCACAGGGTGCGCTCCTACAGCCACGCACAGGGTGCGCTCCTACAGCCACGCACAGGGTGCGCTCCTACAGCCAGTCGCGGGGCTTGAGGTACTCGGCAAGCTTTGCCTCGGCGGAGCCGGGTTCCGGCGTATACGCATATTCGAAGCGTACCCGCGGCGGCAGGCTCATCAGGATCGATTCGGTACGTCCGCCGGACTGCAATCCGAATAACGTACCGCGATCCCAGACCAGGTTGAACTCGACGTAGCGACCGCGCCGATACAGCTGGAATTCGCGTTCGCGCTCGCCATAGTCGGTGCTCTTGCGTCGCTCGGCGATCGGCAGGTACGCCTCGAGAAAACCGTCGCCGACGGCGCGGGTAAAGGCGAAGCAGCGCTCGAAGCCGCCCTGGTTCAGATCGTCGTAGAACAGGCCGCCGACACCCCGCGCCTCGTCGCGGTGCTTGAGATAGAAATACTCGTCGCACCAGCTCTTGTAGCGTGGATAGACGTCGGTGCCGTAGGGCGTGCACAGGTCGCGGGCAACCGTGTGCCAGTGCCGCACATCGTCGTCCTGCGGGTAGAACGGGGTCAGGTCGAAGCCGCCGCCGAACCACCAGACCGGCTCCACGCCGGGCTTGCTCGCCTCGAAATAGCGTACGTTGGCGTGGGCGGTGGGGACATGCGGGTTGCGCGGGTGCAGCACCAGTGACACCCCGGTGGCGACAAAGCTGCCACCGGCCAGCTCCGGCCGGTGCGCGGTGGCGCTCGGCGGCAGCTGGTTGCCGCTGACCCGCGAGAAGTTGACCCCGGCCTGCTCGAACACCGCACCGTCGCGCAGCACGCGGGTACGCCCACCGCCGCCCGCCGCACGTTGCCAGGCGTCCTCCTCGAAATGCGCCGAGCCATCGAGCTGCGCGATCGCGTTGCAGATGCGGTCCTGCAGTCCGCGCAGATAGGTTTCGGCAAGATCGGCCTGCTGGCTCATCGGATTGCTCATGGCTTGACGGCTTACGAGCTTAGCAAGCCATGCCATCGCCGGGCGATGCGGCTGGTGGTCACGGGCAGCATCCGGTGCGGCACCGTTATCATGCCGGTGATGACCGCCGACCCTTCTCTGTTCCCGATCAGTCCGCTGTTGCCGGAGATCCTTGCGACGCTGGCGAAGCAGCCGCGGTTGGTGCTGGAAGCACCGCCCGGGGCCGGCAAGACCACCCAGGTACCGCTGGCCCTGCTCGCTGCACCTTGGCTGGCAGGCCAGAGGATCGTGATGCTGGAGCCGCGCCGGATCGCCGCGCGCTCGGCCGCGCATTTCATGGCACAGCAGCTTGGCGAGGATGTCGGCCAGACCGTCGGCTACCGCATCCGCTTCGAGGCGAAGGCGAGTGCCGCCACGCGGATCGAGGTGGTTACCGAAGGCATCCTGACCCGGCTGATCCAGGGCGATCCGGAGCTGTCCGGGATTGGCGTGGTGATCTTCGACGAATTCCACGAGCGCCATCTCGCCGGTGATCTCGGTGCCGCACTGGCGTTGGAAGTTCAGGCCACGCTGCGGCCGGAACTGCGCGTGGTGGTGATGTCGGCCACGCTGGATGGCGAGCGTATCGCGCAATGGCTGGAGGCGCCGTACCTGTGCAGTGCCGGTCGCAGCTTTCCGGTGCGCATCGAGCATCCGCCAGCGCGCCCGCAAGAGGGTGTCGAGCAGCATCTGGTGCGCGTATTGCGGCGAGCGCTGCAAGAGGATCAAGGCGACGTGCTGGCGTTCCTGCCCGGGCGGCGCGAAATCGCGCGGACACAAGCCTTGCTGGCGAACATCCCGGACGCGCGAGGCGATGCCGATATCGAGGTACTGGCACTGCACGGCGAGCTCTCGCTGGCCGAGCAGCAGGCCGCGTTGACACCGGCCACGGGCGGCACTCGCCGGGTTGTGCTGGCGACCAATGTGGCCGAGTCCAGCATCACCTTGCCGGGCATTCGGGTGGTGATCGACGCCGGACTGGCACGCGAGCCGCGTTTCGATCCCAACTCCGGTTTCAGCCGGCTGCAGACGGTGTCGATCTCGCAGGCCTCGGCCGACCAGCGCGCCGGCCGCGCCGGTCGTGTGGCGGCGGGTACGGCGTATCGGCTGTGGCCACAAAGCAAGCGGCTTGAACCCGCGCGCAGCGCGGAGATCCTGCAGGCCGAGTTGTCCGGGCTGGCACTGGAGCTGGCCGCCTGGGGTATTGCCGCCAACAGCCGGGATGCCCTGCGCTGGCTCGACCCGCCCCCGGCCGGTGCGTTGGCGCAGGCGCGCACGCTGTTGCAGCAGCTGGCCGCACTGGATACCGAGGGGCGGATCACCGCACTCGGTCGCGCGATGCTGGCGCTCGGTGCGTCCGCGCGCCTGGCGGCGGCCGCATTGCGTGCGGCAACGCCCATGCGACCGTTGATCGCCGATCTGCTGGCCTTGATGGAGGCACGCTCTCCCTTGCGTGGTGGCCAGGCGCACAGCGACGATTTCCGCGCCCGTGTCGCGGCCTTGCATGCCTGGCGTGATCGTCGCGGTGTGCTCGCGCACGGCGAGGTTGATCGCGGTGCGCTGGCGGCGATCGAGCAGGCAAGCCGGGGTTGGCGCCGACGGCTGGATGTCCGCACCGCCGCCAGCGACGGTCGCTCCAGCGGTTCCGGCGCTGGCGACACGGGGCCATCCCTGGGCGGCGTGCCGGACAGCCACAGCGTCGGCGACCTGCTGCTGCACGCCTTTCCCGACCGGGTGGCACGGCGTGACGAAGGCCAGCTGCTGCGCTACACGCTGGCCAACGGTCGCGGTGCACGCTTGCACGAAAACACCGCCCTGCAGGGCGAACCCTGGCTGGTGGTGCTGGACTTGCGCCATGAAGCCCGCGACAGCCTGATATTGGCGGCGGCCCCGCTGGACCCTGGCGTACTGGAACGCGACTTCGCGCCGCTGTTCACCCGCGAGCGCCGCCTGAGCTGGAACGACGAACGCGCCGCGATCGAGGCCCATGAGGAGCGGCGCTTCGCCGCCATCGTGCTGGATCGTCGCCGGGTGCCGGCAAAGCCGGAGGACGTCTTGCCGGCCCTGCTGGCGGCCGTGCGTGCCAGGGGCATCGATACGTTGCCGTGGACTGATCGTGCGAGGCGCCTGCGGGCGCGCATGCGTGCGCTGCGGGCGTGGATGCCGGAGCTTGGCTTGCCCGACGTCTCCGATGCCGCCCTGCTCGCCACGCTCGAGCACTGGCTGATGCCAAGCCTCGCGGGCAAGTCCGGCCTCAACGCGCTCAGCGGTGCCGAGCTGTCACAGGCGCTGGCAGGCCTGTTCGATCATGCGCAGCGCCGTCTTCTCGACGCGCAGGCCCCGGAGTCCCTGACCGTCCCCAGCGGCCAGCCTCGTCCGCTGGCGTATGCCGAAGGTGAGCCGCCGGTGCTGGCGGTGAAGCTGCAGGAACTGTTCGGTCTGGCCGAGACCCCGCGCGTTGGCGGCGGGCGCATCCCGGTCACCCTGCATCTGTTGTCGCCGGCGGGACGGCCGATCCAGGTCACCCAGGACCTGCGCGGTTTCTGGGAGCGCACCTATCCGGAGGTGAAAAGGGAGCTGAAGGGACGCTATCCGCGCCATCCGTGGCCGGACGATCCGTGGACCGCCACGCCGACCCACCGGGCCAAGCGGCGGGGAACCTGAGTCGGTTTCTGGCATCAGGTTCCGCAGCGGGTGCAGCGCTTCAGTGGCTGGGCGTAGCCGGCGGCGAACGCTGGAAACTGCCGGCGAAGCCGGGGAACACCACCGGGCTTTCGAAGCCGTCGGCCGATACCGATGAGACGCCGAAGAACCAGTCGTCGATCACCACGTCCTTGAGCACGGCGTGGTCGACATCGCCAACCGTACGGGCGTACTGCCAGCGCGGTGCGGTAGTGTCGCGCCAGTGCACGCGGTAGCCGGCGGCGCCCGGCACCTTGTGCCAGCTCACCGTGGTGTCGTCGGCCACCGCACCCTTGATCGCCACGTCGGCAGGTGGTGCAGGAGCGCGGCTCAATGCAGCCATGGTGATGGTGTTGAGTGCGGTGACCCGTGTCAGGTAGCGGAAGTCGATGCCGGCAAGGGTATCGCCGTAGCGGATGCCGTTTTCGGTGCGCAAATCCTGATGCTGGTGATGGTAATCCTCGTGCGACTCGGTGACGCGCACGGCGGGGAAACCGGCCTTGAGAAATTCGACCTGATCGCCACCGCGTCCGAAGCGGTCGGTGCGATAAATCATCCTTACCCGCAGGTCCGGCAGGTAGTCGTCAGCCAGCGTTGCCATGTAGCGGGCCAGGTTGCGCGACGGTGAATCCACCTCGCCACCGTGATAGCGCCGATAGGCGGCTTGCCGGAGTGTCTCGTTGCTCTTGGTGCCCTCGGAAAATACCCTCACCGTGGTGCTGTCGAAGACCCCGTTCATGCCGCGGCTGTTGCCGATGATGTCATTGTTGAGGTCGGCCTCG
Source organism: Rhodanobacter sp. (assembly GCA_004298015.1). Lineage (GTDB taxonomy): Bacteria > Pseudomonadota > Gammaproteobacteria > Xanthomonadales > Rhodanobacteraceae > Rhodanobacter. Next base: position 55,401 of record SCSE01000009.1, read on the forward strand.
ACCTGCCAGCCCTGGGCCACCGCGTAGTCAGCCAGCACCTTGCCGCCGTACAGACCTTGCTCTTCGCCCGACAGTGCGGCGAATACCACGGTGGCCTTGTTGGGCTGTTTGGACAACAGTCGTGCCGCCTCGATCAGTGCCGCAACGCCTGAGCCATCGTCATCGGCGCCGGGGGCATCGCTGTGATTGTTCATGATGTCGGTGACACGGGAATCCAGATGCCCGCTCATCACGATCACCCGTCCGATCTTGTGCGGCGCGGGATCGTCGCTGCCGCGCTTGATCGCGACGATGTCCATCACTTCGGTCGGCGTCGGGATGCGCTCGCCGGAGACCACTTGCGACGGTGTGACGATCTCCAGGCAGCCTCCGCAGGACTTCGAAATGGCCTCGAAGCGAGACTTTACCCAGCGCCGCGCGGCGCCGATGCCGCGCGTGTCGGACTTGGTGTCGGAAAGCGTGTGGCGTGTGCCGAAGCCGACCAGTCGGGTGATGGTGGCGCGCAACTGCGCCTGGCTGGGCGCCTCGGCCAGCGCTCGCAGTTCCGGCTGGGCATGGGGATACGCCTCGGCTGCCGGCCGTGCGTCGGCGATGCCGGAAAACTGCGTCAAGACAATAAACAGGCAGACCGGGAAATAACGCACCATGATGGGTACCTCGTTTGGCAAGTGATTGTGAAAACTACAGGAAAGCACGAAAGGAACGGCAGGCCTCGCTCCCGTCTACACGTGGGCGGCGACGGCGAAAAACATGAGATAGACAAGCCGTCCGTTGCCCAGAGTGTCCCCGAAGCCGGGACTCGCGGTATGCCAGAACCATGGCCGCAACAGCAGCAGTCTGTTGAATCGCATCGGCACCTGCATGGTCAGTTCCCATTTGTCCAGGTCGTTGCTGTCTTTCTCGACGATCTCCCTGCGAACATCCTCGATCGTGGTCATGCCGGTGGCCGACAGTTCATCCCGGTTGATCGGCCACCGATCCATGCCAGTGCGACGGTGGCGATAGAATTCAGTGCCACCGGCGCAATCCGGCTCGCGGCTTAAATAAAGGATCCCCGACCAATGCGACCGGTCCACGTGAATTCGTGAGCGCCCCTGGTCCGCTGCAAGCGTGATGCGGCACTTGGCATGCGACTGCAACGGCTCTATCGGCACCAACTTTTCGCCTACCAGCTTGGAAACCTGTTCCGCCAGACCCGAAATCGCCAGTCTTTCGATTGAATTGCGCCCCGCAAACATGGCGTTCTGCGTCGGGTAGGTCAGCTTCAACGCAGCCTCGCGCACGACGCATGGGTCTTGCAGGAAATCGTCCACGATGACTACTGATGTCGACATTGATCTGCAGGCCTGGCTGCTTTGAATTCGAGGCCAGGAAGATGGCCCCGGACGTGATTACACCTGCGTTGGATCGTGCAATTGCCGCCTTGGTGTCGATCCCCTATTTGTTACGAACCAGCGCTCTGCGCGCCTTGGACGTATGCGGGCGAAGCGGAGCGGGTGCTGCAGTCTTTATCGGCTGCATGACCACCAGGGTCATCAGCTTTACGACACCGTTTTCCGTATTCAGGAATCCCTGGGAAATATCTTTCCATTCGTTCATGTCGCTGACAACGACTTTCAGCAGGTAATCGAAAGGTCCACTCACCCTGACGACCTCGACAATCTCGGGAATACACAACAGGACATTCTCGAAGTTCCTGAAGGCCGTGGAGAGATGCTGGCCCATGGTCACCTCTGCATAGACCTCCATCACATCGCGCACTTGCTCCAGGGCGATGCGTGCCTGATACCCGACTATAACGCGGGAGGCTTCCAATGTTCGCAGGCGTGCAAGGCAGGCGCTGGGAGAAAGTGCCACAATTTTTGCCAGATCGTTGTTGGAAATCCGGCCATCTATCTGAAGTGCTTCGAGAATTTTCAGATCGATACGGTCCAGCTCATGACGGGTCATCTTATCCGGTGTCCTTCGCTATTGGCACTGCAAAATCAAATGCTTAGAGTGAAAAGTAGTGATAATAACGAAATTTTACCTCGGTCACAAAATTTTCTGCGAAATTTTCATGCTATTCCAAGAAAAAATGCAGAAAATAACGGTTTAACAAATGAAATCAATAACTTCCTTTCGTTGCCGGTGTCATGGACAGGGCCAGAAGATGATGCTAAAAAATTAACAACCGTATGCATATCCGATTTATTGAATGTGAACGCGGATGGGGGCGAATTTTGTTTCAAATGCAACCAAGGGTGCTCTAAGCGTCGCCGTCGTGAGAGCGGCACGTGAATTTCCGGCCTGCCTTGTTGCAAGCCTGGCGAGGGCGTGTCCACAATTCCCACAATTATCAATGTGCAGAAATTATTTAGGGGAATCATCATGATATTAACAAAACGATTGCTTTCATCTGCAATAAAAAGCGCTCTCGCCGTCGGCCTGTTGTCTTTGGTTGGTTTATCAGTCGCACCAGCCCAGGAAATGGCCGGCTCGAAGTCGCCATCTGTAAAGGACAGCAGTAAACCCGTTCATACAGTCGCGCTGAAGGCGATTACCGTAACGGGCTCACGTATCCCCAGCGTCGATCTTGAAACGCAGCAACCTATTTTCACGATGACTCAGGAGGACATCAAGAAAACCGGGCTTACCGACGTCGGCGACATCGTTCAGCAGATGACCATGATGAGCCTTCCCGGCTTCAACAAGTCGTCAGTGCTGAGCGGCGCGGGTGGAAGTTTCGTCAATATGCGCAACCTGGGTTCGCAGCGGGTACTGGTGCTGGTCAATGGCAAACGCTGGATCTCCGGCATCAACGGTGCCACGGATGTCTCCAATATTCCCGCTGCATTGATAGAGCGTATCGAGGTACTGAAGGATGGCGCCTCGGCGGTATACGGCTCCGATGCCATCAGCGGCGTGATCAATTTCATCCTCAAGGACCGCTTCAAGGGCTCGCAGTTCGATGCGTATTACGGGGAGAACCAGGGCGGCGATGCGCAGAGTACGCAATACAGCTTTACCACTGGGGCCGCTACCGACAAGAGTTCAATCGTATTCAACGCCAATTACAACAAGCGCGGCGTGGTCTGGACCAATTCGCGCAATCTCACCAACTACGCGTACAGTCCTAACCATCCCAACGGGACCAACGAGGCCGGACCCTGGGGTCTTATCTATAACAGCCCCATGAATCCCGGCCAGTATTTGATGTTGAACCATACGGCAACCCAAAGCGCCGATCCGCGGGATCCGGCCAATTATCACGTTTACACCGGCAATCCGGCTGATCAATACAACTATACGTCGCAAAAGATGTACCAGATGCCGACTGAGTTGAATTCCATTTTCACCCATGCGACGTACAACATCACGGATGCGATCACCGCAAAGGTCACGGCGATGTATTCCGATCGCAAGTCGAGCGACCAGATTGCCGGCAATCCGCTGAATTACAATTCACAGCGTAATTTTCCAGTTTATGTCGATGGCCAGAGTTATTACAATCCCTTTCCTGGCACGGATCTGAAATGGAACCGTATGATGACGGAAATTCCGCCTTACTACCGGCAGGATTACAAGTCCTATCACCTTGACGGCAGCGTCGGTGGTTATTTCGACATCGGCGAGCACGAATGGAATTGGTCGGTCGGATTCAACTACAACCATGGTGAAGGTGTTACCCAGGGCACTGGTGAATGGAATCTGCTCGCGCTGCAGAAAGCACTGGGACCGTCTTTTCTGAACGGAAATGGTGTTGTGCAGTGCGGTACGCCCTCGGCACCCATCCCGCTGGGTAGCAGCTACCAGCTTGGGCAATGTACGCCGGTAGCCATTCTGGCCGGACAGGGCAATATCCCGGCCCAGGGCTTGGCCTACATCCTGGCACCCAGCACGGATACCTTCGGTTCGACCGACCGCAGCTACAGCGCCGATGTCAACGGCACTCTGTTCGACCTGCCGGCAGGTGGCCTTGGCGTCGCTGCCGGCGTGGAGTCACGTAAACTGTCCGGGTATAGCCGTCCAGACAGTTTTGCGCAGACGGGATTCACCAGCAGCAACGCGGCAAACGCGACTTCGGGTCAGTACCGCGTCAATTCCGCCTACGTCGAGTTGAAAGCCCCGTTGCTGAAGGATCTTCCAGGCATCCAGTCGCTCTCGGTGGACATCGCGAGCCGCTACTCCCATTACAGCAATTTTGGCAGTACCACGGACAACAAATACAGCTTCGAGTGGAAGCCGATCAATGATCTGCTGCTTCGGGGCAATTACGCCGAGGGGTTCCGTGCACCGACGTTGCAAGATCTCTTTGGCGGCGGCGGGCAGGGTTACGACCACTACCTGGATCAATGCGACAGCGTGTATGGGGCGGCGTCCAGCAGCTCCGCCGTGGCTGCCCAGTGTGCAGCACAAGGCGTCCCGTCGAACTTCCGTCAGCGTGATCGCCAGGGGCTACCGATCACCTCGGTCGGCGCGACCCAGTCGGCCACGCCCTCGTTCATCGGTGTTGGCAATGCAAACCTCCAGCCCGAGACGGCGGTGACCAAGACCCTGGGGGCGGTATATAGCCCGAGTTACCTCCCCGGCCTTGACCTGACGTTGGACTGGTACGCAATCCGGATCAACAACGAAATCCAGTCCATCAGCGCTCAGTACGTGGTGAACCAGTGCTACCTTTACAGCTCTTCGCAGTACTGCGGACAATTCGGTCGCGACGCCACCACGCACCAGATCACGACGCTGAGTCGCGGCAACGCCAACCTGGGTCATATCTCCACCAAGGGCTACGACTTCTCGGTGAGCTACCGTTTTCCGGAGACTCGCTTCGGTCGATTCGCCTCGCGTCTGGACAGTAACTACGTGTCCGAATTCCAGTCGCAGAGCGGTGCCGGCGCAACCGTGGTCAACAGTATTGGGATCATCCCGGAATACCGCATTCGCGCGAATCTCTCCACCAGTTGGGAGCATGGCTCGTTCGGAGCGACGTGGCGGTTGCGTTACTTTGGAGCCTTGCGGGATGAGTGCTACAGCAAGTCTGAATGCAACCAACCCAATTACCGCAGCCCGAGCTGGCCGTTTGGTATCGGTGCCAATCGCAAGGGTGCCATTGCATATAACGATGTCAGCGGGCGCTGGAATGCCCCCTGGAACGCAACTTTCACCGTCGGTGTGAATAACGTATTCGACAAGAAGCCGTCGCCCCTCTATTCCGCCAAGGATCTCGGTTACAACGGCGCCGTGGGTCTCGATCCGGAACTCGATATCGATCGCTACATCTACGTGAGCTACCAGCAGAAGTTCTGACAGGCTGGTCCCGCAACTCGGCCGGCTCGACCGGTCGAGTTGCGGGACATTGACGATGGTCGCGCGCGAAGTCTCCAGCATAGCTATCGCATGGTTGCAAACTCGCTGGAGTACGAGGGGTACAATACATGTTGAAAAAATGTGTGGCAGTTCTGCTGCTTGGATGTTCACTTGCACTGCCGGTTGGGGCCCGGACCGGAACCCGCGCGGAGCAGACGGTGATGAAAGGCCTTCATCCCGTCGCGGGGAATTTCTTCATCAAGAATTTTCGATTTCAGTCGGGCGAGATTCTTCCGGAGCTGAAGCTGCATTACCAGACCCTGGGTGCGCCCCGGCGCGGGCCGGACGGTCATGTGGTCAATGCCGTGCTGGTGTTGCATGGCACCGGTGGCTCGGGAAATCAGTTTCTTGTCCCCCGGTACGCTGGCGAGCTTTTCGGTCCCGGTCAGCCGCTGGATGCATCGAAGTACTTCATCGTCTTGCCGGACGACATCGGGCACGGCCAATCCTCCAAGCCGAGCGATGGCCTGCGTACCCGGTTTCCCCACTACGACTACGCAGACATGGTCCGGGCGGAACATGCGCTGATCGTGGACGGACTCAAGCTCGACCATCTGAGGCTGGTCACAGGAACCTCGATGGGTTGCATGCACGCATTCATGTGGGGCGAAGATTATCCGCACTTCGTCGACGCCCTGATGCCACTGGCTTGCCTGCCGGTGGCGATCGGCGGTCGCAACCGCATGTGGCGACAGATGCTGATGAATGCCATCCGGGACGATCCGGGCTGGAAGGGTGGCGCGTATGTGACCGAACCGAGGCAGGGACTGCGCACGGCGGTGGACATGCTGTTGATTGCTGGCAGCGCACCGATCGCACTGCAGCGGGATTATCCGTCGGGCCACGACATGCAGGCGTATCTGGCACATACCGTGCCGCATATGGTCGACCTGCTGGACGCCAACGACCTGCTTTACCAGGTGGCATCGTCGAGAGATTACGATCCGCACGCACGCCTGGGCGCGATCCGGGCCACGGTCATGTGGGTGAATTCCCAGGATGACTTCATCAACCCCCCCTACCTCGGCATTGCCCAGCGCGAGGTGAGGAAAATGCCTCATGCGACGTATGTGCTGATTCCCGCCAGTAATGCCACCCATGGCCATGGAACCCACACCTGGGCTGCGGTATGGAAGTCGTACCTGGTCAAGCTGCTTGGATCGTCTGGAGCTGACAGGTAGCCGCGTGGCGGGCTGGACGGCGTCCGTGCGCGGCGATGGCGGGCGTACGTCTTAGCGCTCGCGCAGAATTGACCAGGAAGACGATGATGTTTTCATTTACGGCTGACTATCTGCATGATCGAAAAAGTGTCGGCACGCCGCAGGGCAAAGCTCCGTGCGGCCAGGGAAGAGCACATGGCCGTGATCGGCAGCGAAACCGAACGTATCAAACCCTATTTTTGCGCTCCACGCATCGAGTACGCCGCTTGATGCCAATTAAGGGCTGAATCAATAGTTCCGGCACGCTGTTAGGGACAGGATCAATGTGCAAAGACTCGATACAATCGCTAGAGAAGAAAGGATTTTCCCCATGAAACAGCTCCAACAAAGGCTTGTTGTGCGGTCACGCAGGGTTGCGGCTATCCGCACCCGAACCACCGCGGTCGTCCTGCTGTTTGCCCTGGGCACTTTCGCCATAGCCAGCGCCCATAACGGAATCGGTCGGGGTGACCGGTATGCGGGGGCCCCCTGGGCGTCGCGATCGCCGGTGTTGGCACAACACGGCATGGCCGCAACCGAGCAACCGATCGCATCGCTCGCCGCCATCGAAATCCTGAAGAAAGGCGGCAGCGCTGTGGATGCCGCGATTGCGGCCAATGCGGTGCTCGGCCTGATGCAGCCGGTGCTCAACGGCATCGGCGGTGACGCCTTCGCCATCGTCTACGACCCGAAGACGCACAAACTCTACGGTTACAACGGTTCCGGCTGGTCGCCGAAGGATCGCGACCTGGCAAAAATGCGGGCCGAGGTCGCGATGGCCTACACGAAGGCGGGCCTGAAGCCTTCGGACCAGATTCCCCTGGTCGGTTCGCTCCCGGTCACGGTGCCAGGTGTGGTCGATGCCTGGTTCGCGCTGCACAAGCGCTTTGGCAAGCTGCCGATGAGCGAAGACCTCGCCCCGGCGATCTACTACGCCCAACACGGCTTTCCGGTTACCGAAATCGTCGCGAAGTACTGGAAGGGCAATTGGAAGGCCTTCCAGGAGAAACGCGGCCTGATCGATGAGTTCGCCAACGCGAAGAAACTCTACCTGATCGACGGGCATACGCCGTACCAGGGGGAAGTATTCCATAACCCTGACCTGGCCCACACGCTCTCGATGATCGCCAAGGGCGGACGCGACGTGTTCTACAAGGGCAAGATCGCCCATACCATGGCGGACTACTTCAAGCGCATCGGTGGCGACCTGCGCTATTCGGACTTTGCCGACTTTCACGGCGAGTGGGTGCAGCCACAGTCGATCAACTACCGCGGCTACGACGTCTACGAGCTGCCGCCGAATGGCCAGGGCTTCGCCGCGCTGGAGATGCTCAATACCCTCAAGGGCTTCGACTTGAAGAAGATGGGTGTCGGTACGGCCGATACGCTGACCGCGGAGATCGAAGCCAAGCGCCTGGCTTTCGCCGACCTGGCGAAATACTACGCTGACCCGCGTTTCTACAACGTACCGATGAAAGGCCTGCTATCGGACCGATACGCGGACGCACGCCGCAAGCTGATCAACCTGAATCACGCCAACCCGAACATCGGCCCGGGCGCCCCGCGTCTATATAACGGCGATACCACCGATTTCGAGACCGCCGACAAGGACGGCATGATGGTGTCGATGATCCAGTCCAACTACGCCGGCATGGGCTCGGGCCTGGTCGCCGACAGGCTCGGCTTCATGTTTCAGGATCGCGGTGCGCTGTATTCACTGCACGGCGGGGCCGCCAATGTCTACGCGCCCCGCAAGCGTCCATTCCACACGATCATCCCGGGCTTCGTGATGAAAAACGGCCAGCCGTGGCTTGCCTTCGGTGTGATGGGTGGGTCCATGCAACCCCAGGGCCATGTGCAGGTACTGACCAACATGATCGATTTCGGCATGAACGTGCAGGAGGCCGGTGACGCCGCTCGCTGGCGGCATGTCGGCAGCGCCACGCCCACCGGGCTGCCGGCGAAGGGTGTCGGCACCGTGTTGCTGGAATCGGGTTTCAACAAAGGCATCAGGGCCGAGCTGGAGAAGCGCGGCTACAAGGTGGAATGGGTGAAGCCAGGCACCGGTTCCTTTGGCGGTTACGAGGCGATCAAGTACGACGCCAAGAACCATGTCTACTGGGGTGCCAGCGAAATGCGCAAGGACGGGGAAGTGATCGGCTATTGAATCGAGCTGAGTCCGAGACGCATGGTTCGTGCTTACTCACTGGCTTACTTGTACGGCAGAAATTCAGCGAGCAAGGTTGAAATTTTCGCTTCGTAGTGCGATCGGATCGTGCATGAAGCGAGACGGCCGCAGGTTGCCCGACGAGCAACTGTTGCCTCTATTTCTGACGGCTGAGAAAGACTTTCTGCCGACATCAGTCATCAAGATTTCGTCCGGTACAAAGTGATTGCGCACCGAAACAAGTACGTCATGCAGAGCCGCACAAAAGCCATCTAATAACGCTGGATGAGGCATCAAGGCCAGGCTTGCGCCGCTGCGTCATTGCCGAATGGGCGTGATCAGGCCGCCATCTGGCGGGTGGCTTCAAATTCGGGAACCTTGCCGGAACCACCATGAGGCCGGCTCATTGTATGAGCGATAACGCTATGTACCGCCCGATTGACCCTCGCCGCATGGACGGCGGCAGAAACGGAGGCGTGGCAGGATGAGCAAGCCATCAGGAAAATATCAAGGGCGTCGCGATGATGCGGCATACCGGCTGGATGACCGGTGCGCCGCATGCAGATCACCCGGCGCGATCGAGCCCGTTACAAGGCCATGGTGAATTTGACCATGACTTGACCTGCTTTGTAGTTGTGGTTGAACTGGTAATCATAAGCGCCTTCGACCGACCAGGTCTTGCTGCTGGCGATCAACAGGCCGGCACCGACATCAAACAGATCCCGCCCCTGCCTCACGCCTGTCGCCTTGAATGACGGACCGCCGCTTGCGAAAGCCGCGGTATTGCCCATCGTTTGGCCGTGGAACGAATGCAGCCAGTTGACGTGTACCTCGGGGCGCACTATCTGCGCACCGGAGGTAACAAGGTCGCGTGCGAATTTCACGCCCAGGCCCGACTGGAGGAAATCGTAGTTCTGTGAGTTGACCTTCAGATTGATCGGGCCACCGCCGATTTCGGTGAAGCCGTTGGTGTCAAGACGGGTGTACTGCAATGTTGCGGTAGGCGTAATGACGCTGCGACCGTCGCCGACCTGAAAATGGTAACCGGTAGCGCCAAACGCGGTGTATTGGTGACCGCTGTAATCAGCGCTCGCCGTGTTGTTGATACCGGGGAACGAAACGTGGCGTGAGTTTGAATAATCGTCCAGGCCGTAAACCAGTGCAGCATTGACGAACCAGGGGCCCGGCGCATAACCCAGATAGGCGGTTGCCTGGTAGGAGCGGATATCGCTATGGCTTGTGGCACCGAGGCCGTTGAGCATCGCCCGGCCAAATCTGACGCCGACGCCCGCCGTAGTCGCCTGACTGATCGGGATGTCATAGCCGAGCATCGCGCCGAAGCTGTTGTCGTTATAGCCTTCGTACCCGTGGCTGCTCTGTTGCGTGCCGGCATAGCCGAACGCAGCGCCCCACAGATGTGGCCTCACCTTGTCGGGTTGGCAGGCTACCGTATTGTCCCGCCGTTGCCTGTTTTGATCGTCGGGCTGCTCGTTCTGGAGGCACGGTTGCTGGACGCTTTCCATGTGCGACGCCCACAGTCCCTGGAATTGCTGCGTGATCCGGTAGCTTTCCTGCGGCGAGGCGAGGTCGGCCGTGCCGGGCTGCAGTTGCGCCAGGGCATCGGCGACGGCCGGGGCGGTTGGCAGCAGCGTGATGGCGGTCAGGAGCGGGGTGGTGGCCGGCGTCAACGGCAGCGCATCGATGATCGGGGCGATGATCGGTGCCGTCGGGTTGGCTATCGGGGCCACGACTGTCGCCAGCGGTATCTGGGTTGCGGTGATCTGTACCCGGCCGTTGGTGGTGGGGGCTGCGGAGAACAGATAGCGCGTGGTATTGCTGGTTGCCGTGACCGTGCTGCCATTGGTGCCGCTGGTGGCGTCGACGATGTTGTAGCTGCTGCCCACGGGAATCGGTCCGGTGACGGTCACGTTGACCTGCAGTGCGTTGCCGATGGTGGCGGCACCCACCGGGGTGATCTTGCCGTAGAGCGACTGGCTGAAGATCGTGGTGTTGATGGTGCCTGCTACCGGGATCGCCAAGGCACCGGCGACGTTCAAGGTGTTCGTTCCGAGGGTGTAAGTCGCGGCGTTCGCCTGCCCGGTAATCAGCGCATTGCCGCCGGCCACGGTGATCTGTTTCAGCCCGCTTGCTGCGCCGACCGCGCCATCCAGGATGCTGTTGGCATGGAGCGTCAGCGTGCCGGTAGCGGCACCTGCGGAGTTGGTGATGGCAGCCTTGACTGTCTGGCCTGCGCCCACGTCGATGAAACCGTCGCCGGCGAAATCCATGGTCGAGCCGGTGGCGCTGGTGAAACCGCCATTGAAGTTGACCGTGCCGGTGCCGGCTACCGAGAAGGTCGTCGAGTAGACCGGGCCGTTGAAGGTCACCGTGTTGGCATTGCTGCCGGCAGAGATGTTGAGAAACGTCGAGCCGGCCGCACCGACGAAGCCGGTGACCGTCGAGCTGTTGTTGAACAGGATACTGGCGGTATTGGCGGCGTCGGTGGTGATCGCGCCGCCGGGATCGTTCCCGGTGTTGATGTCCTGGTTACCCACGGTGAGGGTCCCGGGTCCCTGGGTATCGACACCGCTGGTGACGCCGACCGGGCCAACCACCCCCGGCAGGACGACCACTTCGCGCGCTACGGCCAGGGGCAGCCAGGCTACCATCGCTGAACCGAGGAGGGGGAGTACGAGTGTCTTCTTCTTCATGGGGTCACCTGTTCTTGGGTTGTGAGCAAACGTGCAGCGGCGTCTGGCCCGCTGGGTCAGCAGGTACGCGGATTGCTCGTCGATCCCCGTTTGGCGTCTCACCCCGGAGGTAAACGTCTGAAGCCAGGCCACCGCTTCACTTTCACCACCCGTGGGCGGCGATTTTCGCGGGCAGATCTCTCTGCATGGCTGGATGGCTTTGCGAGCCAGGACGCGTGTATCCGCGCTTGCATTGCGCTTGCGTGTGCGTCGTGGATGGCCTGTATCAGGTTGGACGCGATGCGAACAACACGCGCCGAACTCGCTTTGGCAGGGCTGCGGGCCTCGTGTGGCAAAATCCTGAAGCCCGTTTGTTAACTAGGCGCTAACAGACGTGAAGATCGCGTGCAGGCCTGTGGCCGGCACGACATCCGAGCAACACCCTCGGAGCGTCAGACGCGCCGGAGTACCGGGCACCCGTGTCGCCGATCAGCTGCAGCCGACCGGCGGTCGCGGTCGCGATGCACGGCATCGACTATGCCCGGATTCGGCGACGTGCCACCATCCGTGGATGAATGCAGCAGATCAACCCCACGTAGCGATCATCGGCGGCGGACCGGCCGGACTGATGGCCGCCGAGCAAGCCATCGAGGCGGGCCTGGCGGTGGATCTCTACGACGCGAAGGGTTCGGTCGGGCGCAAATTTCTGCTCGCTGGCAAGGGCGGTTTGAATCTGACCCATGGCGAGCCATTGGTGCAGTTTATCGGCCGCTACGGCGCGCGCCGCGATGCCGTGGCGCAATGGTTGCAAGCGTTCGATGCCGATGCGCTGCGGGCGTGGGCGCGCGGGCTGGGTGTGGACACCTTTGTCGGCAGCTCCGGCCGGGTGTTTCCGGCTGACCTGAAGGCGGCGCCGCTGCTGCGTAGCTGGGTCCATCGGTTGCGGGCGGCGGGCGTGAATTTTCACATGCATCATCGCTGGCTCGGTTGGACCGAGGATGGCAGCCTGTGCTTCGCCACGCCGACTGGCGAGCGAGCCGTAGCGGCCGACGCCGCGGTGCTGGCGATGGGCGGCGCCAGCTGGCCGCAGCTGGGTTCCGACGGCAGCTGGGTGAGTACGCTGCACGCGATCGGGGTCGACATCGCGCCGCTGCAACCGGCGAATTGCGGTTTCGAGGTGGCATGGAGCGAGCACTTGCGCGAGCGCTTCGCGGGTGCGCCGCTGAAGCCGGTGGTGGCGCGCTGGATCGATCGCGACGGTATCGCGCACCATCGCCAGGGCGAGTGCGTGCTCAGCGACTATGGCATCGAAGGCAGTCTGATCTATGCGATCGGCGCTGAGCTGCGCGAACAGCTCGCTGCCCACGGTACAGCCACGCTGCATCTTGACCTGGTACCCGGCTACAGCGTGGCGGTGCTGGCTGAGCGTCTCGCCGTTCCGCGCGGCAAGCGCAGCGTCGGCCATTGGCTGCGCCACCGTGCCGGCCTCGACGCGGCCAAATGCGCGCTGGTGTTCGAACTGACCGACAAGGCCAGCCTGGCCGATCCTCCGGCGCTGGCCATGTGGCTGAAGTCACTGCCCATACCGCTGCGCGCGCCACGCCCGGTGGCCGAGGCGATCAGTACCGCCGGCGGTGTACGGCTGGAAGCGCTGGATGCCGGACTGATGCTGCACCAGCGTCCCGGCGTGTTCTGTGCCGGCGAGATGCTCGACTGGGAAGCGCCGACCGGCGGTTATCTGCTCACGGCCTGTTTCGCCAGTGGTGCGGTTGCCGGGCGCGGCGCGGTGGACTGGTTGCAACGCTGCTGACGCAGCGCGCCGTAGCCGCGGCCGCCTCAACGGTGTGCGCAACGAGGCGCGGGGCGCGAATAGCTCCAGCTTGGTTCCGACAGCTGCCGCCAGCGTTGCAATGAAGCCGGGACACGGGTCTGCGGCCAGCGCTCGCGTAGCGTGGCGAGCGCTGTTTCGGCGGTCTCGTGGCGGGCCACTTCGCGGTCGTCGAGCAGCACGCGCCAGCGGTGCCCATGGCGAACGATGCGGCAGATGCCGGACCGTGACGGATAAACGTATTGCGTAGGCACGGTGTCACTCGCTGAATGGCAGAGTGACAGTGTGGTTCTCGATGATGACCGCAGATGGGAGATTTTGCGTCATCGCGATGACGCGTCGATGCACCCCGGTGCGGCGACGGCAGGGCTCAGGGTGTCCGTTTTACCAGTGTGATCTGGAACAGCTTCGGCCAGCATTTGCCGGTGACAAACAGGCGGTCGTGACGGGCGTCGTAGGCGACGCCGTTGAGCACGTCGTCGGCAGGGTTGGGCAACCGGTTGATGTCGAGCAGACCGCTGAGATCGATCCAACCCACGACGTGACCGGTCCCCGGATCGATTCGCGCGATGCGGTTGGTGAGCCAGACATTGGCGTAGATCTGACCCTTGACCCACTCCAGCTCATTGAGGTTTTTCACCGGCACGCCATCGGCAGTCACGGTGATCTGGCCAGTCTGGGCGAGGGTTTCCGGGTCGAGGATGCGCAGCACCGGGGTGCCATCGCTCATGTAGAGGTGTTTGCTGTTGCGGGTCAGCGCCCAGCCTTCGCCGGGATAGCTGAACTGGCGCAGCGGCTTGAGGCTGTCCAGGTCGTAGACGAAGCCGGTACCGCTTTTCCAGGTGAGCTGGATCAGCCGGTGTTTCCAGGCGACGATGCCCTCGCCGAAATACTGTGCCGGCACATGCTGCAGCTGCAGTACCTTGCCGGTATCGAGCTGTACCTTGCGCACGGTCGATTCGCCGTACTGACCGGCGCTTTCGTACAGGAAGCCGTCCTTGTAGAAAAGCCCCTCGGTGTAGGCCGAGGTGTCGTGCGGATAGACGTGCACGACCTTGTAGCCGTAGACCGGTATCGCGGCCCAGCTGGTGCTGGCGAAGGCGAGTAAGGCGAGGGTGCTGGCAAGACGGAACATCGGACCACCGTGGTGACTTTTCGCCAGCATAAGACAGCGGGCATCGGCATGCGTCAACCCAGCGGGCGCACGCGGAAGTTGCGCCCCTTGATCTTGCCGGCACGCAAGCGTTCCAGCGCCTTGTTGGCGAGCGGGCGGCTTATCGCCACGTAGGCGCGGGTGGCGAATACGTCGATCTTGCCGATCTCGGTGGCGGCCAGGCCGGCGTCGCCGGTGAGCGCGCCGAGAATGTCGCCGGGGCGCAGCTTGTCTTGCCGCCCAGCGTCGATTACCAGGGTCTTCATCGGTGCCAGATTCAGCGTCTTGCCCCGCGCGGGGGTGATCTTGAGCGGCCGCCATGCCAGCGCGGTGCCCAGCAGCTCTTCGATGTTGGCGGCCTTGGGCCGCTCGCGCGGCGTGCACAAGGTGAGCGCCCGACCCGACTGGCCGGCCCGACCGGTACGGCCGATGCGGTGAGTATGGGTGTCCGGATCGTGGGCGATGTCGTAGCTGATCACCAACGGCAGGTCGGCGATGTCGAGGCCGCGCGCGGCCACGTCGGTGGCCACCAGCACCGAGCAGCTGTGGTTGGCAAAGCGTACCAGCACCTCGTCGCGATCGCGCTGGTCCATGTCGCCATGCAGCGCCAGCGCCGAAAAGCCGCGGCGATCCAGTTCCTGCGCCACGGCGTCCACCTCACGGCGCATATTGCAGAACACCAGCGCCTGGGCGTCGCGCTGCCCGGCCAGCAACTGGGCCAGCGCATCGGGCTTCTGCGCCGGCTCCAGCTCGATGAACTGCTGCTCGATCGCGGGTCGTTGCTCGACCGGCGCCGTTACCGTCACCACCACCGGGTCGGTCTGCACACGCCGGCTCACCGCGCGAATTTCGTCGGGGTAAGTGGCGGAAAACAGCAGGGTCTGGTGATGTTTGGCGATGCGCCCGATGATGTCGTCGATCGCCTCGGTGAAGCCCATGTCGAGCATGCGGTCGGCTTCATCGAGCACCAGCACCTTGATCCCGCCACCGTGCAGACTGCCGCGCTTGAGGTGTTCCTGCACCCGGCCGGGGGTGCCGACCACGATGTGCGGATCATGGGTCAGCGAGGCCAGTTGCGGTCCCAGCGGCATGCCGCCGCACAGAGTCAGCAGCTTGACGTTGGGGATATTGGCGGCCAGTTTGCGGATCGCCTTGCTGACCTGGTCGGCCAGCTCGCGGGTCGGACACAGCACCAGCGCCTGCAGCCGGATGGTGTCCGCGTCGAGCGACTGCAGCAGGCTCAGTCCGAACGCGGCGGTCTTGCCGCTGCCGGTCTGTGCCTGGGCAATCACGTCGCGTCCTTCCAGCATCGGCGGCAGGCTTTGCGCCTGTACCGGGGTCATGGTGGCGTAGCCGAGGGTTTCGACGCTGGCGAGCAGGGCGGGTTTGAGCGGTAGCGTAGGGAAGGCGGTCATTCGCGCATGATCGCACGGGCGTTCCGGATCGGTCCCGACTTGCATCTGTGCGCCGGCTCATCGACCCTGTACGGCTGGCACCTCAGCGATCACCGTCATGGACATTGTTTTCATCGAAGACCTGCGCATCGACACCGTCATCGGCATCTACGACTGGGAGCGCCGGGTGCGGCAGACCCTGTCGTTCGACATCGAGATGGCATTCGACAACACCGTGCCGGCGGCCAGCGACGATATCGCGCTGACGCTCAACTACAAGGACGTGTCGAAACGCCTGATCGACTATGTCGGTGAATCGCATTTTGGCCTTGTCGAAACCCTGGCCGAGCGCTGCGCGGCGCTGATCCGCGAGGAGTACGGTGTCGCCTGGGTGCGCCTGAAGCTGTCCAAGCCCGGCGCGGTGCGCGGTGCCAGGGCGGTCGGAGTGCGCATCGAGCGTGGTCGGCAACCGCAGCTGTCAACGGAGTAGCGCAAGACTATGGATTCATTATCTGCCCTGATGCAACAACCCGGCATGCGCTTGCTGGTGGCGGTCGTGCTGCTGCTGATACTGGCCTGGCTGGCGGGTCTGCTGACCCGCCTGGTGCTGCTGCGGATCATGCGCGGCATCGCCAGGCGCACGGCCTGGCAATGGGACGACGCGCTGTTCCAGTTCGGCGTGTTTCGCTGGCTGGCACGGCTGGTGCCCGCACTGGTGATCCAGTTCGGCATCCAACTGGTACCCGGGATGCCGCCGCGGATCGAACGTCTGGTCGGCAACCTCGCGATGGCGTTGATGGTGTTCTTCGTGGTGAAGGCGGTCAGCCGCGCGCTGTCGGCGGTGGAGTCGCTGTACCGCGAGACCCCGGTCGGGGGGCAGCGTCCGATCAAGGGGCTGATCCAGCTGGCCAAGCTGGTGTTGTTCATCATCAGCGCGCTGCTGATCATCGGCATGATCACCGACAAGCGGGTCGGACTGCTGCTGTCCGGCCTGGGCGCGATGTCGGCGGTACTGATCTTGATCTTCAAGGACACCATCCTGGGGTTCGTCGCCGGGGTGCAGCTGTCTTCCAACGACATGTTGCGGGTCGGCGACTGGATCACCATGCCCGGCGCCGGTGCCGACGGCGATGTGATCGACATCACCTTGTACACGGTCAAGGTGCGCAACTTCGACAACACGATCGTGACCGTGCCGACCTGGAAGTTGATCGCCGAGAGCTACCAGAACTGGCGCGGCATGGTGGATTCCGGTGGTCGCCGGATCAAGCGTGCGTTGTATCTCGATGCCAGCAGTGTGCATTTTCTCGCAAGCGATGAGCTGGCCAGGCTACAGCGCTTCCGCCTCCTCGGGGATTACCTGGACGGCAAACACAGCGAGTTGGTCAGGTGGAACAGCCAGCTCGGCGAGGCCGGCGAACAGCCGTTCAACCGCCGCCGGCTGACCAATCTCGGTACGTTCCGCGCCTACGTCAGCGGTTACCTGCAGCAGCATCCGAAGATCCATCACGAGATGACCTGCATGGTGCGCCAGCTGGCCAGTTCGCCGCAGGGCGTGCCGCTGGAGCTTTACTGCTTTACCGCGACCACCGCATGGGCCGAGTACGAGAATATCCAGGGGGATATCTTCGACCACCTGATCGCGCTGCTGCCGGAGTTCGGGCTGGCGTTGTATCAGCAACCCTCGGGACAGGACATGCGCGCGGGGCTGGCCGCGTCCCGTACCGCGTCAGCCCCGGCTGCCAGCGATGCCAGCGCAGCGGCGGGTCACTAGGAGCCTGTCGGACTTATGAAGAATCGGCTGCAAATCTGCCCGCGCGGTCCATATATCCGCCGTTTATTGGCCGATAGAACGACTATCGGCCGGCGAATCGTCGAAAATCTGTCCTCGCTCAGGCAAATTTTCGCTTTCCATTCCATAAGTCCGACAGGCTCCTAGGGCGTGGCCCGGGTCTACCTGAGTCTGGGCTCCAACGTCGAGCCGCGACGGTATCTGCCGGCGGCTGTCGATGCGTTGCGTGCACGCTTCGGCAACATCGTCGTATCGCCGGCCTATCGCAGCCGCGCGGTCGGCTTCGAGGGGGCGGACTTCGTCAATCTCGCGGTGGGCCTGGATACCGACCTCGCGCCCGGCGTGCTGAACGACTGGTTGCACGCGCTGGAGGACCGACATGGTCGCCGCCGCGATCTGCCGCGTTACGCCGACCGCACGCTGGATCTGGATATCGTGTTCTACGACGACCTGGTGACCGAGGGGCCGGGGCATCTGCAGATCCCGCGCCGGGAATTGCAGCATGCCTTCGTGCTCAAGCCGATCGCCGACATTGCGCCGGAGTTCCGGCATCCGCTCAGCGGCCTGAGCATGGCGACGCTGTGGGCGGCATTTCCGGCGGAACGCGAGCCGCTGCAGGCCGAGTCGTGGCAGACTTGATCACTGCCGCACCGTCGTCAGCGACCGGTGGTATCAAAACGCACGCGCGGCCAATCCGTGAATGAGGGGGAGACGCTGATGGCTGGAAAATTCGCCCGCAGCTGGGCCTTGATGAAGGCCAGCGCAGCGGTGTTGCGCTCGGACAAGTCCTTGCTGGTTTTTCCGTTGCTGTCGGCGGTGTGCATGCTGCTGGTGGCGGCGAGCTTCCTGGTCCCGGTCGGGGTGCTGACGATCGGCAGCGGGCAGGCCGGGGCCTACCTCGATCAGGGCATGTCGGCGAGCGCGTACCTGTGGATGTTCGCGTTCTATCTGGTGCAGTACTTCGTGATCATCTTCTTCCAGACCGCGTTGACCGGCGTGGCGTTGATGCACTTACGCGGTGAACCGACCAGCGTGGCGGCAGGCTTTGCGCTGGCGCGTTCACGCTGGTCGAGCATCCTCGGCTACGCATTGATCGCGGCGACCGTCGGCTTGCTGCTGCGGATGATCCAGGAGCGGCTGGGTCTGATCGGTCGGCTGGTGATCGGCTTCATCGGGCTGGCCTGGACCGTGGCGACCTTTCTGGTGGTGCCGGTGCTGGCCAGTCAGGACGTGGGGCCGGTGGATGCGGTCAAGCGCAGCGTGGAGCTGCTCAAGCGCAGCTGGGGCGAAAATCTGATCGGCAGCGGCGGCATCGGCCTGGCGTTCGGTGTGGCGATGGTGCTGGCGGTACTGCTGGCCGGCGGTCTGATCGCCGGCGCACTGGCCTTGCACTCGGTGCTGGCGCTGGTGGTGGCGTCGGTCGCGGCCGGGTGCGGCCTGCTCCTGCTCGTCTTGATCCAGTCGTCGCTGCAGGGCATTTATGCGGCGGCACTGTATCGCTACGCCGACGTCGGCGAAGCCGGGGCCGGTTTCGAGCCGGCGTTGCTGGAGCAGGCATTTCGCCGCAAGCAGAAATAGCGCCGCCCGACGACCACCGCTGAAACCGGTGGTGTCTACACCGACAGCGTGCGGCCGCCGTCGACGCGAATGATCTGGCCGGTGACAAAGGTCGCATCGCGCAATAGCCACAGCACGCTGCCGGCGATATCCTCGGGACTGCCGGCGCGCTGCAGCGGGGTGCGCGCCAGCAAGGCCTGCTGGTCGTCATGGGGCTTGCCGTCGCTGGGCCACAACACGGCGCCGGGGGCGATGCCGTTGACCCGTACCTGCGGCCCCAGCTCCAGTGCCAGCGAGCGGGTCATCGCACTCAGCGCCGCCTTGGCCATGCAGTACAGGGTGTGCCCCGCCAACGGGCGCTCGGCATAGATGTCCAGCAGGTTGACGATGCCACCGTGCGCTTCGCGCAGCGCCGGTATCGCTGCCTGGCAGAGAAAAAATGGTGCCTGGGCATTGGAGGCGAACAGTTCGTTCCACTGCGCCGGGGTGACGGTACCCAGCGGTGTCGGGTAGAACGCCGAGGCGTTGTTGACCAGTGCGTCCAGTCGCCCGTAGTGCGCCAGCAACTGGTCGATCAGCCTCGGCAACGCCGGAAGTTCGGCCAGCTCGGCCTGTAGCAACAGCGTGCTGTGCGGGCGTTGCTGCTCCAGCTCGCACGCCAGCGCGTGCGCCTCCTCGGTGGCATGGCGGTAGTGCAACGCCAGGTCATAACCGGCGGCGTGCAGGGTGCGTGCGATGGCGGCGCCCACACGGCGACCGGCGCCGGTAATCAGCGCGACAGGTCGATCATGGCGTGACGTCATGCGGTGGCTCCTGCGGCAGTCCAGCCTGAAGCTTGCCGCAATGCGGGCAAGGCGTCACCCGGCCATGGCTCACGCCGGCGTGGCCGGGGCAGGCCCGGATTCGGGTGATTCCGGCGTGGTGTCGTCCGGTACCGCCAGCACCTCACTGCTGAACAAGGCGATCGCAGTGCGTGCGACCTGCTCGGTGTCGTAGTAGGCATAGGCGCCCACGCCCAGCGCACCGACCAGCGGCAGCCAGCGCGACAGGCCTTCCTTGAGCGTGCGCCCGGTCAACTTGATGCCGATCTGCTCGGCCAGCCGTCGCGCGACACGCTGTGACATCGGTCGAAACAGCATCCGGTCGCCCATCTGCACCACCAGGTCGCGGAACGCCTGTGCCGCGGTATGCCGAAACAGGCACCACAGCATCTGTTCGCGGCCAAGGCGCGCATGTTGCCCGTAGCAGGCCGCGATATCGCTGACCAACTGGGCCTGGATTTTCCAGATCGCCGCCAGCTCGGGCAGCAGGGTCAGCCAACCCAGTGGCCCGGGCGGCAAGGCCAGCGAGCCGGCGGTGATGGCCGCCCGCTTGGCGGCGCTGCGGCCCAGTCGATGCGCTTCGATGCCCGGTTCGCGAGTGCTTCCGATCGCGCTGTCCGGCACCTGGCTGACGAAGTCGAGGATGGCCTGGGTGATCTTGCCGGGCTCCACGCTTTCGATCACTGCGGGAACCTGCGGCGTGGTCGATGTCATGCGTTTCTCCTGTAAAACCGATGAAACGTCATCCCGCCGAGCCAAACGCCACCAGCCCGGGGCGGGAAGGGCTACAGGTTACGTGATCCCCGGGGTCAGGGCGTGTCCGGTGCCTCCCGGCATGCGGCACGCTCCTGGCCGTGGTCAGCCACATGACTTGTGACGCATGCGCGTCATGATTGTTATGTTATAACATTCCGCATCTTTTTCGTTCTCCACACTATCCGGGTCAACTTGATGAAACGTTCCATGCTGGCCATGAGCCTGGCCGTCGTGCTCGGCTCTGCATCCGTCCATGCCACCGAGTCTGCGGTCCGCCCTGACGGCGGCGACGCCGGTGCCAGCCCCGCCGCGGCCCGCGGCAACCGCGACAAGCCGCCGGCGAAGACACGGACCCTCAGCGCCGTCGACGTGTCGGCCGCGCTGGATCAGTCGCGCAACGCCCTTTCCCCGGATACCGGCAGCAGTCAGTACGTGATCGACCAGAAGGCGATAACACAATTGCCGCTGGGTGCCTCCACGCCGCTCAACCAGGTGCTGTTGCAGGCACCAGGCGTGGTGCAGGATTCCTACGGCGGCCTGCATGTGCGCGGGGATCATGCCAACCTGCAGTACCGCATCAATGGCGTGATCATCCCGGAATCGATCTCGGGCTTCGGCCAGACCCTGGATGCGCGCACGATCGCCAACGTGAAGCTGCTCGATGGTGCGTTGCCGGCCCAGTACGGCTTGCGCACCGCGGCCGTGGTCGACATCACTACCAAGAGCGGCCATCAGCTAGGCAACGGCGGCAGCGTCGGCATCACCACCGGTGCGTACGGCACCTTCAATCCAAACGCATCGATCTGGGGCAGCAACGATCGCTGGAGCTGGTTTGTCACCGGCAACTACCTGCAAAACAACATCGGCATTGAGAACCCGACCCCAAGTCGTACGCCAATCCATGACCACACCAATCAGGTCAAGGGTTTCGGCAACATCTCCTACCTGCTCAACCAGGACACGCGCCTGAGCCTGATGTTCGGCGTGTCCAACAACCGCTTCCAGATCCCCAACAACCCCAACCAGACCCCGCAATTCGGCTATCTCAACACCACCGCCTTCAACTCGGCCGATCTCAACGAGCAGCAACGCGAGGCGACCCGCTTCGGCGTGCTTTCCCTGCAGGGAAAGCTGTCCGGCACCGACTATCAAGTGTCGCTGGGGCAACGCTACAGCAGCCTCGATTTTTCCCCCGACAAGGCCGGCGACCTGATCTTCAACGGTCTCGCCTCGACCATCAGCCGCGGCAACCGTGCCAGCACCTTGCAGGCGGACTTTGCCACGCCGCTAGGCGACAACCACACCTTGCGTTATGGCCTCTACGGCAGTTTCGAGCGTGCCACCAGCGGCAACAATGCCTTCGTCTTTCCGGTCGACGCCAACGGCAATCAGGCCAGCACCACGCCGATCAACATCATCGACAACAACCAGTTCACCGCGAAGACCTGGTCGGCGTACGTGCAGGATGAGTGGAGCATCGGCGAGAACTGGACCGTCAACTATGGACTGCGCGGCGACCGCTACCAGCTGTTTCGCACCGAAAGCCAGCTCAGCCCCCGGCTCGGCGTGGTCTATCAGGCAAGCGCTACCACCACGGTACACGCCGGCTACTCACGCTACTTCACGCCGCCGGCCACCGAGGCGATCAGCAACAGCGATATCACGAAATTCGCCGGCACCACCAATGCGTTGCCGGTCACCGGCAACAATACGCCGCTGGCCGAACGCTCCGACTACTTCGATGTCGGCATCTCGCAGAACATCGGTAACGCCTGGACACTCGGTCTGGATGGCTATTACCGCAAGATCCACCGCCTGCAGGACGAAGGGCAGTTCGGTGCGGCGCTGGTGTATTCCAATTTCAACTATGCGCAGGGTCGCGTGCGGGGTGCGGAATTCACCGCGGACTACAGCCAGGGGCCGCTCTCGGGCTATTTCAATCTGGCCTACAGCCGGGCGATGGGCAAACGGGTGATCACCGGCCAGTACAACTTCTCGCCACAGGACCTGGCGTACATCTACAACCACTATATCCACCTCGATCACGACCAGAAGCTTACCTCATCGGGCGGTGTCAGCTATGCGCTGGATAGCGCCACCAAGGTCGGTGCCGACTATATTTTCGGCAGCGGCTTGCGCAAGGCCGGGCGGGTGCCCAACGGCTTGTCGATGCCGTACTACTTCCAGCTCAACCTCAACGTGTCGCATGACTTCACGATTGCCGGATTCGGCAAGCTGCACACCCAGCTGGCGTTGATCAACGCGCTCGATCGAACCTACGAGTTGCGTGATGGCACCGGCATCGGCGTCGGCGCGCCGCAGTTCGGGCCGCGGCGCGGTCTGTATCTGAGCCTGCAAAAGGACTTCTGAGCGCTCGGCGGTGGCACGCGCCGAACCTGTCTTGCCTGACCGGTTCGAGCGTATCGACACAGATCCCTGACCCGACCCGCTCCGGCATTTCGGCCGACGGGTCCGGTGAGACCATCCGTTATGCTTGTCGTGTTCCCCATCCACGGCAACCCCGATGCAGTCCCGACTTCCCGAACCCGCTGCCGACGAGCGCGCACACTCGGATCAGCTGTTGCAGTTGCTGCGTGAGCAGATTGCCAGCCATGGTCCGCTGCCCTTTTCGAGCTACATGGAGCGCTGCCTGTATGCGCCGGGGCTGGGTTACTACAGTGCCGGCCGCACCAAGTTCGGGGCGGCGGGTGACTTCGTCACCGCGCCGGAGCTTGGCGAGCTGTTCGCGCGTTGCGTGGTCAACGCGTTGCAGCCGACGCTGGCCGCGCTCGGTGCGCAGGCCGACTTCCTCGAGCTCGGTGGTGGCAGCGGGGCGTTTGCCGAAACGGCACTCAAGGCGTTCGCTGCTGCGGGCACGCTGCCGCGGCAGTACCTGATACTCGAACCCAGCGCCGACCTGCGCCAGCGTCAGCGTGAACGCTTGCAGGCGAACCTGCCGGCGGCGCTCGGCGCGCGTGTTGCGTGGCTGGATCGTCCACCCGAGCAGGACTGGTGTGGCGTGCTGTTTGCCAACGAGGTGATCGACGCGCTGCCGGCCACGCGCTTCAGCATGCGCGATGGCGAGGTTTGCGAGGAGTACGTGGCGCTGGACGGCGAGGGCCGTCTGCAACGCATCGATCGGCCGGCCGACAGCCTGGTCGCTGGCGCGGTGCGTCATGTCGAGCGTGATCTCGGCCGCGACTTTGCGGACGGCTACCGTTCGGAAATTCTGCCGCAACTGCCGTACTGGGTGCAGGCGGTGGCGGGGTCGTTGCAGGCCGGGCTGATGCTGTTCATCGATTACGGCTACGTGCGCCGCGAGTTCTATCTGCCCGAACGCGACGACGGTACCTTGATGGCCCACTACCGCCACCGCAGCCACAACGATCCGCTGTTTCTGCCGGGACTGAACGACCTGACGGCCTCGGTCGATTTCACCGCACTGGCCGAAGCCGGCAACAGCGCGGGCTTCGCCGTGGCGAGCTACCTGCCGCAGGCACAATTCCTGATCGGGACCGGTTTGCAGGAGGTCTACGCGCAGACGCTGGCGCAGGGGGCCGGCGAACATGCCAGCTACCAGCTGGCGCAGCAGGTGAAACGCCTGATGCTGCCCGATCAGATGGGCGAGCGGTTCCAGGCGATGCTGCTCGCCCGTGGCCTTGAGTCGTTGCCGCTGCCGGCCGAGCTGCTGGCCGCCGACCAGGGTGGGCGGCTTTGATCGATCCGGTGATTCAGCCGTCTGGACGGCTTCAATGGCATCGGCTGTGGGCAACGGTTGGCGTGCTGATCATGCTCTGGACGTTATGGATGGCCTTGCGTTCCGATCCCGGCATCACCGTTGATCTGCCCTGCGGTGACAAGTGGCTACACGCGTTCACCTTCACCTGCCTGATGGGTTGGTGGGGCAACCTCTATCGCCGTCGGCAGGCGCGGATCGGGGCTGCACTGGGCTGCCTCGCCTTCGGCATCCTGATCGAATTCGCCCAGTGGCTGTCGCCGCCGCGCGATGCCGATCCGTTCGACGTGCTGGCTGACGCCCTCGGTATCGTCGTCGCCCTGGTGCTGCTGCGCACCCCGCTGGCGCGCGTGCTGGCCGGCCTCGAGTCGAGGCTGCTGCGGCTTGTTCGCCGCTGACCTCGACCCGGCGGGGAAGGCCTCACGGGATTGGTGATGGGGACATCGATGCGGTCTTGATGGCCTGGATTGCCTCAATGCGCGCGGCCTGCATGGCGGTACCGATCGCCGGGCCGGCCAGTCCCTGCTCGACGAAGGCGCTGGCATCGACCGCTGCGGCTGCCGCGCAGGCCCGGCGCAGGTAGTCGGCCTGCGGGTAGGCGTCGTCCCGATGGCCGAGCCGGCCGCGTTTGTCCGCCTCACAAGCTGCGAGAAAGGTCTCCAGCCGTGCCGGCCGCCGCAATGCGTCCAGGGCGGTCAGCAGCTTCAGCACGGTGGCCGGCTTCAGCTCCAGCGCGCGATGCGCATTGAGGTGGTCGATACACACGCGTTCGGCCAGCGTGGCGTGCTCGGTCGGTACTTTCAGCCGCGCCACCAGTGCGCGCAGCGGTACCACACCGGCACGTTCGTGGCCGATATGGCGTGGCAGCATGTCCACCGGCGTCAGCGCCTTGCCGAGGTCGTGCAGCAGCGCGCAGAAGCCGACCAGGTCGTTGCCGGGCGCGATCGCCGCCGCCATGTCGAGCACCATCTCCAGATGCACGCCGGTATCCACCTCCGGATGGAATTCGGCGCGCTGCGGCACCCCGTACAAGGCATCGATTTCGGGAAACAGCACGGCAAGCGCACCACATTCGCGCAATACGCGCAGGAACGCCGATGGCTGAGGCTCGCTCAGCGCGCGGCGGGTTTCCGCCCACACCCGCTCGGCCACCAGATGGTCCACTTCGCCCGCGCGCACCATCTGCTGCATCAAGGCCATGGTGTCGGCTGCCACGGTAAAACCCAACGGCGTGAAGCGGGCGGCGAAGCGGGCCACCCGCAGTATCCGCACCGGGTCCTCGACGAACGCCGGCGACACGTGGCGCAGCACGCGTGCGTCGAGATCGCGAACCCCGTGATGGGGATCCGTCAGTGTGCCGTGGCGGTCTTCGGCGATCGCATTGATAGTGAGGTCGCGGCGTGCGAGGTCCTGCTCCAGCGTCACCGTGGGGTCGGCCTGGACCAGGAAGCCATGGTAGCCGTGGCCACGCTTGCGCTCGGTGCGCGCCAGCGCATATTCCTCGCCGCTGTCGGGGTGCAGGAACACCGGAAAATCCTTGCCGACCGGCTTGTAGCCCAGGGCCAGCAGCTCGTCCGGCCTCGCGCCGACCACCACGTAGTCGCGATCGACCACCGGCCGCATAAGCAATTTGTCGCGGACCGCGCCGCCGACCAGGTAGATATCCATGCGCGGATTCTGCCATGTGCGCCGGCATCGCCACAGGTTAGCGGTGGTGCTGGGAGCACATCGGGTGCGTGCCAGTGCACTCGGCAGCAGGTTGCCGGTACGTTGACCTGCTGGATGAAGGTCGCATGGCGTATCTGAACGGCGATTGCAGTAGCTGATGGTGACCCGAATGGCACTTACTTAAGCTCGTCATTCTCGCGATGGCGGGAATCCGGCGCCTCATGTAGCCTGCTAGTGGCAGAAGTCACTGGATTCCTGCCTTCGCAGGAATGACGGAAAACGGGCCTCTCCGCGTGAGTAAGTGCCATTCGATTGTGACCCCGTTTTTGGACAACAGGCGCACAGGGCACCGCAAATGTGCCTCAAGCACCGGACTATCTAACCGTGTCGGGGTTCGGCCCCACGTCGTCTTCGTTGCCGCGATGCAATACCTCGTGATAGATCGACTGCGGCCGGATCGCTCGCGAAACATGATATGCCACCAGGCACGACAGCATCAGCGCAGGTACCAGTTGATACTCCAGCGTCATCTCGAACACGATCAGGAATGACATTAGCGGCGCATGCGTTGTAGCTGCCAGAAACGTCCCCATCCCGATCACCGCATAGACGGTGGGCATTGACGAGCCAGGCCAGAGCGCGTGAGCGAGGCTTCCGGCGAGCAAGCCAAGCATGGCGCCGACGAAGATGGTTGGCGTGAACACTCCGCCGACCGCCCCCGAGCCCGTAGTGGCGGCGGTAGCAAGCACCTTGGCGACCAGCACGGCAACTACCAGAGCCAGCGGCCAGGGCGAATGCAGCACATCGTTGACGACGCTGTAGCCATTGCCCCAGACCTGCGGGAACGCCATCGAAATCAGGCCGACGATCAACCCGCCGAGCGCCAGCTTCAGCGGTAGGCCCAGGCGCATGGATGCAGTCAGACGGCGCGCGCCATCCAGCACCCCCATGTACAGCGGCGCCAGCGCGCCCATCGCCAGACCCATCAGCAGGAAGATCGGCAGTTCCCACAGCGAGACCACATGTAGCGGTGGAATCGTATACACCGGCTCGTAGCCCAACACTTGATGCACGGTGACGTTGGCTACCACTGAGGCAACCATAAGCGGACCCAGTCGCCGGATCGCCAGCGTGCCATAGACAATCTCGGCGATGAAGATGGCACCCGAGAGCGCTGCGTCGTAGGCCGAGGCAAAACCCGCGGCAGCACCGCAGGCCAGCAGCAGGCGCAGGTCATCGCCGTCGAATCGACCGAGCCGGCCGGTCCACGACCCGGTCGCCGCGGCGAGTTGTACCATGGCGCCCTCACGTCCGACCGAGCCGCCGGAAGCGATTGTGCACAGCGAAGACAGCCCGCGCAGCAGCGTTCCGTTGACGTCTTGGCGTCCGTCACCCACGGCGATGGCCTCGAGGTACTCAGACTGTTTCCGGCCGTGGTTGATGCGCCGAGCCAGCCACAGGATGAGACCGGCCGCGAGACCGCCGAGCGCTGGCGTGATCGCCCGTTGCCACATTGGGAGTGCTTGCGCGGCGCTGACCAAGCCGCCCGGATGTCCGGTTGCCAGCCTCTCAGCCAGCGCCATGGCCTCGTGAAAGGCCACCGTGGCGAGGGCGCCAACCACGCCGATCAGCGCAGCCCAGAGCAGCAGCCAGCGGTCGTCGCCGTGGTAGCCCGGCGCTCTCTTTGCCGGTGTCACAAAGTTCATTACAGAGGTCTCTCGACGTCAGTACGTCCGAACCAGCGAAACTTTGCCGTGCTGGCCGTTGGCAGCGAGCCAACGTCAAGACGGCCCCACGATGGCACTCGTCTGCCGTACCCTTTCTTTGGCATCAGCCAACACGTTAGAGGCCGAATAGGGGTGAAAACGTCGATTTTGCCACGAAAAAGGCGCCTTGCGGCGCCTCTTTACCTGGTCATGCGGTATCAGGCCGCGGTCAGCTCTTCTTGACCTCGAAGTTCTGCTTGGCCACTGGCTTGCCGTTGAGCGAGATATCGACCTGGTATTTGCCCTCGGGCCAGAGGTCGGGGTTGTGCACTTTGAACGTGGTCAGGGCCGGGCCGTCGGTGGCGATCGACTGGCTGATATTGCTGACCAGTTGACCCTTGCCTTCGAGATAGCGCCATGTGGCATTGACTGTTGCGTCACTGCTGTGGCCGCTGGTGGCGACGCTGGCATAGAGGGTGTTGTCATTGGCGGCGAAGCGGTTGCCGGCACGGATCACCTGATGCTCGGCATTGACCGCACTGCCGAGGGTCACCTTGGTCACCGTCAGCGGCGGCTCGGTCGCGGCGGCCGGCGTGGGTGCGCTGCTGCTTGCCGTTGCCGGCGTGACACTGGCGGTGCTGCTCCCGCTGGCCGGTGGCGCCATGGCCGGCGCGCTGCTGGCTGTTGCCGGGGTCGGCGCAGGTGTGGGAGCGGGTGCGGCGGTGCTGGCGGCGGCGGGCTGGCTCGGTGCTGTCGCCGGGTGATCCTTGCCGCAGGCGCTGAGCGACAGCATGCCGCCGATGGCAGCGCAGTACAGCAGGACGTGACGTGGCGAACGTGTCATGGGAAGACTCCGGGTCGATGGGCGTGGCCTTGGCCGCAGCGTGGTACGCACGTGTGAGCCAAGTAGCCAAGGTTAGCGTCGTGGAGATGAAGGCTGGATTACTGGCGGGCGTTTACGGGCGGGAGGTACAAGGGTTTTCTCGATTCCCCACCCTGTTGCGTCCTGACTTCCGCAGAGCCTCGTCAGAGGGCTGCTTGAAGCGCCGTTCAGCAAAATCCTGCTTTGATCCACATCCCTCAACGACGGCCATCTCATGCCCTTCCCGGAACGCGGGTGCGGCCGATGGGTGATCCGCATGTCCATTGCAACCCGTGCATCGGCGTGGGGCGGACACTGTCCGCCGGCTCTGCCCATAGGCGTCATGACGAAGCGCGGCGGACGGTGTCCGCCCTACGAGGCGGAAGAGGCACCTCCTGATTTTCACATCAGGCCATATTCCAAACGAGGATGCGGCCGATGGGTAATCAGGAGGGGTTTTCGCGCTGACCGACAGCGCTGGCAACTAACCGCGTCGCAGATTGCCTCCCGGAGCTGCCGTGGACTCACGCAATTGCACGGCGTAAGGCACTTCGACCATGCGACCCGTGCCGCTACCACGCAGCACCTCGAGCAGTTGCAGGGCGGCGAGCCTTCCCATCTCGTGGCCAGGCTGACGGATGGTGGTGATCGTCGGCCAGATCTGTCGTGAAATGGGCATGTCGTCGAAACCGCATACCGATACATCGTTGGGTATCGACAAGCCGCGTTCGGCAGCGGCCCATATCACGCCGGAGGCCATGTCGTCGTTTCCAGCAAAAATGGCAGTCGGTCGCCGCTGCAGCGAAAACAGCTGTCGTGCCGCGGCTACCCCGGAGGCGAAAGAGAAGTCGCCTTGCACGACCAGGGTGGAGTCGTAGGGCAGGCCGCCCGCGGCCAATGCGTCGCGGTAGCCATCGAGGCGCCAGCCGCTGGCCCCGTGGGCCCGGTGACCCATGACATGGGCGATTCGTCGATGGCCGAGTGCAAGCAGATGCATCACCATGTCGCGCGCGGCCTGCTGCTCGTCCATGAACACGCCAATGGTACCTGCGCGTTCCCTGGGCGATACGCTGGCATAGGGCACACCTTGCTGGTTAAGGCGCTGCAACAATTCGGCGTGATCGGTGATCGGTGGCGTGAGCACCAGGCCGTCCGGTCGGTGGTACAGGATCAGCGTTTCCACGCGCTGCAGGAAGTCGTCTGCCTCGATGTTCAGCGGCCTCACCATCATGCTGTAGCGATGCAGGTCGCACGCTTCGAGTACGCCGGCCTGAATCTCGGTGACGTAACCCGGCGACGGATTGTCGTAAAGGTTGGCCACCAGGAACGACTGGTTGCTCGCGAGGCTGCGCGCGGGCAGGTTTGGGCGATAGTTCAGCGCGGCCATGACGCTGCGCACCCTCTCTCGGGTACTTTCCCGCACGTTCGCTTCTTCATTGAGGACACGCGACACGGTCTTGGGCGAGACCCCTGCCGCGCGCGCTACATCTTCCAGTCGTACACGCATGAGGCCGTTTCCCGTTCCGACGCGGAATGCACCGCGCAATATGCGTTCAATCAAGGTCAAGCACCATACTATCCCGCGCACGGGTCCGCTCGATGAGTCGACTCCCGCCTTGCCGATACCCGATCTGCCGGGTGGGATCGAGAAGTACGCTGGCGCGATTCGGAAAATACCGTAGCCCAAACAGGCGGTGCGTGAATTTGTCGGTTGCCATTGCACGCGCTGCGGAACAGGTGCGCTGCGCAGCAAGCAAAAGGTACCAAGTGCGTGCAATGGCAACCCTGACGCCGCCGTCATCCGCTCGACCGATGCCTCACTGTCGAGTCGTGCGAAGGTTTTCCGGGGTGGCCGGCAGGCTGCTGCGAAAGGGGTTGATATCCAGTCCGCCGCGGCGGGTATAGCGGGCCAGTACGCTGAGCTGTTGGGGTGCGCAGCGCTGCGTCAGGTCGACAAAGATGCGCTCCACGCATTGTTCGTGGAACTCGTCGTGGTGGCGAAACGAGACGAGGTAGCGCAACAGTCCTGCATGAGCGATCGGCGCGCCGCGATAGCGGATCTGCACACTGCCCCAGTCCGGCTGGCCGGTGACCGGGCAGTTGGAGCGCAGCAGGTGCGAGAGCACGGTTTCCTCGACCGCCAGCGCGCTGCGGTCGGACTGCAGCAGGTCCGCGTCGGGCGGACCGTAGTGGTCGATCTCCAGATCCTGCTGATCGAGCAGCTGGCCCTGCAGCGTGCTGATCGCGTGCGCCGTGGCGTCGAGTCCGCGGAGGGTTACGCCGACCACCGCACCGGCCGCGGCGGAGAGGTCATGGGTCAAGGTGTCGGTGAGCGTGGCGGCATCGGCGATGCGCTCCTGCGAGAACCCGTTCAGGTAAAGTTTGAGTGACTTCGATTCGATGATATGCGGCGACGCCGCCGGCACGCGGAATTCGGCGATGGCCACCACCGGCTTGCCGCGCAGGTCCAGCCACGACAGCTCATACGCGTTCCAGATGTCGACACCGTGGAACGGCAGGACCTCGGCGATGCCAATTTCCGCACGCTTGTCGGCCCGCGCGATCGAAAACAGCAGCCCGGAATCGTGGCGATTCGGGTAGACGGTGTCCTTGCCCAGCGGGGAATGGTCGGGTGTGCTCATGCCGGTCAGTTTAACGGCTCCGGGTTCCGAACCTGCAGGGGCCGGTAAACCGGGGGTCAGGCATTGACCGTGTTCATCCCGGCTTCGGGATAGCGGGTGCCTGCAGCCACGTCGGGCGGGAACACCTGCTCGATCTCCTGCAGTTCGT
Source organism: Rhodanobacter sp. (assembly GCA_004298015.1). Taxonomy (GTDB): domain Bacteria; phylum Pseudomonadota; class Gammaproteobacteria; order Xanthomonadales; family Rhodanobacteraceae; genus Rhodanobacter. The sequence continues at coordinate 86,869 of SCSE01000009.1, forward strand.
CGTCGCTCAGCGTGACTTGCAACGCGTCGAGGTTCTCGTCCAGCCGTTCGCGTCGCTTGGTGCCGGGAATCGCCACCACGTCGTCGCCCTGCGCCAGCACCCAGGCCAGGGCCAGTTGGGCCGGCGTGCAGCCCTTGCGGTTGGCAAGCAGGTGTACCTGATCGACCAGGTGCAGGTTGCGGTTGAAGTTTTCGCCCTGGAAACGCGGGCTGTTGCGCCGATAATCGTCGGCATCGAAATCCTCCAGGCGGGTGATTGCGCCGGTGAGGAAGCCACGCCCGAGTGGCGAATAAGCGACCAGGCTGACGCCGAGACGACGGCAGGCAGCGAGCATGCCGTTGCTCTGCGGATCACGCGTCCACAGCGAAAATTCACTCTGCAACGCGGCAATCGGGTGCACTTTGCACGCGCGCTCCAGCGTGCTGCCGGAGGCTTCGGACAGGCCGAGATAGCGCACCTTGCCGGCCCGCACCAGGTCAGCCATGGCGCCCACGGTGTCCTCGATCGGCACGCTCGGATCGACGCGGTGCTGGTAGTAAAGGTCGATGGTGTCGATACCCAGCCGCTTGAGGCTGGCATGGCAGGCGGCCCTGACGTAATCGGGGCGGCCGCTGATGCCGCGGACGGCGGGATGGGCGGGGTCGCGCACGATGCCGAACTTGGTCGCGATGAAAGCCTGGTCACGGCGTCCCTTGATCGCTTTCCCAACCAGCACCTCGTTGGTATGCGGGCCATACATGTCGGCGGTATCGAGCAGGCTGAGTCCACGGTCCAGCGCATGCTGAATGGTGGCCGTCGATTCGTGGTCGTCAGGTTGCCCGTAGAAGTCACTCATCCCCATGCAGCCGAGGCCAAGGGCGGAAACCTGCGGGCCATCGCGGCCCAGTGTGCGTGTCTGCATGGCGTGCCCCGTCGAAGATGGCAGAACGCAGCCGCCACGCATGGCAACCGCGATGTTATCCAGTGCATTGTGGACGGGGACGAGAGGCGGATAAATAGTCAATAATGGCCATCACTGTTTCATTTTGGTTAACAATTGATGGATCGTGTCGAAGCCATGCGGTTGTACGCGCGGATCGTCGAGCTGGGCAGCTTCACCGCGGCGGCGAATCATCTCAATCTGCCTCGCGCCACGGTCACTCATGCGATCAAGCGACTGGAGTCACGGCTTGGTTGCCAGTTGTTGCAGCGAACCACGCGGCGGGTCCGGACCACCCGTGATGGCGAGGTGTACTACGGCCATTGTGTGCGGTTGCTGGCCGACATGGATGAGGTCGAGACCGACTTCCGGGAGGCGGCGATGCAGCCGCGCGGGCGCTTGCGGGTGGATCTTCCGGGCGCGTTCGCGCGGGTCCGGATCATTCCCGCACTACCGGAATTCTGCGCCCGCTATCCGCAGATCGAGCTGGATATCGGCACCCGTGACCGCTTTGTCGATCTGGTACGCGAGGGCATTGATTGCGTGTTGCGGGTGGGACAGCTGGGCGATTCAGGCATGATCGGACGCCAGCTAGGCCTGCTGCCACAGGTCACCGCGGCCAGTGCGGGCTATGTGCGCGAATACGGCTTGCCACAATCGCTGGCCGACCTGCGTCACGGACACCAGGCGGTGAACTGGGCTTCGCCGACCACGCGGCGGTCGGAGCCGCTGGAGTTCATGGTCGGCCGCAAGCGGCGCGAAGTGGAGCTGCCCGGACGGGTCACGGTCAGCGGTGTCGATGCCTATGTGGGATGCTGCCAGATCGGCATGGGCATCGCGCAGTTTCCGCGCTACGTGATCGCCGAGGCGCTCGCATCCGGCGAGATGCTTGAGCTGCTGGCGGACACGCCCCCTCCGGCATTGCCGATGACCGTGTTGTATCCGCAGCAGCGGCAGATGCCGTTGCGGCTGCGAGTGTTTGTCGACTGGTTGGTGGCCTTGATCGCCGGCGAGTCGTGAACGACCCGTGGGCAAGGTGGCATGGGTTTGCGAGGCCAGCCCGATGCTCCCCGTGGCCGGGAAAATCAGCATTGTCGACCAAGGTTGCGATCGAGTCGATCCCGTACTCGATCCCCTTCGGTTGCAGAAACACCATCTGCTTGCGGACAAGCCGCGAGAGCTGGCCACTGCGACTTCCAAAGCGAGGTGGGGTGGTGTGGGTCGTCTTCGGCCATGCTGGCGTGATGAATCTTCCCGCAGCCTCGGCAACTTGTAGCCCGCGAGTGGGGATACGGGGGATTCAAGTGCCTCGCGGAGCGACAGGTAACGCTGGGACCGGCGTCGGTGCGCCGTTGGCATCCAGTGCGATCATCACGAAGCGTCCGGTGGTGCAGATCTGACGGTCACCGCTGAGCAGATCCTCCGCGGTCATCTCCACGTCCACCCGCATCGAGCAGCGTCCGACCCCGACCACGCTGGCCACAAGTTCTACCAACTGGCCGGTACGCACCGGTACGCGAAAGCTGACTTCGTCCGAACGCGCCGTGACAACGGTGCATCGTGCATGACGTGAGGCGACGATAAACGCGGCCTTGTCCATCCACGCCAGCGCCTGGCCACCAAACAGCGTGCCCAGATGATTGGTGTGATCGGGAAAAACCATTTCGAGCAGACGGGCTTCGGGCAAGGGGGCGGTCATGGCAACCAGTCGGCGGAGAGTCGACGTATTCTCCCTCATCGGGAAGCAGATGGGACCAATGGCAGGGGTGATTGCCACCCGGGCGCGCTACGATCCGCGGTTGGGACGAATACCGGCCATGGCAGGCACTTGTGACAACCTTTCAGGCAGGGGTATGCAGCATGGTTTCGATAATCCGCAGGTCGCGTGTGCCGGGCATGCTTTTGCTGGGCGCGTTGGCCACCGGCGCGGCGGCACAGGGGCGCACGCTGACGGCGCACGATTACGCGCGAGCCGAACATTTTCTCGGCTACGACACCACGCCTCTGGTCGATCATGACGTGCAGCGGGTGCACTGGCTGGACGACGATCACTTCTGGTACCTCGACCACGATGCCACCGGGGACCACTACCGGGTCATGGATGCTGTCACCGGCAAGGTCACCGCGGCATTCGACCAGGGCAAGCTGGCCGCTGCGCTAGGCAAGGCCACCGACAAGCCGCTGAAGGCGGACAAGCTTGGCATTCGCAATTACAGCGTGGCACCGGATGGCCGTCTGGATGTCCAGGTGAAGGATACGCACTATCTGTGCAACCTCAAAACGGCCAGTCCGGTCTGCGTCAACCGGTCCAGCGCGCTGAAAACCGGCAGCGAACCCGGCGTGTTGTCCCCGGACAAGAAGTCGGAGGCATTCATCCGCGACTGGAACCTGTGGGTGCGCAATGTCGCCAGCGGCAAGGAGACCCAGCTCACCACCGACGGTGTCACCAATTTCGGCTACGCCACCGACAATGCCGGCTGGCTGCACAGCAACGGCGCCATCGTCCGCTGGTCGCCGGACTCGAAGCGGATCGCCACCTACCAGCAAGATCAGCGCCGGGTCGGCAACATGTACCTGGTCAGTACCCGGATCGGCCATCCGGAGCTGCAGCAGTGGAAATACCCGCTGCCAGGCGACAAACACGTTTTCATGATCGAGCCGGTGATCATCGACGTCGCTTCACACAAGGTGGTACGCCTGAAGTTGCCGCCGCAACAACGCCTGTCCAGCCTGTGCGATGACATCAGCTGCAACCGGAATGGCCACTGGGACGACGCCAAGTGGGCGCCGGACAGCAAGACGCTGGCGCTGGTGACCACCTCGCGCGACCGCAAGCATGAATGGTTTCGCGTGGCCGATGCCGGCACCGGTACCGTGCGCACCGCCTTCGAGGAAAGCGTCAAGACGTTCTATGAAAGCGGTCACGGCATGGTCAACTGGCAATATTTGCCCGCGACCGACCAGGCGGTCTGGTTCTCCGAGCGCAACAACTGGGGCAACCTGTATCTGTACAACCTCGCCAGCGGCAAGCTCGAACACGCGATCACCCGCGGCGACGGCAACGTCACCGAGGTGCTTCATCTCGACCGCAAGACGCGCACGTTGTGGTTTGTCGGCGTCGGTCGCACACCCGGCGTGAATCCGTATTACCAGCAGTTCTGGAAAGTCGGCCTCGACGGCGGCAAGCCGCGATTGCTGACGCCGGAGAACGCCAACCACACGATCACCATGTCGCCCGACGGGCGCCGTTTCGTCGACAGCTACTCGACGCCGACCACACCGCCGGTAACGGTACTGCGCTCGGCGCTCGACGGACATATCATCGCGACCGTGGCGAAGGCGGATATTTCTCGTCTGAAGGCAGCCGGATGGGTGCCGCCGGTGCCGTTCACGGTAACAGCGCGCGATGGCAAGACCACGCTGTACGGCATGATGTTCAAGCCGAGCCACTTCGATCCGCACAAGAAATACCCGGTCATCGACTACGTCTATCCCGGCCCGCAGACCGGCTCGGTGCGCGGGCGCAGCTTCCTTGCCGCGCGCGGCGACCATCAGGCGATGGCCGAGCTCGGGTTCATCGTGGTGGCCATCGACGGCATGGGCACACCGTGGCGCTCCAAGGCGTTCCACGACACCTGGTACGGCGACATGGGCGACAACACGCTGCCCGACCAAGTCGCCGGGCTGCGCGAGCTGGGCAAGCGTTACCCGTGGATCGACCTGAGCCGCGTCGGCATCTGGGGCCATTCCGGCGGCGGCAATGCCACCGCCGATGCGTTGTTCCGCTACCCCGATTTCTTCAAGGTCGGCTGGGCCGAAAGCGGCAACCACGACAACCGCAACTACGAGAACGACTGGGGCGAGAAATACCAGGGCCTGCTGGTCACCCACAAGGACGGCAGCAGCAATTACGACAACCAGGCCAATGAGGATCTGGCCAGCCATCTCCAGGGTCATCTGATGCTGACCTACGGCACCATGGACGACAACGTGCCGCCGTCCAACACACTGCTGGTGGTGCAGGCGCTGATCAAGGCGAACCGTGATTTCGACATGATCGCGATCCCCAACGTGCATCACGGCTATGCCAAGGCGACGCCGTACATCACGCGTCGACGCTGGGATTACTTCGTGCATTACCTGGCCGGCAACACGCCGCCCAAGGACTACGCGCTGAAGCCGTGGCCGTGGCGATGAGGCCGAGCTGACGCCCTGGGGGGCTGTCGGGCTGCGGGAGCAGCCCGACAGCCCCCCGCGTCAGAACGCCACGTCGAACGCCACCTCGCCCTGCACGCCGACCTGATACGCCGAGACCCGGCGCTCGAAGAAGTTGGCGACTTCCTGCACGTCTTGCAGGTCCATGAAGTCGAACGGGTTGCTGGCGCCGTATTTCTTCGGCATGTCGAGCTGGACGAAGCGTTGGTCGGCGCAGTATTCGAGGTACTGGCGCATGTCCTTTGGCGACAGGCCGGCAACGCCGCCAGAGAGCACGTCCTCGGCAAAGCGGGTTTCACAGTCGATGGCTTCTTCCATCATGGTCTCGACCTCGGCACGCATGGTGTCGTCGAACAGCTCCGGTTCCTGCTCCCGCACCGTGCGCACCACCTCGAACGCGAAGGCCATGTGGCCCGATTCGTCGCGGAATACCCAGTTGGTGCCGGCCGCAAGCCCATGCAGCAGGCCGCGTGAACGCAGGAAGTAGACGTAGGCGAACGCGGCGTAGAAGAACAGACCCTCGATGCAGGCGGCGAAGCAGATCAGGTTGAGCAGGAACTGCCGGCGATGTCCGCGCGTCTCCAGCCGACGCAGATCCTTGATCGAGTCGATCCACTTGAAACAGAACGCGCCCTTGCGCTGGATCGACGCAATGGTCTCGATCGCGGCGAACGCGCCGTTGCGCTCGGCCGGGTCGGGGATATAGGTATCCAGCAGGGTGAGGTAGAACTGCACATGCAACGCCTCCTCGTACAGCTGACGTGACAGGAACATGCGCGCTTCCGGCGCATTGATGTGCTGGTACAGGTTCAGCACCAGATTGTTCGAGACGATGGTGTCGCCGGTGGCAAAGAACGCGACCAGGCGCTGGATCAGATGGCGGTCGGCGGGTGACATCTTCGAGGCCAGGTCGCTGGTGTCGGTGGAGAAATCCACCTCCTCCACGGTCCAGGTGTTGCGTATCGCGTTGCGATACATCTCATAGAACCCGGGGTGGCGCATCGGGCGCAGGGTGAGTTCGAAACCTGGGTCGAGGATATGGGCGTTGCGGGTGGGTTGAGCGGACATGGTTTTTCCCGAAAAGTGTTGCGGCCGTGAGTCTTGGGTTTTTACCGTCATCCCAGCGAAGGCTGGGAACCAGTGACTTCGGATTTCATCGCAATGTGGTGTAGGGCAAAGGCTCTGGATCCCAGCCTTCGCTGGGATGACGGGCGGTTCATTGGTAGGTTTTGGACAACTCAGCAACAAGGATGGGTTCACCGCGTGCAAGAGCGACATCCATGCGTCTATATCCTCGCCAGTCATCGCAACGGCACGTTGTATGTGGGTGTGACCTCCAGTCTGCTGGTACGCATCTGGCAGCATCGAAACGGCGTGGTCGAGGGCTTCACCGCGCGTCATCACGTACACGATCTCGTCTGGCTCGAGATGCACGAGACCATGAACTCGGCAATCGCCCGCGAGAAGGCGATCAAGGCGTGGAAGCGTGTGTGGAAGATCAAGCTCATCGAAGAGTCGAATCCGTATTGGCGTGACTTGTACGCAGAGCTCTGCGGATAAGCCCATACCTCCTCAGCATCCTCCAAGCCTTCGCTGGGAGGACGGCGTTGAAGGGAGATCGCTACTGGCAGGCCTCGCAATACTCGGGATTTTCCAGCGAGCAGAGCACGGCGGCGTTGGCTTGCGCTTGATCCGGTAGCGCCGACACCGTGGTCTTGGCGATCTTCGTCGCTGGCCGGGACCTGAGGTAGTAGGTGGTCTTGATGCCGGCCTTCCAGGCGTACATGTACATCGAGCTCAACTGCCCGATGTTCGGATTTTCGGTGAACAGGTTCAGCGACTGGCTCTGGTCGATGAAGGCGCCGCGGGCGGCGGCCAGTTCGATCAATGCCTTTTGCGGCAGCTCCCACACCGTGCGGTAGATCGCACGCAATCGTTCCGGGATTGTTTCTATGGCTTGGATCGAGCCGTCCGCCCGCTTGATTGCATCGCGGACCTCGGGCGTCCACAGGCCCAGCGTCTTCAGCTCGTCGGCGAGATGGCGGTTGACCTGCAGAAAGTCGCCGGACAGTGTCTCGCGCTTGAACAGGTTGCTGACCTGCGGCTCGATGCACTCGTAGCAGCCGGCGATCGAGGCGATGGTGGCGGTGGGTGCGATCGCGATCAGCAGGGAGTTGCGCAGGCCGCTTGTCTTGATGCGTCCGCGCAGGGCATCCCATCGCGCCCGGTCATGCGGTGTGGCGTCCGGCCAATGGTCGAATTGCAGTTCGCCGCTGGCGGCGCGGGTTTCGGCGAAGCCTGGATGCGGGCCGTCGACCTCGGCCAGTTCGGCGGACTGCGACAGCGCGTGGAAGTAGATCTCCTCGGCGATACGCGTGGACAGCTGCAGTGCCTCGGCCGAATCGAACGGCAGCCGCAGCTTGAAGAACACGTCCTGCAAGCCCATCACGCCCAGCCCGACCGGGCGCCATTTCATGTTGGCGTGGCGCGCGGTGTCGATCGGATAGAAGTTCAGGTCGATCACCCGGTTGAGCTGGCGCACCGCGGTGCGCACGGTGGCGGCGAGCTGCTCGAAATCGAATCCACCATCCTTCAGATGCCGGGACAGGTTGACCGACCCCAGGTTGCACACGGCGGTCTCGCTGGCCGAACTGACCTCGAGGATCTCGGTACACAGGTTCGACAGATGGATCACGTTGTCGGCATCGGCAGTCTGGTTGCTGGTGGCGTTGCAGCGGTCCTTGAACGTCATCCAGCCGTTGCCGGTCTGTGCCAGCGTGCGCATCATGCGGGCATACAGTTCGCGCGCCTTGACGGTTTTCACCGCCAGATCGCTGGTCTCCGCTTCGCGGTAGGCCCGATCAAACGTCTCGCCCCAGCAGTCGACCAGATGCGGCACCAGCTTGGGGTCGAACAGCGACCAGTCGCCATCGTTTTCCACGCGACGCATGAATTCGTCGGGAATCCAGTTGGCGATATTGAGGTTGTGCGCACGGCGGGCGTCGTCGCCGGTGTTGTCGCGCAGCTCGAGGAAATCCTCGATGTCGGCGTGCCAGGATTCCAGGTACACGCAGGCGGCGCCCTTGCGCTTGCCGCCCTGGTTGACTGCGGCGACCGAGGCATCCAGCGTCTTCAGCCAGGGCAGCAGGCCGTTGGAGTGGCCATTGGTGCCCTTGATCAGCGAGCCGCGCGAGCGCACACGGGTATAGGCCAGGCCGATACCGCCGGCAAATTTGCTCAGCTTGGCGACGTCGGCGTACTTGTCGTAGATCGACTCCAGCGAATCCACCGGGGAGTCGAGCAGGTAGCACGAGCTGAGCTGCTCGTGGCAGGTGCCGGCGTTGAACAGCGTCGGCGAACTGGCGATGTATTCCAGTGACGAGAGCAGGCGATACAGTTCCAGCGTTTCGCCGATGTCGTTGCCGCCGAGTGCACAGGCGACCCGCATGAAGAAGTACTGCGGGGTCTCGATCACCGCACGCTGCCGGGGATGGCGCAGCAGATAACGGTCGTACACCGTACGCAGGCCAAAGTACTCGAAGCGCCGGTTGGCCAGCGGATCGATCGCATCATTGAGCTTGCGCGCATTGAGGGTGACAAAGTCGCGCAAGCGTTCGTTGAGGATGCCCAGTTCGCTGCCGTGGGTGACCGACTGCGAGAAGCTCTGGATTTCCTGGCCGCTGACTTCCTTGTCGATAAACGCACCGAGCAGGCGGGCGGCGAGCTGGCCGTACTCGGGCTCCTCGGCGGTCAGCGCAGCGGCGGTGCGGATCGACAGCTGGTCGAGCTCCTGGGTGGTAGCGCCGTCGTACAGGCCGCCGATGGTCTTCAGCGCCACCCGCAGCGGGTCGACCGCGTGCAGGCCGTCGGCGCTACGGGTCACGGCGCGGACGATCTTGTTGACGTCGACGCTCTCCCGGCCGCCGTTGCGCTTGGTCACCTGCATCTGGCCGGGGTGGTGCGGCGGCGTCAGCGTGAAGCCGGCCTCCGGCGGAGGCGTGGTCGAGGCGTCGGCGGTCAGGGTGGCGGGCGTATCGGCACGCGCGATGGAGCGTTCGCGTTCAGCGGTATCGAGGGCTTGCATGGTGGGTGGCTCCCGGCATCAAGATCAAACACCTGCTCCCGCGCGCAGGGCCTGAAGTGATGACATCCGGGAACGACACACAACGCTGACGCCTGGCGGCCGACGGCATTGCGACGTGCCTCCCCGCGGAAGCCATCACCACGCACCGGGGCACGTTTACCCCGATGTGCCGGCAGGTCTTCGGACTTGTGGACATGGGTCTGGGGACCCTTGGGCCTTTTTCGGCCCTTGGGCCCATTTTGGCCCGCCTACTCCCTGTCGCTTCCCAGGCGTTGCAGCCCAGTGCATGTGAGAGGTTTCGTTTCCACTTTACCGCTGCGGGGCAGTTCCGGACTCACACCGGATTCCCTTTTAAGCCCGACCGACGATCGCGTCTGGACGGGTACCGACAGCCACAACATATCGGGTGTCGCGGACGGGGTCAACCCAATAGCTTGTGTGCAGGGTGGGACGCATCCAGCGTGTCGGTGCAGCGGCATGGCCTCGCGCAGCGCGTGGCCGAGCCGACGAGCCGGGTCTGGCCCAGAGTCTGGGGCAACAGCGCGTGGTCACGCGGATCTACAGTGCGTCGTTGTCCAGCTCGCCGGTACGGATCCGTATCACCTGATCGAGTGCGCTGACGAAGATCTTGCCGTCACCGATCTTGCCGGTACGGGCGGAATTCTGGATCGCTTCCAGCACGCGCTCGGTCAGCTCGTCGGCAATCGCCACTTCAAGTTTGATCTTGGGCAGGAAATCGACCACATATTCAGCACCGCGGTAGAGCTCGGTATGCCCTTTCTGCCGCCCGAACCCTTTGACCTCGGTAACCGTGATGCCCTGCACGCCGATGTCGGCCAGAGCCTCGCGGACGTCGTCCAGCTTGAACGGTTTGATGATGGCCACGACCAGTTTCATGGTTTGTCCTTTGGCGAGGCGGAAGTCGACCGTGCGGTCGACAGCAGAACCTGCATTCTGCCTGCATGGCCCGACCTTGTCGCCTGGGACGGGAAGCTGTAGGACAATCCCTACAAACCTTGACGGAGCATACCGATGGCGTACCACCTTTCCATTCACCTAGACTTTATTCCGACGAGATCGAGGCGCTGTCCATGATGGGCAAGCAGGACATCGACCAGATTGCCCTGCGACTTGTGTCGTTGGTACCGCCAGGATTGGCACAGGCGCAACAGGATTTGCGAGCCAACTTCCAGGACGTGCTGGCACAAGGATTGCGCCGCCTCGAGCTGGTCACCCGCGAAGAATTCGACGTCCAGTGCCAGGTACTTGCACGTACCCGGGCCAAGGTCGACGAATTGGAACGGCGCGTGGCCGAGCTTGAGGCCATCGCGGCAAACCGCGGGAAATCGTAACGCCAGGCTCCCGGGAGCCGCCCCCGATCCGTCACCCTCACCCCGAGAACGATCGGGGGCGGTTATTTTGTCCAGTCATTGTCGAGGGAATCGCTCGATGCCCGTGCGAATCAGCGGCCGAAAGGTCTTCCGGCGGCCTGCGAACGCATGAGTCTTGCGGTTACCCTCAGTCGTGCCCAGGAAGGCATCTCCGCACCGCAGGTGATGGTCGAGGTTCATATCTCGGGCGGTCTGCCGTGCACGAATATCGTTGGCCTGCCGGAAGCGGCGGTGCGTGAGGCGCGTGATCGTGTGCGCGTGGCGATCCAGAACACGGCCTTTGAATACCCCGGCCGTCGGGTCACCGTGAACCTGGCGCCGGCCGAGCTGCCCAAGGATGGCGGTCGTTTCGATCTGCCGATTGCGCTGGGCATTCTCGCGGCCAGCGGCCAGGTGCCGCGCGAGAAACTGGACGATTGCGAATTCCTCGGCGAACTGGCCCTGAGCGGCGCATTGCGGGGGGTGTCCGGCGTATTGCCGGCCTTACTGCGGGCCAGAACCCGCGGGCGCCGGGTGGTGGTGCCGCGCGAAAATGCGGCCGAGGCTGCGCTGGTGGGTGACATGGATGTGCGGGTGGCCGACTCGCTGGCCGAGGTGTGCAGTTGGTTGCGCGGCGCCGAGGAGTTGTCGATGCCGGTGGGTATTCCCAGCAACGGCGGCGCCGATGCGGGGCCGGACCTGGCCGATGTGCGCGGGCAACTGCAGGCGCGACGGGCGTTGGAGATCACCGCCGTCGGTGGTCATCACCTGTTGCTGATCGGGCCGCCGGGCACCGGCAAGACCATGCTGGCCGAACGCCTGCCGGGCATCCTGCCGCCGTTGTCCGAGTCCGAAGCCCTGGAGACCTGCGCCGTGCTTTCGGTGGCCGGGCAGGAGACCGATCTTGCGCAGTGGCGTCGACGCCCGTTCCGCGCACCCCACCACACCGCGTCTGCCGTGGCGCTGGTCGGCGGCGGTTCGACGCCCCGGCCGGGTGAGATCTCGCTGGCCCACAACGGCGTGCTTTTCCTGGACGAGCTGCCGGAATTCAGCCGTCATGTGCTGGAGGTCCTGCGCGAACCGATGGAGTCCGGGCAGATCCTGATCTCGCGGGCCGCACGGCAGTCCACCTTTCCCGCCCAGTTCCAGCTGGTGGCGGCGATGAATCCGTGCCCGTGCGGTTATGCGGGCGCGCCGCGTTGCCAGTGCACGCCGGATCAGGTACAGCGCTATCGCGCGCGGATTTCCGGTCCGCTGCTGGATCGCATCGATCTCTGTGTGGAGGTGCCGCCGGTACCGATGTCAGATCTCGGCGCGGCACGCAGTGCGCGCGACGAGGATTCGGCCACCGTGCGCGCACGGGTGCTCAAGGCGCGGCGGCAATCCTTGATGCGTGCCGGGCGCCCGAACGCGGAGATCACCACCCGCGAGCTGGAGCGCGATTGTGCGCTGGGGCCGTCCGAGCGACGCTGGTTCGAACAGGCGCTCGAGCGGCTTGGGCTGTCGGCGCGTGCCTATCACCGTATTCTGCGGGTCGCACGAACGATTGCCGACCTTGATGGTGGCGCGGCCTTGCTGGATCGCACCCACCTTGCCGAGGCGTTGCAGTATCGGCGCTTTTAGTCACCGCCCGGCCTCGCCGTCACTGGACGTGTCCGTTGGCGCATGCTCCGATAGTGCTTTGAACCTGCGGGAAGCGTTGCGATGACAATCGAGCTTGGCTTGATGCTTGCCGGCATGTTGATGATCGGTTTTCTGGCGCAATGGCTGGCCTGGCGGGTACGCCTGCCGGCCATCCTGTTTCTGCTGCTGGCGGGCATTTTGCTGGGGCCGGTCACCGGTTTGCTCGATCCCGACAAGATGCTTGGCGAGCTGCTGTTTCCGATCGTCTCGCTGGCGGTGGCGCTGATTCTGTTCGAGGGCAGCCTGACCCTGCGCTTCCATGAGCTCCCGGGCATCGGCAAGGCGGTGCGCGGACTGGTCAGTTATGGTGCGATCGGCACGCTGCTGTTGCTGGCGGTGGGGGCTCATTACATTGCCGGATTGACCTGGCAGATCGCGCTGCTGTTCGGTGCCCTGGGTTGTGTCACCGGGCCGACGGTGATTGCGCCGATGCTGCGCACGCTGCGGCCCAACCAGCGTATCGCCAACACCTTGCGCTGGGAGGGCATCGTGATCGATCCGCTCGGCGCGTTGTTCGCGGTGCTGATCTACGAGGCGATCGTGTCGCGGCAGGAAGGCCATACGATCGGCATCTTCGTGGCCACCATCGTCATCGGCGCGGTGATCGGCGCGCTGGCCGCGGCGCTGGCGGCGTTCCTGTTGCGGCGGCAGATGATCCCCGAATACCTGCAGAACTATGCCGTGCTGGCGACCGTGCTGCTGGCCTTCAGCATTTCCAACACGTTGACCCACGAGTCGGGGCTGCTGGCGGTGACCATCATGGGTATTGCGCTGGGGAATGTGCGCGGCATCCATATCGACGACATCCTGGACTTCAAGGAAAACCTCACCACGGTGCTGGTGTCGCTGCTGTTCATTCTGCTGGCGGCCCGACTGCATTGGCCGTTGCCGCCCGGCATGTTGTTCGCGGGCATTGCCTTGTTCGTGATTGCCCAGGTGCTGGTGCGACCACTCACGGTGGCGCTTTCCAGCATCGGCAGCGGGTTGAACTGGCGCGAGCGCGCGCTGATCGGCTGGGTGGCCCCGCGCGGCATCGTGGCGGCGTCGGTATCCGCCTTGTTCGCCTTGCGTCTGGACGCGATCGGCGTGGCCGGCGCCGATGCGCTGGTGCCGCTGGTATTCATCCTGATCATCGGCACCGTGGTGCTGCAAAGTGCCACCGCGCGCCCGCTGGCGTTATGGTTGAAGGTGGCCGAGCCGGAGCCCCGTGGCGTGCTGATTTTCGGTTCCGACGAGGTGGCCAGGGTGCTTGGCAAGGCCTTGTCGGAGGCGGGTTTTCGCGTGGTGCTCGCCGATGACGAGTGGGAGGGTATTCGCCGTGCCCGCATGGATGGCCTCAGCACCTTCTTCGGCAACCCGTCGTCGCCCCACGCGGAACGCTATCTCGACCTGACCGGGATCGGTCGGCTGTTGGCCTTGTCCACCCATCGCGAACGCAATTCGCTGGCTTGCGTGCACTACCGTCAGGAGTTCGGTCGCGACAAGGTCTATCGCTTGCGCAACCTGACCCAGCAGGAAAATACCGATCGCGCCGCCCTGGCGGGCAACCTGCTGGCGCCACCCTTGTTCGACGAGGCGATGACGCACGGGCGGATGAGTGAAATGCTCGGCCACGGCTGGCGGGTCAAGTCCACCAAGCTCAGCGCCACCTTCGACTGGTCGCATTTTGTCGAGAAGTACGGGTCCAGCAGCGTCTTGCTGTTCGGTGTCGAGGACAAGGGCCAGTTGCGGATCGCCTCGGTCAAGCGCGCACTGGAGCCGAAGCCGGGCTGGCTGGTGATCGCGCTGGTGCCACCGACCGACGCCTCGCAGCCTGTCGGGCTGTAGGCCGAATTTTCGCCTCGATCGCGCAGGCTCCTTGTGTGCAACACCACACCAGGTACGAGCGAGCATGGCGTCATCGGCACGTCTTGGTACAGTTGTGGTCTGACCATCAACCGTTGACATGCCCTCATGAGCACCGCTGCCCTGCTTTCGCCAGCCATTGAACCACGCGGCAGCATCGCCTGTGTCGGTCTGGGCATGACCCTGGGCTCGCATCTCAGCCCCCTGGCGCGCAGTCATATCGAGCAGGCCGACGTGGTGTTCGCCGCGCTCTCCGACGGCATCGTCGAGATGTGGCTGGAAAGCATGCATCCGGACGTGCGCAGCCTGCAGCCGTACTATGGCAAGGGCGACAAGTCACGGATGATCACCTACCGTGAATGGGTCGAGGTGATGATGGCCGAGGTGCGCGCGGGCAGGAAAGTCTGCGCGGTGTTCTACGGCCACCCCGGCATCTTTGCCTGGTCACCGCACGAAGTGATCAAGGTGGCGCGGGCCGAAGGTTTTCAGGCGCATATGGAGCCGGGCATCTCCGCCGAGGATTGCCTGTATGCCGACCTCGGTATCGATCCGGGGCGCTGCGGTTGCCAGCATTACGAAGCGAGCCAGCTGCTGTTTTGCGACACGCCCCTGAATCCCGGTGCTTACCTGGTGCTGTGGCAGGTGGGTCTGGTGGGTGACCGTTCGTTGAAACGCTTCGCCACCGGCCCTGAATACCGGCAGGTGCTGGTCGACGTGCTTGAACAAGACTACCCGCTGGATCACGAGCTGATCATCTATCGCGGGGCCACCTTGCCGATTCAGCAACCGCGCATCCGTCGCGTCGCCCTGCGGAATCTGGCCGCGACCGACGTGACCGCCGAGGAAACCGTGATCCTGCCGCCCGCCTCAGCGCTGCGCCCCAACAAAGCGGCGCGGGCACGTCTGGCGGTGTTGGATCGGGCTCAGGCGGCGCCGGGTTAGGCTAGGAGCGTGGGCCGTAGAAATCTTCGGGCTGCGATTGTGCTCTCATCCATAGGCTGAGTCTCTCCTCAGGTTTGCATAGAACCACTATGCGCTCCTTCCGATAGACCCATCCTATGGC
>SCSE01000086.1 GCA_004298015.1 Rhodanobacter sp.
ACGAATGGCTCTTGGCGTGGTACATGGCGGCGTCGGCGGCGCGCAGGTAGTCATCGGCGGTCGCGAAGCCAGCCTGGCTGCTGACCACCCCGATGCTGGCGTCGCAGGTCACGGTGTGCGTGTCGATCTGATAGGGAGCCGCGAGGGCGGCGGCAATCTGTCGGGCCCGATCGGTTGCGCCCGCTTGATCGACACACTCAAGCAGCACGTTGAACTCATCGCCACTCATGCGGGCGACAAGATCAACAGCCCGTACGCAGGATTCAAGCCGGCGCGCAAGCTGCTGCAACAATTGGTCACCCACATGGTGGCCAAGGGTGTCATTGACTGCCTTGAACTGATTGAGGTCCAGCAGCAGCACGGCGAACATGGTGGCGTCGCCTTGTGTCAGCGCGTCACCACCTTTCGAAGCACCGTCTTGATGCAGCGCGATGGCGTGCTCGAGGCGATCGCGGAACAACGGCCGGCCGGGCAGGTTGGTCAAGGCGTCGTAAGAGCTGCCGCGTTCCGCCAGATCGCTCAATGACCCCGCCATCCGCACTGCCATGCCGTCTTCGAATTGGGCGACCCCGCGGCAATTGACCCACACCAATCGCCCCGATGCATGACGTGCGCGAAAATCCACTGAAAAGTTCGGGCGGTTGCCCGACAGGTGCCTGCGGTACGCCATCTGCACGCGCTCATGGTCATCGGGATCCATGAGCTGTTGCAGAAACTGCCAGCCATCATGATGCAGGTTGCCGGCGTCGCTCAGCCCGACAATCTCCTGGAAGCGCTGGGACACATGCAAGACGTCCGTTTGCAGGTTCCAATCCCAAATACCGTCATTGGATCCACGGGTGGCGAGTGCATAGCGGTTGTCGGATTGCACCAGCTCCAGTTCGGTGCTTTTCTGTTGGGTCACGTCAATCATCAGGCCGATCATGCGATTCGGGCGGTCCTTGTCGACTGCCACGCGACACAGGTCGCGCACCCATACGACCTTGCCGGATTGGGCAATCAACCGGTAACTCATCTCGTACGCATAACTGTGCGTCGCATGGTACGCGGCATCGTCAATGGCCAGTGCTGCCGGCAGGTCATCGGGATGCACATGCTGCCGCCAGAAACCCGGGTCGGAGCGCCACTCTTCCACCGTATAGCCGAAAAGGCGCTCGACCTGTGGGCTCAGGAACGTATTGCCCACGCCGAGCTCTGCTTCCCAAACGACGCCGTCGATGGTTTCCAGCAGCCGCAGGAAGCGCTGGCGGACCTCCATCAATACTTGTTCGGTGATCTCGGTGATCTCAATCAGGACGTCCTGGCGACTGATCACTCGATTCGCTGCGTCATGCTGCGACTGCAGCTGCAAACGCATCCAGCGATAGTCCGAGTTTGCCAGGCGTAGTCGGAATACCGGCATGCCTGATCTCAAGGTTCCGGTGTCGTCGGGATGCACGAAGTCAAGCAACGACTGGCCGAGCGTCCCATCCAGAGAATGGCCCGTGAGCTTGTGCCAGGCGGAATTCAAGTAGGTGATGATCCACAGCCCGTCCGTTTGCACCACCGCCTCGGGCAGCAGCTGCAGCAGTTGTCCGGGCGGCATGGAAGGGGCAGGCATGTGTCGTTTATGCTCACCGAAGCCTTGGCATCCTGTCCAGCCCAGGACGGAGGAAGTTAAACGACCTTGAGCCCCGGCTCGATTTACCAGCGCCATCCCGTCAACGGAATTTAACTTCCTCCGTCTCCTTTGCGGACGTAACGACAACCGCACGTTGCTGCGTGCGATCAGGGAGCAGAAGCCCGAGTCATTGAGTCAGTTCGCTGAGTTCATCGGATGCGCGTCCAGCATTTGTCACGTACGCTCAAGACGACGGAGCGCAGATGCGGTGTGAGTTACGGATAGGGCTTATGGCCAGTGAGTTGGTGATTCGGGCGGCGTGAGGAGCGGGTTGCTGCGCAGCGCTTGTTTCCTCAGAGAGCGTCGAAATTCTTTACGGAATCACTCTGTTCGTGTCGAAGATACATGAATATACGATAAGAAAAACATTACCTTATATTCTTGGTGCGGAAATTGCTTGGGTGTCAGTATCGGCGCAATGGATGCTCCGACCCCAGAGGCACAGGGGGCTTGTGCCAAGCCTGTCTCATCTCTCGGAGATCCGGCACCCACGAGGAGTCTAATTGTGAGAACTTCTATCCCACGTCTTTCAGCCGCTACCCTGACACTCATCGCAGTATCCGGTATCGCGGCTGGGGTGAGTCTCGTTGCCCAACCAGTCGAGGCCTCGCCCGTCACGGTCAACCAGTTTGGAGCTTCGGGCTGGTATTCGTCCGATACGCGAGACGCGAGCGGCACAAACCTCTACGGTAAAGGGGATACTCAACCGTACCTGATAGCTCTGCACGGCGCTGTATCGGGCGACGATGCGAAGATTGAGCAGCAGATCGCTTTTGTCCCGGGACCGGCCGGATCGCTTGATGGCAAGGGAGCGGTGCGGCTATACGCGACCGACCAGAATCAAGGCAAGGCCAATCTCAGCGTCGCGAACACCACCACCAATGGGTTTGGCGCGGGTACGGCGCTTCTTGACCCCAACTTTAATGCATCGTTTCGCGATTACAACCAACCTGTACCGACCTCTCGCACGTTGGGCCTTAGCATCTCCCTGTTTGATGGGGTAAGCGGCGTCTATACGTTCTCCTATCTCAATCCAACCAACAATGCATACACATGGCAGACGTTCACAGCCAACAAGAACAGTGCAACTTGGCGGCTATATGGCACTGGGGCCTTTGGCAAGGCGCCCGGAGGCAACAAGACGCAGTCGCTCGACGACTGGGCCAATGACGCCACTTTCGGTAGTGTGCTGAGCCGCGATTACCACATTTTTGAAATTGGCTTCAACCTGGGTTCCTACCAGCGCAACAACTACACGTACGTGGACTGGTTCCAGTCGAATCTCGTCAATGGTGGCAGCATGGTCGATTTTCAGGCTGCTGCCCAATCTGTGCCGGAGCCAGGTGTACTGCCGCTGTTCGGAACCGGGTTGCTCGCAATCATCGGAGGCCTGCTGTACCGCAGGCGGCGGGATAGCGGGACAAGGGAGGGATAGAGGATAGATAAGGGGACGGAGACGAATGGCACTTACTTAAGCTCGTCATTCTCGCGAAAGCGGGAATCCAGCGCCTTATGTAGCCTGCAAACGGCAGAAGTCACTGGATTCCTGCTTTCGCAGGAATGACGGAAAACGGGC
>SCSE01000087.1 GCA_004298015.1 Rhodanobacter sp.
TCACCCATATCAGATATATTGCCCAAACGGGCATGCTTGGCCCGGCCCTGCGGGCAAGGCGAAGCCCCACCCTCAGCCGGGAACCCCGTTTGGGCAACCCCGACCTATTGCCACCATTATGGTTATCGGAGAACCCCATTTATCCCGAGGGAGGCAGGAACGGATAAAGCCCAAGCAGGGAAGAATCCCAATTATTCCCAATAGATCGATTATTTCCCTAAATGCGCAAGCCAAATCCCCAATTGAGGCAAATAACCCCGATTGGCACAATTAAAGCCAAATATATGAAAAAACCCAATTTCGCGTTTTTAGCCCCGTGGCGAGCGTTCCGGGGTCGCGGTCGCGCGTTGTAGGCCGATAGGGGCGGGAGAGCCTTACAGGGCGATTTAGAGCGTTTCAGGGGGCATTGCACGCCGAATACGAGCGACCGCATGACCCACATAAAGAAAAGCCCCACCAATGGCAGGGCTTCAAGGTCAGCTTAATTTTCAGGTATGCATTTTTCCATATCAGACCGTCACGCTTCAAGCCGTCCCTTGTTCGCTTTCAACCACGCCCGTTCCTTGGCATGCCAGCGCTTGACCACGCCCGGAGCATCCTTGTGCGGGTTCAGGATAGTCAAGCCTTCATAGCTGACCTTATCCAGCGCCTCCTTGAGCTTCCCCGCCTTGTCGGGTTTCAGATAGGTACGATGGAGCACGTCGTCGGTGGCTTCCGTAGTGTGCCCTGAAATATCGCCGATGGTCTTGGCGTCAGCCCCGCTATCACGCAAGGCGTTGATGAGCGTATGGCGGAGGCTGTGAAAGGTTACCTCGCGGTCGAGGACACCAACCCGCTTTGTCCTGATAAGGCGATTGAATTGCCTTGATGCTTCCTTGCCGAACTTGTAGTTCTCGCTGAAGAACAGCGGGAACAGATAGGGCTGGCCGGTGCCTTTCATGCGTTCCACATAGGACGCGAAGCCGTAGTTCAGCAGAACTTGTGGAACGGGAAACATACGGCGGGATGCATCGTTCTTGACGCTTTGCCTGTCCAGGTCATCGGACACCTTGATACACATAAGCCCCTCAACTTCGAGGAGGTCTTCAAGCTGGAGGCTGGCAATTTCGTTGACCCGACAACCGCAGAACAAGCCAATCATCATCACCCAAAATCGGCACTCTTCGGGAAGGCCGACAATGACGCTATCAGCGAAAATTCGCTGTAGTTCGTCCAAGGTAAACGGACGCTTCCGCAGGACTTCGCCAGCCGCTACGGCCTTGCGGTTCTTGAACTTCTTGACCAACGCGAAAGGCGACGGAGGCATGTTGTAAATCTTGGAGCCTTCCGCCCAGCGCCAGAACGCTTTGAGCGTGTCCATGTAGCGATCTTTGGTCCCAGCGGCGATGGTCTTATAACCGTGGTGTTGCCCATCGTCCAAAGCCAGCCACAGCAGATCCAGACCCAGCGGTCTATCCCCCGCGACGTAACGCCTGAAGTCGGGAGACTTATCGATGTTGGAGGGCATCATTCCCACCCGCTTCAACACGGCTTCCTTGATGTGTTGAGGGTTGAGCTTGTTTGTCAGGGTTGCCATGTCCACCAGCGACGGCAGGAATGTGGTCAGGATGAACTTCAAGCGTTGATGCTGATCGGCTTCGACCCCGCTTAATTTCTCGCGGAGGTAGATTTCAACGACCTCCTCCAGACGGTAAACATGTTCAGGGGCATACGGTTCGTGGGTACGCATGACCGCTTCATAGTTCTTGCGTTCCGTTTCCCGCTTCAACCGCGAATTCACTGCACCCATGAAGGCATCGTGGATGCCAAGGTCTTTCAGGTCTTGAAGGTCTTCAGGACGGGACGTGTCAAGCGTTACGCCCCCAGCCTTCACAATCAAACCGCCTAATTTCACATCGGACACGGAACCCCCTTGTTCAACCGCATAGGCGAAAATTTCCGCTTTCAACCTTGCGACATTTTTGGAAACGAACCCAAGACGCTGGACGAGATACCGACCGCCGAAGCAATGCTTCAGGCGCAACGGTACATAGACGCGAGCGTAAGCCACGCCTGACCGATAGTAGATGTAAGGCTTCATGCTGGACACCCGACCAAGCTGGGCGTTGATAGCCAGCTTGATACGCAGGTTGATACCAAGACTGGTATCAAGACGGAAAAAGTCCCGTCTGGTGCCTTGCTTTTCTTAGCAAAACCAATGACTTGATTGGCTTTGGTGTTGAGCTGGAGCGGGTGAAGGGAATCGAACCCTCGTCAGTAGCTTGGGAAGCTACAGCTCTACCATTGAGCTACACCCGCGTCGGCGGACGGATGGTAACCCGGGATCGGTCCGGTTGGAACCGTCCCGTTGCGGAACATCCTGCGCCACCGTCGCTCCTACGGCGCCCGCAAGGGCATACCTGATTCGCGACGAACCTCGTGATCAGAGGTTGGGAGACTATCGAACGCCTTGGCGAGAGCGTCGCCGCGCGTTCGCGAGAAGGTGCGTAGTGGGCAATCTGGGAGAGTTTGGTGAGCCAAATGACCCGGATTTACCCGCAGCGCGCCGCCGGCACAGGGATCCGAGGGCGAGTGCGGTCGACGGACGATATCTTCTCCGTCTCTCGGCCCACTGTCAGCTGAACCGGCATCGCAAGCCTCGCGGCAACTAAGCACGAGCTAACACTGTGGGCGCACATACTTGCAGTGTGTCGAACCCGTGCCATTTGCCGCACCGGTAAGATGGAATGGCATGATCATGCGATTGCCGGATGGTTCACCGTGAGGAGAACGCCATGTATGCAGTAGCCCGGAGACTGTCGGACTTTGCTCGGCGGGTCCGCAAAATCCACCTGCGCGGCCCCTATTTTCGCCGACTCCTGCCCCCGAGAACCATGATGGGCCGGCAAATCGTCGAAAACCTGTCCTCACGCAGCCAGATCCGCACCTCGACCGCCAAAGCCCGGCAGCCTCCACGTACTTCCACATTTTTTCAGCACCGCTGGCGGCTCGCCGCGATGATCGTGCTCGGCGGCATGATGGGACTGGCCGGCGCACCGTCCCGCGCCGACACCTCGCGCAGCGATCCGCCCAGCCGGGTCGCGCGGCTGTCCTATATTGCGGGCGATCTGGGCTTTCTGCCGCAGGGCGCGAGGAACTGGAGCGACGCACGCATCAACCGGCCGCTCACCACCGGCGATCGATTGTCCAGCGGACACGACGCCCGTGCCGAACTGGAGCTGGGCGGCGGCACCGTGCGCATCGCCGGCGATACCGATCTCGGTTTGCTCGGTCTGAACGGACAACTGGCGCAGTTCGAGCTGACCCAGGGTGCACTTGAGCTCAGCGTGCGCCAGCTGGCCGCGGGCCAGAGCTATGAGATCGACACGCCCACGGTGGCCGTGGTCATCGACCGACCGGGACGCTTCCGGGTCGACATTCAGGACGGCGGTCGCGCCACCCGGGTCACCGCTTTCGCCGGCAACGCCACCGTGTATGGCAGGCATCAAGCCCGACGCACGATCTTTGCCGGACGCCGCTACCGCTTCGACGACTCCAGCCTGCAGGTGGTGGAGATCTCCGATATCGGCAGCGAGGACGCGTTCGACTACTGGAGCCAGGACCGCGACCGTCGCTACGCCCGGGCAAACCGCCATCGCTACGTCTCGGACCAGGTCGTGGGCTATCAGGATCTGGATCGCTACGGTGGCTGGCAGACCACCACCGACTATGGCGCTGTGTGGTTTCCCAACGACGTCGGCAGCGACTGGGCACCCTACCGCGACGGTCATTGGGCCTATATCGCCCCGTGGGGCTGGACCTGGGTCGACGATTTGCCGTGGGGTTTTGCGCCCTACCACTACGGCCGCTGGGTCTATCTGCGCCGCGGCTGGGGCTGGATTCCCGGCCCGCTCGCGCTGCAACCGGTGTATGCACCGGCACTGGTGGTATTTGTCGGCGGCGGCTGGTCGGTCGGCGGCGACATCGCGCCGATCGGCTGGTTTCCGCTGGGTCCGGGGGAAATCTACAACCCGTGGTATCGCGCCAGCCGCAACTACTACACGAATATCAACATCACCAATATCAACATCACGAATATTCACGGCACACCCCGCGAAGGGCGTCGTCGGGTGATCGACGCCATCGACAAGCACTACCGCTACTACCGTGACGACCGCCCCTACCGCGACCGGCACTACGTCAATCGCGACGAGCCCCACGCGTTCACCGCGGTGCCGGAAAAGGCCTTCGCCGATGGCCGTCATGTCCGCCGCGAGATGCTGCACCTGGACCGTCATCAACGGGCTGCCGCCAAGGTGCTGCCGGACGGAACCAGGATGCGGCCGGCTGCCGGCAGCCTGGCCCCGCCGCGCAACTCGCACCTCCGCACGCTGCCGCTGGTGGACTTCCGTCGCAAGGTGGTGGCGCGGCACCCACCATCACTGCCGCGGGCGGATCGACGGATTGCGCCTGGCCATTCGTTCCGCGGATCGGGGGCCGACCCGGGGCGCCAACTGCGTGCGCATGTGCAGCTATTGAATCCGCCACCCGACGTCTCAGCGGCACGCACCACACCGGGTCGCCCGACCGCTGGGCGCAGCATCGGCGCCGAGCGGGCCTATCGGTCGCACAGCTCGCCGGTCGTCCGCCGTCCGCCAAACCCTCGGGCGGGCGAAGTTCGAGCGCAAGCAATGCAAATCGCACCAGACGCAAGGCGCGCGGCGGCCCTGCCCTCTGCACGCTATGTCCATCCGCAACCGTTCCGACCCATGCCGGATCGGTACGTCAACTCCAGCGGAACACCCCGCTCGAGGCTTGCCGCGCCGCGCCAGCAGCCACCGCGCTTTGAGCGCGCAGCCCGGATCCGTCCGACGGCGCCCACCGTGGCTCCGCGGATACAACGCACCGAACCTGCACGCTCCGGAGCGGATCGCAGCCGCATGCCCGCACCCGCGGCGGCACCCCGCGCCGCGATGCCAGGTTTCGCGCCGCGCGACCGCATACCTGGCTTCCCGGTACGCCGACCTGCGCGCCCGATAGCGGAACCACGCATGCGGGTCGTTCGCCCCCGTTTCCAACCGGCACCGCGCGCTGTACCGCAGCTCAGACCGCCACCACGACCGGCCATGCGA
Source organism: Rhodanobacter sp. (assembly GCA_004298015.1). Taxonomy (GTDB): domain Bacteria; phylum Pseudomonadota; class Gammaproteobacteria; order Xanthomonadales; family Rhodanobacteraceae; genus Rhodanobacter. Next base: position 5,112 of record SCSE01000087.1, read on the forward strand.
ACACCGCAGCAACGGCCTGCCGCAGCACCTGCCGCCAACCCGCGGCAACGGCAGCAGCACCGCGATGGCAACGCGCAACGGCAATGAGCGGACGGCAAAGGCGGGTAGCCGATGACACATCCCGGCCACGTCGCTTGCAGAGCCGCGCCGGGTAGTTGAAGCTTCCGGTTTTGGCAAGTGCTGACAGCGGCGCTACGCCGCTGTCAGCATCGATCAGCCGACCAGGATTTCACATGAGTGACCGCCCCGACCCCAGCCACAACGACCCCGCGCTCCGCCGCATCCGCAGTTTCGTATTGCGCGAAGGCCGCATGACCCCGGCCCAGCAGCGCGCCTTCGATACACACTGGGCACAGTACGGCGTTCCCTATCGTGGCGCAGCGCATGACTTCGATGCGGACTTCGGCCGTCAGGCACCCCGGGTGCTGGAGATCGGTTTCGGCAACGGCGAGGCACTGGCGTGGGCCAGCGAGCATGACCGGGCCCGGGACTTTATCGGGGTCGAGGTACATGGTCCCGGGGTCGGCCGAGTGATGAATGCCCTGGCGGCGCGCGACGCGAAGAACGTGCGGCTGTACCGGCACGACGCGGTCGAGGTGCTGCAGCACGAAATCGCCCCCGGCCGCCTGGCCGAGGTCCGGATCTGGTTTCCCGATCCGTGGCACAAGAAGCGCCATCACAAACGCCGGCTGATCCAGCCCGAATTCGTCGCCCTGCTGGCGTCGCGCATGAGCGCCAACGGACTGCTGCACCTTGCCACCGACTGGCAACCGTACGCCGAGCACATGCTCGATGTGATGGAAGCGGCACCACACTGGCGCAATGAGATCGGCCCTGGACAGTACGCCGGCAAACCGGACTGGCGCATCGAAACCCACTTCGAGCGCCGCGGGCTGCGGCTCGGTCACGGCGTTCGGGATCTGCTTTACCGCACGCTCTGAACGCCCGGCAAGGCCCGGTCTGTCTTGCGTAGCACGTACGGACTGAAGCGGTAGCGGCGCTTCCAGAGCACCCTCGATGGTGAAGCACTGCCCGCCAGGGCAGCCACGAAACCATGACATGCAGACAACGCGAGCCAGCCGCTCCATCTCCGTCCATCAGGCTTCGGTTCACCAGCGCTGTCGCCAGCACGCTTATACTGCGCGACAAACAGGGACAAGTCGGCAGCAGCGTGAGGCATCCACTGCATAATCGCATCCACCACCATGGTCGGTTCCCCGGCTGGAACGTCGGCTAATGGGACTGTCCCTCACACCGGAAATGATCCTGGTGCTCGGCCTGGTGGGATTCACCATGCTGATGCTGGTACTGGAGTGGATCCGCGCCGACATGGTGGCGCTGCTGGTGGTGGTGGTGATCGGCCTGACCGGGCTGCTCCCGTCGGATCGCGTGTTCAACGGCTTCGCCGGCAACGCGGTGATCGCGATCATGGCGATCATGATCATGGGTGAAGGCCTGGACCGCGCCGGCGTACTCAACCTCACCGCCAACTTCGTGATGCGCATGGCACGCGGCATGGAGTCGCGACTCGGCCTGGTGATCAACATGGTCACCAGCCTGTTCAGCGCGGTGATTCCCAGCCAGGCGCTGGCCGCGTTGATGATTCCGGTCAGCAGCCGGCTTTCAGCACGCACCGGTGTACCGCTCTCGCGCTTGTTGCTGCCGATGGCCTTTTGCATCCTGGCCGCCACCAACACCACGCTGATCGCAAATTCGCCGCTGATCGTGCTGAACGATCTGATTGCCAGTGCCAACGTGAACCTGCCACCGGGTGCGCACACGATCCCCAAGTTCGGCCTGTTCAGCGTGACCCCAATCGGACTGGCGCTGGCCCTGGTCGGCGTACTGTATTTCTATCTGTTCGGCCGCAAGCTACTGCCCGGACACGAGGACGAACGGCAGAAAGTCACCCCTGGTCGCACCGAGAGCTACTTTGCCGAAACCTACGGCATCGGCGGCGAGACCGCCGAACTGACCGTGACCGCGGAAAGCCCCTTGGTCGGCATGAGCATCGGCGAGGCCGAACAGCTGCATGACGCACCTCTGATTCTGGCGATCAGGAGCGGCAACGACTCGCGCATGGCGCCGCCGGTCGATCACGTGATCTGGGTCGGCTCGGTGCTTGGAGTACTGGGCCCGCGCGAGCAACTGACCCAGTTCGCCAACAATCAGCTGTGCCGGCTGTCGACGCGCATGCGCCAGCTCGGCGAGCTGTTCAACCCGACCCGCGCCGGCATTTCTGAAGTGGTGATCCCGCCAAGCTCGCGCTTCATCAAGCAGACCGTCGCCGAGTTGCGCCTGCGCAAGCGCTTCGGCATCTCGGTGCTGGCGATTACCCGCGGCGAGCAGGTGTTCCGCGACGATGTGCGCGAAGTCAGCCTGCGCGCCGGCGACACCGTGGTGCTGCACAGCAACTGGCGCGATCTGGCGCTGGCGGCTGAAGACAAGGATCTGGTGGTGGTCACCGACATCCCGAAGGAGGAACAGCGCCCCGGCAAGATCTGGCAGGCGGTGGGATTTTTCGTGATGGCGAAATGCCTGGCGCTGTTCACCAATCTCGATCTGTCGGTGGCGATGATGACCGGCGCGATCGGCATGCTGCTGACCGGCGTGCTGAACATGGACGAGGCCTACAAGGCAATCAACTGGAAAACCATTTTCGTCACCGCTTGCCTGATTCCACTGGGTTGGTCGATGGATGCCACCGGCACCGCCGCGTGGATCGCGCAGGAGGTATTGCAGTATCTGGGTCAGGCATCGCCATGGGTGCTGCAGGCATCCCTGGCCGTACTGACGTTGCTGTTCTCGCAAGTGATGTCCAACGTCGGCGCCACCGTGATGATGGTGCCGATCGCAATCAGCGTGGCAGTCGCCACCGGTGGCAACCCGTCGGCGTATGCGCTGATCGTGGCGGTGTCCTCCTCCAACACCTTCCTGCTCAGCTCCGGCCACCCGGCGCTGATGATGGTCACCGGCCCGGGCGGCTATCGCAGCAAGGACTTTCTGCGCGTCGGCGCCCCGCTCACCCTGGTGGTGCTTGTCGTGACCCTGATCGGCATCAACCTGATGTTTCGTTGAGCGCTCCGCGCCGGCGGGGGGATCAGCGTTCGAAAACGGCGTTCGCCGGGTCTCGCGGGTGACCCTGTCGGCGGATCAGTCCTCGGGCAGTAGATCCACCGTGCCGTCTTCGACCCTGATCCTCACCCGGTGCAACGACTCGCCACGGCAGGGACCGCCCACGCAGGCGCCACTGGCTTGCTCGAAGCTGGCGCCATGCACGGCACATATCAGGGTGTCCTGCTGGAGCAGGAACTTGCCGGGCGCATAGTCCAGGCGTCGACCGGCATGCGGACAAACATTCAGATAGCCCCATACCTGACCGCCACGACGCAACAAAATCACGCTGACCAGCTCGTCGACACCGTCGGCGCCACACAGCCGGGCATCGACCGCAGTCGCTCCGCCATCGGGAATCTCTTGCAGCGGGCATAGCCGCTGCGAACGGGTTACTGTCACCATCGGCACTTGTCTCGCGGGCACTAAAGCCCCATGGTTACAAAGCTAAGTCGTTGATTTTACCATACGGATTTTTAACACATGTACTTTTCCATGCCTGCCATGCGACGTTCCCGTCACCCGCTGGTGCGCGCCCTGTCGCTGTTGCTCGGGTTGGCGCTGATCGGCGTGCTGCTGGTTTTTGGACTGATGGTGGCCGGGGTGCTGCTGATTGGGGGTGGCTTGCTGCTGGCCTGGCGTCACTGGGTGCATGGGCGCCAGCCCAGGCAACCCGCTTCACCGGACGAACATCAGCCCGAGGTGCTGGAAGGCGAGTTCGTGGTGCTCCGCTCGGATCGCCCGGTCACCCATTGAGGGCATGATCCGGATGGATGGCGCCATCCGCCGCCGCTAGGCTACCGACAAGGATCGACGGAATGCCGCCATGCGCAAGACCACCACTACCGCTCTCGAATGCGTCCGCACCGCGCTGGATCGTGCCGAACAGGCGCCCACCTTGTGCGCCCTGGCGCGACTGGCCGCACTGAGCCCGGCCTATCTGCAGCGTGCCTTTCGGCGCCGCTACGGCATGAGTCCGGCGGAATACCATCGCGCCCGACGTTTCGGTCAGTTGAAGAAGGCCTTGCGCGAGGGTGCCGCGGTCACCGCAGCGGTCTATGAGGCCGGCTTCGGCTCAGCCAGCCGCGTCTATGAACACAGTGACCGCCTGCTCGGCATGACCCCGGCCAGCTACCGCGCCGGTGGCGCTGGCGCGAGCATTCGCTATACCACGACCGCGACGCCACTGGGGCGGTTGCTGGTGGCGACCACGTCGCGGGGAATCTGCGCAGTGGCCCTGGGCGACGACGACGCCACACTGGAAGCCCACCTCTCTGACGAATTTCCACGTGCCACCCTCGAACGCGTTGACGGCGGGCGCGAGGAGTGGCTCGACGCCGTCATTGCACGGATCGCCCGGCAGTTGGGCTGGAGCGATGCCCACGCCCCGGCGATCCCGCCGCTGGACATCGCCGCCACCGCGTTCCAGTGGCGCGTCTGGGACGCGCTGACTCGCATTCCGCCAGGCACCACCCTGAGCTACGGCAAACTGGCCGCGCAGCTTGGCCGTCCGAATGCCGCACGCGCGGTCGGACGCGCCTGCGGCAGCAACCGCCTGGCACTGATCGTGCCTTGCCACCGTGTCGTGCGTGAGGACGGCTCACTCGGCGGCTGGCGCTGGGGCGTCGAGCGCAAGCGCCAGTTGCTGGCACACGAACAACGCAGCGACCTACCACCGAACGCGGCCGAAAGCCCTCGCCGCCAGCGACCGGCTCGCGGATAATGCGCGACCGCCCCGCCTGACTTGCCCTCATGTCCGATATCTCCGCCAGTGCCGTCAGTGCGCCGCGCCGCTTGCACGATCCTGCAATCCTGATTCCACTGGGTCTGGCCGCGTTGTATGTGATCTGGGGTTCGACCTATCTCGGCATCCGTTTTGCGCTGGAGAGCTACCCGCCGTTTCTACTCGCTGGCGTACGTTTCCTGGTTGCGGGGCTGGTGCTTTATGGCTTTCTGCGCTGGCGCGGCAGAGCGGCGCCGACACGGCTGCAATGGCGCAACGCGGCGTTTACCGGCGTGCTGTTGCTCGGTTTCGGCAATGGCCTGGTATGTTTCGCCGAACAGCGCGTCAGCTCCGGCATTGCCGCCGTCGCCGTCGCCAGCATGCCGCTGTTTGCGGCCATATTTTCCGGCATTTACGGACTGTGGCCGACACGGCGCGAGAGTCTCGGGCTGATGATCGGCTTCGTCGGGGTGATTGTGCTGAATCTCGGCAGCGGCTTGTCCGGCTCCCGAATCGGCGCATTGGCCCTGCTGACGGCGGCGATGTGCTGGGCGTTCGGCTCGGTCTGGAGCAAGCATCAGGAGATGCCGCCGGGCCCGATGAACACCGCCGCGCAAATGCTCTGCGCCAGCGTGGCCCTGCTGGCGACAGGCTTCGGCAGCGGCGAACGCCTGCCCGCCCAGCCGAGCCTGCATGCCACCCTGGCACTGGTGTATCTGGCCGTGTTCGGATCGCTGATTGCCTTCAGCGCCTACCTTTACGTACTCAAACATGCGCGCCCGGCACTGGCTACCAGTTATGCCTATGTCAACCCGCCGATGGCAGTGCTGTTCGGCCTGCTGCTGGCCAGCGAGCATGTCGGCCCCTACGACCTCGCCGGGATGGCGGTGATCCTGCTCGGCGTGGGCGTGATCACCCTGGCGCGGCAACGCAAGGCCGCATAACCGGAATGTATTTGCCAGTTTTTCGATCAACACGCGTCAAGCGCCATGTTGTGAGCAGCGCCCCATGGTGAGGTGGAGAGGTGGTGAATTGGGGGCGACAGCCAGGGAACAGTCCCTTGCCAGGGAGGTTGGCACGAGCTCGCCTCGTGTTCACCAGCGCACGGCCATGCCGTCAACAACCCCGCGGCGAGCCCGACCATTCCCGGGCTCGCCGCCCCATCAGCGACGGTCTCGCAGCGGCAGTCGTGGCGACTGGCCCGCCGCTCGAACAGCAGCGTCACAGCTCGCGCAACGCTGCACTCACTTGCAACCGCGCCGCGCGCACGGCGGGAAAAAGGCCACCGATGAAACCGATGGCCATCGCCCACTTGAGCCCGGTCCAGAGCAACAACGGCGACACCTTGAACTGGAACACCACCTGGCTGAAGTTTGAGCCGAGAGTTGATGCGGTATAGCCATTGAAAATCAGCCAGGTGATCAGCCCCCCGAGTGCGCCACCCAGCAAGGCCAGCAACATGGTTTCCAGCAACACCGAAACCACCACGGGCACGCCACGGAAACCGATCGCGCGCAGCGTGGCGATTTCGCGCGAACGGGCCGCGATTGCGGCGAACATCGTGTTTAGCGCACCGAACACCGCGCCGATCGCCATAATAATGCTGACGGTGATACCCACCACACGGATGATCTTGGTCAGACGCTCCGACTGCTTGTTGAAATACTCGCGCGTGGTGCTGACATCGACCTTCAGCGTGGGGTCGCGCATCAACGCCGCCTTGAACGTGTGGAATGCCGATGGGCTGGTCAGCCGCACGGTAACCGACTGCACACTGCTGCCACGACGATAGGCCGAAGCCACTGAACTGGCGTCACCCCACAGTTCCGAGTCGTGCGAATCGCCAGACGCAAATACCCCGACCACGGTCCACTCCTGGCCAGCCAGACGCAACTTCCGCCCTAGCTCGAGTCCGGCGAACTGGCGCTGGGCACCTTGGCCGACATCGAGTTCGCGCAGCCCCGGCCTGAACCGGCGCCCGGCGATGATCTTCACCTTGGACCGCAGCTTCCACGCTTCCTCGCCAACGCCACGAATGGGTACATTGGCATCCACACTGGGATCACTCTTCTTCGGCAGGTTGGCAACCACCACCAGCTCGGCCGAGGCGATCGGGTGGCCATCTGGCCCCTTGGCGATGCCCGGAGCAAGGGTGATCGTATTGACGTTTGCGCGCGACAGTACCGAGTTCAACTCCGCCTGCGAGCCACCGCGCAGCACGATCGCAGTATCGTCGCTACCAGTCTGTTGCAGGGTCGCCTGGAACCCTTGCGCCATCGCCAGCAGAGCAACCAGCACGCCAACCACGCCGGCAATGCCGATCACGATGACCGCCGACGAACCGAGCCGCTGCGTGAGCGTACTCATACCGACACGGGTTACTGACAGCGTCTGACGCCCACGTCGCGTGAGCGACAACCATAGAGTCAACAGCGCCGCCAAGCCCAGCACGGCCGGCCACGGCAACATCGTCCATACGATCAACCACACGGCCACGATGGCGAACATGCCCAGGCCAAACAGGAAATTTTTCATGCCATACTCCTCAGCGTCCGGCCAGTGCGTCGACGATTTTCAGGCGCATGCCGCGCAGCGCAGGCAACACGCCAACGAGAATGCCGATCAGGATCATCAGGCCGATGCCTTCGATCCAGTTGCCGGAGCTGACCGGCGGCAATTGCACCAATCCCCCACTGCCCTTGCTGATGCCGGGAGCGACGGCGGTGGCCAGAGCCATGCCGAGCACTCCGCCGATCAGCAACAGCAGCACCGACTCGGCCAGTACCAGTCCGAGTACGCTGCGGCTGGAAAAACCGATCGTCTTCAGTACCGCCAGCTCGGGAATGCGCTCACGCACCGCCTGCGCCATGGTGTTGCCGGTCAACAGGATCAGGGTGAAAAACACCGCCGCCATGATCGCTCCGACAATCAGGCCGATGTTGCCCAGTTGCTTGGCAAACGAGGCGTTGAACGCGCTCTCGGTCTGGGTCTTGGTTTCATGATCGGAATTGGCCGAGATGGCGTCGATCGCCTGTGCGACACGGTCGGAGTCGGCCGGGTTGGCTACCTTGACCACATACCAGCCGACATCGCTGCCACCGAAGGCGTTCGCCTCGTAAAAATACTTCCAGTGAAAATAGAACACCTGATCGGTACCGTTGGCAGCATCCGGTGTAGCCTTGAAGATGCCGACGATATCGAATGGCCAGGTCTTGCCACCGTTCTTTTGCGGAAAGATCGTCGACTGTAGCGGTATCTGGTCGCCGACCTTCCAGTGATAACGTTTAGCCAATGCCGCACCGACCACGGCCCCGGCGCGAGTCTCGTCAAACGCCTTGCGCTGCGCCACGGGTAAGCGGATTTCCGGAAACATGTCGAGGTAATGCGATGAAATCGCAAAGCTCAGGACAAAGTTTCGCGGATCCTGATACACGCCGCCAAACCAGTTGGCATGGCCCACCGCCTGCACCCCGGACACGTTGGCGATGCGTGCTTGCAAACTCTGCGGCAAGCCCTGGATGATCGAGTAACGCGACGACACTATCAGTCGGTCAACGCCGGCCAGACTCTGGCTTCCCGAATCAAAGGCCGCACGTACCGAATTGAGCAAGCCGAACAGCAAGAACGCGGCGATGATCGAGACCAGGGTCAGAAACGTGCGGGCCTTGCGCCGAAACAGCGCGGCCCAAATCAAATGCAGATATTTCATGGGATATGCTCCTCGTCAACACCCTTTCTCCCCGTCAAAGGGACGAAGCCTGCAGCACAGTTGAGCGGCCGGTGCCCGGCACAATGCAGGTCCGGAAGCACTTCGAGCTCGCATCGACGCGAGAGCGTCGCCTCATGCCGATCCTGTCGCCGGAGAAAGCAGGAACACGGCTGTGTGTCTTCATGCGACCGCCTGCTCGACCAGCGTCCCCTTGTCCAGATGCAGCGTATGCTTGGCATATTCGGCGGCCTTCGGATCATGGGTAACCATCACGATGGTCTTGCCGTGCTCCCGGTTGAGCTGCTGCAGCAAGCCGAGCACGTCTTCAGCAGACTGTCGATCGAGGTCGCCGGTGGGTTCGTCGCAAACCAGCAAGGTGGGGTCCGAAACGATCGCACGCGCGATAGCCACGCGTTGCTGCTGCCCGCCGGATAGCTCCCCGGGCTTGTGACTGGCGCGCTCGGCAAGACCCACCAGTTGCAGCGCAATGGCGGCATTCTTGCGGCGTTGCGCTGCAGATAATTTCGTCAGCAGCAGCGGCAACTCCACATTGCGTTGCGCCGACAGCATCGGCATCAGGTTGTAGAACTGGAAGATGAAACCCACGTTGGACGCGCGCCATTTCGCCAGCGCCCCGCCACCGAGCTGGTCGATCCGCTGGTCGCCGACAGTGATGCTGCCGGCACTGACACTGTCCAGCCCCCCGATCAGGTTCAACAAGGTGGTCTTGCCGGAACCGGACGGCCCCATCAACGCCAGGAAATCACCCTCGGCAATCGCCAGGTTGATGTGATGCAGCACTTCGACTTTTTGCTTGCCGCGCTGGTAGGTCTTGGCAAGGTCCCGGATGTCGATCAGCGTACTCATGGTTTTCTCCCGATCAATGTCTGGCGTTGTGCAGGAGTGCGCCCTGTGCGCGAATGCTCCTGCCGATCATGCATAAAGGCATTCGCGCACAGGGTGCGCTGCTGCCGGAAACGTCACTGCGATTTTCCCGATCGGACGGCCGAACCATCGTGCAGATCGGCCGGTGGTGAGATCACCACGCTGTCGCCCGGCGCCACCGCCGCAGGCAACAGGCGCAGGTCGCCCCAGGTCTGCGCCGACGGCGTTACGATGCGCTGGCGTGCCGTGTCGCCGTCGACCACAAACACCACGCTGTGCCCGTCGCGCCGCACAATCGCCTTGGCCGGCACCAGCGCCCCCTGGATGGCCTGTCTCGCGTTCGCCGGCCGTTTCTCCAGAAACGACACCCGCACGCCCATGTTGGGCACGATGCGGGCATCCTTCTGCTCCAGTGCCACCCGCACCTTGATGGTCGCCTTGCCGCGGTCAGCGGTAGGCACGATGGCGATCACGTGGGCGGGAATGGTCCAGTTCGGATAGGCATCCAGCACCGCCTCGGCCGGCATCCCCGCCTTGACCCGGCCGATGTAAGCCTCGTTGACGTCGACATCGACTTCCAGCGAATTCATGTCGACGATGGTGCCGATGCCGGTGCGGGTGAAGCCACCACCCGCCGAGAACGGCGAGACAATTTCGCCAATTTGCGCATCCTTGGTGGTGATCACCCCGCTGAACGGCGCACGTACCACGCAATAGTCGAAATTGACCCGCGCCTGGGCCACCTGGGCATCGGCCGCAGCCACCTGCTTTTGCTGGGAAAACAACTGTGCACGGGTCGTCTCCACCAGCGTGCGCGCCTGTTCGGCAGTCTGCCGGGGTATCAGGCCGCGGGCCACCAGCGACTGCTGACGCGCAGCATCGCGCACATTCTGTGCCAGCTGCGCGCGATACTGAGCCACCAAGGCATGCGCTGCAGCGGCCTGTGCGCGGGCTGCGTCCAGCGCGGCGCGATAGCCGCTGTCGTCGAGCCGGGCCAGCACCTGACCCTTGCGAACATAGTCTCCCTCCTCGATCAGTACGGCGGTCAAGGTGCCGGTGATCTGCGCCGACACGGTGGCCTGCCGCCGCGCGGTGACGTAGCCGGTAGCCTGCAACACCGCCCCCGCCTCGCGGTCGCCGGCCGGTGAGACCGCCAGCGCAGTCCGCACCGTGATCGCGCGATCACGCAACAACACCCAGCCGCCGATACCCAGCAAAACCAGCAATAGCACGGCACCGGCGATCCATGGCCAGCGTGGCCACCGCGGATCGCCCTCCTCGCGCTGATGGCGCTCGATGCGCAATGCCTTCAAGAGATGGGTGTTGTCCAATGCCATTCCTGCGGGTACACCACTTTGTCGCTTCAGTCTGCCACAAGCCTTGCGCAGCGGCGCACGCCATGAAAGTGCGCCGCTTCACGGTGCTTGACTGACAACTGTCATCCGGGGAGTCGGCCAGCCGACTCCTGCTTGACAAAGTATGTAGGGGGTATTGCTTGGGCCGCAGCCGACTTGACTGCACTTTATTTGGGCAAGGAGACTCGTCATGCGTATTTTGAAGCTGATCGACGCAGCAATCGTGTTCGGGATAGTTGCCATCGGCGCCGGATCCTACAGTCCTGTGGCAAGCGCCACTACTTCTTGCTACAAGGTTAACGTCTGCGTCAATGGCTCTTGCCAGCTCTATATCGTTTGTGACGACGGCACTATGTATATTTCTGGTAAAGCAGCTGGCTGAGCGGCTGTTTGCTGGTGCCATTGGCCTTGCGACGGTAACCTTGGCCGGCTGCCGTCGCAGTTTCGGTGAACGAGTCCGGCCGCCAATCCGCCAGTTGGATGCCTTCGATGAAGTTCATGCCCTGGGTAGTCTTTGCCTCGCTTGCCGCGGCGACCCTGTTGGGCTCGGGTCTGCCAGCGAAGGCGCGAGGCCGACAATCAGGCCCGCCGGACAACGCCGCGTTCATCCGCTTGATGGTCGCTGAAAACGGCCGGAACGTGGGCCAGACCCTGCCATCAGACATCCAGGTCACTAACGACCAAGGCAAGGTGTTGGATTTACGCGCTGTGTTGCACGGCCCGGTGGTACTTTTACGTGTACAACCCCACTGTCCACCGTGCGACCAACTGCTGGACTATGTACGTGATCATGCCATCGAATACAGGCGGACAAAAAAGTCTCGATCGCGATCCTGCAAACCGACGTTGATAGCCATTCGTCGCTATCCCTGCGCCAAGGTGTCACTGTGCTGCACACAGCCAGCAAACTCGAGCAAGGGTTCCCCGCCGGTCAAATTGCGCCGACAGCGTATTATTTTGACCGCAAGCTGAAACTCGTCGCAAGACGCGGCGGCGTGACGTCACCCAAAATGTTTTTGCGGTTTCCAGCGGACCGCTGACCGTATGGCGACAGCTGGCGATATGGCCATCGAAACGTCACGCCGCGTTCGATTGCGCGCATGATCCGCTGGCTGGTCACTTCCGGATGGCTGGCGTTAGCCGGCAACGCCAGCCATCCGGGCCGGCCTGTCTACCTGGTGATGACGGTGGCGTTCATGGTGGCCACCTGGCTGGGACTGGCCACCCTCGCCTCACCCTTCGTGCAGGGTAACAGCGTAGCGTCCAAGGATGCACAGATCACGGTTCGCAATGCACGCCGCGGTAAGGCGCTTCCAGAACGCTACGCATCACGTATTGAGGCCTTGGCCAACGCCCGTGACGTGACCTACCTGGATCTGCAGATCGTCACCTGCAACGGCGCAGGTGATACCGTTACGCTCAATGCGCTGGGCGGCCAGGGGGTCGATCGCGATCTAATGCAGGCAGGGGTGAACGCGCGTAGTCAGGCCCGGTGGAAAGCCGATCCACTGGGCATATTGATGACAGCGAAAGACGCGGCTCGATGTGGCTGGCGCGCAGGCATGGGCGTGCAACCGGCTGACATCAGAAATCGTCCTCTGCCGATTCACATCAGCGGGATCTTTACGACCAAACCTGGCGAGCGCACCGGCTACGCGTACGCGCACTTTGCCTATGTCAATCGCACTGCACCGTTTGCCGGCGAACACCAGGTGCTTGCGATCTATGTTTACGCAGCAAATCCTCGCGCCAGCGACGCGCTTGCCGCTCGCATCGACCATGAATTCGCGCACGACGACCCGCCAGTACAGGCAAGCCCCAATACCATCACCCAGAACGCCTGGTCGCGCTTCGGCAAGGTGCAATACCTGCTGATATTCGTGATGGGCGCGATCTTTTTGTGCAGCGCGCTGGTGCTGGTAAGCGTACTGGCGCATGCCGCGGCACAACGTCGGGCCCAGATGGGGTTGTTGCGGGTTTTCGGCTTCCCACGCAGATTGCTTTGGTCCGCCTGGTTGCTGGAGGGATGGGTAATCTTGCTGCTTGGCACGCTGCTGGGTACAGCAACCGGGCTTGCCGGAATCGACTACCTTTCCACAGCAGCAAGCGTCCTGCAGATTCACGCGCCACCATCCTGGGTCTGGCTCAGTCTTCCGGTGGGGCTGCTCGTCCTGCTCGTTGCCGCGCTGGTCGCGCCAACCTGGGTAGTGATGCGTGTGCGCCCCATCGATTGTCGCAACCTGTAGGCTCAAATCGTGATCATTCGCGAAATTACCGGAGCACTTCGAACCGGCCTCGCTGCAAGTCTGGCTCGTCCACGCCACCTGCTGTTGACCGTGTCCGGTTTCCTGATCGCCAGCCTGACCCTGGTCGCGCTGTTGGCCATTCCCGCAGGACTCGACCAAGTGGCTGCTCGTACCGGACTGGCGGATGTCGCTCTGGTGCTTCCCGGCTCGACCTCGGATGAATCGGGCGGCACCATCGCACCGGATCTGAGCAGGCTCGCGTCGGTGCTGCCGGGCGTGGCGCTCGACCGCCAAGGCCGGCCCCTGGTCGCACCACAGTTCGTGGTAAACGCCAAACTGCGCCGAATCGACGGCACCACCAGCACGGTGCTCGTACGCGGGGTTACGCCTGTGTTCTGGCATGTCGTCGGCAGCTCCGCGCACCTGAGCGCAGGCAAACGCTTTGGCAGCGGCCTCAACGAGCTGATCGCCGGACGCGGTGTGGCACGCGCTTTCGTCGGACTCGATACCGGCGCGAAGTTGTCGTTGAACCAGACTCCGTGGCGCGTCACCGGCGAGTTCATGGCAGGGGGTGGACTGTGGGAATCCGAATTGTGGACCGACCTTGGTACCCTGCAGGCCGCGTACAACGCACAAGGGCAGATCACCGCGCTATGGGTAAAGCTCAGTTCACCGGCTGCATACCGGCGCTATGCCGCCGCCCTGCATGCCGACTCACGCCTCCGCAGCCTGCAGGTGCTGCCACAACGCGACTACTACGCCGCGAGAACGGCGTTTCTCGCCAAGTTTGTGCGCATCGCCGCTATCGTGATTGCCAGCGTACTCGGCTTGGGCGCGGCCCTGGCCATCGTCAATGCCCTGGGTATGGCGTTAACTGCGCGTCGTCGCGAAATCAACGTACTGCGGGCATTCGGTTTTCGCACGTTCAGTGTAGCCCTCGCCCTGCTGATCGAAGTGTTGGTGATCGGGCAGTGCTGTGCCGCGCTCGCCTTGCTGCTCGGCCGTTTGTTGTTGAACGGGCATGGCGTCGACTCGTCCACTGGCAGCCAGGCGATTCGCTTCAGCATGGATATCACACCCGCCGTTGCCGGCTGGGTATTGGCTTACATCGCCGTGCTGGGGACGCTCAGCGCCCTGTGGCCCATCTGGCACGTGGTGCGTTCGCCGCTGCTGCGAGGACTGCGGGATGAGTAGCTGATCGATCCCCGTAGTCGTTACACTGGCGATCTTCCCTGACTGCATGGCGGCTCCGAGATGTCGTTTGTGTTCTCTCCCTCACCCGTTTCCAGCCTGCCGATCATCGGCAGCGAGCTGCGTTTTCCGATTCGCCGGGTGTTCTGCATTGGTCGCAATTACGCCGAGCACGCACGTGAAATGGGCTCGAGCGTAGACAAGTCGGCACCGATGTTTTTCTGCAAGCCGGCCGATGCGGTGATCGGCGACGGTGCCGATGTGCCCTACCCGCAAGCGACGTCCGACCTGCACCACGAAGTGGAGATGGTGCTGGCGCTGGGCCGCGGTGGCCGCGACCTGGCAGCCGAGCAGGCCGAGGCCATGATCTGGGGTTATGGTGTCGGCCTGGACCTGACCCGGCGCGACCTGCAGGCCCGGGCCAAGGCCAAGGGGCAGCCGTGGGATACGGCCAAGGCGTTTGACGGTTCGGCACCGGTTTCAGCCTTGTGTCCGGCGAGTCACGCGCGGCCTGACGCGGAAACGCGACTGGCGCTGACGGTCAATGGCGAATTGCGCCAACAGACCGCACTCGCCGACATGGTGCACGGCGTGCCGGAGATTCTGGTCGCCTTGTCCGGGCTGTTCGAGTTGCGGCCCGGCGACCTGATCTTCACCGGCACACCTGCCGGGGTGGCGGCGCTGCAGCGCGGCGACCGCTTCCACGCCTCGCTGGACGGCATCGCCGAACTGCACGGTCGCATCGTCTGATCGCCCGACAGGCTCCGGGTCACCAACGCCTGGCAACGCGCTCGCTAAAGCGTTCGATATTTCCCCAACCTCCGAGCTGCACCTCGGCAACGGTCGTGGATCGGGGTTACAGTTTGTCCGTCATTCGGCATATCAGGGGAGGAGGCAAGCGATGAGCATGCTCAAGGAATTCAAGGCCTTTGCGATGCGCGGCAACGTGGTCGATCTCGCCGTCGGCGTGGTGATCGGTGCGGCTTTCGGCAAGATCGTGACGGCGCTGGTCAACCACGTCATCATGCCGCCGATCGGCTTGTTGACCGGCGGCGTGGATTTTTCGCAATTAAAATGGGTGCTCAAACCCGCCGACACCAGCAACCCGGCGCACAAGGTGGCCGAGGTGGCGATCCAGTACGGTGTCTTCATCAATACCCTGATCCAGTTCGTGATCATCGCGTTTGCGATTTTCCTGGTGGTCAAGGCGATCAACCGGATGAAACGCAAGGAGGAGGCTGCCCCTGCTGCACCGCCGGCTGATGTGGTACTGCTGACTGAAATCCGCGACCTGCTGAAAAGCAAGCCGTAGCAACGCAACCGCCTGGGGATCGAACGGTCCCGGAGGTTGGAAAACTATCGGGCGTCGTAGCGCGAGCGTCCGACGGCAATCGCCGCAGGCGAGCGATTTTCCTCCCGCCTCTCAGTGGCTGTAGAACTGCCCCGAGTCGACCAGCACCCGGGGAAAGCAGAAGCGCTTCGGCAGCAGCGCAATCGCCATCGGAATGCCGACGCTGCGCTCAACGCCACCGACCTGACGGCAGTCGACGCCGGCCGGCAGCACATAGTGAATGATGCGCAGGGTGTATTGCGGGCAGACATCGCCACAGGGAAACTCCGCAACCACCATGGTGCCGTGATGGCGACCCAGTTGAACCGTCGTATTCATCAGCGTCGCCTTGTCCCAGGGCCGGCTTGCGTAGGCACGCAGGGCCGCGTCGTCCAGTGGCGTGGCGGCAGACGCGGCAACCGCGGCGCTGCACAGTAGCAGCGCCACGGCGAGCCGCGGCGTCAGGAGGCGACCGGCCATGATGGTGACTTTTCCACCGGATCGGCCACGCGATCCTGTTCGAGCGCCTGCAGGTTGTCCTTGATCCGCTCGATCACCGCCAGCGCGTCACGCAGCTCCTCGTAGTCGATGCCGCGGGTGGCATCCTTGCGCAGTTCACGACCGATCGACTCCATGTCGTCGATGATCCCGCTGGCCTGCGCCGTGGTGTAAAGCCGCCAGGCGCGACGATCGGCCGGGTCGGGGCGGCGCTCGACGAAACCCGCCGCCTGCAGCCGGTCGATGACCCGACCCACCGCGATCGGCTCCATTTCCAGGAACTCCGCCAGTTCGGTTTGTCGCAATCCTTCACGGTGGTAGAGCATCTTGGTGGCACGCCACTGGGCGCGGGTCAAACCAAACTTCACCGCACGCCGGTCAAAATGCTTGCGAATCAGCAACGTCACGTCATTGAGCAGGTAACCAAAGGAAATGTCTTCGGTATTTGCCATGATGGGTTGAACCTCTACAGCGATACACAACTGCAGCATACGTTGCTGCCAAGGTCCAGGCTATGCCTCTCACCGTCATCACGGCCGACATCACGCAATTGGCCCTCGACGCGATCGTCAATGCCGCCAACCCGGGGCTGCTCGGTGGCGATGGCGTTGACGGGGCAATTCATCGCGCCGCCGGACCTGCCCTGGCTCAGGCCTGCCTGGCCCTGCCGCAAACCCGACCGGGCGTGCGCTGCCCCACCGGCGAGGCCCGCATCACGCCGGGCTTCGGCTTGCCGGCCAGGCATGTGATCCATGTGGTGGGACCGGTATGGCACGGCGGTGAGCATGGCGAACCGGAGCTGCTGGCGAGCTGCTATCGGCAGGCTCTGCACCTGCTTCGAGCCCATCACTTGCAGCGGATTGCCTTTCCGGCGATCAGTTGCGGCGTCTATGGCTACCCGGCAGCGCGCGCTGCCGCGGTGGTGGCGCGCACACTCGATGACGAGCTGCGCCACGACGATTCGCTCGATGTCGTCCTGTGCTGCTACAGCGAGGCGATGCAGGCAACGTTCCAGCGCGCCGTCAACGCAGTTTGAATGGATACAATGGCGGCAGACCCTCGTCGTCGCTGCCGGCATCGACCGCGCGCCAGACAAAACCCGGTTTGAACGCGGTGGCCAGCGAATCATCGTCCGCGTCCGCCAACACACCGCCATACTGGCGTCGCTGCAAGGCGGCGATGGCCGCGCGTTGGCCCGCGTCATCCAGCGCCGCGGCCAGTTCACCGAGGTGCTGGATCGCAGGGCGCTCGGCCCGCGCCCAGGCCAGCAGCGCATGTGCCTGGGCGGCGACATCAGGCCCGCGCGCGGCGGCGAGGAAGGCCAGCTGCAACTGGCGTGAGCTTGTCTTTACCGGCTTGTGTGCAGCGGATGCCGGCGTCGCCGTGGCACCACGACGGCGCCACAGCAACCAGGCCAGCATGCCGAGCAGCAAGAGCGCGATGGCGATACTGCCCAGCGCGATGTTGCGCCAGGTGACCACCGACTTTGACAGCGCAGTGCTCGGCAGTGCTGCAGCAGGCGCACCGGAGGACGAACCCACCGCGGGTGCGGCTGGCGCGGCAGTTCCGCCGATCGCCGGCAGCACGGTGATGCTGTGGGCGGGAATTTGCGCCACCTCAGCCTGGTCGGTCAGCACATTCCACCACTTCACGCTGATCGCCGGCACGGTCAAGGTGCCGGCTCGCGTCGGCACGATCGCGAAGGCGTGCTGACGGCGACCGACCACCCAACGCCCATCGTCGCGGCTGCCGGTGACCGGCTTGTCCGGATACACCGTGGCCCCATCGAGCGTGGGCAGGGTGAGTGCCGGCAGGCTTTCGAACGGTAGCCCGGTCGCCTGCAGTTCCAGGCTCAGATTCAGCGGCTGCCCGACCCTTGCCTGCTCGCCAGCGCCGGGCCAGCCACTCATCGCAAGACTCAGCTTGCGCGCCGGCAGCCACGCTGCGCTGCCCCAGGCGGCGGGCACCGGCTTGACCTCGACGCTCACCGCCGGCGCACTGGTGGAAATCGGCGTACTGGCGCCAAAGAAGCTGTTGGGATCGTTCGGGTCGATCACATTGCCCTGGAAATTCAGCGCCGGGATGACGACATGGCCGGCCCGCTGCGGGATCAGCGCATAGCGTCGTTCCAGCACGTGGTACTGGCGACCACCACGTTCGCTGTCGTAGTTCACGTCACTGCCCAGGCGGCTCACCTGCATGCCGTCGACCTGCGGCGTATCGAGCGATCCGCTGCTGATGTTGATCGCGTAATACAGCCGTACGACATAACTCAGCTGCTGGCCAACATAGCCATGGTCCGGCTCGACCTGCGCCTCCATGAAGACACGCTTGTGCGTGGCAGCGGCCGCCGCCGGGTCGGGCGCGGTCACGTTCAACTGCAAGGGCTTGGTCTGGCGACCGGCCACCGTCAGCGCAGGAATCTCCAGCAACCCCAGGTGGCGGGGGCGCAGCGCAATGCCGAAGGTCAGCATTGAGCTGGTCTGGCCGTTGATCACGCTCAGACTGCTGTTTTGCGAGGTGCCGAGGATCGCGAAGTCCTGACGCAGCGCACTGAGATCGGGCACTTCGACGTTGCCACCGGAGCCGGTGACGCGCAGATTCAGCGTCACGGTGTCGCCCAGTTGCACGGTGCTTCGGTCCAGCGTGGCCTGTACCTGGGTGGCGTGGCCGACTACCGGCACCAGCAGGCATGCCAGCAACCACCATCCGATGATTCGTCGACGTGTCACGGCTGTTGACCCTCTTGAGATGCGCCACCATGGCGCTGCAGATATTCGAGCTCGAATTTTCGCCGCAGCAAGGCACCCGGATCATCGGGCACCCGTTGCAGCGCCTGGCGCAGATCGGCGGGCAGCCGGGATTGGGGATCGCCCTTGGCCATCACCCCGAGCTGATGGGTGGGCGGGGATGCGGCCTTTTGGCCCTTGCGGTCGCCGGCCATGGCCTGGTCCATCTGTTTTTTCAGGGCCTGCTGCGCCTTTTGCGCGCGCGCTTTCTGTTCAGCCTGCTGCTGCGGTGTCTGTGGCTTCGGCTGCGCACCCGACGACTGCTTGCCGGCAGGATTTTTCGCCTCCCCAGCGCGGGATTTCGCCTGATCGGCTGTCGGCTTGCTGCCGTTCTTCGAAGGGCTCTGAGCTGGCGACTTGTCTGAACCCGACTTGCCTGACTTGCCTGACTTGCCTTGCTTGTCCGACTTGCCTTGCTTGCCGTTCTTGCCGGCACCCGACGAGGGCTTCTGACGGTTGCCCTTGCCTTGCTGTTTCTCCGATTTTGATCCGGAATGCTTTTCGTCCTGCTTCTTTTTTTGCTGGCGATGCAACCAGTCTTCGACCGCCTTGCGATTGGCCTTGGCGTCGGCATTGGCGGGATCGAGCTTGAGTGCCTGATCGTAGGCCTTGATGGCTTGCGGATACTGTCCCTGCCTGGCCAGCGCATTGCCGAGGTTGTAGGCGCCATCCGTACCGGAAACCTCGCGCAAGGTTTTGGCAGCGGCGGCAAAGTCACCGGCGCGATAGTCCGCCACACCGCGCCATGCGGGATCGCGCGCCAGTTGCTGCGCCTGCTTCACCGCGCCATGTTGCAACGCTTGTGCCGCCTGCTGGTCGGGACGCTGCCACAGATCACGCCAGCTCATCGCATCGGCACGGCCCGGCCATGCCGGCAACACCACCAGTGCCAGAAGAAGCAACCAGCCACGACGGAATGAGAGGGCTACCAGCAGCAACAATGGCAGCAGCAGCCACGGCCCGCGATCCTGCCATTGTGCGCTCGACTGGCCTTTGGCGATCCGGGTCGCGCCAGTACGCAGTTCACGATGAAGCGCTTCGACATCGCGGTTGTCGTTGCTCATCGGCACGTAGCGACCATCACCTGCGGCCGCCACGGCAGACAACATTTTGTCATCGCGTGGGGCCATCACCATGTCACCCTGTTTGTTATGCAAAAATCCGCCGCCCGGCAGCGGGACAGGCCCGCCCTGCGTGGTGCCCACGCCAAGGACCGACACCCGCACACCCACTGCGGCAGCCTTGCGGGCGGCGGCGACCGCGGCGGTATCGGCCTGATCGGTGACCAGCACCAGCGAGCCGCGCTTGAGGTTGGCATCGTGAATCAGCTTCACCGCGCGTTTGATCGCCAGCGCAGCGTTATTGCCATCGACCGGCATGGTGTCCGGTGCCATCGCGTCGAGAAGATCACTCAGGCTGTTGGCGTCTGAGGTCAACGGCGCCACCACAAACGCCTCACCGGCATAACCGATCAACGCATTCAGGCCGGCGCGATTGCTGTCCAGCAACTGATGAGTCTTGTAGATCGCCCGGTCGAGCCGACTTGGTGCCACGTCGCGCGCCAGCATGTCCCGGGACAGCGAGACGGCAACCACCTGCGCCGCGCGACTGGCGTACAACGGCTGTGCAACGCGACTCCAGGTCGGACCGGCCAGGGCCAGCGCCGCCAGCGTCCAGCCGGCCAGAAACAACCAGAGCGGCAGCTTCCGGTTACCCGTTCGGCCATGCAGCAGGTGCGGCAACAGGTCGGCGTCGACCAGTCGTGACAGTTCCGCATGGGTCCGCCGCCGGCTACCCAGCCACCACCACACCGGCAGCAAGACCAGGGCGAGCAGCCACCATGGCTGCAGAAAGTGAAACAACTGCAGGGCGGCGTTCATGCGGAGTGCCTGCGCTGACGGTTTACGTGTCGCGGCACGATCAGCAACAACAGCAGCAAAAGCGCTGCGGCCAGCGGCCAGCGAAATAGCGGCTGCCGGGGCCGCAAGGTCGGCCCATGCTGCGGCATCGGCTCCAGCGCGCTGATCGCACGGTAGGCGTCAGCCAGCTGGCGGCTGTCGGTGGCGCGGAAGAAACGCCCACCGGTTTCGTCGGCAATGCGGGTAAGCATCTTGGCATCGAGGCCGGCCGACGGGTTGACCAGCTGGCTGCCGAAAAATCCGGGTACGCGCATTTGGGTCGCGCCGATGCCGATGGTGTAGATACGTACACCGGCGGCCTTGGCGGCACGTGCCGCTTCCATGGGCGAAATATTGCCGGCGTTGTTGACACCATCGGTCAGCAGAATGAGCACGCGCGCCTGCTGCGGCAGGCTCGACAGCCGTTTGACCGCCACGGCAATGGCATCGCCAATCGCGGTTTCGGTGCCCGCCAGACCTACCGCAGCGCCCTGCAACTGGGCTTTTACCGCGGACAGATCATAGGTCAGCGGCGTGACCAGATACGCCTGGCTGCCAAACAGGATCAGACCCATCTCGTCACCATGGCGACGATCGATGAAGTCGCCGGCAATCGCCTCGACGGCACCGAAACGACTGACCGGCTGACCGGCCAGATCCATGTCTTCGGTACGCATGCTGCCGGACAAGTCCACCGCCAGCATCAGCGCACGGCCACTGCGTTGCTGGGCCTGTGGTGGCCCCACCCACTGCGGACGTGCTGCCGCCGCCAACAGGGCAAGCCACGCCAGCACCAGCAGCCAGGGCGTCAGGCCGTGCACCGCGTTGCCACCCACGGTGGTCAGCTGCAGGCCCGGCTGTGGCAAATGCAAGGCCTGCCCGGGTGCGGCCGGCCGCAGCCAGCGACGCAGCAGCCACGGCAAGGGCAACAGCAGACCGATCCAGGGCCAGGCAAACTCAAGCATCGTCGTGCTCCGTGACAGCCTTGCGCCACGCCCGCGATTTCAGGGCCAGACGCAGCCAGCGACGCACCGCGGTGACGGCGGCCGTGGCATCAAACGACCCCTGTGCCCGGTACATCGCCTGGTCCAGTGCCAGCAAGGTCTCCAGCGTGGCCGCGTCAACCGGCACGCGAGCCAGCGTGTTGCGCCACGCGTCGCCGCGCTGCCGCACCGCCAGCGCATCATGTGGCCGGGCAACCCGGCGCAACAATTGGTGCAGAGCGCTGGCCAGCTCGGCGCCATCGCCATCGTGCGCATGCTGCCTCGCCAGACGATCGAGCTCCGCCAGAACCCGTCGCCGCTGCGCCTGCAGCCGTCGTTGCCGCCGCCAGAACCATGCAGCAGCAAGTGCCAGGATCAACAGCAACATGGCAAGCAACCACCAGCCCGGCGCCGGCGGCCACCACGACGGATCGGGTGGCAGGTGAATGTCACGCAACACCGGGCCGGCCGGGGCCGCCGTCGCGACGTGGGCTGGAACTTGCAGCATCATCGCCGCCCCCGCGTCGCGCCGAGGAGACTGGATACCGCGTCGAACGGATCGACGGTGGTATCGATGATCCGACAACCCAGGCCCAGTGAACGCGCCAGTTCATGCAATCGCGCCGGACCGGCACCGAGCGCCTGCTGGAAGTCGGCGCGCTGGCGGTCAGTCTGCAGTACGACGTCACGGCGTTCGCCATCGTGTTCCAGCGGATAGCGGCCGGCCGGCGCCGGTGCCAGCTCCAACGGGTCAGCCACCACCAGCACCGCAAGTCCACTGCGCCGGGAGATATCCAGAAGACGTTGTCGGGCTGACGCATCGCAGCTGAAGCCGTCGCTGATCAGCAGAACGCGATTGGCGCCATGTGATACACGCCCGGCACGGACCAGCGCATCGGCCAGCGACTCCTGCGGAACGGCCAGCGGCTGTTCCCGCGCGGCCATCCCGGATGACGCGTCCCAGTCTGCCAGCGCGCCGCAAACCGCCAGCGCGCCCCGCGCACCGGCACGCGGTCGCAGCAAGTGATCGGCATGCCCAAACGGCATCATGCCGACGCGCTCCCCGGCACGGGTGGCATACCACGCAGCCCAAGCCGCCGCACGCGCCGCCTGCACCGATTTGAAACGCACGCGGGTACCAAAGCGCATGCTGGCGTGGGTATCAACCAGGATCAGCAGGCAGCCTTCGCGGTCCTCCTGAAACAACTTCGTATGCAACTTGCCACTGCGCGCGGTGAGCCGCCAATCCAGCCGGCGCACGTCGTCGCCCGCCTGATAGACGCGTGACTCGGCATAGTCCATGCCCCGCCCGAACAGCGCGCTGGTCTGCTGTCCGTGGCGCGCGGAGCGGCTACGCAATGGCGCCAGCCGCGCACGACCGACACGCGCCCGCAAGGCAATGAGTTCGACCAGCGAAATGCTGGTGCGGCCATCGCCATTCGAACGCTGTGGCATGGCCGTGCTCACGGCAGCGGCACGAGATCCAGCAGCCGATCAATGACCTGATCGGGCCGCACGCCTTCTGCCTCGGCTTCGTAGCTGAGCAGTACCCGGTGGCGCAACACCTCGTGGGCCATCGCGTGGACATCCTCCGGCAACACGTAGTCACGCCCGGCCAACCACGCCTGCGCGCGGGCGCAGCGATCCAACGCGATGGTGGCACGCGGGCTGGCACCCCAGGCGATCCATCGCTTCAGTTCCGCACCGTAGCGATCGGCATCGCGGGTCGCCAGCACCAGCTGGGTGAGGTATTCCTCAAGCGCCGGCGCCATGTGCACCGCCATCGCCGCGTCACGCGCAGCAAACACGTCGGGCTGGGTTAAAAGCGGTGCAATCGGAGCCCCCGGATGTGCTCGCCGGTTAGCCTGTTCGCGCGCCAGCTTCAGTATCGCCAGCTCGGCAACGGCATCCGGATAGCCGATCGTCACATGCATCAAAAAACGGTCGAGCTGTGCCTCCGGCAAGGTGAAGGTGCCCTCCTGCTCGATCGGGTTCTGGGTCGCCATCACCATGAACAGCTCGGGCAGTTGCCAGGTGCTGCGACCGACCGTGATTTGCTGCTCGGCCATGGCTTCCAGCAAGGCCGACTGCACCTTGGCCGGCGCCCGGTTGATCTCGTCAGCCAGCACGATGTTGTGGAACAGTGGCCCACGCTCGAACTCGAAGCTGCCACTCTGCGGGCGAAAGATGTCAGTCCCCGTAAGATCCGCTGGCAACAAGTCCGGAGTGAACTGGACGCGGTGGAAATCCGCCTCGATGCGAGCCGCCAGCGCTTTCACCGCCGTGGTCTTGGCCAGTCCAGGCGCGCCCTCGACCAGCAGGTGGCCATCCGCCAGCAACGCGACCAGCAGACAATCGATCAAGTGCGGCTGGCCGATGATGCAACGCTGCAAGTCCTGTCGCAATTGCGCGAACGCTTTCTGCAGGCGCGTCTGAGAGGGGGTTTCGGGCATGTCCATGGTGGGATTCCGTTTCAACGTGACGCAAGGGAATGGGTCAGGTATGGCCAGACGGTCGGGCAACAGGTCGGCAGCGTGTGTCAGACCGTAAGCAGACGCAGAAGTTTAATGCGTGCCGTGGTGGCCACCGTGCAGGCGTAAAAAAAAGAGGCGACCGGGGCCGCCTCTTTTCCTTTTCTGCGTTGCAATTTACTGCAAGGTGTCGCTGAGAATCCTCGGTGTCACGAAGATCAGCAGCTCGGCCTTGGTGTTGTTGCGCGAGGTCTTGCGGAACAGTGCGCCGATGCCGGGGATATCGCCCAGACCAGGCACCTTGGTGATGGTATTTTGCTTGTTGACCTCGTAGATACCGCCGAGCACCACGGTCTGACCGTTGTCCACCAGCACCGAGGTATTGATCGAGCGCGTGTCGATGGTCGGCACCTGGCCGCTGCCGGGTACGGTGATATAGCCTTTGAGCGCATCTTTCTTGACGTTGATCGCCAGATAGACACGGTTGTCGGCGGTGATGGTCGGGGTCACCTTCAGTTCCAGCACGGCGTCCTTGAACTGCACGGTGGCCGTACCGCTGCCGGCGGCGCCGGTAGCGCTGTTCTGGTAGGTCACGTAGCCGATTTCCTGGCCCTGGCGGATCACTGCCTGCTGCTGGTTGGCGGTAATTACGCGCGGACTGGAGATGACCTCGCCGCGGCCCTCGGTCTGCGCCGCGGAAAGCTCCAGATCAAGCGCATAGTTGGCACCTAGGATGGCGAAGCCGAAGCTGCCGCCATTGCTGGTCTGCGCCGGCAGGTTCACGTTGAGGCCACCGGAGCCGACGTTGCCGGTGGACGGCGTGCCGCCAATCGCCTGGCCGAGGCCACCGCCGATCTGCAGCACCTGGCCGCTGCGATTGACCTGCTGGCCACTGACACCGAACTTGGTACCCAGCTCGCGAGTGAAGTCATCGGTTGCCACCACGATGCGCGACTCGATCAACACCTGCTGCACCGGCTTGTCGAGCACCGCGATCAACGCGCGGATCTGTTTGATTTTTTCCGGCGTGTCGTTGAGCAGCAAGGTGTTGGTGCGCACATCGAACGAGACGCTGCCGCGCGGTGAAAGGAAGCCGCGGGTACGGTTGGCACCGCCGCCACCGCCACCACCCTGCATGCTGCCGGTGGTCAAGAGCTTGGCGATATCCGAAGCCTTGCCGTAGCTGATCGGGATATAGTCCGTCACCAGCTGGGCGGTATCCTGGGCTTTCAGCTTGGCATTGGCGAGATCCTCCTCATACTTGGCGATCTCGGTTTGCGGCGCGATCCAGATCACGTTGCCGTTACGCCGCTTGTCCAGGCTCTTGGCACGCAGGATCACGTCCAGCGCCTGGTCCCACGGCACATTGACCAGTCGCAGGGTCACGCTGCCACCAACACTGTCCGAAGCCACCAGGTTGAGCCCGGAGATGTCGGCGATCAGCTGCAGCGCCGAGCGCACCGGAATGTCCTGGAAATTGAAGGTGACCCGCTTGCCGGTATATTTGGGCGGCTGGTCGGCCTTGGCTAGCTTGTCGACCCTCGCATCGGCCTTCTTCGGCGCCACGTCGATGACGTATTGATCGGGGGTCTGGTACGACGAGGTCTCGACATCACCCTTGACGGCAATTTCCATCCTCGCGCCACCACCCAGCCCGGCTCGAGTAGTGATGGACTGCACCGGTGTGGCGAAATCCAGGGTGTCCAGCCGTTGCGCCAGCTTGGCCGGCAGATTGGCGTGGTCGATGGTGACCAGCACCTTGTCGCCTTCATGCGTCATTTGCGCATTCGCGCCGCTGCCGCTGAAGCTGATCAGCACCCGACCTTCGCCATTCGGGCCGCGACGGAAATCGATGTTGGAAATGTTCGGCCCGTTCATCGACGAGGGCAGCGTCTTGGATGGATCGATGTTCGCTGCCGTGGTAACCGACTGGTCCGCCGTGCCGTTGTTCACGGTCAGTACCAGACTGTGGCCCTCGATGCGCGAACGGTAGCTGGATTCGCGCATCAACTCCACCACCACACGGGTCCGACCGCCGGCCGCGATCGCCGATACGCCGGAAGTCGAACCCTTGCCGATAACCAGGTGGCGCGCGGCGGCATTCTCGGTTGCGGGGAAATCCAGCGCGATGCGCGGTGGATTGCTGGTGGTGAAGATCCTCGGTTGCGGCACCGGACCGCTACCGAAGTCCATGTGCAATTGTACGTTGCCGCCCGGCAGCGTGTCATAGCTGATCTTCTTCAGCGTGGCACCGGCTGCGATGGCAGCGTTGGCCCAGACGACGCCGACGAGCAGCAGTGCCATCAGGATGTAATGGCCCGTATGGCGCATGACACGGTCCCGGACGGATTGAAATTGGTTGGTCATTGCATCAGCCCCTGTATTTCCTATTGCTCGGCAAGCGCGATGCTGGCTGGGCGTTCCATCCAGCCACCATTACCGTTGGATATCAACTCGACCAGGTCGATGTGGTCGCTGCTGATGGCGGTGACGTGCCCGTAGTTCTGGCCCATGTAGTCGCCACGATGGACGCGATGAATCACCCCACCCGGATCCTTGATCAGCACTTCCATCTTGGCGCCGACGCCGATCGTGCCGACCATCTTCAAGCTGTCGAGCGCGAACATTTCCAGCGGTTGCTTGGGACGATTGGCGTCCGGGCGCGGGCCGCTGCTATTGCTGTTTGGCTGCCGCTCGACGGTACTCGCGCTGAACGGATCGCGCATGTTCTGATCCACGTACTTGAAGGTCTCGAACGTCTTGATAACCGGCAGCGGCTGGATCGGCGCACCTTTTTTCGCCTTCTCCTGCGCTACCCATTGACGCAAATCCGACATCCCCCGGGTACAACCCCCGAGAATCAACGCAGCACCCAGCATCAGCCCCGCGCGAAGCAGGCTCGCGGGCTTCATGGCAGCAGCTCTGTTCATTTCCGCCCCCTCGACTTGCCGTTGCCTGAAGCCTTGGTCTCGGCGGCACTCTCTTCGTCATCCAGATAGCGATAGGTCTTTACCGTACCCTTCAGCACCAGTTGGCCATTGGAGGGTGCCCCTTGGGTCGCTGCCACCGGGGTAAGCGAAACGTCGTGCAGGGTAAGGATCACGACCCGCGGCAAGGAGGCCACGCCGCTGATGAAAGCACCAAATTGATGGTACGTGCCGGTCATCCGCAGGGTGATCGGCTGCTCCGCATAGAAGTCCTTGAGCGTCTCCGGGCCGGGCTCGAACAACTCGGTCTGCAGACCGGCGGACAAGGCCGTCTGCGAGATATCCACCAGCAGCTCGGGCATTTCCGTCTTGCTGGGCAGCTGACGCAGCAACTGACGCAGCATGTCCTGCATCTCGTTGAGTTGCTGCTCCAGGGCCTCGAGATTCACGGCCTTGGCCTGCTCTCTCGAAAACTCCTGTTTGAGCTGGGTCTCCTTGCCCGCCAACGAAGCGAGCGAATCCTGCTGGTCGCTGACGTAGAAATACCAGCCCAGCAATATGACGAAGACAAACAACAGCGCAACGAAGAACATCTTGACCGATTGTGGCCAACCGCCGACGTTGTTGCGATCAAGATTGCGGATATCGTCAAGGAACTTCATCAGCGCGCGCCTCCCTTGACCTTGGGTTGCACCGCCTTGGCCTTCGAACTGGCGGGCTTGGCAACAGACTTCATCGCCATCGCATCCATGGTTCTGGCGGTACTGCCGGCCACCGCCGGACTCACCGTGTGGGCTGGCGATGCCACGCCACCGGACATTGTCGTTTCATCCGACTTCGGTCGGTTCAACTTGACGTTCAGTCCGAATTTGTAGGGCATCCGACCGGCGCCGGTAATTTTTTCCGTCTTGCGCAAGTCGGCATGCCCCATCCACGGTGACGCCTCGATGTTGCGCATGTACTCGGCCACGCTGGCATTGGACTGCGCCACGCCATCGAGTGTCATCGACTGTCCGGTCTGCTTCAGACCGGTGAGACGGGCACTGGAGGGAATGGTTTTTACCAGTTCGTCGAACAGATGCACCATCTGCGAGCGATCCGCCTGCAATTGCTCGATGATCTTCTTGCGCGCCAGCAAGTGCTCCCGGACTTTTTCGAGTCCGTCGATCTTCGCGTTGCGCGCCTTGACTTGCTTGATTTCGGCTTGAAGGTAGCTATTGCGCTCGTTCTGGTTGTCGATGCGTGCACCCATCCAGAAGCCCCAAAGCATCAGGAACGCCAGCGCGGCCACGAACGCCGAACCGAGCTGCATGTAGAACTCACGCTCACGCTGTTTCTGCCGCTCGGCCCGCCATGGCAGTAGATTGACATGTGCCATCAGTCGAAACTCCTCAAGGCGAGGCCGACCGCAATCATCAGCGCGGGAGCGTCCTGCGCCAACGCCTGTGCCTGCACCCTGGGCGACAGCGACATGCGCGCCAGCGGGTTGGCGACAATACAGGAGACGCCGAGTTGCTCCTCCAGCATGGGGCAAAGTCCCTCGATCGAAGCGCAGCCACCGGCCAACACCACCTGGTCGACTTTGCTGTATTCGCTACCGGCGAAGAAGAACTGCAACAGCCGGCTGATCTGCTGAATCAGCGACTCCTTGAAAGGTTCCAGCGCCTCGCTCTCATAGGATTCGGGTAGACCTCCCTTGCGCTTGGCCCGACCCGCCTCCTCGTAGGAGAGTCCGAAACGGCGCATGATCTCATCGGTCAGCTGCTTGCCACCAAACACCTGCTCCCGGGAATAGATGGTCCGTTGATTGCGCAAGACCGACAACGTGGTCATGGTCGCGCCGATGTCGACCACCGCCACCAGGGCGTCGCGTCCGACGTTGAGTTGATCGGCGACCATCACGAACGCGTTCTCCAGGGCGAAGGCCTCGACGTCGATCACCCCCGCCGTGAGCCCGCCAAGGTCAAGCGCGGCAACGCGCATGTCGACGTTTTCGGTACGCGAGGCTGCCAGCAGGACGTTGTTCATCTCGGGATTGTCGCGGACCGGGCCGACCACCTCGTAGTCGAGGCTCACCTCGTCAATCGGATAAGGGATGTACTGGTTCGCCTCCACCTGGATCTGCCCTTCCAGGTCGTCTTCGGAGAGCTCGCTGGCCATGGGCACGATGCGGGTAATCACCGCGGATCCGGCCACCGCGGCCACCCCGTGCTTGAGCTTGGAGCCTGAGCGCGCCATCGCGCGGCGAATGGCGTCGCCTACCGCCTCGACCTCGACGATGTTCTTTTCGACGACGGCATTGGGCGGCAGCGGCTCCACCGCATAGTGTTCCACGCGATAGCGGCCGCCGGCCTGGCTTAGCTGCAGCAGCTTGACCGCGGTCGAGCTGATGTCGACACCTATCAATGCCGGCTTCTTGGGTGTGAAAAGCCCCACGGTGTTTCCCCCTTGCCCTGAGCGTCCGTAGCCAGAACCTGACCGTATGCGCAGTGGCATTAAATCGAAAAATTAACGTAAAGGCAACGGCCTACAGGAACTTTCTCAAGTAATTGACGTGATGTCCACCACATTTGCGGCAACCCACGGCGATGGCCCGGTCGTTGCTTGGTCGACACGGCAGGCGTGATGAATACTGCTGCATCTATACTCTGCCATGTTTTGACTCAGGTCTCGCTATCTCCACACCATGCAAATTTTCAAGCGTTTGTTGCGCTGGGCATTGATCCTGGCTTTCTCCGGTTTGCTTCTGGCAGTTGTCGCCTTAGGTGTGGCGTATTGGCTGATAGCACCACGACTCCCGTCGGTGGCCGTCCTCAAGGACTACCACATGCAGGTGCCCCTGCGCGTGGTCAGCGCCGATGGCAAATTGATCGCCAGCTTCGGCGAGACCCGGCGAATTCCGGTAGCTATCGCCGACGTGCCCGACCGGCTGAAGCATGCCGTGCTCTCGGCCGAAGACGCGGACTTCTACCATCATCCGGGTGTCGACTGGCACGGCATCGTGCGTGCGGCATGGCATGTCATCATCACCGGTGGCGACAAGGGCCCGGGCGGCTCGACCATTACCCAGCAGGTCGCACGCAACTTTTTCCTGAGTCCGGAGAAGCTTTATTCGCGCAAGCTCACCGAGATCTTCATCGCTTTCAGGATCGAGCACGAGCTGAGCAAGGACCAGATTCTCGATCTCTATCTCAACAAAATGTTCCTCGGCCATCGATCCTACGGCGTGGCTGCCGCTGCCGAGTACTACTACGGAAAGAAACTGGATCAGCTGACGGTGGCCCAATGCGCGATGATCGCCTCGACCTTCCAGTTGCCCTCGCTGGTCAACCCGATCAACAGCCCTGCACGCGGTCTGGCCCGGCGCAATTGGGTCCTCAGCGAGATGCTTCGGCACGGTTACATCACCAAGGCCGTCTACAAGCAGGCGATTGCCGAACCTAACCATGCGCGACCGCATGAGCAGCCCATTCAGGTGCACGCCCCGTACCTCGCCGAAATGGTCCGGCGCCAGGTACTCGACCGGCTTGGCAACGACGCACTCACCGAAGGCTATGTGGTCAAGACCACGTTGCTGAGCGGTCGCCAGCAAGCGGCCGTGGAGGCCGTGCGCAAGGGCTTGATCGCCTATGACCACCGGCACGGCTGGCGTGGGCCGGAAGCCCATCAGGAACTGCCGGCGAACGCCACCGACAAGAATTACGACAGTCTGCTGTCCGGCTATTCCACGATCTCCGGCATGCAGCCGGGACTGGTTATCCAGAGCAATGCCAGCGACGCCTCCGTCTATGTGTCAAAGCGGCTGACCATCAAGCTCGATCTGGCCGCGATGAGCTGGGCCCGACCCTATATCAGCGACGACCGCAGGGGGCCGGCGCCCCGCAGCGTCAGCAGCGTACTCAAACCCGGCGACATCATCCGCGTTTCGCGCAATGCCAAGGGCGCATGGCAGCTCGACCAGATCCCCAAGGCCCAGGCCGCGCTGGCATCCATCAATCCCGAAGACGGTGCCATTCAGGCGCTGGTCGGCGGTTTCAGCTTCACACTCAGCAAATTCAACCGGGCGGTGATGGCCGCACGCCAGCCAGGATCGAGTTTCAAGCCCTATTTCTATTCGGCTGCCTTCGACCGGGGCTTTACCCCGGCATCGATCATCAATGACGCGCCGTTGGCGCTGCCCGACCCCTCGCGACCCGATGGTATCTGGACACCGGCCAACGACGACAACAAGTTCGCCGGACCGATGCGGTTGCGTAAAGCACTGGTGTTGTCAAAAAACCTGGTCTCGATCCGCCTGCTGGATGCCATCGGCGTACGTTATGCCCGCGAATTCGCGACCCGTTTCGGCTTTTCGCTTGATGCGATACCGGCCAACCTCACCATGGCGCTGGGTACCGCGTCGGTATCGCCGATGAGCATGGCGCGCGGTTATGCGGTATTCGCCAATGGCGGCTACCTGGTGACGCCGTACTTCATCAGCGAGATCGATGATCGAGACGGCAAACCGGTGTATCTGGCCAATCCGGCGCGGGCCTGTCGCAACTGTCAGGAACGCCTGCTGAACAACAGTCCACCCGGACCACCACCCGCTGGCATGGGCAAGTCTCCCGCCAACGGGGTGGCGCATGCCGGATCGGCACCGGCCACCTCCAGCAGCATCGAAGGGGTTGGCGATGCGGTGTTGCCCGCCGACGTGCATGGCGAGAACAACCAACCACCGGTGCTGGCGCCACATGTCCTGGGCACGCGCACCGATTACCTGATCACTTCGCTGATGAAAGACGTGATCCTGCACGGCACCGGTGCCGCCGCACGCTCGCTCAATCGTCCGGATCTTGCCGGTAAAACCGGCACCACCAACGATCACCGGGATGCCTGGTTTGTCGGCTTCAACGGCGACCTGTCAACTGCGGTATGGGTCGGTTTCGACGACTACGCCTCGCTTGGGCGCGGTGAATTCGGTGCAAAAGCGGCATTGCCGATCTGGATGGACTACATGGGCAGCGTGCTGAAAGGGCTGCCGATGAATAGCTTGCCGATGCCGCCGGGTATCAGTACCGTCCTGATCAACAAGGACAGTGGACTGCCGACCACGCCGGATGATCCGAACAGCATGAGCGAAATTTTCAAGGTGGAGGATGTCCAGCATCTGCGCAGTCAGGCAGCCCAGAAGAAGGAGCAGGAAAAGCAGCACGCCTACGATATCTTCTGAGAGGCTGGAAAAAATCGCCCGCCTGCCGCGATCGCCTGACGGCGCTCTCGCTACGGCGCTCGATATTTTCCCAACCTCTGAGGGCAAGGCGGACCGCCCAAGGCTTCAGCGTCCCACCGCCGTTCACTGATCGAAAAGGAGCGCATCATGTCCCGAGGCGAACACCATCGCATCCATGCGCAAGATCGCGTTCAGCGGAACCGGTTGCGGATCGCCCAGGAGGCGGCGCGGCTGATGAGCGAGCATGGCATCCGCGATTTTCACCATGCCAAGCTCAAGGCCGCCGAACGCCTGGGCATTCTCGAAACCCAGGCGCTGCCGCGCAACCTCGAAATCGAACAGGCGCTGCGTGAACACCAGCGTCTGTTCCTCGCCGACAGCCAGCCGACATGGCTGCGCCTAAGGCGAGAGGCCGCAGTGGAGGCGATGCGGTTTCTGCAGGCGTTCGATCCACGCCTGGTAGGCGCCGTACTCGAAGGCACCGCCGACGCACATTCGGCGGTATGCCTGCATGTCTTCAGCGACGATGCCGATGAAGTCGAGCTTTATCTGCGCGAGCATGGCGTGCCGGTGGAGGTACAAACCCGCCGACTGCGTCGCAACCGGGATGATCAACCCGAATACCCGGTGCTGCTTTTCAGCGCCGGCGAACTTCCGTTTGACGTGACCGTGCTACCGAGGGATGCCTTGCGCCAGGCCCCGCTGGATCGCCGGGCGGACGACAAGCCGATGCGCCGCGCCAACCTGACCCAGGTGGAAATCCTGCTTTCCGAAGACGATACCTTCGAACAGTCTCAGCCACCACGGGTGGCGGTAGTGCGCTGAAACACCGGGGCGGAACGCCGGGTGGTGAGGCCCGGCTCTCTTCAGTCTCAGCGTTGCGCTGTCGGCACGTAGTCGCGCACGTCGGCCCCGGTGTAGATCTGGCGCGGGCGACCGATCCGCGATCCAGGGGTTTCGTGCTGCTCGATCCAGTGAGCGATCCAGCCCGAAGTACGCGCGATCGCGAACATCACGGTGAACATCTCGGTCGGAATACCCAACGCCTTGTAGATGATGCCGGAGTAGAAATCGACGTTCGGATACAGCTTGCGTTCGACGAAATAGTCGTCTTTCAATGCCGCCTCTTCCAGCTTCATGGCCACATCCAGCAACGGGTCATTGACACCGAGTTCGGCCAGCACCTTGTGGCACATCTCGCGAATGATCTTCGCACGGGGGTCGAAGTTCTTGTAGACGCGATGCCCGAAGCCCATCAGGCGGAAACTGTCGCTCTTGTCCTTGGCCCGATTGATCGCGGACTCGACGTTGTTCGGCGAACCGATTTCCCTGAGCTGCTTGAGTACCGCCTCATTGGCGCCACCGTGAGCCGGCCCCCACAACGCGGTGATGCCTGCAGCAATCGACGCGTAGGGGTTGGCGCCGGTCGATCCGACCAGGCGCACCGTCGAGGTGGAGGCATTCTGCTCGTGGTCGGCATGCAGGATGAACAACAGATCGAGCGCCTTGGTCGCCACCGGATTCAACGTCAGCGGCTCGCTGGGCACCTCGAACATCATGTGCAGGAAGCGGTCGACATACTCGAGATTGTTGCGCGGATAACGCAGCGGCCAACCGACCGAGTAGCGGTAACAGGCCGCGGCAATCGTCGGCATCTTGGCCAGCAGGCGGATCGCGGCCAACTTGCGATCGCCGGCATCGTCAACGTCCAGGTCGTCGTGGTAGAACGCCGACAGCGACGCAACCGACGCGGCCAGCATCGCCATTGGATGCGCGTCGTAATGGAATCCCTGGAAAAACTTGCGCTGCGCCTCATGCATCATCGTGTGATGCGTGATCTCGTGCTCGAAGCCTGCAAACTGCGACGGGTCGGGAAGCTCGCCGTTCAGCAGCAGGTAGGACACTTCGAGGAAGGTGGATTTTTCCGCCAGCTGCTCGATCGGATAGCCGCGATACAGCAGCACGCCCTTGTCGCCGTCGATATAGGTGATGGCACTCTTGGTGCTGGCGGTACTGCCATAGCCCGGATCGTAGGTGAAGTGTCCGGTGTCCTTGTACAGCGTGCCGATATCGACGCAGGCCGGCCCCAGGGTGCCACTGATCAGGGGCAACTCGCTGCTGCGCTGGTTCGACTCATCCACCAACTTGACGCTCTTGGGATCGGACACGGATAACTCCTTAGCTTGTAGGTCAGCACCGGAAGCTGCCGCAAAGCGACACCGACCGGCGGGGGAAACGCTGGCATGAACTGCAAAAAGCAGGTCCTGCCCGAGACGCCGTGGCGCCTGCCAATCCCCATTATCGCACAAGCTTCCATCCACATTCGACGGCGCATGGACAAAAGACACCCGCAAAAAGACACGGAGCAGGCGCCTGCCTGCTCCGTGTCGGGTGATCTCTCTCCGCATCCGCAGTCATCGCCCGGCGACGACTGCATGACGGATTATTCCTTGCTGGAACCTGCGTAGCGGCGACGGAACTTGTCGACCCGACCGCCCACATCCAGCGTCTTCTGCTTGCCGGTATAGAACGGATGCGAGTGGCTCGAGATATCCACCTTGACAAGCGGGTACTCGTTGCCGTCTTCCCACTTGACGGTTTCCTTGCTGGACATGGTCGACTTGGTCAGGAACGAGAAGTCGGACGACAGGTCCTGGAACACCACCGGGGCGTAGTTCGGATGGATATCAGGCTTCATGGCGGACTCTAAAGCGGCGGTGAAAAGAGCGGCATTGTAGCGGCCCTGAAGCACTGCCCGCAAGTCGGGCGTTGTGTGCCGCCAGCCCCAGCCTGGGCCGGGACATTGAAGCTACGCGCCCAAAGCGCGCCTGACCATCGCCGAAAAACGCGCGTGATCCACTTCCAGCACGATATCCGCGTTGGCCGGACGACCCAGCCGTCCGGCCCAGTCGACCACGGTTGCGCCTCGCGTAAGCTGACCGTCAAGCTCGACCGCCACGGCACGGCGCTCGCTACGAACGACGATCGAGGGGTCGATCGCCACGGCCATCGCCAGGGCGTCGGCTGCGATGACCCCACGACGATCGTGCGCCAGGTTGTAGGCGCGTGCGGTACGCCCGATCCTGGCGTAGAAATCGGCGCGGTGATCGCCCGCCTGCAGCCACCGGTCGAATGCCTCCTGATCGAGCGCATGGCGCAGGGTCGCCTCCCAGTCGACAAGCTGGAAATGGGGAAATCCCTCGAATACCACGTGCGCCGCCTCCGGGTCGAAGCCGAGGTTGAACTCCGCCGGCACCCTGCCGGTATTGCCATGGCCAGTCACGGCGCCGCCCATCACTACCAGGCGAGCAACGCGCTGCGGCAGGGTGGGATCGAGCCGCAAGGCGAGAGCCAGATTGGTCAGCGGCGCCAGCGCCACCAGGGTCAACTCACCTGGCCGCTCACGGGTAAGGCGTAGCAGCGCGCTGGCGGCCGATTCGTTCGCCACGGCAGCCGCCGGTGGAGGAAAGCCGACATCCCCGAAGCCATCCCTGCCGTGCACGAAGGCGGCATCTTCGTCGGGCGCGCGTACCAGCGGTGTGGCACAGCCGGCGAACACCGCGATGTCGGCATCGAGCAGATCGACCAGGGTGCGAGCATTGCGCACCGTGTGGTCGAGCCCGACAT
The DNA here is from genome assembly GCA_004298015.1 of Rhodanobacter sp. Taxonomy (GTDB): domain Bacteria; phylum Pseudomonadota; class Gammaproteobacteria; order Xanthomonadales; family Rhodanobacteraceae; genus Rhodanobacter. The sequence continues at coordinate 41,070 of SCSE01000087.1, forward strand.
TCCCGGCGGCGATGCTCAGGCCGGCGATATCGGCATGCGCATGCGCCATCAGGATCGCCAGTGCGTCGTCCACGCCCGGGTCGGTATCGATCAATAATTGCGCTGCGCTCATGCTGGACTCACCGACTGACATTGCCGCCAGCTTATCGGCTGCAACGGCGCCGGCAAAGCACGGCTTCAGGCCTGTGCATAACGGGAAGCAGCGCCGATCCAGCGCTCGATCAGCTGCCCGGCCTGCGTCGGGTAATCGGCCAGCATGCGCTCCGCGACCTGCTGCACGGCCGGCAGCAGGTGGGCATCGCGCGCCAGATCGGCGATGCGAAAAGTGAGGTCTCCCGTCTGGCGGGTACCGAGCACCTCCCCGGGTCCGCGCAACTGCAGATCCCTTTCGGCAATGCGGAAGCCATCGCCGGTCTCCCGCATCACTGCCAGGCGCTCGCGTGCCAGTTGCCCCAGCGGCGGCTGATACAGCAGCACGCAGTTGGAGGCGATGGCACCACGTCCTACCCTGCCGCGCAATTGATGCAACTGCGCCAGACCGAGTCGCTCGCTGTTCTCGATCACCATCAGGCTGGCGTTGGGAACATCCACGCCCACTTCAATCACCGTGGTCGCCACCAGCACCGACAGCTCGCCGGCCTTGAAAGCGTCCATCACCGCCTGCTTCTGCTTCGCCTTCATCCGCCCATGGATCAAGCCCACCGCGAAGCCGGTCAGTCCCGCGCAGAGTTCGGCGTAGGCAACCTCGGCGGCCTGCGCACGCAGCTGTTCGGATTCCTCGATCAAGGTGCATACCCAATATACCTGCCGGCCCTCGCCGCAAGCAGCGCGGATGCGTGCAATCACCTCGGCCCGGCGCGCATTGGTGATGGCAACGGTCTGCACCGGCGTGCGGCCCGGTGGCAACTCGTCGATCGAGGAGACATCCAGATCGGCATAGGCGCTCATCGCCAGGGTTCGCGGGATCGGAGTGGCCGTCAGCACCAGTTGATGCGGCACCAGCCCATCGACCCGCCCCACACCCTTGTCGCGCAGCGCCAGCCGTTGCTGCACGCCGAAGCGGTGCTGCTCATCGACAATGACCAAACCCAGTTGCGCGAACACCACGCCTTCCTGCATCAACGCGTGGGTACCGATCACGACAGGTGCCCCCGCAGCGACCCGCGCCACGGCGCGTTGGCGCGCCTTGCCGGTGACCTTGCCGGCCAGCCACTCGACCTCAACCCCCAACGGCTGCAGCCAATGGCGGAAATTGTGCAAATGCTGCTCGGCAAGCAGTTCGGTAGGTGCCACCAACGCCACCTGGCAACCGGCCTCAACCGCCGCCAGCGCGGCCAGCGCGGCCACGATGGTCTTGCCGCTACCCACATCACCCTGTACCAGCCGCAGCATCGGCGAGGACTGCGCGAGATCCCCCGCGACCTCGCGCCTGACCCGTTGCTGCGCCGCAGTAAGCTCAAAGCTCAGGCCGCCAAGCAGGCGGCTTGCCAGGTCGCCGTCCACGGCAAGCCGCGGCGCCCGATGATGGCGCACCGCGGCCCGCAGCCGCCTCAGACTCAGGTGATGCGCCAGCAGCTCCTCGAAGGCCAGCCGCTGCTGCGCTGGATGCTCGCCGCGTATCAGCGGCCCCAGGGCGGCATCCGCTGGTGGCCGATGCACGTAGAGCAGCGCCTCGCGCAGTGACGACAATCCGTGCGCCTCGCACAAGCGGTCGGGGATCAGCTCCAGTGCGCGTGTCGGCGGCAACAACGCCAAGGCCTTGCCGACGACCCCTGCCAGCCGTTTCTGGCCCAGGCCCTCGGTGGTCGGATAGACTGGGCTGAGCGCCTCGTCGACAACCACCGGCTCGTTTTCGCTGAGTCGCCGGTAGTGCGGATGGACCATTTCCAGCCCGTGTATGCCTTGCCGTACGTCGCCATAGCACAACAGCCGGGTCCCCTGACGCAGCTGCTCGGCCTGCGCGCGGTTGAAATGAAAGAAGCGCAACAACAGCGTCTGGCCACCCACGCCGGCGATCGCCACCTTCAATTGCGGGCGATGACGAAACCCCCTTTCCACCGCCTCGACCACACCCACCACCTGCGCCGGCTCGCCGGCACGAAGGTCGGCAATCGCGCTGATCCGGGTCTTGTCTTCGTAGCGCAGCGGCAGGTGGAACCACAGATCCTGCACCCGCGCCAATCCCAGCCGGGCCAATGACGCGCCGAATGCCGGCCCCACACCGGTCAACGTGACGACCGATGCCGTACCGGCGACGGTATCAACGACAGGGTGGGAGCTCACTTCGCGAGCGATCATGATCCAAAGCCTAACCGGGCGAGTCGCCCGGCACGACCTCGAACACCGACCGGAGCTGTCGGCAACTGCCGCATGATCTGATCAGTCAAGCACCATGATCGCGTCGACCTCGACCTGCGCCGCCTTGGGCAGACCGGCGACCTCGATCGTGGAACGTGCCGGGTAGGGCTGCTGGAAGTAGTCCGCCATCACTGCATTCACCGCTGCGAAGTTGACCAGGTCGGTGACATAGATCCCCATCCGCACGATCTGGCCCAGTGAGCCACCAGCCGCCTTTGCCACCGCCTCCAGGTTGTCGAACACCCGCCGTGTCTGTACCGAAATATCGCCTTCAACCAACGCACCGGTAGCCGGGTCGAGCGGAATCTGGCCGGAAAAATACACGGTATTGCCGTGGCGCACCGCCTGCGAATACGGGCCGATGGCGGCGGGTGCCTGCTCGGTGGCGATAATGCTGCGGGACATGGGCTTTCCTCACACGGGTCATGGACCCCCAGTGTAGACAGCTGCCGCAGACGCGGAAAGCCTGCCCCGCCTTCGTTCTGCCTAAAGCGGATAGCGATAGACGCCGCTGACCGTCCCGGTGCGGCGCACCCGACGGATCACGTCAGCCAGATGCTTGCGACTGCTGACCTCCATCGAAAACAGCAGCGTCGCTGCGGACGCATCGCGCTCGACATACTCCACGTTCTCGATATTCGAGTCCGCCGCGGCGATCGCGGTGGCCACGGTGGCCAGCACGCCAGGGCGGTTGATGACTTCGATGCGCAATTGCGCGCGATAGTCGCCCTTCACCTCACGTGCCCACTCGATCGCCACGCATCGCTCCGGCGATTTGCGCAATTCGACCACGTTGGGGCATTCCTCGCGATGCACCACGATGCCTTTGCCGGATGACAGGTAACCGACAATGTCGTCACCCGGCAGAGGATGGCAGCAGTTGGCGAAACTCAGCACGCCACGTTCGGCACCACTGATGCGTATTTTTTCATGTGCGTGCGGTGAGGCGAGGGAAACCTCGCCCACCAGGTCGCCACGCGCTGCCAGCAGCTGACTGGCGACCACGTCGGGCATGCGGTTACCCAGCGCGATATCGGACAGCAGCTCCTCCAGCCGCTTGAGCTTGGACGTTTCCAGGAACTGATCCAGCACCGCGACCGGAATGCCGTCCAGACTGCTTCTACCCAGTGCGTCCAGTGCGCGATCGAGCATCCGCGAGCCGAAGTCGACGGCGTCCTCGTGCTGCAGGTGCTTGAGATACTGGCGAATCGCCGTACGTGCCTTGCCGGTAACCACCGACTCGAGCCACGCCGGATTGGGTACTGCCGAGGGGGCCGTGATGATCTCCACCAACTGGCCCGACTCCAGTTTGCTGCGCAATGGCAGCAGTTTCTTGTCGACCCGCGCCGCCACCGCATGGTCACCGACATCCGTATGTACGGCGTAAGCAAAGTCCAGCACGGTGGCATTCCGCGGCAGCGAAAGAATGTCTCCGCGCGGCGTAAACAAGTAGACCTCATCCGGGAACAGATCGATCTTGACCGCCTCGATGAACTCGCTCGATGAAACCGTCCCGACCGAGTTGTCGGCCAAGGAGGACAACCACTCACGCGCCCGGACCTGGGCGCTGTTTGCAGGGCCGCTGTCGGTCTTGTAGGCCCAGTGTGCGGCCACGCCGCGCTCAGCAACCGAATCCATCTCGGCAGTGCGAATCTGCACCTCGATCGGCGCACCAAACGGCCCCAACAACACGGTATGCAACGACTGATAGCCATTCGCCTTGGAGATCGCAATGAAATCCTTGAAGCGCCGATCGACCGGCTTGTACAACGCGTGCACCGCCCCCAGCGCCATGTAGCAGCTCATCGCGCTGTCGACGACCACGCGGAACCCGTAGACATCCATCAGCTGCGCAAAGCTCTTGTGTTCACCGCGCATCTTGGAATAAATACTCCAGGGCGACTTGATGCGTCCCACCACGCGGCTTTGCAACTGCTCTTCGGCAAGGCGCGCCGACAAGGCTGACTCGATCCTGCCCATGGCCTCGCGACGGTTGCCGATCGCCGCACGGATACGCTCACTGATCACCCGGTAGCGGTCGGGATACAGCGCTCGAAAACCCAGATCCTGCAGCTCGGCCTTGAACTTGTTCATGCCCAGGCGTTGCGCGATCGGCGCGTAGATCTCCAGTGTCTCGCGAGCGATACGCCGCCGCGACTGAGACTCCTTGGCCCCCAGCGTACGCATGTTGTGCAAGCGATCGGCCAGCTTGATGAGAATCACCCGCAAGTCCCGCGCCATCGCCAGCAGCATCTTGCGGAAGCTTTCCACATCGGCTTCCTGGCGGCTGCCGAAACGCATCTTGTCGAGTTTGGTGACGCCATCGACCAGCTCGGCCACGACCTCACCGAATTCGCCAGCCAGGGCATCGCGGCTCAGCGCCGTGTCCTCGAGGGTATCGTGCAGGATCGCCGCAATGATGGTTTCGGCATCCAGCCCCAACTCGGCCAGGATGCTGGCCACCGCTACCGGATGGGTGATATAGGGTTCGCCGCTGTTGCGCGCCTGACCGGCATGGGCATGCGCACCAAGCAGGAAAGCACGCAAGACGCGCTCGACCTGATCTTCCGGCAAATAGCCGATACGCTCTCTCAGTGCCAGCACATACGGCGGCAGTCCGGAGAGATCAACAGGGCTGGGATCCACGGCCGCGGTCATGGGTTTCGACGCCGGCTCAGGCGCGCTCCGCATCGACACGACGATACCGCACAGCGGCTGGACGCGGGTACGCTTTCACGCCGGCCATGCCGGCATGGCGTTCCATCGGTCTACAGCCGCCGTCCATCAGTCCTCACCGGCCTTGGAGAGGTCGTCATCCACTTCGGCAGCGGCCCATTCCAGCGCTTCACGCTCTGCCCGTTCGCGCTCGGCCACGTCGATCTGGTCAATCATCGCCTGGTCGATGCGGCGATCGGCAATCTCACGCAAGGCAAGCACAGTGGGCTTGTCGTGATCGGGGTTCACGGCCGGCTCGGCACCCTTCTCCAACTGGCGCGCGCGCTTGGTCGCCATCAATACCAACTCGAAACGGTTGTCGACTACTTCGAGGCAGTCTTCCACGGTGATGCGGGCCATGCGAAATCCTTAAAGAATAAAATGACTTACAGACTGTACAGTGTAGCCAGCGCTCCACGGGCTGGCAATCCAGCCGCGACACGGCGCAGGCGCCGCGCGTTCAGGCGCAGGCACCGCACCGCTGTCGGCGAGGTGCGAAAGCACACCGAAAGCCGTGCAGGATATAAAACCATCCAGTACACTTATGCTGTCCCACGCCACGAATCATCACGCATGACCCCTTTATCCCGCTCCACTCCACTGAGTCGCTGGCTGGCCCTGATCGCCGTGCTGTTCCTGGCTGGCTGTGCCATTGCCCAACCGCGCACCGACGATCCGCTGGAAAAATACAACCGCAAGGTCTACAAGTTCAACAGCGCACTGGACAAGGCCGTGATACGCCCGGTGGCGGTCGGCTACCGCAAGGTAACCAACCCGCCGGTGCGCCGCTCGGTCAGCGATTTCTTCACCAATATCCGCATGCCGATCACGATTGCCAACGATCTGCTGCAGGCGCGCCCCAAACAGGCACTGCAAGGCAGTGGCCGCTTCCTGATCAACCTGACCCTGGGCATCGGCGGCTTCTTCGACCCCGCCAGCCAGCTGGGCTTTCCGCAGGAGAGCAACGACTTCGGCCTCACCCTGGCCCGCTGGGGCGTTCCCGAGGGCGACTTTTTGATGGTCCCGTTCGTCGGCCCAAGCACGGTACGTGATATCTGGCGACTTCCCGTGGATAGCTACTTCTTTGATCCGCTGAGCTACTACTCGCGCAACAACAGCAATCACGGCCTGCAATACGCGCCGCAAGTGCTGTATCTGATCACCTTGCGCGAGCGCGCACTGGGTGCCGAAAGCTATCTCGAGTCGGCCTATGATCCGTATGTGTTCCTGCGCGATGCCTATCGCCAGCGGCGCCTTTACCAGCTCTACGACGGTAATCCACCCAATGCCATCATCAACCGGATGCAAGGGCTGGACAACAAGAACTTCGATCCCGAGCAGTTACTGGAACAACAGCGGCAGTGGGAGAAGACGCACCCTGCCAAGGATGGCCAGCAACCGCAGACCTCGCCGTAACCCGCCGCACAAGCGACAAGCATGAAAAAGGGGCCGCCAGGCCCCTTTTTCATGCTTGTCGGCGGGTGTCCAGCCAACTCACACCAGCAGACCATCGATCTCACAGACCTGTGCCAGCGCGCGCATACCCTCGGGCATGTGCAGCACTTGCAGACGGTGTCCGTCACCTGCAGCCTCGGCTACGATCGCCAGCACGCACGACAAACCCGCGCTGTCGCTGTGCCGGATCCCGGCCAGGTCGAGCTGACGCGGCGCCTGTTCACCCTCGATAGCGGAACGCAGCTGCCTCCAGGCCTCCGCGGCCGTGGCGAAACTCAACACGCCACTGGCTTCCAACCCGCCCGAGTTGTTGGCGACCAACTGGAATGCATCATCGGCATGCTTGTCCACTTACGCGCCCTTGCTGTCTTTTTCCATCGTCTTCAGCGCCTTGTCACCCTGGGTTTCGAGATTCTTGATCAATTGCTCGATACCCACCTTGCGAATTTCCTCGCCGACCTGGGCGCGGTAATTGGTGATGTAGGAGATTCCCTCGATAATCACGTCGTAGGCTTTCCACTGACCGTCGTGCGTCTTGCGGAATGCATAGTCGACCGATATCAGCTTGCCATCGCTCAGCACCACCTGGGTCCGTACCACGCTGCGCTGATCGTTGAGCGCGCCATTGAACGGCAATACCTTGACCCGGCCGCGGGTGTAATTGAGCAGTCCGTCGGCATAACGGTCGGTGATGGAGTTGTAGAACGCCTTGGCGAAGCGCGCTCGTTGTGCAGGCGTCGCCTCACGGGCATATCGGCCCAGCACCAGAATCGAGGCATAGCCGATGTCGAAATGCGGCAGGAAGGCCTTGTCGATGATCGCGATCAGCTTCTTCTGGTTGTGTTTCAACTCAGCAGTGTGACCTTCGATCTCGGTACCCAGCTGGTCCGCAATCGACTGCACGATCTGCACCGGCGTCTGCTGGGCGGCAGGCGTTGCGGCAGGCGCCGAAGCCTGCGCAAAAACCGGGGCTGCAACGACGGTGCCGAGGGCGATGGCGGTGGCAAGAGCCAGTCTGCGCAACATGGAAAACTCCTTCAGGAAACCCGGCTCAATGCTTGCCGGAGGGGGTATTGGACGATTTGCTGCTGCCACTGGACGAACCATTGACCAGGAACTTGCCGATAAGGTCCTCCAACTGCATCGCCGACTGAGTCAGAATCAGCTGACTGCCGTTCTTGAGCACATCCGGCGACCCACCCGGCTGGATCGCCACGTACTGCGTGCCGATCAAACCACTGGTGAATACCGCCGCTGCCGAATCGTCGGGAATCTGGTTGTAGCGCTTGTCGATGGCCATGGTGACCTTGGCATCCAGTTTGACCGGATCAACCTGAACCGCCTGCACACTGCCGATCGGGACCCCCGCCATCTTCACCGGAGCGCCGACCGACAACGTGCCCACGTTGCTGAAGCGCGCGCTCACGGTATACGTCCCGCCCAGGTTGTCGGCCACCCCGCCAGCGCCGAAGAACTTGCCCAACATCGCCTCAAGTTGCTGGGCCGGCTTGGTCAGCGCCAGCGTGCCGCCGTCGGCCACGACCTTTTTTGAATGGCCGTATTCGATACCGATGTACTGGTCGCCAAGCAGGCCGCTGGTATAGATGCTTGCCACCGAATCCAGCGGAATCTTGTCGTAGCGTTTGTCGATGGAGAGCTTCACATCGGCGGCATCCTGACCTGATGCCAGGCCGATCGACTCCACCTGGCCGACCCGCACACCGGCGATCTTCACCGGGGCACGATCCTTCAACTGGCCGATATTGGCGAAATGCGCCTCCACCGTGTAACTGGCACCTTGATGCACATTGGCGATCGAAGTGGTCTGCGTCGCCAGATAAGCCAGCGCTGCAAAACCGAGCACGATGAACAGACCGGTGCCGACAGCGTATGAACTTCTTGGTTGGCTCACGGCACGGCCCTCGTCAGGTTGCAAATGTATGGAAAAATGTTCATGGCAGTCACATCAGGAAAGCGGTGAGCACGAAATCGAGTGCCAGGATGGCAATCGACGAAGCCACCACGGTGCGGGTCGTGGCGTAGGCCACCCCCTCGCTGGTCGGCGGTGTGGCGAATCCCTGATAGACCGCAATCAGTGATACCACCAAGCCGAATGCCAGGCTCTTCAACAGCACGCCATTGACAATGTCGGTGCGCAGATTGACCACGGCGGTCATGTTCGACCAGAAGGTGCCGTTGTCGATGCCCAGCCAGGTCACGCCGACCAGGTGAGCACCAAAAATTGCCATCGCGCAGAACACGCAGGTCAGCAACGGCATCGCGATCAGTCCGGCCAGAAACCGCGGCGTGGCGACATAGGCAATCGGATCGACCGCCATCAGCTCCATCGCGTCGATCTGATCGGTGGCGCGCATCAGGCCGATCTCCGCAGTGATGGCGGTACCGGCGCGCCCGGCAAACAGCAGTGCGGTCACCACCGGACCCAGTTCCCGATACACCGCCAGCGCCACCACCATGCCGCTGGCCGAAGTGCTGCCGAAGATCGACAGTACGTGGTACAGCTGCAGCATCAACACCATGCCCACGAACAATCCGCAGACCATGATGATGGTCAGGCTCATCGCGCCGACAAACCACAGCTGGCGAATCGTTTCGCGAAAATAACGCAAACTGCGTGGAATCGCCGCCAGCAAGGTCAACAGGAACAGCCCGCCATTGCCGATCTGCTCCAGCGACTGGATCACCACGTTGCCGCCCGTTCGCTTCCGCGGGTTCATTTCACCGCTCCCGAAAAACCCAGTGCCTGGCCGAGGTCGCCAGCGGGGTACTGGAACGGCACCGGACCATCGGCCTCGCCACCGAAGAACTGCCGGGTCCACGGCGAGCCGTCTGCGGCGATGGTCTTGGGGTCACCCTGTGCGACCACCTTGCCATTGGCGATCAGGAAAACGTGATCTGCCACCTGCTTGATCGCCTCGATTTCGTGCGCCACCAGCACACTGGTGATGCCGAGTGTCCGGTTGAGTGTGCGGATCAATTTCAGCACCTGGTTGAGGGCTACCGGATCGAGCCCCACGAAGGGTTCATCGTAGAGGATCAGCATCGGGTCGAACACGATCGCCCGGGCCAGCGCCACCCGGCGGGCCATGCCACCGGACAACTCGCTCGGCATCAGGCCCGCCGCACCGCGCAATCCCACGGCCTGCAGCTTCATCAGCACCAGATTGCGGATCAGCACTTCGGGCAGTTTCGTATGCTGGCGCAATGGAAACGCCACGTTCTCGAACACGTCGTAGTCGGTCAGCAGCGCCGAATTCTGAAACAGATAACCGATCCCCTCGCGCAACGCGAACAGACGCTCGCGCGACAAGGTAGCCACATTCTCCCCGTTCACCAGGATTTCGCCGGCATCGCCGCGCATCTGGCCGGTGATGTGCTTGAGCAAGGTGGTCTTGCCGGTGCCGCTGGGGCCCATGATCGCGGTGACCTTGCCCCGCGGGATGTCCATATCCAGTGCGTCGAAAATGGTCTTGCCATTCAACACGGTAGTCAGCCCGCGAACACGCACCAACGTGCTGTCATCGGTCGTGGCGTGAACGGGATCAGTCATGGATGAGGGCATCATGCGAAAGCGCTGAAGGTAGCCGAAGATATCAGCAAAGGCCATGAAGCCGTTGGTACCACCGCCTCATTTGGGCGCATCGGCGGCCAGCAGCTCGGCAATCAAGGCCTCATGCCGACGCCACTGCAACGCGCTGCGTTGACGTACCGCGCGCACGATGGCCTGCAGATCGGCCAATGCCTGCTCGAAAGCGTCATTGATCAGGATGTAGTCGAACTCATGGGCGTGCGCAATCTCCCCGCGGGAATTGTGCAGCCGACGCTCGATCACCTCGGCGCTGTCCGAACCACGACCGCGCAGACGACGCTCCAGTTCGGCCCGGGACGGCGGCAGGATGAACACGCTGATACAGTCGGGCTTGCTGCGGCGGATCTGTTCGGCCCCCTGCCAGTCGATCTCCAGCAACACGTCGCGGCCCTGCGCCAGCAACGCCTGCACCGTGGTCCGCGAGGTGCCGTAGAGGTTGCCATGTACCTCGGCGTGTTCCAGAAAGATGTTGTCGGCGACCTCGCGCTCGAACTCGCCACGCTCGACAAAATAATAATGCCTGCCGTAGCGCTCGCCAGGCCGGGGCGGCCGTGTGGTGTGCGATACCGACAGGGAGATCGCCGGCTCGCGTTCGAGCAGGGCATTGACCAGGGTGGACTTGCCGGCGCCGGAGGGCGCCGCGACCACAAACAACGTACCGGCTTCAATCGACATGAGGATTCGACGCTCGTTTGCACCCTCTCCCCGCGCGGGGGAGGGTTGGAGTGAAAGGCCGGGCGGGAGCGATACGCGTCGTCATTCGATGTTTTGCACCTGTTCGCGCATCTGTTCAATCAGCACCTTGAGTTCGACCGCGGCGTTGGTGCTGCGCGCATCGACCGATTTGGAACCCAGGGTATTGGCCTCGCGGTTGAACTCCTGCATCAGGAAATCGAGCCGGCGACCGACCGGTTCGTCGAGGCCCAGCACGCGTCGGGTTTCGCCGATATGCGTACTGAGGCGGTCCAGCTCCTCGTCCACGTCGGTGCGGGTAATCTGCAGCACCAGCTCCTGTTCCAGCCGTCCGGGTTCCACCGGCTGCTTGAGATCAGCCAGCCGGGTTTCCAGGCGCGTCCGCAGTGCCGTACGGATCTGCGGCATCCATTGGCGTACGTCGGCGACCACGCACTCGATGCCGTCGAGCTTGTCGCGCAGGATCTGCTCCAGCTTTGCCCCTTCCCGCTCGCGCGTGGCAGTGAGAGTGTCCAGCGCCCGGTCCAGCACATCGAACAGGGCCGCCTGTTGCGCCTGCGGATCGCTTTCGGCCTGCCGCATCACGCCGGGGAAACGCAGCAATTCGGTGAACTCGATACGCATCCGAGGGAAGCGTGCATCGAGATCCAGCGCCAGCTCGGACAGCCGTTCCAGCATCACGCTGTCGACCTGCAACGCCTCGCCGCGGGCGTCGCCGGTACGGCGTACGGTCAGATCAAGCTTTCCGCGCGACAATTTGGCAGCTACCCGTTCGCGCAACAACGACTCCAGGCCGCGCAGATCCTCGGGCAGGCGCGGGCTGAGCTCCAGATAGCGGTGATTCACCGTGCGCAGTTCGCAGCTGAGTGTGCCGGCGGGACCCGTGGTCTCGGCACTGGCATAGGCGGTCATGCTGCGAATCATGGTGGAACCGTCCGGCGCGGGATAAAGGAACGCAATGGTAAACTCTCCGGTCCTGCCTTGCCCAATCCGGCCACTCCCCATGAATTCCGTTACCCGTCCCAGCGGCCGCGCCAGCAATCAATTACGCACGGTCAGCATCGAACGTCATTACACCCGCCACGCCGAAGGCTCGGTACTGGTCAGTTTCGGCGACACCCGTGTGCTGTGCACCGCCAGCATCGAGGACCGGACCCCCGCGTGGCTGCGCGGCAAGGGCGAGGGCTGGGTCACCGCCGAGTACGGCATGCTGCCACGCGCCACCCATACACGCATGCAGCGCGAAGCCGCCCGTGGCGGCCAGGGCGGGCGCACCATGGAGATCCAGCGCCTGATCGGCCGCAGCCTGCGCGCCTGCGTCAATCGCCAGGCCCTGGGTGAACGCGTGATTACCCTCGATTGCGATGTACTGCAGGCCGACGGTGGTACGCGCACGGCGGCCATCACCGGCGCCTATGTGGCCCTGGTCGATGCCGTGACCGGGCTGATGAAGCGTGAAAACCTGAAGCGCAACCCGATTGTCGGTGCGGTAGCGGCCGTTTCCGTGGGCATCTACCAGGGCCTGCCGGTACTCGACCTCGATTACGCCGAAGACGCCAACTGCGACACCGACATGAACGTGGTGATGAACGACGGCGGCGGCTTCATCGAAGTGCAGGGCACCGCCGAGGGCCACGCGTTTCGTCGTGACGAAATGGACGCCTTGCTGGTGCTGGCCGAGCAAGGTATCGGTGAACTGGTTGCCGCACAGCGCGCGGCGCTGGCGTCCTCAACGCCGTAAGCATGCCACGCTAGCGTAGCGATCACGCCCATCCATTTGCTGCGCGTGAAGGCAAGGCGCTGCCAACAACATCCAAAGGATCGGTACCCACATGCAACGCATCGTCCTGGCCAGCAGCAACCGTGGCAAGCTCGCCGAGTTCAACGCCCTGCTGGCGGGTAGCGGGTTGGAAGTGGTCGCGCAGGCGAGCCTTGGCATCGACGATGCCGAAGAGAGCGGCCTCAGCTTCATCGAAAACGCCTTGCTCAAGGCACGTCATGCGGCACAGGCGAGCGGGCTTCCCGCTCTGGCCGACGATTCCGGGCTGTGCGTACCGGCCCTGGGAGGCGCCCCGGGGCTGTATTCGGCCCGCTACGCCGGCAGCCACGGCGACGCCGTGGCGAACAACGCAAGGCTCCTGCGCGAACTCGATGGTCTGCCGCAGGACAGGCGCGAAGCGTTCTTCATCTGCGTGCTGGTCCTGCTGCAACGCGCCGACGATCCCACGCCACTGGTCGTCGAGGGCCGCTGGCATGGTCGCGTGCTCGAGACGCCGCGCGGCGTCGGCGGATTCGGCTACGACCCGCTGTTTCTGCCCGCAGGCCAGCTGACCAGCGCTGCCGAACTGGATCCGGCGCTGAAGAATCGCCTCAGCCATCGTGGCCAGGCCCTGGCGCAGTTGCATGCCCGGCTGTCCGAATGCGGCGGCTGACGGCATGAGCCTGATCGCACCACCGCTGTCGCTCTACATCCACATGCCCTGGTGCGTGAAGAAATGCCCTTACTGCGACTTCAACTCGCATGGCCTGCGCCATGAGCCACCACCGTACGCCGACTACATCGATCATCTGCTGGCCGACCTCGACGCCGATCGCGCCGACTTCGGCGACGCGCTGAGCGGCCGCCCTATCGTCAGCATTTTCTTCGGCGGCGGCACGCCGAGCCTGTTCGCGCCGGAGCTGATCGCGCGGCTGCTTGATGGGGTGCGCGAACGGCTGCCGTTGCACGACGAGGTCGAAATCACCTTGGAGACCAACCCCGGCACGGTCGAACACGGTCGCTTCGACGGCTACCTGGCGGCCGGCGTGAATCGGCTCTCGTTCGGGATCCAGAGCTTCGACGACGACAAGCTGAACCGGCTCGGTCGCATCCACAGCGCCAGTGAAGCCGAATCTGCGGTCAAATCCGCTCAGGATGCCGGCTATGCCAACATCAACCTGGACCTGATGTACGCCCTGCCCCGGCAAACGCTCGACGGTGCGCTGAACGACATCGAACGCGCGCTCGTACTCGATCCGGCACACATCTCCCATTACCAGCTGACGCTGGAGCCGAATACCGCGTTCGCCGCCAACCCGCCACCGCTTCCGGACCACGACCATGCCTGGGCGATGCAGGAGGCATGCGAGCAGCGCCTGGCCAGCGCCGGTTATGCCCAGTATGAAATTTCGGCCTATGCCATCGCCGATCGTCGTTGTGTGCACAACCTCAACTACTGGCGCTTCGGCGACTACCTCGGGATCGGCGCCGGAGCCCATGGCAAACTCAGCGACGCCCGTACCGGCCGCGTCCGTCGCCGCTGGAAGACCCGCCATCCACGCGCCTACCTGGCTGCCCATGGCCAGCCGGAGCGCATCGGCGGCGACGATACCGTCGGTCCGGCCGAACTGCCCTTCGAATACATGTTGAACGCCTTGCGCCTGATCGACGGGGTGCCCCTCGGCGACTTCAGCGATCGAACCGGCCTGCCGCGCGAAACCATCGCCACGACGCTGGAGGTCGCCCGGCAACATGGGTGGCTGTACGAAAACGACGGGCGATTGCAAACCACCGCGCTAGGTCAACGCTTTCTGAATGACGTAGTGGCAAGTTTCCTGGCCTGAGCCGTTTTCGACAACCCGTGACAGACGGGAAGTAACCGGCCTAAACTTGGGTCTCCGGGGAAACAGACAGGTTCTCGCATGAATAATGTCGAAAAGGATCGACGGCACACCTCCGCGTGCCAGGAATCCACCCACACAACACCCCCTCGCTGGCCAGCGCGTGCGCAGCGACTCCTCGATGCCAGTTTCACCCAGTGCGCGACTTCGCTGCGTGAGCCGCTGCGTCAATGCCTCGCCAAATGCGAGCAACAGTTATTCATGCTGGCCGAACGCGCGCGCCTGCCGGCAGAGCAGCAGGACTGCCTGGTCAGCCGCCAACGCGTGCTGCAGGATCGAGTGCTGTTCGAACAGCGCTTCGCCAGCAGGCTGCAAGCGGAATTCAACCACCTCAGCCGGTCAGCAGTCGAGAAATCCGAAACCCCTGCCGTCAAGCCATGGCAATCGCTGGAGCTGCTCGACACCCTCGAACAGGAGTGCTCGATGGCAGTCGAACAGCTCGGGATTCGCGGAGAAAGCCGCCACAGCGAAGTGTTGCAGGACCTCGGATACCGGATCGCCGTATTGATGGGCGCGCCCCCGCTGGAAGCTTCGACGCTGCCGCTAGGACCTCACGCGCTTGCCAGGGCATTCCACGAAACCAGCAATGAACTGAAGCTTCCCGTGGGACACCACCTGCTGATGCTCCAGAGCTTCGATCAGCACGTCATTCCAAGCCTCGCCCCCTTGTACGAAGCGGTCAACGCACTGCTGCTTGGTGACGGCATTTTACCCCAGTTGCGCAGCACTCCGTTGCCGCGTCAGCTCTCGCAGCATCGACGAGGTACTCCAGAGATCGCCACGGAAGCCGCTGATGCAGCATCCCGGAAAAGTGTTGCTGCCCAGGGCGACTCCATCGAAGTTCTGGAGTCGCTGCGTGATCTTTTGGCCCAGCAACGCGCCCACCATGGCTCGAACGGTGCGGAGCCGGCGGGGCGCACTGCCAGCGAGGATGAATTGCAGACGGCGCTCGGCGCCTTGCAACATCACCTGGCGCAAGTGACGGACAAGGCCAGTCGGGAAATCCGCAGTGCCCAGAGGCTACGCGAGGAACTGCTCGCTCAACTCAACGTGGACAAGCCCGGAGGCGCTCTTCACACAGAACTGAGTGGCGAGCAAAATGACACCGTGGAACTGGTGGCCATGTTGTTCGAACAACTCGGACAGCAACTGAAGCAAGGTGGCGACGCACAGGCACTGCTGGGTGACATGCAATTGCCAGTGCTTCGAATGGCCGCGGCTGATCATGAGTTTTTCGAGAAAAATGAACATCCGGCGCGACAAGTACTGGACGCCGTCGCCGTAGCGGCCAGCGAGTGGCTCGACGACAACGATGACGCGACCACCCGTCCGCTGGCCGAAAAACTTGGACAACTGGTGCAGCGTGTCAACCAGGAGCCACCAAGCACAGGACTGTATACAACATTACTGGCCGATATCGAACACCATCTGGGTCTGCTTACCCGCAAGGCGCAGACGGCCGAACGACGGCACGTCGAGGCAGCGAAGGGACGTGACCGTCTCGACCAGGCACGTCGACAAGCCGCGGACATGATTGCCGATCGCATTACCCAATCACCACCTGACGGCTTGCTCCGCACCGTGCTGGATCGGGCATGGTCGGACGTATTGGCACTGACCTTGTTGCGTCATGGCCGCGACAGCGACCCATTCAAGGCTCAATTGGCGGTGACCGATCAATTGCTCGGATTGCTTCCTATAGAAGACCCTCTCGCCTTGCAAATGGAAGTAATGGCCGGCCTGCAACAGATCGGCATGCATACCCAGGAGGCTTCGCAAGTAACCCGACAACTGCTCGGAAGCCCCCATGTGCCGCAGGCCCCCTCGGTGCAGAACGGAAAGCCCTCTCCGCCAGGGGCTGACACTACGAAGACCCCCGACTCGCCTCGTTATCCATCGATCCAACATCCCCGTCATGAGGCCGTATTTGCAAACAACTCTTCGCCCGGCACAGCTCCGGGCATCATCGATCTTGCCGACCGCCTGCAGCGACATCAGCGTCTCGGCAAACACGATGACGACGACATACGGTCGACTCCCGACATCACAGCGTCATCACTGAGTCCGCAACAGGCACAGATCCACAGCCGCTTGCTGAAGGTCCCGTTCGGTACCTGGTTCGAATTTCTCGACCCCGAGACAGGCAAGCGCACGCAACGCAAGCTGGCTTGGTTCTCTCCAGTGTCCGGCAACATTCTGTTCGTTACGCGCCGGGGCATACGCGGCAACCCGATGAACTTGTGCCAGCTGGCCTGCGCCATCGCCGATGGTCAGGCGCATGAATTGTCGCAGCAAAATGACAGCATGCTGGATCGCGCCTGGCACAACCTGACCCATAGCCTGCGCCAGGGTGCCGGCCATCCGCGCGCCTCCAAGCATGAGAGCGAGCGTCCATGAGAAGCACTACCGGTCTCACCAATACCCGCCGCGCTGAACGCAAGCGTGCCACATTCACCGCAGTTGTCACCGACGTGATAACCAACCAGCCTATCGGGCACCTCGGAAATCTTTCTTCAGGTGGCATGTTGCTGATCAGCTCGCAGGCGCCGCGCAGCGAGGCGGTCTATCAGGTGAGCATGGTGCTGCCGAGCTCGGGGCGGCTGCTGGTTGAATCGCAACCGATAGAAGTAGGGATTCAGGAGCAATGGCATGAGCCTGCGGCCAGTCCCGGGCAAATATGGGCAGGCTACCGGATCCTGGCCATCAGCCATGTTGATGCGACCAAGCTCGCAAACTGGCTGGAACACGCCTGACCTGGTACTACGCAACCGGCCTCTCCGCCGCGCAGGAACTGGCGATGGGTTTGCCTTCTCGACAAGGCTGAAATTTCGTATGCCAATGAAGGCCTGCGATCGGGTCAGGGCGCCGTGGATATGAGCAAAGTCCCCCGGCTGAACCGCCCCCATCGCCCCGCCCCCTCGCAGGAACTGCCATGAACGATCGTCTCGCCCCACTCTACCCCCAGCATCTGGCCACCGTGCGCGAGCGCGCCGACAAGGCTCTGGCACTCGGCGGTTTTGATCACCTGGCGATTGCTGCAGGCATGCCCGGCCTCAAGTTTCTCGACGACCTGCACTACCCCTATGCCGTTAGCCCGCACTTCAAGCATTGGCTGCCACTGACCGGCGCACCGGGCAGTTGGCTGGTTCATACCCCCGGCGCGAAGCCCAGACTGATCTTCGTGCAGCCGCGCGACTACTGGCATGTGGTACCGGACGCACCGAACGGCTACTGGGTCGACGCATTCGAGATCGTGATCGTCCGCAGCGCCGAGGACGCCGTGGCGCAGCTGCCCACAGGCCAGTGCGCGCTCATCGGCGAAACCCATGCCGTCGTCGCCGGGGTCCAGATCAACAACCCGAAAGCGGTGATGGATTATTTGCACTACCATCGCGCCATCAAGACCCCGTACGAGCTTGAACTGATGCGCGAAGCCAGCCGCATCGGGACCCGCGCCCACCGCGCCGCTGAACAGGCCTTCCGCGCCGGGAAAAGCGAACTCGGGATCCATCAGGCCTACCTCGAAGCCGCCGGCCAGATCGATGCCGAGCTGCCGTATGCCAGCATCGTGGCACTCAACGAACATGGTGCGGTCCTGCATTACACCGAGTTCACCCGGCAGCCTCCGCAACCGGCCCGTTCACTGCTGATCGATGCCGGCGCCAGCGCCAGCGGCTACGCCAGCGACATCACCCGCACCTACGCCGCCCGTGACGCTGGCGAATTCCAGGCGCTGATCGACGCCATGGATGCCGCGCAGCAGAGCCAGGTCGCAATGGTTCGCCCCGGTCGGCCCTATGCGGAGCTGCATCTGCATGCCCACCTTCAACTCGGCGGCATCCTCCAACGCCACGGTTTCATTCGCATGAGTGCCGAATCGGCGGTGGAAAGCGGCGTCACCCGTGCATTTTTCCCGCACGGGCTGGGTCACTCCATCGGCCTGCAGGTGCATGACGTGGCCGGTTTCGCGCAGGACGATCACGGCGGCACCATCGATCGTCCGGACGGTCATCCGTTCCTGCGCATGACCCGCACGCTGACACCGAACATGGTGGTGACGATCGAACCGGGCTTGTACTTCATCGACATGCTGCTGGAAGAGCTCCGCGGCAAGCCGGTGTCCAGTGACATCGATTGGGCAAAAGTCGACGCGTTCCGCCCTTACGGCGGCATCCGTATCGAGGACGATGTGGTATGCGCCGACGATACGCCGGAAAACCTTACACGGGATGCGTTCGCCGCGGCGTGAGTCACGCGCCTGCACGGTCGCGCTTCAGGGCGGTGCCGATATGCGGCATTGTGGAAAAAATCCAAGCAACTGGACAGTGACGCCAGCCTGTACATGAACGAGCGAAGGTCTCCTTTCGACCCGATTTGAGCCGGTCGCGAGCGACTGCTCTCGGGCAGGCCCGTCTTCAAAGACTTGCTCAGCGGCAACTAAAAGTAGCGCGTTTTTGCAATAGCAAAAATAACTACCGATTTTAGTCTTCCGCTGCAGCTAATCGTTTGGCGTAACATTAAACATCAACACACCCAAATGAATGCCATTGATTATTTAATATATCTGTTGGCAAATTACCTTTATTTCTACTTTTTATACGATTTAGCGTGTCACATATGTCACGCTCTGCCCTCCGATCACACGCATCATTTTCTTGTGGTCGCACAGCCTTCCTAAGACAATATCTGTAAGCTTCTATTGCCTTACGAACCCTTTCCGAAAGGTCTTTCAGAAGGTCCGGATCGATAATAAGTAGCGCAACCAAACCTTGGGCTTCATCGGGGCTGAAATTAGGTGGTGGATCGCGTTTCTCTCGCTTGAAGAATGACCTAATGTTTTCTACGGTAGCAGGTAGCCGTTCAGACATGAGAAATGTCGCCACACCAACTGCGGTATCAATGTACGCTAAAATAGATGCCGCACCACCAGCAAATAATACTGCAGACATAGATCATCTCCTCATTTTATGTCGCCCACTATTGGGTATAGGGACCCGGGGCCGCCCATATCTCGTACTGGACTCCACGAACGGTAGCACAAGCTCATGATGTAGAAGGAACTTCGCGGAGCTACGTCCGGCTAACCATAAGCGGTATAGCCGGACACGGCTAACGCGGCGGTCAGGCTTCCGCGCGGCCCCGCAAGCACCAACTAAGCGTGCTTCCAACGACTGCTATTCGGCAACTCTTTAGAGGCCGCGACCGGCAGCTCATGGCCGGCACCTGTCACCGGGTCGGTGTGCGTCTGATGTATTGGGTCCACGGGACCGGACGCAACGTGCAGATACGTCGCACGCGCCCGGCGCGGACGTTATCGTCTGCGTCGTGCTTATGCCGCCAGCTTCAGCTGCGGATGCAACCCGGCACGTGCTGCAAGACGCACCAGCAAGTCCAGACTGAACTTGTCGATCTTGCCGTGCTTGATGTCCGACACGCGCGCTTGCGTCACGCCCAGCACCTTTGCCGCTGCGGCTTGTGTGCCGGCGGTCTTCAACCACGCTTCCAAGCCGCGCAGCAACTGCGCGCGCATCTTGAGTTCCGCGCCGCGATCAGGCGGGAACAGCGCCGGATCGTCGAACACGCTGCCCTTGGTGACGTGGGTGATCAGGCTGGTCTTCTTCATGGCGTTTCATCCCGTGATGGCTTTGAATCTATCTTGCGCAATGCGCAGATCGTGCTGACTCGTTTTCTGGGTCTTTTTCTGAAAAGCGTGCAGCACATAAACGCCTTCAGGCCGGGTTGCCAGGTAGATCGCCCGGTACGCGCCGGTCGCATCGCGGATGCGCAATTCACAGACACCTGCGGCGACCGTCGGCATGGGCTTCCAGTCACTCGGCTCCAGCCCGCGCTGCACCTTGTCCAGTTGATAGCCAGCCTCGTTCTTCGCCGACTGCGGGAACGCATCCCAATCTGCTTTGCTGCTACCCATCTAGAGCACGTCTTTCATGAGGAGCAATTATGCTTGATATTGCATATTGTGTCTAGCCAGCCTGGAACATGCCGTGCCCCACGATGAGATGATTCGTGACCGGTGCGCGAATTCAACTTCAACTCATTATTTTCCGGATGCGGCGCCGTCACCGGCGTGGTAAACGGCAGCTTTCGGGCAGATCAACTTAGGCGGCGACTGTCCGGAGTTGGCCGACCTGGGCCATTCGGAGCGTTCGGTTATTCCGCATGAAGGGGGATTTTCGCTCCTCAGCACACGACAACGCGCAGCGGTGGCGCACCGAGTGCGGGCCAGGATGATGCGCTGCTCTACCCGGGGCCCCTGTGCGGCGGCGAGGTGGGGACGACAGGCCCGCAGGGGCGTCGACATGAATGTCGACTCCTTTTCGCCCGGACAGGAGTCCGGTCGAAAAGCGCGGCCACAGCTCACGGACTTGCCGGGGATGGATGCCCCGCAAGCGCCAAGCGGGGTGGCCTTCTCTGTTGGTTACTTATCTCTTGGCCACGCAAGAGACAAGTAACTCGGGCCGCGAAACGGCACGAAACGCTCTTGATTCAAGCAACATCAAATAACCAGAGCGAAGAGCATCGCGCAACAGGGTGCGCTCCTACAGGTGGCATCAACGAGGTTCTGGCGTTGCGACACGCGTGCCAAGGACGGAGATTGAAGCCTCAGGGTCAGAATGCACTTTTTGAGTGGTAAATGCTGGCCGACAATCGCCGGTCGACTTCGACGGGTCGCGCTGTCGCGAGGCTGAGCAGTCACGGGGAACGGTGGCCACTGATCAGGCTGGTGTTCGCGTCCAGAAGGCTTGACGGTGCTGTCCAGCCTGTCAGGTGCTCGTATCCAATTCGCTTGGTTTTGGCTGACCGGAAGGTCAGCGTTTAACAGCATTGCTCATGAACCCTCGGAGGTTGTGAAAATATCGAACGCCGCGGCGCGCCACCGGCACGGGCATCTGGCGGCGATCGCAGCAGGCGGGTGAAGTTTTCACAACCTCTCAGGCTGGGCAGGCCCCACGCCTGCGCCATCCTCAATGCGAGGTGGTACGAGGCGCACCGTGCGCCGATTTCGAATCGAGGCCACGCAAACGATCCGTGTGCCCGGTCAACCGCGGGCGGCCAGCAGCGCCTCGATCGCGTCCGCATCCCTGGGCATCGATGCCGTAAGCACCTCGTTGCCATCCGCAGTGACCGCCACATCGTCCTCGATACGGATGCCGATACCGCGCCAGCGCTCGGCTACCGAGCGATCGTCCGGTGCCACATACAGGCCAGGCTCGACCGTCAGCACCATGTCCGGCTCGAGCAGGCGCGACTCGCCGCCGACACGGTAGTCGCCCACATCGTGCACATCCAGACCCAGCCAGTGGCCGGTCTTGGCCGGAAAAAAGCGCTGGTAGCTGCGGTCGGCGATCGCCGCCGCCGGGGAGGCTTTGAGCAACCCAAGCTGACACAGACCCTCGGTCAGCATCCGCACCGCAGCCTCATGGGCTGCACTGAACGGACGGCCCGGGCGTACCTCGTCGATCGCGGCCTGTTGCGCCGCCAATACCACCTCGTACAGCGCGCGCTGCTCCCGGCTGAAATGTCCACTGACCGGGAAGGTCCGACTGATGTCCGAGGCATAGCAATCCCACTCGGCGCCGGCATCGATCAGCAGCAACTCCCCTTCCCGCAACGGCGCCCGATTGGCCTGGTAATGCATCACGCAGGCATTCGCGCCGGCGGCGACGATCGGCGAGAACGCCGGCACCGCGCCGCGGCTTCTGACCACCCGCAGCAGCTCGGCTTCCACTTCGTACTCATGGCGCCCGGCCGTGGCCACCTGCAACGCCGCCAGGTGCGCCTCGACCGCCACCGCGGAGGCGGCACGCATCAACTTCAATTCCACCCGCGATTTGTACAGTCGCAGGTCGTGCAGCAAATGGCCGAGCGCGACGAACTCCTTGGGCACGACGCCGCCACCACGCAACTGGCGCAACCGGCGCATCCAGCCCAGCAGTTGCGCGTCAAACTCGGGCTCGCGACCGAAATGGCAATACACCCGGCCGCGTCCTTCAATCATGCCAGGCAGGATATCGTCGATATCCTCGATCGGGAACGCATCGTCCATGCCGTACTGCGCCACGGCCTGCTCGGTACCGATCGAACGCCCATGCCAGCGTTCGCGCTCGGGATCACGCTCACGACAGAACAACACCACCTCGCCATGCTGGCGACCCGGCAGCAACGCCAGGATCGCGTCGGCCTCGGGGTAGCCGGAAAGGTAGTGAAAGTCGGAATCCTGGCGATACGGCCACGCGGCATCGGCGTTGCGCATACGCTCCGGCGCTGCAGCTACCAGCAACACGGCATCGTCGCCAGCCATCCGCATCAGTTGTTGGCGACGACGCGCGAACTCCTCGGCGGCAATCGTCAAGCCGGCGCGTCCGGACACGGCAGGACTCAATGCAGGCGTCCGCTGGCCGCTTTGGCCGATCCGGCACATTCTGTATGCAGCAACATCGCGCCGACGCGCACGAACTCCTGGACTTCGATCAAGGCGTCCTCATCTTCGGTCTCATCCTCGAAATCAAAGGAGGAGCCGGCGATCATCCCCAGGTCACGCAGGATTTCCCGCGCCTCCTCGGAAAGCTGGTCATGGGCTGTGGCGCCGGCGAGGCCGAAACCGCCGAGGAAACCGCGACACCAGTCGACCATCGCCTCGGCGCGCTCGGTCAAGGGACGGTCGTCTTCCGGCAGCGCCGGTTCGAAACCCAGGTCGGGATCGGCCAGATCGGCTTCGCACTGCCTGACCAGCCGATCCAGCAGCGCCTGATCGCCAGAACTGGGAACCGTCGTCTCGCCCTCGGCATCCAGTTGCAGGGCGGCAAGTACCGGAACCGTTCGCAATGAGCCGCCGCCAGCAAGGTAGCCGCACAGGGAACCGTGCAATTCGCTGGCCTCGGTGCCCAGTCGCAGACGCATGATCAAGCCATCGATATCGTCATGGCCAACTAGCCCGGTCGCTGTCATGGTGGTGCTCCAGTGAAGAATGCCGCCCAGTTTAATGCAGCGGCCGGACGCACTCCCGCCCGGCTTATTGCCGCACGGATTTCGGCCGGCGTCCTGCTATAGTCCGGCGCATGAGCACGCCTGAAACCACTCCCCCGGACCCGGTCCAGCAGGAACTCGCTGCGCTGAATCAGCAGTTGGACCGGCTGCTCGATACCGTGCGCCGACTCGGCGAGGAAAATCGCAGTCTGCGGCAGAGTCAGGAGCAGTTGGCCGGTGAACGTGCCGCCCTGATGGCCCGCAACGAACAGGCGCGCGGCCGTGTCGAGGCGATGATCCAGCGACTGAAGTCGCTTGAAAACAACGGTTGAGAGCACGCACGATTGACAGCCGCCACGATTGAGAGTACCCCCATGAGCAGCAGTGAACCGGTCGCACTGCGACTGATTGATCGCGAATTCCTGATTGCCTGCGCGCCGGAAGAGCGCGAAGGCCTGATCGAAGCCGCCGGCTTTCTCGACCGCAAGATGCGCGAACTGAGAGCAAATGCCAAGGCACCGGGATTCGAGCGCCTGGCGGTATTGACCGCGGTCAGCATCAGCCATGAGCTGCTGGCACTGCGCAAGCAGCACGATGGCCAGGGGCAGCGGCTCAGCGATGGCCTTGCCAGCCTGCGGCTGAAGCTGAACGCCGCGCTCGAAAGCGAGCCCGCCAAACGCTGACTGCGGCGGCAGGATGAACCGCACCCGTCCGGTTTGAGTAGCGGATTTCCCGACAACCGCCTAAAATGAGGGTCGGCGGCTACTGCGATGTGCGCCAGCACACTCTTACATTTGCCTTGTTCCTAAATACGGCCCCGGGTCGGCTTCACATCGGCTGTTGTGCATGTCCGCCACGTGCGGAAAGCCTTGAGGCCATGTAGCTCTCCCACCTGATCCTTCTGG
>SCSE01000010.1 GCA_004298015.1 Rhodanobacter sp.
TCGCGCTGGCCGCGACGGATGGCACCCGTCATGTGGCCGGGCCCAGCCTGCTGGCCGTGGCCTTGCTGCTGCTCGGTGCCTGGGCGTTGTGGCGTTCCGGGCCTGCTCGTGAGTCGCTATCCAATGTTCCGCCATAGCCCTTCACCACGAGGCATTATGAAATCATCAACCATGGAAGAATTGCAATACCTCACCGGTCCGCATCTGGCTGACGGTTGCCTGAGAACAGGTGTCCCCGTTCGCGTCGCACCCGCCGAGATACGACCGCTCTCGGCTGCGATGGCGTGCAGCGGCCGGGCCCGACCCGTACGACACGTTGGCAGCATTTACGTTTTCGTAGAAGTGCCTGACCGAGCCAATCCTGGCGACGTTCTCGTGATCGACAACGCAGGCCGGGTCGATGAGGCCTGCATCGGTGACATCGTCCTTCTTGAGGCAAATGCGGGCGGCATCGCAGGTATTGTCGTCTGAGGCCTTCATCGCGATAGCAAAGAGCTGCGTGAAATCGGATTCCCCGTGTTCAGCATGGACTCATTGCCCATCGGCCCGCAACGCCTGGACCCGCGGCCGTCAGAGGTCTTCGCGCGAGCCATGGTGGGCCGCACGTGGGGTCGCCGTAAGCCATGTGAGTTTTGTTCGATCCGGTCATGATGACCTCCTATGGGGTTGGGGACAGGTGCGCGCTCTGGTCGCGCCTCAAAAAGTCCGGTCCAGGAACTTGTCGCGCTCGCTTTGCGACATTTCCGCCAGGGCGTTGGCCATGGCGATGGGGTCCATGGCGGCAAGCTGCTCGTGCGCAGAGATTCCAGACGCCCGCCCGCCCGGAATGTCCGAGAGGCTGGTGGGGATGGAAGTCGGCGCACTGGCAACCGCTGCCCGGGCCGCGTCCTTGAGTCCGGCCGTGGTGGTTACCGGGGCCTTCGTGGCCGACTTGAAGTGGTCGAACAGCTCGATCACCTGCGCCGTGCTGCCACCGTCGAGCACCGCCTGCAAAGCCGGCTGCGCATACGATGGATGGGCCTTGACCCAGTTGGCCAGCTCCACGCTTTGGTAGATGGAGTCGGCGTCCGGGTGCTTGTCGTAGATCGCGCCGTAGTGGGCATCGGTGGCGCCCTGCGCCTGCTGCTCGCGCAGCGGGGCCAGCGCCTCGTTCAGCTTGGCCGTGACCATGCTGTTCACCCGTTGGTCCACCAGCGTCTGAATGCCCTTGGCCAGAGCCTCTTCGGAGAAGTCCCCGAAGATGTCCGGGTCCACGCCGGCCTCGATGGCGGCTTGTGCGGCCGCCACCTGGTTGTCCTGCGTGGTCGGTGCCTGGCCAGCGTCCGCGCGCTCCTGGGCCGCCGCCTTGAGGGCGGCCAGCTCCAGTTGCGTTGCTTCGGCCTGGGCCTTCCAGTGCTGCTCGCCCTGGCGCGCCTGCTCCAGCTTCTCGTAGGGGATGGTGTGAACACCATCCTTCGCGAGAAGCACCGCGTTGTCCTTGTCAGGCTGCGCGGTGGTGGTTGAAGCCGTGCTGTCGGTCGTCTTGTTGTCGGCCGTCGTCGGGCCTGCTGCCTTGCCGTCTGCCACAGTGGTGGTCGCGGGCGCGCCACCGGTGTCCGCCGCTTTCGCGCCGGTATCGCCCTCGCCGTCCAGGTTCAAAAGCTGGGCAGCCTGCAGCGGCGACAAAGCGCCGTTGACCTCGTTCGAGTCGAGAAAGTCGGTGATGTTTGATGTCTTCATGCCTGTCCCGCCACATATCGCCGTGGCCGCATGGGGCCAGCCATCCGGTACAGCCCCAAAGGGCTGCGCCATCTGCCTGGAAATTCACACGCCCGAAGGTGTGTGACCTCACCGAACGCTCACGCGTCAGGCTTGGCGGCAGTGTCTTGAGAGAGGCATGAAAACGCGAACCCTAAAGGGGGTTGACGGTCATTTCGCAATCTTGGCGGCGCGCAGCAGCCAGCGCGGTAGCATGGACGCAAAAACTCCGTCCTTCAGCACAAAATGATGAAACAGGCTCGCGAGCGCATGCAGGCCAGCCAACCACATGATGGCGTCACCGAGCCAAGTGTGGATCTCCGCGATGCGCACTCCGAGTGCGTGCGATTCGCTCAGCA
>SCSE01000088.1 GCA_004298015.1 Rhodanobacter sp.
AAAGGGTTTCCGCGTCGGCGAGAGCGTGGTCGAGAATCATCGTGCCTCCGTCCATTCCGACGTGCGTTACGACCTCATCGGCAAGCTAGCCGAAGGAACCAAGCTCACCAGGCGCACGGTGCGTATTCCGGTGACATTGATCACCAATTCCGGTGGAGCATGATCAGTGTTCCGGTGCTGATCACCCATTCACTGCTGTCGTAACTTGATCAGTATCAATCCTCATAGGTCGATGAGTTCCAGCGGAAGATCATGACGCACATCAAAAAGCCGCCCGACCTTTCGATCGGAACGGCTTGGCGTCAACCGATTGAAGTATCGGTGAACTACTTTTTCGACAGCGAAGACCTTGAACGCCTCATCGACTCACCCTCCAGAGCTATCCGGTGCGCGTTGTGCAAAAGGCGATCAAGGATGGCGTCAGCGATCGTGGGCTCCCCCAAGTACTCGTGCCATGCCTCGACAGGCATCTGCGCCGTAATCAGCACGGAGGCTCCTGGCACGCGATCATCGATCACTTCCAGCAAATCCTGCCGACCGCGACGCGTGATCGGCGCCACACCCCAATCGTCCATGATCAGCAACCTGGCACGGGCCAGTCGAGTGCGCAGCTTCGGGAGACTGCCGTCCGCATGGGCAATCTCTAGTTCCTCCAAGAACCGCGGCAGGCGCTTGTAGAGAACGCCATGGCCCTTGCGTGCAGCTTCGTTCCCAAGCGCGCATGCCAGCCAAGTCTTGCCTACGCCGGTGAGCCCAGTGATCAACACATGCTGCCCACGTTCGATCCATTGGCAGGTCAAGAGATCAAGGATTTGCCGCTTGTCGAGGTGCCGTCGTGTTGAAAAATCGATGTCCTCGCCACATGCAGTGGTCATTTTGAGCTTGGCTTCCCTGAGTAGACGTCCCAAGCGGCGGTTTTCCCGCTGGGCATTCTCTGCATCGACCAGCAGACCGAAGCGTTCGTCGAAGGTGAGCGATTGCGCGGCGGGGTTGCTCTGCTGTTCCTCATAGGCTTGGGCCATGCCTGCGAGGCGGAGTTCGCGCAGGATCTGTTGTGTTGGATTATTCAGCATGGTCCGACTCCTTCTGGTCGTAGTAGTGGGGGCCGCGCACGTTTCGATGCGAAGGCAGCACCGGCGACTCGTCCGCACGCGACCGTGAACGACCGCGTTGCTCCAGATGGTTTTGCAGCAATGAACGAATGCTTTTCAGAGTGGGCGATTTGATCTGCAGCGCTTCGTTGCAAGCCGCTTCGAACCGTTCAGGGCCGTAGGTCTTGGCCAGCTTCTCCAATCCACTGCAGGCTCTTAGTGCCAAAGTGACGTGACGGGCCGTCGTGAACTGGTGTTCGATCAACTCCAGCGCATAGGGACCAAGTGTGATCGCCCAAGCGCGATACCGCTGCGGCGTTTGATCTGACCATGCCCGGTGCGCGGGCGACAAATGCGCTTTGTCGAAGGTGGTCCCACCCACCACCTCGCTGCGTTGATGCATGGCGATCCGTTGCCGCCGATAAAAGATTTCCACCATCGTGGCCGTCAGGCGAACATCCACCTGTTCGCGCACCAGGCGATAAGGCACCGAGTAGTGATGTCCCTTTACGACCGGGTGATAGTCGACCCCAACGCGGACGTTCGGTATCCATTCGCCATACTCAAAGCGCATGCTGGGCAAGGGCAGAAGATGCGGTCGGTCAAGCTCCTCAAACCGAACGCGTCGCGAGGCATGCCAGGTACGGGTCACTTTCTCGTTGATCAGGTCGACGCATTTGCGCAGCGCATCGTTGATCTCCGCCAACGAGTGGAAAACGCGATGGCGCAATCGTGCCAAGG
The DNA here is from genome assembly GCA_004298015.1 of Rhodanobacter sp. GTDB lineage: Bacteria > Pseudomonadota > Gammaproteobacteria > Xanthomonadales > Rhodanobacteraceae > Rhodanobacter. The sequence goes on from SCSE01000088.1 coordinate 1,833, forward strand.
CCCACCGCTCAATGATGAGCACACCGCCCTCGGCCTTCGCCTTGTCCTTCGGCTTGCGTGATCTTGCGGGTAAGATCACGGTGCCGTAGTGGCGCGCCATCTCCAGATAGGTGGGGTTGAGCTGAGGTTCGTTGCCGGCACGCAGGACGGCCGCTTTCAAGTTGTCGGGTACGGTGATGGCTGGCACGCCGCCAAGAAACGCATACCAGCGATTGTGTACCTCGATCCACCATTCAGTGGACTGCGACGGCACAGCCGACGCGAACAGCAGATGCGACACCCCCAGCGCGGCGGCGAAAATCTGTGCACTGTGCATCTCGCCCGTCGCCGGATCGACCCATCCCATGGTCGGCCCCAGGAAATCCACCCAGCCACGCTCGCCAGGCGTGTGGGGCTGACGCATGCTAACGGCGTGACGGCGGGCCCAAGCGCGGTAGAGATGAGTGAACTGACTGTACTCATAAGCGCTATCGGGATCGTCGCGTCGATATTCTTCCCACAGGAGCTGTCTCGTCACATGCCGACGCTGTAGCTCGGAATGGACATAGCTCCAATCTGGAAGCCGCTTGGTATCCAAGCGTGTCGGCCGTGGATAAAAACAGGCATGCAAAGCATCGTCGTCGAGCGTGAGCAGTGCATCCAGCACGTAGTCGTGTGCGTCTATCATCTGGCGGTAACGCCGGATGGAATTGAAGGACATGCCGGTATCGCGCCCGATGGCACGATTGCTCATCGTTGTACCGAGCACCAGTTGAACCACTTGTCGAAGTTTGGTCACGATGTTGTCTCCCGCTGGAATGCCGCCACGATCGGAGCGGCAAAGCCTCCGGCGGCATCGGTAAAAAGGTCTGGCGTGCGTCAACTGACCCGGAAGGGTCGGACGCTTGACACGGCGGAGTCGCCGCGGGAGACTTGCAACAACAGTTCTGCGAAGCTCCAAGCGCCTCGAAGTCATCACACTTCGGGGCGTTTTCATTGGTGCGCCAAGGATCAGGGATGGGTCGATCAGTGAGATGTCATGCTGGGTGCGTCACCTCCCGCGGATTTCAGAGAAACCAAGTCATGGCGTGTGCCGGTGGCATAGCGATCTGGCCACAACTTCGCGGCCGTCGTGGACAACCGCTGCGCAATGGTGGCTTCGATCCGACGTGATCGACGAGCGCCTTGGGAAACCGAAGTGACAGTCGTCGGCGCGACGCCTAAGTCGCGCGCAACCTGAGCCAGTGACGTTCCAGCCAGCCGCAGCCGCATCTTGATCTGCTCGTGCTGTTTTCGCGCGCGTTGCAAGCGAGTAAGCTCGTGGGAAGTAGTGTGACTCACTATAGGCAGTTATGAGTAAGGTCGCAACGCCCTCGCAAAACGTCGCCATCGGCCAGCGTCTAACCGCTGTTCGGGCGACCACTGCTCTGAGCCAAGGCGCTTTTGCCGAAACGCTTGGACTGTCGTTACGGGCTTACGCCAACTACGAGCGGGGTGAGCGGGAAATGCCGGTCGCTCTGTTTCGTGCCTTGTATGAGACCTACGGCATCGATCCTGTCTGGCTACTGGATGGTCCCGGCGAGCAACCGGTGAAGGCTGCCACGCGTGCCACCGACGTGGCGCTGGTCGACCGCATCATTGACTGGGTCGATACGGAGCTGGCGTCCATAGGCAAAAAGCTGCGGCCAGAGCAGCGTTTGCGCATCTTGAAAGCGGCTTATGCGCTCAGTGCCGAGAAGGGACGACTCGAACCGGCTTCGATAAGAGAATTGCTGTCGGTGGTGGTACGGCGATAGCTTGTTCGGCGGAGCTTTCGCCTCGATTGTGTCATCGTTTTTTCGCCGGGAGACGCGTCATGAAAGATCCAGAAGACTTCGAAGCGGTGCTACGGCGCGATCTGCTGGACGCCGTCCGTGAGGGTGCAGCCTGCGCTCAGAACGACGACGAGAACGATCGCGATCGCCAAGCCATCGAAGACGAACGTACCTTCATTGCCCGATTCGGGTTTGACCGCCCCCGGCGATACCGCGAGAGTCTGATCAAACTGAAGCACATGTCAGACCTCACCGATCGGGAAATTCGTCTGATGCATCGCACCTTCTCGCTTCGCTCGGACGCGCAGGGGGTCCAGCTGAATGCAAGTCGCGGTCTCGCGATTTTGGGGCGCGTGGTGTTGGGCATCTTGTGCCTGCAGCTGATCAACGTTTGGGTGCTCGCCGGCCACGCCTCGATGCCTGCGCCGATGCTGGCGTGTCGTTTCTCCGGCCTCATGATCATGCTGCTGGCGATGGGCTGGTTTGTGCATTGGGCCTATATCCGACCTTGGCAGATCCAGCAACGTACGCGAGCGCAATGAACCGGCTGCGAAAACGATCACCAATTTGTGTCAATCGCGTGGATCAAAGCGCTTAAAGACACGTTCCGGTGAACTGAAGTACTGCACGCTTGCCTACTACTTGATCCCGCGTTTCGAAAAACACTTCGATGTCATGGAGATCGGCGATCGCCTTGACCAAACTCAAGCCCAGGCCACTACCCGGCTGCTGAGGTGTTCTTCGGCCGCGGTAGAAACGCTGGAACACGTGTGCAAGGTCATCCGCGGCTATCGGATCGCCAAGATCGGCTACCGATAGTCGTGGGCTTTGGTTGGCCAAGATCTCCAGCGTCACGTCGACCGTGCCACCCGCCGGACCGAACTTGAGCGCGTTGTCGACCAGGTTAGACAGCGCCTCCATCAACAGGTCTGGATCGGCGCGAACGCGGCACTCGTGTTCGGCGCTCAGCCGTAACGATATGCCCGCATTCTCGGCCACCGGCTGGTACAACTCGACAACATCACGAGTGATCTTTTGTAAAACCACGTCTTGAAAATAAAAAAGTTTGCGGTGATATTCGATCTCGCGGATCCGCAGCAACGCGGACACCAACCCATCAGCCTGCATGATCCCCTTGAGCATGCTATCTGCAGCTTGAACAAAGTCCTCTTTGCTCTGGGCGGTGATCATTTGACGTTCCACGGTGACACGCAGACGGGTCAGCGGTGTTCTCAACTCGTGAGCGATATCATCACCGACCCCACGTACTTCCTGCATGAGTGCTTCGATCCGGTCCAGCATCGTATTGATATGGCCGCACAGCATTTGAAAACTGTCCGGTCGGCGACCGACCGGCAGCCGCCGGTCCAGTTCTCCGGCGACGATCTTCTCGCTCAAAATGCGCACCGCGTCCAAGCGCCGAACGGCTTGGGTTGCCACTACAATCCCGACGAGGATCGCCAGTAAAAAAGCCATTGGCAGCGCGATCAACACCGCATGCTCGGCCGATTGGAGCGTGGAATTGAACCGATCAAGATCGACCCCCACCAACACATTCGTGCCATCGGACATCTCACACCGCATGGCCCGAGCTCTATCAATCTTGATGCCGGGCAAATTTGTCGGCTGCAGTTTGACGATTTGAGAACCCTTTGTGCCCGGGGATAGTTCCGGCAACCGCTTGAGATTTCCGGCCAGGACATGACCCTCGGCATCGAACATCGCAAGGAATTTTCGTCGATGAACATCGGCGCCCAAGGTGTCAGCAATCCAGGAGGGGCGAGTGGAAGGGGCTAAACTGGTCAGCGTCATGCACTGTTCGCGCAGCTCGCTATTGATCTGCTGGCGTTGCTGTGTGCCCACTTGAAACCAGAATGCACCGGCGGTCGCCAGCGATTGCAGAATAAACAGGCAAGCTAGTCCAGTGCCCCAGAGAAGGACGGTGTTTCGGTGGATATGGCGCGGCGTCATCAAAATCGGTCACATCCAAATTTAGCGTTGCAAGCTGATATTCCAATAAGAATCTGCAGGGCTACGTGAAGCTATCCGGTCAGGAAACGATAGCCTTGCCCCCGAACGCTGTGGATCAACGGTATTTCGTTCTCGGCGTCGATCTTGCGTCGTAAACGGCCGATATGCACGTCGACCACGTTGCTGCTGGGCTCAAACGAATAGCCCCATACGTCCTGCAGAAGCATTGAGCGGGTGACGATTTGCGACTCGCGTTGGATCAGATATTCCAGTAAGTCCAGTTCGCGCCTGGCCAGGTGCAGAGGGCGCCCGCTACGGGTCGCGGTGCCGGCCAGCCGGTCGATATCGATTGGCCCTGCCGTTAGATGCGTCTTTTCTGTATTGATGGGTCGGCGTAGCAGGGCCTCAATGCGTGCGACAAGTTCTACTAGCGCGAACGGCTTGGAAAGATAGTCATCACCCCCTGCTCGCAGGCCGCGCACGCGCTCGTCGAGAGCGCTCATCGCGCTCAGAACCAGCGCTGGCACGCGTATTCCGTCAGAACGCAAGGACTCGATGATCTCCAAACCCTCCATATCGGGCAGCCGGCGGTCGACAACAATGACATCCGGCGGCTGGTCGCGAATCACGGCGAGGGCTGGCTGGCCAGTCGCAAAATGCGCGACCTCGTGACCGGCTTGACGCAACTCGAAGATTATCTCTTCAGCTGTGCTGTAATCATCTTCAATGATGAGAATGGTCGCCACGATAGGTTGTCCTGAGGATGTGGACACTGCAAGCATGGAACGGAAAATAGGAGCCCGTGATCGGTAGAAAACACGTTCGCCGCCAACAGACTAGCCGAACGTTTCTAAGAGCTATCCGAACTTCAGGCTGACCTCTTCTTCGAGACTCGCCGTGTCGCTAAGGTTAGGCTTGGCGATTGGACGGGGCAAGCCATTTTGTGATGCCAACCCTTACTGGTGCAGCGCCATCCGTCGACAGTCGTTTCACAAAAAGGATTTGCCAACACTCTGGTCCACTTCAGCACTGGCCCCTTCGGCTCGCCATTACCGAAGCTGCCAACAGGGTCATGATGCTTGATCATATCGCACCAGCGCCTAGAAAAATCGGCTTGACTCATGCAAGGGCTGCCTGCTAGGTAAAAGTGACAGGATGTTCATTAAGTGAACTTGATTTTAATTGACGGCATTTCCTGTGGATTTTAATATCTAGTGACCCCAGTAAGATCCGGCCAGACCATGACCCGACAACCAGCAAGTCAATACCGCAGCCGCGTCGAAATCTCATCGTTTACGCGGCGGTCGATTTTCCTTAACGTGGTACTTGCCTTTTCTGTGGCACTTATGTGTACGTGCGCGGGCTCCGCCCTCGCAGCGGATCAGTCGAAACCTGGCGATCCATCACACCTAGGTCCGGCGCCGCCGCCACCTGGCGAACCCACGCTAAAAAGCGTCCTGATTAGCCCTATCGCTCAGCCAGAAAAATTGGTCGCCCTGCGCAAGACGGGCTCTGCATGGGGCCTGCACAGCATCATGGCGCGTGCCAGTCGCGGCAGCATCTCATGCAGGCGAAA
>SCSE01000089.1 GCA_004298015.1 Rhodanobacter sp.
CCTACCCATGACGAAACCGGCACATGGAAGATTCAACACGTACACATGCCCGTCGGCACTCTCTCTCGGTTAGTCGAGGAACGTAAAAAGCGGGCAAAGCCAACATACAAGGGCGGGCACGGTCCGCCAGCCAGCCCTGCCCGGATCGTCATCAGGAAAATAGGTGGACGGTGTCCGCACTGCGCGGTGGAAGAAAGCGAGCCTCCTGATTTATCGCAGCGCGCCGCCGGCACGGGCATCTGACGGCGATTGCCGTAGGCCGGCGAATTTTTCACAGCCTCTCAGTCGGTGGCGCGACTGCCGCATGCCGTGCCGGTCGGGCTAAAATCCCCGGATGCCTAATCTGCGATGCCTGTCGAACCCGCCCGGTTGTCCCATCGTCCGCCGTTTCCGGCGGTTGCCTTGATGGAGCCGCAACAGCTGCTGGCCATGCTGGCTCCCGGTCAGTCGCTTTCGGGAACCGTCCTCGCCGCGAAGGCGGGAGTGAGCCGGGCGGCGGTCTGGAAGCAGATCCAGATCTTGCGCGATCGCGGCGTGCCGATCGAGGCCAGTACGTCGATGGGCTATCAGTTGCCGTGGCCGTTGCAGATGCTGGACGGCAAGGCCATTCGCGCCAGCATGCCGCCCTCGCTGGCCGCCGTTCTGGGGGCGCTCGAGGTGCATTGGGAGCTGGACTCCACCTCCAGCGAACTGCAGCGGCGTGGCTCCCAAGCCGCCGATTTCAGCATCCTGCTGGCCGAGACGCAGACCGCTGGCCGCGGACGTCGGGGTCGCCCCTGGCTGTCGCCGCCGGGGCTCAACCTCTATCTGTCCTGCCTCAAGCGTTTCGAAAACGGGTTTGCCTCGCTGGCGGGATTGTCGCTGGCGATAGGTGTGATCGTGCTGCGCGCCATGGACAGTCTGGGCATAGCCGGTGCCGGCCTGAAGTGGCCAAACGACTTGTTGGCGACGGGGGGCACGCGGCCGGTGGGCAAGCTCGGCGGTATCCTGGTGGAGTTGAATGGTGAATATCAGGGGCCTTGCGCGGCGATCATCGGCATCGGTCTCAACCTGCGTTTGACCGAAGTCCTGCGCGAGCAGGCCGGGCAGCCAACCTGTGATCTGGCGACCCTGGTCGGGGGTGATCCACCGGATCGCAATCAGGTGGCAGCGAGGCTGATTGGCGCGTTGGTCGAGGGACTGCAGCAGTTCGAAAGCGAAGGCTTCGAGGGATTCGCGGCGGACTTTGCCCGCCACGATCTGTTGCGTGGCGAGCGCATTCATCTGGCCGGAGCCAGCGGTGCCTTCGACGGTATCGGCGCCGGCGTGGACGCTCGCGGTGCCCTGCTGGTGCGCGCGAACGATGGCGAATTGCACCGGATCGACAGTGCGGATGTCACGGTGCGGCGAACATGAGACTGTTGCTGGATCTGGGTAACACCCGCCTGAAATGGGCACTTATGCAGCCATCGGCAGCTGAATGGCTGGCCCGGGGCGCGCTGGACTGGCACGACGATATGCCGGGGCTGCTGCAGGAAGCATGGGCCGCGCTGCCGGTTCCGACGAGCATTGTCGCCGCATCGGTCGTCGGTGCCGAGCGCGAAGCCCAGGTGACGTCGCTCGTGGCGCAACGTTTTGGTTGTGAGCCGCGCTGGTTTCGGACTCCGGCCAGCGCCTGCGGGATCCACAATGCCTACGCCGATCCGCAACGACTCGGCGCGGATCGGTTTTTGGCGATGGTTGCTGCTTTTGCCGAGGGTCATGCGCCGTGCGTCCTTGCCAGCGTGGGGACGGCACTCACCCTTGATGCACTGGCTGCTGATGGGCGCCATCTCGGCGGCCTAATCGCCCCGGGGCCGCGGTTGATGCAACAGTCCTTGCTCAATGGAACCGCTCGAGTCCGTCCCGACGGGGTCGGGGTGATCCTGGAGCTGGCGGACAACACCACCGATGCTGTCAGCTCAGGTTGCTGGCAGGCCACAGTGGCGTTGACGGAACGGTTCAGCGTGCGGATGGGTCCGCGTCTGGGAGGTTCGCCGCGGTTGATCCTGGACGGCGGCGATGCCCCGACGTTGGCGCCGTTGCTGTCGATACCCTCGCACTCGGGTCGTGATGGTGTGATGCGTGGACTGGCGGTGTGGGCACATCCACCGTCCGTGGTGACCCGCTCTGGTTAGTTGCGGGTAGTGTCAGTGGGTGGCAACACCGCACTAGAATGGGGCACTCGGCCAGCGATGGAGGATGGATGTTTCTGCGTTTGCTGTTTGTCCTGTTGATCGCGCTCAACCTGGTGGTCGGGGTCTGGCTGTGGCTGGGTCAACCCTACGCGCATGGCGTCAAGGCCACCGACCCGGGTGTTGCGGAACTGCGCCTGCTTTCCGAGTTGCCGGGCGCGGCGACCTCGGTATCGACCGCGGCTCAGGCCCAGCTCTCGGGGCGAAACAATGCCGCCGGTGAGCGTTGCCTCACCCTGGGTCCCTTCGCCACCCCGCAGGACTTGCGCCTTGCCCGTCAGGCATTGCTGCACCAGACCCTGCGCATGCGCTCACGTCAGGAACAGACCCGCCAGACGACGAGCTGGTGGGTCTACCTGCCCGCCGCCGCCAGCCGCGCCAAGGCCTTGGCGCAGGCGCGTGAACTGGACCGGAAGCAGATCAGCGACTATTTCGTGGTCAGCACGGGCGATCAGTCAAACACTATCTCGCTGGGTCTGTTCAAGGACCCTGCGAATGCCCGCAAGCGTCGCGATGAACTCGTCACCGCCGGCTTTCCCGCCCAGATAAGCGAGCGCACCGAAGATGTGCCGGAGTACTGGCTCGACCTGGTGGAGGCCGGTACGGATCGCCTTGGCTGGCGTCAGCGTATCCACGATGCCGGTGTTGGTGCACATGACAGCCATTGCTTTTGAGCGGCACGTCGATCTGGAGAAGGTGGCTGCGAGCCTGTTAGAATCCCGCTTCTTGGCCGGCATAGCTCAGTTGGTAGAGCAACTGATTTGTAATCAGTAGGTCCCCAGTTCGAATCCGGGTGCCGGCACCAGGAAAAGCAAGCGCTCAGGCCGCCTTTCGAGGCGGCCTTTGTGGTTTTGGAATCAGCGCAAACACGCTTGGAGCCGTTCGGGCAAAGTCCCATCGCGTTGCGAAAGATGCCTTTGAAGGCCGATGTTATTTACGGGTAAGTTCTTGCTTCCGGCTGCAAACCGAAGTCCTCAGGGTGCAGCAACAAATCATTCAGCGTGTAACGGTCGAGGGTTGCCACAAAAGCTTCGAGCGCCTCGTTCAATACTCCGCGCAGTCGACACGAGGGGGTGATCTGACAACGGTTATCGGCGGTGAAGCACTCCGCCAAGGCGAAATCTGGTTCGGTCAGGCGCATGATGGTGCCGAGACGGATTTTGTCCGGACTCACCGCCAGCGTGAATCCCCCCGCACGGCCACGGACGGCTTTCAGATACCCCGCGCGGGTCAGTACATTGACCACCTTCATAAGATGATTGCGCGAGATCTTGTACACAACGGCGGTCTCCTCGATGGTGATCAGGCGCTCGCGCTGCGCCGCAGCGTACATCAGCACTCGCAGGGAATAGTCCGAAAATTGGGTCAATCGCATGGTGTTCCGAGGACGGTGGGGTCGCTGCAGGCTAGGAGCTTGGGCCGTAGAACCTTTGGAGAGCGAGATTGCGCTATCGCCATAGGATGGGTGTATCGGAAGGAGCGCATAGTGGTTCTATGCAAGCCTGACGAGAGACTCTGCCTATGGATGAGAGCACAATCGCAGCCCGAAGGTTTCTACGGGCCACGCTCCTAGGGCGCAGCAAAGCAAGAGTAATGATGTGTGCACTATACTTCTTTGCATGCACTGCTTCAGCCCTCATGGCACATCGGTGGACAGTATCGTCGGTGTATTGCCCATACCGTCGGTTACTGCAATTTCCCGGACATGGCGGGAACGAAGACATCGACGAGCTGAACAATCCTGCGGACCCCGCCGGCACTCCCTTGACTAATCCGATGTTCCAGTCCATCGATCTCCCGACGCAGCATGCGCAGATGCTGAATCTGCTGCACGAGGAACGTTTGGCGCTGCTGGATGGCGAGGTGTCCCATGCACGGGCCTTGCTGGAGCAACTGCGCGAGCTGCAAGAAATGCATATCGAGGATGAGGAAAGCGGACTGATTCCCTATCTGCCGGAGTCGGCGCGCTGGCATGCCAGGGTATATCTCGCCGAGCATCGTAAATTGTCTGCGATGCTGGATGAGCTGCGTCTGGCCCTCAAGCCACTACCCGCGCGGGTGCCGGATGGTACGACCCGCCTGGCGTTGCTCGATATCCACGCGCCATTCCGTCACGTGCTCGAACACCACTTTGAGCGTGAGGAAAAGGGCCTTTTCCTCGAAGTGCAAAGGTAGCGCCACGGCTGGGATCCGGTTCATCCGGGACGCGACTGGCGTTTTGGCAATGCGTCAAAAGACAGCGCTTCGAACTATCCGGGGCGTCGCCATGGTGCTGGATCAACCCGCCGTCCCTGGCCTGGCTTCGGTCGCAGGTGGGATATCCACTTGATCGCATAACATGTATTGACAATGCATCTTATGAAATTTACTCTTGCTTCAAGCAGCAGAGCTTCCATCCCGTAACGATGGATGCCGTCAAGAGAAAGACCATCGCCAAGCTGCCTGGTCGCCTGTCGACCGCGGCGATCGCTTCCACCCTATCCGGATGAACGTCATGCCCCATTCCGCTGCATCTTCCACATCTCCCGAGGTCGACGTGCGGCCCCTCGTGCCGGCGCAACGCCATGCCAAGATCTTCCAACTGGTCGACGCCTTGCTGCCCGGCACCGCCTTCGTCCTGGTCAACGACCATGACCCCAAACCGCTGTACTACCAGCTCGAGGCGGAATATCCGCGGCAGTTCTCGTGGAACTATCTGGAGAGCGGTCCCGAGGTCTGGCGCGTCGAGATCCGCAAACTCGCGCAGGCCGCCTGAAGTCCAACTGTAAGGAAAAAATGGTGTCGGGCCGTTGGGGCCCGGCGCAAGCACCCCGGGAAGTCGTTTCGTGGCCGGTGTCCCACTCTCTCGCTGGACAATGTCCTATTTCGCTGCCGCTCTTGTCGCGTTGCTGGCCGCTGAGAGCCTGATGGCTGCAGGATGGGGTTTCCCGAACGCGCCCATCGGTGCGCCAGCGACCTTGCTGCTTGTCCATCTGGTAGTGCTGGGTTGGCTGAGTCTGTTGTTGTGTGGCGCGCTGTTCCAGTTCGTGCCGGTCCTCGTCGCCAAGCCGCTCTACAGCGCGAGACTGCCCTTGCCGGCGCTGATCCTGCTTCTGGGCGGAATCATTGCACTGCTATCAGGTTTCCTCGGTTTGAATGGAGCACTCACAGCGAAGTTGCCGTTTTTCCCGCTTGCGAGCGTCTTGCTGGCGGCCGGCTTCGGCCTTGTGCTGTGGAACCTCGGCTGCACACTGTGGCGTGCGCGACCCTTGGGATTGCCGGCGCGGTTTGTCGTCGTGGGCCTGCTTGGTCTGGCGGCTACCGTGGCCATCGGCATCACCTTCGCCCTGGTACTGGCGGGCGACACCACGACCCCCACGGCGCTTCGCCTCTTTGCTGACGGTCTGCCGATCCACATCATCGCCGGACTGGGCGGTTGGCTCAGTTTGACCGCCATGGGTGTCAGCTACCGCTTGCTGGCGATGTTCATGCTGGCGCCGGAGCCGGATCGTCGGAGTACCCGCGCGGTACTGCAGTTGGGTGCATGGGCACTGGGCGTGGCGGTCCTCGGCGGCACGACCGCCATCCTTGTACGTCGTGGCGCGGCTCTGGTTTTCAGCGCCGCCGGGGTACTCGGTTTACTGACCGTAGTCTTGTACGCGCGAGACATCGTGCATTTGTATCAGGCACGCAAACGGCGGGTACTCGAACTCAACAGTCGGATGGCGGCAGCCGCAGTGGGATCGTTGCTGGTCGCCGCGTTACTGATGGTGGTACTTGGCAGCATGGGTACGCTGGGACGAGACGCGGGTGCCGTGGTGTTCCTGGTTGTCTTTGGTTGGCTTTCGGGGCTGGGTCTGGCCAAGCTCTACAAGATCGTCCCGTTCCTTACCTGGCTTGAGTGCTACGGCCCGGTGCTGGGCAAGGCTCCCACTCCCAGAGTGCAGGATCTGGTTGCCGAGCAACGCGCAGGCAAGTGGTTCGGGCTGTATTTCCTCGCCGTGTGGGCGGGGACAGTGGCGCTGTTTCTGGATAGCGCATGGGCATTCCGCGCCGCGGCAGCGCTGTTGCTGGTCGGCACTGCGGGCATCGTTCTGCAGCTGGTACGAGCGCGCCGCCTGGCCGATGTACCCGCATCGGCGCGTTTCCCGGGTGGGAGCGTGCGCCCGCCGCTGGTTCTTTCTTTGACGCGATCGCACTGATCGACTGGAGACTGGTGATGCCCACGTTTGTGGATCTCGATGTGCGTCCCATCCTGCGCGATGGTGGCGAGCCTTTCGAACAGATCATGGCCACGGTAGCGGGATTGCGGCCTGATCAAGGCTTGCGCTTGTTGGCAACCTTCAAGCCGACACCGCTGTTGCACATGCTGGGTTCCCGGGGTTACACGCATGACGTGCGGGAGCTCGGCCATGATGACTGGGAGGTTCTGTTTACCCCCGTCGAGCGGATGCCGGCTTCCACCGATGCGGTCGCGAACACGCCCGATGACGATGAGGTCTGGCCGCCACCCACGAAGTCCATCGACAACCGCGATCTCGATCCACCCGAGCCGATGGTGCGCACGCTGGCGGCGCTGGAATCCCTCAAGGCGGGCGAGGTGTTGTCGGCACTGCTTTGTCGCGAACCGATGTTCCTGCTCCCTGAACTTGCCAAGCGCGGTCATCGCTGGCGCGGTGGCTTTGACGCCGATGGCACAACCTACCGCCTTGCGGTGCGGATTGGCGTCGAGAGGGGGAGCAAGGCATGAACAGCAGCGATCAAGGACCCCTGATCGAACGCGCCAGGGAGGCGCTTCGTACCGTGATCGATCCCGAGCTTGGCTACAACATCGTCGACCTCGGACTCATCTACGAAGTCAGCATCGATGATACCGGCCTGGCATACGTGCTCATGACCACGACCACCCGTGGCTGCCCGGCGACGAGTTACCTGCAAGAGGGGGCTCGCGAGAGCATCGCGCAACTCCCCGGCATCGCGGGCGTCGATGTGGTCCTCACCCATGATCCGGAATGGTCTCCCCAAAAAATGACCGCCGAGGCCAGGCACTACCTCGGCATCGAGGAGGAGAACCTTCGATGACCGACCACACGTCAATGGAAGGCAAGGTGCGTGGTCACGCCTCGAAGCCGGCGCCTGAAAGCCTCATAGGCATCCTGCTGGCCAGTCTGGAGGCGCTCGCGGTAGCCGGCCAGGTCGACGCGGCCTGTCGCCTTGCCGGGCGTGCATGCGTCGCATTGCGGCACAGTGACCCGCAAGGCGAGCACCGGTTCAACGCGTTATTGCATCGAATGGCGCCGCGTGTGCCGCGATCAACGCAAATGAATAACGATCGGGAGAACCCATGATGTCCGATATTCCGCACAGCTTGCCCGAGGGCGTCGAAGCCTATGGCCGCTCGATCGACTTCACCGCAGACAATCTGCCGTTGAAACTGCAACGAACTCACACCACCAAGCCCGGAACGTGGGGCTTGATCCATGTGCTTGAGGGCCGTATCCACTTCGAACTGGAGGCACCCCTGGCAGGGGAGACCTTCGCCGAAAGCAACGACGTGATCGTGATCGAACCGCAGGCGCCGCATCACGTCCGTTTTGTGGAGCCTGGGCGCTTCTACGTTGAATTCTACCGTCTTGCAGGTGCAACCTCTTGAACACGAAAGAACTGTCGTCTCTCTTCACCCAGGTGCTTCTTGCACCATGCCGCCGAGCAAGCCCGGCGAAGTTGAACCAGGCAAGCGCCCCATTCGCGTCGTCGACCTTTTTTCGGATGCGTGCAGCGTAACCCGAGAATCACCTTATGACTCATGTCGTCACCGATAACTGTATCAAGTGCAAATACACCGATTGCGTCGAGGTCTGTCCGGTCGATTGCTTTCACGAAGGCCCCAACTTCCTGGTGATCGACCCGGTTGAATGTATCGATTGCACGCTTTGTGTTGCCGAATGTCCGGCCTATGCCATTTTTCCCGAGGATGATGTGCCCGCAGGGCAGGAGCACTTTCTGCAAATCAACGCCGAGCTGGCGCCGAAGTGGCCGGTGATCGACAGCAGGATCGACGCCCCACCGGATGCCGAGCAGTGGAACGGCGTGGCCGACAAGCTGCCGTATCTGGAGCGTTGAGATGGATATCGACCCGCGATTGCCCACTCCACCCGATGCGGTTACCGGACTGCGCGTTTCCTCGGCGGACACCGTGTGCGAAGTGGACTGGGCTGATCTGCCGCTGACTTGCCCGCCACACGACAGCAGCCTCTGGAATGGCCATCCGCGCATTTATCTGCCGATCCACCAGACCGGCCGCGCGCGCTGTCCTTATTGCGGCACGCTTTACCTCCTGCGCGAGGTGCAGTTGGATGCCGTCCCGCCACGCCTTGCCAATCTGGAGATCGAGCAGTGCTATGCCATGGCGATCGAGCGCCGGGTTCGCGAGCTCGCGCAGAAATGATCCAACCTCTCAATCGCCAGCCCGCAAGGTCATTGCCCATGGTTTCGCCTGTTCATTCCAGTACACCACGTGACGGCAGCAAGTACGTCACCCCGGAAGGGGTCCGTGCGGTCAAGGGAGGGCTGCGCCCGCATGCCGACAGCATCACCCCCGATATCGATCGCAAGCCGCCCTGGTTGCGCGTGCGCCTGCCAGCCGGCGAGCGTTATGAAGCCGTACGCGAAATCGTTCGCGGCCATGGTCTACACACGGTCTGTGCGGAGTCCAAGTGTCCCAATATCGCCGAATGCTGGGGGCGCGGCACCGCAACCCTGATGTTGATGGGCGAGGTGTGTACTCGCGCCTGCCGGTTCTGTTCCGTGAGTACCGGGAATCCACACGGCTGGCTGGATCCCCTCGAGCCGCCGCACGTCGCCAAAGCAGTGGCACTGATGGGGTTGAAATACGTCGTGCTGACATCGGTCGATCGCGACGACCTCCCCGATGGCGGCTCTGCGCACTATGCGGCATGCATCCGCGCCATCCATGCGCGTACGCCAACGGTGGCGGTGGAGGCACTGACACCGGATTTCGCCGGCGACCTCACTGCCGTGGCAAAGGTGCTGGACGCCGGCCTGGTTACCTACGCGCAGAATCTGGAAACCGTCGCGCGTCTGACCCGCCAGGTACGCGATCCGCGTGCCGGTTATGCGCAGACGTTGCGTGTGCTCGAGTTTGCCAAGCAACACGCGCCCGACACGTTGACCAAGTCCAGCCTGATGCTGGGGCTGGGTGAGACCGATGCCGAGATCGGCCAGGCCCTTGATGACTTGCGCGCCGCGCAGGTCGATATTGTCACGCTCGGGCAGTATTTGCGCCCGTCGCCGAACCACCTGCCGGTGGCACGCTTCGTGACGCCCGAACAATTCCACCGCTATCGCGACCTGGCGCTGGCGAAAGGCTTTGTCGAAGCGGTCGCCGGGCCGTTGGTACGTTCGAGTTATCGCGCCGAGCGCGTGCTGGAGCGCAACAACGTGGGGTTGTGAACCGAGGAAGCCACCCGGCTTCCGACGCCGGCATGCGCGGCTCGCGTGCCATGCAGGAGATCCATCATGAGCGTGTCGCCGAATAATCGTATAGGCCGATGCCTGCGCGCACCGGCCGACCCCACAGGCTTTTCGGGCCTGTCCACATCTTCGCCCTCTTCGCCGGCTATCCCGTCAAGTGAAGAGGCCGCCGCTCGCGATGCACGCGAGCGGCGGCTCGACGACACCCTGGCGGAGAGTTTCCCGGCCAGCGATCCATTGCCATGGACGCTTGGCCGGCACAGTACAACACCTCCAGAACGCTGATTTCCTCACCACGGAGAACGTCATGGAACATCCGGTCTATCCGCAGCTCACCCCGGAACTCGCACGTAAACGGCGCGAACTGGCGCCGGCCACACTGGACGCCTTCAAGGCCTTCAGCGCCCAGGTCTTTGCCGACGGCGCACTGCCGAACAAGACCAAGCAGTTGATCGCCGTGGCGGTGGCGCACGTCACACAATGTCCCTATTGCATCCGCGGCCATACCGAGGCCGCGCTCAAGCATGGCGCCAGCGAGCAGGAGATCATGGAGGCGATCTGGGTTGCCAGCGAAATGCGCGCCGGTGCCGCCTACGCGCATGCGACGCTGGCGCTCGACGTCATGCAACAGGTGCACGCGAAGGCACGTTAGACGTCCGAAGGAGGCGTCTGTGAAGACGCGTTATGCAGGCGTTGTCGAAGCCACGCGGCGTCGCCGCACTGGTCGCCGTCGGCGCATCATCTGCCGATATTCCGACAAACATGAGATTTTTCCGCCGCCCCCTCGGCGGGCAGCAAGCTGCAGAGAGAACACCAGACATGAAAATGGAGGCGCAAGTCCTCAAGGCACAAACCTTCCGCAAAATGCACGACCGCTCCGCGGTTTTGCTACTGCCCAACGCATGGGATGCCGGCAGTGCTCGCCTGCTGGCGCGGCATGGTTTCACTGCCATCGCCACCACCAGCGGCGGTCTGGCCTGGTCGCTGGGTTATGCCGATGGCGAGCAGGTACCGCTGGCCGAGGTGCTGGCAGCGATTGCACGGATAACCCGCGTGGTCGAGCTGCCGGTAACGGTGGACATGGAGGGCGGTTACGGCGACACGCCTGCGGCTGTCGGTGCCAGCGTGCGTGCCGTCATTGCGGTGGGTGCCGTGGGTATCAATCTGGAGGACGGATTGCCCGGTCACCATGGCCTTCGCTCCCGCTCCGAGGCCGCCGCACGCATTGACGCCGCACGCAGGGCGGCCACCGCGGTCGGTGTGCCGATCGTGATCAACGCCCGCGTGGATACCTGCATGCAGCATCCTGGCGACTGCGACGCTTCATGTTTCGACGAAACGGTGCAACGGGCACAGGCCTACCTGGCGGCAGGCGCAGACTGTGTCTATCCCATCGCGCTGCGTGATGGCCCGCTGCTGCAGGCGCTGGTAAGCGCAATCGAAGCGCCGGTCAACGTCACTGCCGGCCCCGGCGTCCCCGAGCTGGCCGAGCTCGCCCGGCTCGGGATTGCCCGGGTGAGTACCGCCACACGTCTCGCGACCATGGCACTGGCAGCGCTTGATCGTGCAGCCACCGAATTGCTTTCCAGTGGCCGGTTCGATTGCCTGGCGTCCAGTTTCAGCTACTCGGACGCACAACGACTCTTTGGCAGTGAGTGAAGGTCCGGTGCAGTTCCGTCCCCAAGGAGATAACCATGACTACTCGTATCGACTACAGCAAAGCGGCCCCGGATGTGTTCAAGGCCATGCTCGACCTGGAAGCCGGAGTGCGCCGTTCGGGGTTGGAGCATGCGATGCTCGAGCTGGTGAAGACGCGCGCTTCGCAGATCAATGGCTGTGCCTACTGCCTGGACATGCACAGCAAGGATGCCCGCGCCGCCGGCGAGACGGAACAGCGCTTGTATCTGCTATCGGCATGGCGCGAAACCGCATTTTATTCACCACGCGAGCGAGCGGCGCTGGCGTGGACCGAAGCGGTGACACAGGTTTCCATGAGCGAGTTATCTGACACCCTCTACGCGGAAGTACGGGAGCATTTCAACGAGAAGGAGATCGTCGAGCTGACCCTGGCCATCATTGCCATCAACGGCTGGAATCGCCTGGCGATCGCGTTCCGTCCGCACGTGGGAAGCTATGTGGCGAAGTCGATCGAGTGAGATCGAAGCGATCGTGATGCCGCGCGCCGCGGGGCGTGCAGGAGTACGCTTTTTCTCCACGTCCCTCACGCCGCCCGATGTCGAGGACTGCGCTGTCTGCGTGTGACGCCAGCAGCAGGTCCAGTGCCTGTAGCCGTTCGGCCAAGGCGGGAGTCACCGGGCGCCAGCTTGCCCCGTCATTCGGTGGTTGAGAGCGAAAACCGTGGGAACGATGAAAAACAGGGCCTTCCGCCTAACAAGTGCCGTTCGGAGCAGGGATCCGGAAACGATGGTGCGGGTCGTGGCCGTGAATCGTTCTGCGCGCTCGGTCAGGAGGTGATCCGTCGCAGACGACAGGCCTGTCTCCCCAAGGTCGCGCCAACGCCTCGCGTATCGATTGCATTGCTGGGCGAAGCATCCAGCCTGGTATTCGATGTGCTTGCCGGCCTGCCCACGGGCTTGTTCGCTGCAGGAGTCAGTGCAACCCGCGCCTTCGGGCACTTCGCCGGCGGAACTGCTGGGCCCGCAGTACCCCCACCTACCGTATCGCGCGAACGACGCGCGGTTCACCGCCACCGGTTTCAGCGCGGCAGGGTGGAGCTGCCCATCAGGAACGTATCCACCGCGCGGGCGCATTGCCGCCCTTCGCGGATCGCCCATACCACCAGCGACTGCCCGCGACGCATGTCACCGGCGGCAAAGACCTGGCTGACGCTGGTCTGGTAGCAAGCCTCGCCGTCCGTGCTCGCCCTGGCATTACCGCGCGCGTCCTTTTCGACACCGAACGCACCCAGCACGTTCTGCGCCGGCGAGACGAAGCCCATGGCCAGCAGCACCAGGGTGGCCGGAATCTCGAATTCGCTGTCGGCCAGCTCGAGCATCCTGCCGTCCTTCCACTGAAGGCGCACCGCGGTCAGGCTTTTCACGTGGCCATTGCCATCATCGTTGAAGCGCTTGGTCGCCACCGCCCAGTCGCGCTCGCAGCCTTCCTCGTGGGAGCTGGAGGAGCGCAGGCGAATCGGCCAGTACGGCCACACCAGAGGCTTGTTCTCCTGCACCGGCGGCTGCGGCAGCAATTCGAACTGGGTGACCGAGGCCGCGCCATGGCGGTTCGAGGTACCCACGCAGTCGGAACCGGTATCGCCGCCACCGATCACCACCACATGTCTGGCGGTGGCCAGGACTTGTTGCTTGAGCTTGTCGCCGGCCACCACCTTGTTCTGCTGCGGCAGGAAATCCATGGCGAAATGGACGCCCTTCAATTCCCGACCCGGCACCGGCAGGTCGCGCGGCGTCTCCGCACCGCCGGCGATCACCACCGCGTCGTAATCCCGCTTCAATTGTTCTGGTGCCATCGCCTCGATCCTGCCATGCGCCGCTGCATCGGGAGCCTCGCCCACGAACACGTTGCAGCGGAATTGCACACCTTCGGCGCGCAACTGCTCCACCCGACGGTCGATGTGCGCTTTGTCCAGTTTGAAGTCCGGGATGCCGTAGCGCAGCAGGCCACCGATCCGATCGTTCTTCTCGAACACGGTCACCGCATGCCCGGCACGCGCCAACTGTTGCGCGGCGGCGAGTCCGGCGGGGCCGGAGCCGACCACGGCCACCGTTTTACCGGTCTGGTGCGCTGCCGGCTGGGCTGTCACCCAACCTTCCTCCCAGCCCTTGTCGATGATCTTGTGTTCGATCGACTTGATGCCCACCGCGTCACTGTTGATGTTCAGCGTACAGGCTGCTTCGCACGGCGCCGGGCACACGCGCCCGGTAAATTCGGGGAAGTTGTTGGTCGAGTGCAGGACATCCAGCGCCTGCTTCCAGTCCTGCCGATAAACCAGCTCGTTGAAGTCGGGAATGATGTTGTTGACCGGGCAGCCGTGGTGACAAAACGGAATGCCGCAGTCCATGCAGCGCGCGGCCTGGGTAGCGGCGTCGCCGTCATTGAGATGCCTGGAGAACTCGCGCCAGTGCTTCTTGCGCTGTGCCGGTGCTTCGCTGGCCTCGTGCAGCCGCGGGTATTCGAGAAAGCCGGTGATCTTGCCCATCTGTCGTGTATTCCTCTTGTGGCTCAGGCCGTGGCTTTCCCGATGGAGACAGGCGCAGCATCGCGATCTGCTTCGATGAGTGCACGTTGATATTCGCTCGGCATCACTTTCACGAAACGCGAACGCGTGGCTTGCCAGTCGTGCAGGATGGCCTTGGCACGGAAGCTGCCGGTGTAGCGGAAGTGCGACTCGATCAGCTGGCGCAGGATCGCCTCGTCGGTCGCCCGGGGACCGCCGCGCTCGCCGGCGTGCCACAAATTTGGGGGCACGCGCAGCTCCTGCTCCACGGTAGACAGCACCGCTTCCAGCGCCACCATGTCGAAGTTGCACTTGCTGCCGAAGGTGCCGTCCGGGTCGTACACAAACGCCACACCACCGGACATGCCGGCCGCGAAGTTGCGCCCGGTTTCGCCCAGCACCACCACGGTGCCACCGGTCATGTACTCGCAGCCGTGATCACCTACCCCCTCGACTACCGCGCGGGCACCGGAGTTGCGCACGGCAAAGCGTTCGCCGGCCACACCATTGAAATAGGCTTCGCCTTCGGTTGCGCCATACAGCACGGTATTGCCAACGATGATGTGTTCCGGGCCGAAGCCATGGAAGTCGTTCGGCGAACGCACGATGATGCGGCCGCCGGAAAGTCCCTTGCCGACGTAGTCGTTGCCTTCACCGACCAGGTCCAGGGTGATGCCGTGCGCCAGGAAGGCGCCGAAGCTTTGTCCGGCGGTCCCGTCCAGTTGCACGTGGACGGTGTCGTCGGGCAGGCCTGCATGACCGTGGCGACGCGCGACTTCGCCCGACAACATCGTACCGACCGTGCGGTTGACGTTGCGCACGCTGACCATGAAGCTGGTTCTCTCACCATGTTCCAGCGCTGGCCGGGCCTTCTCGATCAGCACGTGGTCGAGCGCCTTGCCGCCCTTCTCCAGGCCGTGGATTTGCGACTCCACGTGATGCCGGGCGACATCCGCCGCAACCTCGGGCTGGTGGAACACGCGGGAAAAGTCCAGGCCGCGCGCTTTCCAGTGCGCAACACCCTGGCGCGTATCGAGCAGATCGGCGCGGCCGATCAGCTCGTCGAAGCGCCTAACCCCCAGCTGGGCCATGATCTGGCGCACTTCTTCAGCGATGAAGAAAAAGAAGTTGACCACGTGTTCGGGCTTGCCCGCGAACTTCTTTCGCAGCAGCGGATCCTGGGTGGCCACCCCGACCGGACACGTGTTGAGGTGGCACTTGCGCATCATGATGCAGCCTTCCACCACCAGCGGCGCGGTGGCAAAGCCGAATTCGTCGGCGCCAAGCAGGGCGCCCACCACCACGTCGCGGCCGGTCTTCATCTGGCCGTCGACCTGCACCCGGATGCGGCCGCGCAACTGGTTCAGCACCAGGGTCTGCTGGGTCTCGGCCAGGCCAAGTTCCCACGGCGTGCCGGCATGCTTGATCGATGACCACGGCGAGGCGCCGGTGCCACCGTCGTGGCCGGCAATCACCACATGGTCGGCCTTGGACTTGGCCACGCCCGCGGCCACCGTGCCCACGCCTACCTCGGAGACCAGCTTCACCGAGATCGAGGCCTGCGGGTTGCAGTTCTTCAGGTCGTGGATGAGCTGGGCCAGATCCTCGATCGAGTAGATGTCGTGGTGCGGCGGCGGCGAGATCAGGCCTACGCCCGGCACCGAGTAGCGCAGCTTGGCGATGTATGCGGACACCTTGTGGCCAGGCAGCTGGCCGCCTTCCCCCGGCTTGGCGCCCTGCGAAACCTTGATCTGGATCTGGTCGGCGGACACCAGGTAGGCGGCGGTGACACCGAAGCGGCCGGAGGCGACCTGCTTGATGCGCGAGCGCAACGAGTCGCCAGGCTGCAAGACGATGTCGCTCTCGATGTGTTCCTTGCCGATGATGCTGCCGAGGGTGTCCCCCGACTTGATCGCGATGCCGCGCAGCTCGTTCTGGTAGCGCGCCTCGTCCTCGCCACCTTCACCGGTGTTGGACTTGCCGCCGATGCGATTCATCGCCACGGCCAGGGTGGCGTGGGCTTCGGTGGAGATCGAGCCGAGCGACATGGCGCCGGTGGCGAAGCGCTTGACGATTTCCCTGGCTGGCTCCACCTCGTCGACAGCAATGGCGACTGAGGGATCGATGCGGAGCTCGAACAAGCCTCGCAGCGTCATGTGGCGCCGGGTCTGGTCGTTGATCAGCTGCGCATATTCCTTGTAGGTCGAGGCGTTGTTGGCGCGGGTGGCGTGCTGGAGCTTGGCGATCGTATCCGGCGTCCACATGTGTTCCTCGCCGCGGGTGCGCCAGGCGTATTCACCGCCGACGTCCAGTGCGTCGAGCAGGACCTGGTCGTCACCGTAGGCTGTCGCGTGCTGGCGAAGCGCTTCCTCGGCTAGCTCGAACAGACCGATGCCCTGGATGTTGGAACTGGTGCCGGTGAAGTACTTGTCGACCAGCTCGCTGTTCAGGCCCACCGCCTCGAATATCTGCGCGCCGGTATAGGACATGTAGGTGGAAATGCCCATCTTGGACATCACTTTCTGCAGGCCCTTGTCGATCGCCTTGACGTAGTTGTGGATCGCGGTGTCCGGGCTGATCCCGTCCGGGCTGCCGGCGAAGTGCTGGGCCAGCACTTCCATCGACAGATAGGGATGGATCGCTTCGGCACCGTAGCCGGCCAGCAGGGCGAAGTGGTGCACCTCCCGCGCCGAGCCGGTTTCCACCACCAGTCCGGTGCTGGTGCGCAGGCCGCGGGTGACCAGGTGCTGGTGTACCGCCGAGGTCGCGAGCAGGGCCGGGATCGCCACGCGCAGGTGGTCGGCACGGCGATCGGATACGACCAGGATGTTGTGGCCCTGGCGGATCGCGTCCACCGCCTGCGCGCACAGTGAGGCCAGCCGCGCCTCGATGCCCTCCTTGCCCCAGGTCGCGGGATAGGTGACGTCCAGTTCGAAGCTGCGGAACTTGCCCTTGGAGTAGCGCCCGATTTTCCGGATCTTGGCCATCTCGGCGAAATCCAGTATCGGTTGCGACACCTCCAGCCGCAGCGGCGGGTTGATGTTGTTGATGTCCAGCAGATTCGGCTTGGGCCCGATGAAGGACACCAGCGACATCACCAACTGTTCGCGGATCGGGTCGATCGACGGGTTCGTCACTTGCGCGAACAGCTGGCGGAAATAGCTGTAAAGCGACTTGTTGCGATCGGACAGCACCGCCAACGGCGAGTCGTTGCCCATCGCGCCGATCGCCTCCTGGCTTTCCTGCGCCATCGGCAGCAGCTGGAACTTCAGGTCTTCCTGGCTATAGCCGAAAGCCTGCTGGCGATCGAGCAGGCTATCACTGGCCCGCGATTCGGCCGGTGGCTCGGGAAGATCGTCCAGCTTGATCCGGATGTGTTCGATCCACTGCTTGTAGGGCTTGGCGTTGGCGAGCTGGTCCTTCAGTTCCTTGTCGTCGATGATGCGCCCGGCTTCCATGTCGATCAGCAGCATCTTGCCGGGCTGCAGCCGCCACTTCTTGACGATCCGCGATTCGGCGATCGGCAGCACGCCCGCCTCCGAGGCCAGGATCACCAGGTCGTCGTCGGTGATGATGTAGCGGGCTGGACGCAGGCCGTTGCGATCGAGCGTGGCGCCAACCTGGCGACCGTCGGTGAAAGCGATCGCGGCAGGGCCGTCCCACGGCTCCATCATCGCGGCGTGGTACTCGTAGAACGCCCGATGATTGTCGTCCATCAGCGTATGACGCTCCCATGCCTCGGGAATCATCATCATCATCGCCTGCGACAACGGGTATCCCGACATCGTGAGCAGTTCGAGGCAGTTGTCGAACGAGGCGGTGTCGGACTGGCCGGGGTAGATCAGTGGCCACAGTTTGGCGAGGTCGTCACCGAGCACGGGCGATGAAATGGCGCCGGTGCGCGCGCTGATCCAGTTGACGTTGCCCTTGACCGTATTGATCTCGCCGTTGTGCGCGATCATGCGGTAAGGGTGGGCCAGTTCCCAGGCGGGGAAGGTGTTGGTGGAGAAGCGCTGGTGCACCAGCGCCAGCGCCGAGATCGTGCGCGGGTCAAGCAGATCCAGGTAGTACTGGCCGACCTGATCGGCCAGCAACAGCCCCTTGTAGACCACGGTGCGGCTGGACATGGAGGGAACGAAATATTCCTTGCCATGCTTCAGGCTCAGTGCGCGAATGGCGTGGCTTGAGGTCTTGCGGATCACGTAGAGCTTACGCTCCAGCGCGTCCGGCACCATGATGTCCGGACCTCGCCCGATGAAAATCTGACGGATCACCGGTTCGCGATGACGTACCGCCGGCGACATCGGCATGCTGGCGTCGATACGCACGTCGCGCCAACCCAGCACCACCTGACCCTCGGCCTGTACCGCGCGCTCCAGTCCCTGTTCACAGGCCAGTCGCGACGCCTGCTCCTTGGGCAGAAACACCATGCCGACGCCATACTCGCCCGGTGGTGGCAAAGCGATGCCCTGTAGCGCCATCTCCTCGCGGTAGAACTGGTCGGGAATCTGGATCAGGATGCCGGCACCGTCGCCCATCAGCGGGTCGGCTCCCACGGCGCCGCGGTGATCCAGATTGCGCAGGATCAGCAGGCCCTGCTGAATAATGGCGTGGCTTTTTCGGCCCTTGATGTGGGCAACAAAACCCACGCCACAGGCGTCATGTTCGTTGCGGGGGTCGTAAAGGCCTTGCGTGTGCGGCTGGTCCATTCTCTCCACTCCCGGGAGTATGGGGGAGGATTTACTATAGTGCGACGCAACAAAATGGCAAGAAAGCGACACAACCATCGATGCGGCACGCCGAAAATTGAATTTAAGGTTCTTCTCCCAATCGGGTGGGGCGGTCAGCGTAGGGGGGGAGGAGAGACAAGCAGCCGTACCAGCAGATACTCGGGATCGAGTCGCCGTGGCGTGTGACGGCGGTCGATGTGGCAGTCGAGGAGGGTGAGGTCAGGGTACGGTACGGGTGGAGGCGAAGTCCGGTGCCGGGCATGTCCGCACGCAGTGTGGCAAGCGGAGCGCGGGCTATGGCCGGTGGGTTCGGCGTCGGTGGCACCTGGAGGCCTGTCAGCTCAAGACCGTCCTGGTCGCCGAGGGGTCGCGTGTAACCTGTACGGAGCACGGTATGGTGATGGTGAAGGTGCCGTGGTCAGCGCCGGGCACGGGGTTTACTGCGCTGTCCGAAGCGCGGGCGATCAGCTGGCTCAAGGAGGCCTCGATCGCGGCAGGGGCGCGGCAACTGAAGCTGAGCTGGAACACGATTGACGGCATCGTGCAGCGTGCGGTCAAGCCCGGCCTTGCCTGTCGCCAGCACAAGCCTTCGAAGCACCTTGGCGTGGACGAGACCGCCTTTCGCAGGGTCATAACTATTTCATGGTGGTCTCCGGGGGCTCCACCGTGTGGTACGTGGCCGACCACCGCAAGCCGTCGGGCCTGGATGACTGTGACGCCAGCTTGAGTGAGGCCGAATGAACCGCCATCGAGAGCATCTCGAGGGACATGTGGCCTGCCTTCATCGGCGCGACCCGTGCGGCATTGCCTGATGAGGACACCAAGATCGCTTTCGACAAGTTCCATGTAGCCAAGCATCTGGCGGATGCCGTTGACAAGGTGCGGCGCACCGGGCACAAGGCCGTGACGATCTGGTGCGTAGCAAATACCTGTGGCTGTGCAATCCCTCGGACATGAGCCAGAACCAGTGGAACGACCTCAAGGGCTTGCGTGAGAGCGCCTTGAAGACCGCCCATGCCTGGGCGATCAAGGAATTCGCCATGACCCTGCGGGGCCATGTCAGTCGCACGGGGCAGAGAAGCGCTGGAAGCGCTGGCTGGCGTGGACGACCCGCTGTCGATTGGAGCCGGTCAAGAAGGTAGCCGAAACGATCAAGCAGCACCTGTGCGGCATCCTCTACACCATCATTCTGGATGGCCGACAACGGCGGCGCCGAAAGTATCGACGGCCGCATCAAACTGATCAAAGTACGCAGCTGCGGGTTCCGCAACACGGAGCGCTTCCGCAACGCCATCTACTTTCATCTCGGTGATCTGGATTTGCATCCAGAGGCTGCCAAGGCCTGGAAATTACCCACACGATCCGAGGTGGAGCTCACTACTCATAATGCGAGTACAACTAAGAGTGCGTGTAGTTCGCCTCACCACAAGCGCCTACGCACTTGGTCGCCGGGCTGTCGTTTCTGCGGCGGGTTTCCCTATATCAAGACTGTCCGATGCGACAGCTTGCCGCAGTCGTGCCCCATATGCATTTGACCGGGGTCAATCAGAAAGTGGGACGAGCACGCTAGCCTGAAAACCTGTTTAGGGGCCTGAGGGCATGGCGAGTGATCAGTTGTGATGTCGTCATCGTGGGTGCCGGTCCCGTGGGGCTATTTCAAGTCTTCGAGCTCGGTCTGCTCGGGCTTCATGCGTGTGTTGTCGATTCGATGCCGGTCCCCGGCGGCCAGTGCATGGAGCTCTATCCCGACAAGCCGATCTATGACATCCCGGCCGTTCCGGTATGCAGCGCGCGTGAGCTGATCGAACGGCTGCAAGTACAAATTCGGCCATTCGTCCCGGAGTTTTATCTGGGCGAGACCTTGACCACGATCAGTCGGTTGGAGAGCGGTCGCTTCAAGGCCACTACCAGCGCTGGAACGATTTTCGATACCGGCGTGCTGATCGTCGCAGGTGGACTCGGAGCCTTTTCACCACGCAAGCTTGCCATGCCCGACATTGACAGCCTGGAGGGCAAGTCGGTGCACTACAAGGTTATCGATGCCAGCCAGTTCGATGGCAAGGACATCATCATTGCCGGCGGCGGCGATGCGGCGCTGGATTGGTCGATGGCGCTGATCGATCGGGCCAACAGCATCGTGCTGGTACACCGTTCGAACAAGTTCCGTGCGGCACCCGCCCATGTCAGGCGCATGCGGGAGCTGTGCGACGCCGGTCGCATGCAGTTCTTCGAGGGCGATATCGTCGGGCTGGAAGCGCCGCAAGCGGAGCTGAAGTGGGTTCGAGTGCGTGCACGCAGCGGCGTGGTGCAACGGATCGAGGCGGAGCAACTGCTGGTGTTCTGGGGCTTGCATCCGGCACTCGGGCCGATAGCCGAATGGGGCTTGCAGCTCGAGCACCAGCAGCTTGCCGTCGACGCGGCCACGTTCCAGACATCGACGCCGGGCATTTATGCGGTCGGTGACATCAGCAACTATCCAGGCAAGAAGAAATTGATTCTGTCCGGCTTTCACGAAGCCGCACTGTGCGCCTTTGCTGTCAAGGAACACCTCAATCCAGGTGCGAAGGTGAATCTGCAATACACCACCACCAGCCCGATCATGCACAAGCGTCTTGGCATCGAGGCTGGCTCCAATGAGGAGCCTGCCTCGACCGAGGTGGGCCCGGCTCACCCAGAAAGGGCAAGTGCAGCAGTGAGCGATTTCTGAGTGGTATGCCAGCACGCGGCGTGAGTGTGTGAAACGAAGTACTAAAAATCCAGGAGAGACTCATGAAAAAGAACGATGCTGAATTCGATGTCAACCGACGCAAACTGTTGAAGAGCGGTGCGACCGTCGCGGTGATCGGGGCGGTGGCCGCCACCGGCTTGCTGAAATCGAGCCCGGCACGGGCGCAGAGCAAGGCCTCCAAGGCCGTGGCGATGTACCAGTCCACTCCGCATGGCAAGGATCAGTGCGACAACTGCATCCACTTCATCCCGGGCAAGACGCCGAAGTCTCAAGGTAGCTGCAAGATCGTCGAAGGAGACATCAGCCCCAACGGCTGGTGCGTCATGTACGCGAGGAAGGCCTGAAGCAAGGCCTTGAGTTCAATGCCTGGCAGCGTCCGTGGCCTTCCGGGTAGGCGTTGGCAGGCTGTTCAAGGCTGCCTGCGACGCGACCCCCGGAGGGGTTGCCGGGGATCAAGCATGCGAGTGGTTGATTAGTCGGAGCCGGGTCCGAGCACGTACGCGGCTCGGTGAGTTGGGGGAAGAGACCGGACGCTCTTTTCAAGAGTCTGTTAGAGGCGGATGTCATGCGTTTCGATGAAACAACGGTAGAACCCCGTTCGCCGGGACGCCGAAAGATACTCAAGGCCATCGCCGGTGCGGCAGCTGCCGGGGGATTGGTTGGCGGTGCGGGTTGGTTTGTGCTCAGGCGGGAACGGAACCTGTTCGAGGTGCGTCGCGAACAGACGCTGATGCAGACGTCAGTAGCGGTCACCTGCCTGGCTGACGATGTCGACAAGGCGGGAGTCGCCATCGATGCCGCATTCCGGCGCATGGCAGGCACCGCGGCGGTGTTGACGCGGTTCGATCCGGCTGGTCCGGTGGCGCGTCTGAATCGGGACGGCCATCTGGAAAACCTGCCGTCCGAGCTGAGCGAGGTGTTGCACCGCGCGTTGGCAATTTCAGCGGTGACGGATGGTGACTTCGATATCAGCGTATTGCCCGTGCTGCAGTTCTTCGAATCGATGCGTCAGCCCGCGGTGCTTGATGCGGCTGATCGCGAGCAGATTGGTGACAAGGACCGTCTGATCGATTACCGCCGCATTGCGCTGGATGCCAAGGGCGTGCGCTTCACCCATCCGGGTATGGCCATCACTCTGGACGGGCTGGCAAAAGGGTACGTGATCGACCAGGGGATCGCGTCGCTCAAGGCTTCGGGCATCGAGAGCGCCCTTGTGGATGCCGGTGGTGATGTGCGCGCGATTTCTGGAAGCGACTCAAACCGCCAGTGGCATGTGGGCATCGTCGATCCGGCCGACATCAACAAGGTCGCGGCGATCGTGACGCTGCGTAATGCCGCACTCGGGACGTCCGGCAATTACCGTATTTTCTATTCATCGGACAAGACATTGTTCCACGTGATCGATCCCCATACCGGCTACTCGCCGCTCAACTATTCCAGCGTCACGGTGATGGGGGAGACCTCGGTGGACGCCGATGCCATGAGCGTCGCTGCTGCATCGATGCCGGTGCCACGGCTGCGCGAGGTGATGGCAGCACAAAACGACCAATGGCTGGTCTTTGCCCGAGACGGCAGCAGGAGCTGGCGTTCCAGTGATCTCCCGCAAGTTTCGGGTACGGCGGAGGTGGTCTGACATGCGCACGTGGCCACTCGAAAATCCTGGCCTTTTCCGGGGTGCCTCCTGGGACGGCGTCGCTAGGGGATGGCTCCTGCTGTGCATGGCCTGCCTGCTGATGCTGGTTGCCATGGATGCGACAGCAGGCGTGGATAAGAAGTTTCCCGAAGTGCGCGGCTACTTCCCCAGCGCGACGCGATTCGGCGATATCTCGGGTAAACCTCCAGCCGCCGCTGTCTACGACGGTGACAAGGTCATTGGCTACATCTTCGAGTCGGTAATGGTGGCGCCGGTTCCGGCGTACTCCGGTGAACCAGTCAATATTCTTGTGGCGATCGATCAGACCGGCAAGATCATCGGCACCAAGGTACTCGAGCAGCACGAGCCGATCCTGCTGGTCGGCATACCGGTGCAGCGATTGTACGATTTTGTCGAGCGCTACGTTGGCCACAGTGTCAAGGACAAGATCGTCGTCGGTGGAAGCGATGTCCCCGGGACGACAAAAATTGATGCCATCAGCAGCGCCACTGTGACCTCGATGGTGGTCAATGAGACGATCATGAATGCCGCGCTGGAGGTGGCCGTTTCGCGGCATCTGGTTGCCAGTACGTTTGCCAGCGCAAGTGCACCTGCGACGATCCGGGCCGACTATTTCAAGAAAGCCAATTGGCAACAGCTGACCGGGAACGGCGCCTTCCGCAGGCTGAATATCACCCGCGGCATGGTTGTCGATGCCTTCAAGGGGCAGCCCGAGAGCGGCCTGGTAGACGATCCGACGGCACCTGCACCGGGTCATGAAGGCGACACTTTCATCGACCTCTATTACGCCGACATCACTCCACCGACGGTGGGCAGGAACTTGCTCGGCGCCTCCACCTACCAATCGATGATGCAAAGCCTCAGCCCGGGCGATGAGGCGATTGCGATCGTTGCCAACGGCGTCTACTCGTACAAGGGTTTGGGCTATGTGCGCGGCGGCGTCTACGACCGGCTGCACATCATGCAGAACCGCAAACTGTTCCTTTTCAAGGACTCGGACTATGTGGCGCTGGACAATCCGAAGCTATCCGGGATGCCAGCATTCAATGAGACCGGTATCTTCATCCTCCACCATGGCCAGGGGTTCAATCCAGGTGCCCCATGGACGCTGCAGCTGTTGGTCAGGCGGCAGATCGGACCGCTG
Source organism: Rhodanobacter sp. (assembly GCA_004298015.1). GTDB lineage: Bacteria > Pseudomonadota > Gammaproteobacteria > Xanthomonadales > Rhodanobacteraceae > Rhodanobacter. The sequence continues at coordinate 24,141 of SCSE01000089.1, forward strand.
AAAAGCATCTACAGCACGTTTGCCGGCGGCTACCATATTCCGGCGGACTATGTCATCCAGCCCAAGGTCGACTGGAGCACGATTCATGCCGACGCACCGTTGTGGGTGAAGATTTGGTACGGACAGCGCTTTGAGATCGCGGTCCTGGTGGCCGGGCTGCTGTTCCTGTCGCTGATTCTGGTTTTCCAGGACTGGGTGGTCAAACGCCCATTGCTGCTGGAACGCGTGCGTGTCGGCTTTCTGATCTACACCGCCGTGTTCATCGGTTGGTATGGCCTGGCGCAGCTTTCCGTGGTCAACATATTGACCTTCGTCAATTCGATCATTCACGGATTCCATTGGTCGACGTTCTTGATGGATCCGCTGATCTTTATCTTATGGACGTTCGTAGCGGTATCCCTGCTGTTGGTGGGTAGGGGCGTCTATTGCGGGTGGCTGTGTCCATTCGGCGCGCTGCAGGTGCTTATCAACAAGCTGGCAGTGAAATTCAGAGTGCCGCAGCTGGAGCCACCCTCGTATGTGCATGAGCGGCTGTGGGCGATCAAGTACATCGTATTGCTGTTCCTGTTCGGACTGTCGCTGCAGTCGGTCAACCTGGCCGAGCGCTTTTCCGAGGTCGAGCCGTTCAAGACTGCAATCAACCTGCACTTCATGCGCTCGTGGGGCTACGTGGCCTATGCGGTGATCCTGCTGGGAGCAGCTGCCTTCACCAACAAGGTTTATTGCCGCTATCTCTGCCCGTTGGGCGCGGGTCTTGCTATCTCCGGACGTATTCGGCTGTTTGAGTGGCTGCGCCGGCGCAAGGAGTGCGGGCATCCCTGCCAGGTCTGCGCCAATGAATGCGAGGTCAAGGCAATCAGCCCGCTCGGTCCGATCAATTACAACGAGTGCCACTACTGCCTGGACTGCCAGGTGACCTACGAGAACGACCACAAGTGTCCACCGTTGGTCGAACGTCGCAAAAAGAGGGAAAAGGCGTCGCGCCCGTTGCCGACAGCTGTCATCACCGTGGGTGCGGGAGATGCCGATACGCACGCGGAAAGGCCCGTGTAGGCCGGTGATCAGTTTGGGATTCCACTAATCATTCACGAGGAGTCATGACCATGAACGACAAGACGAAAGACCAGAGCCCGGAACCGAAAGCCGGTGAAATCAGGGCGCTGACGCCGGAGGAGGTCGCCTCATTACCCGGTCAGCCGGGCAACCCGGCGCGCCGAAATTTCATGAGGACCAGCGCACTTGCTGGCCTGGTAGGCGCCAGTGGATTGATCGGTGGACTGGGCCTTGATCGGGCGGCACACGCGGCGGAGCCGGGCAAGATGCCAGAGGACTATGTCGCACCCGGCCATCTGGATGAGTACTACGGCTTCTGGAGCGGTGGTCAATCTGGCGAATTGCGCATTCTTGGCCTGCCGTCGATGCGTGAGCTGATTCGGGTGCCCGTTTTCAACCGGAGTTTCGCGATCGGTTGGGGTATCACGAATGAGAGCAAGCGGGTACTGGGCAAGGATTTCCCACCCGGCGGTGACCTGCATCACCCGCACATGAGTCAGACGCACGGTCGTTATGACGGGCGTTACCTGTTCGCGAATGACAAGGCCGGTACACGTGTTGCGCGGATCCGCTGCGACATCATGCGCACCGACAAGATCATCAAGATCCCTAACGTACAGGCCATCCACGGCTTGCGCGTGCAGCGTGAACCGCGCACCGGCTACGTGTTTGCCAATGCGGAATTCAGAATTCCGGTCCCCAATGATGGCCGCGACCTGGACGATCCCAAAAAATACCAGACCATGTTCACGGCGATCGATGGCGATACTATGGAAATTGCGTGGCAGGTCCTCGTCGACGGCAACCTGGACAATACCGATTGCGATTACGAGGGAAAGTACGCGGCATCGACCTGTTATAACGGCGAGGATGCAGTGGATCTTGCCGGCATGATGCGAAGCGAGCGCGACTGGGCTGTCGTGTTCAACATCAAGCGCATCGAGGAAGCGGTGAAGGCCGGGAAATTCAAGACCATCGGCAAGTCCAAGGTGCCGGTGGTCGATGGCCGTCATGGATCCCCGTTGACCATGTACGTCCCGATTCCGAAGAACCCACACGGACTCAATGCATCGCCGGACGGCAAGTATTTCGTCGTCGCCGGCAAGCTCTCGCCCACCTGCACCGTAGTCGAATGGAGCAAGGCCGACGCATATTTCAACGGCAAGCTGAAAGACCCGCGTGGCGCCGTGGTAGCCGAACCACAACTGGGGCTGGGCCCGTTGCATACCGCATTCGACGGTCGTGGCAATGCTTATACGACGTTGTTCATCGACAGCCAGATGGCCAAATGGCACATTCAGGACGCGATCGACGACTATGCGGGCAAGAAGACCAACTACTTGCGGCAAAAACTCGATGTCGCCTACCAGCCGGGCCACAACCATAGCTCATTGGGCGAGACGCGAGACGCCGACGGTCGCTGGCTGGTTTCACTGAACAAGTTCTCGAAGGATCGCTACCTGCCGGTGGGCCCGCTGCATCCCGACAGCGACCAGTTGATCGACATTTCCGGCGACCAGATGGTGCTGGTGGCAGATTGCCCGGTTTTCTCGGAACCTCATGACTGCATTATCGTCCCTCGCCAGATCATGATGAGCAAGATCAAACGTATTTGGGACCGCAAAGATGCATTCTTTGCCGAAACTGTCGCTCAGGCGAAGCAACACGGTATCACCTTGGAGAAGGACAGCAAGGTCATCCGCCAGGGCAAGAAAGTCTTCGTCTACATGACCAGTTCGGCACCGAAGTACGGTCTGGACAGCTTCAAGGTGAAGAAGGGCGACGAAGTGACCGTGGTGATCACCAATATCGACGACATCGAGGATCTGACCCACGGATTCTGCCTCACCGACTACGGCATCAACATGGAGATGAGTCCGCAAGAGACTTCGTCGGTCACCTTCATTGCCGACAAGCCCGGAGTGCACTGGTACTACTGCACGTTCTTCTGCCATGCGCTGCATTTGGAGATGAGAGGACGGATGTTGGTGGAAGCCTGACGAATGGCGCCTTCCGCCCGGGTGTCCGCTCTGGCGGAAGGCGTATCTCCTCTTGTCGAGGTGTCGATTGAATTCCCGTAGTCTCCGGTTTGTGGTCTTTCTCCTGCTTGGCGTGCCCGGGCTCTGTTTGGCGGTGCAAGCGCCGTATTCTCTCGAAAAAGCAGTTGCCAAGGCGGCGGCGGGAGCCGTGCTGGTCGTTCCTGTGGGAGTTCACCACGTACACCTTCATTTGAACAAGCCAATATCGCTGGTGGGCAGTCCCGGCGCGGTACTCGATGGGTCGGGCTCAGGTGACGTGATCCGCGTCTTGGCGTCCCATGTACGGATCAGCGGTTTAACGATCCGAAATTCCGGCTCGAACCTGACCACGATGAATGCTGGCATCTATATCGAGCAGGCGGCGGACGATGTGGATGTATCGGGCAACAGGATCGAACACGTGCTGTTCGGCGTCTATCTCGATGGTGCATCGAATGCGGTGGTGCACGCCAACACGGTGGTCGGCATGCCGGAATTGCGCGTGCCGGACCGCGGGGACGGCATCCACCTGTGGAATGACCACGGTTGCGTCATTTCCGGAAATGACATCAGCGAGACCCGGGATGGCATCTACGTCTACATCAGTCCGGACAATATCATCGAAAACAATCGAATCCATGACGTGCGCTACGGTGTTCATTACATGTATTCCCAACCCGATGTGCTGAAGGGGAACATCAGCTACGACAACACGGCAGGCTTCGCGTTGATGGCGTCCGATCACCTGCAGGTTATCGGCAATCAGGCGTATGACGATATGTCCTACGGGCTACTGCTCAACTACGTAAATTACAGTGAGATTCGCGGAAACGAGGTACGTGATATCCAGGGACAACGTGATGCCACCGGACAGATCATCGCGGGCGCCGGGGGCAAGGCGATCTTTGTGTACCTCTCCCAGGGCAATACGATTGCGGACAATCTGCTGGAAGATTCCCGGATCGGGATCCATATCACTGCGGGATCCGATCAGAACAAGGTCTACGGCAATGCGTTTGTCAACAACCAGACTCAGGTGATGTACGTGCAGAACAACTCTGAGGAATGGTCATGGCACCGCCGAGGCAATTACTGGAGCAACTATCTGGGCTGGGATCTCAACGGCGATGGCATCGGCGATGTGCCGTATCGGCCCAACGATGGCGTCGATGTGCTGCTGTGGAAGTATCCGAGCGCGCGGGTATTGATGTCGAGCCCGGCGATCCTGCTGATGCGCTATGTGCAGCGGGCGTTCCCGGTATTCACTCCACCCAGCGTGCAGGACAGTTATCCGCTGATGAGAATTCCCGCAAATTTGAGAGTGCGAGCCGATGACCAACGCGATTGATATTTCAGCTCTCGGCAAGCAATACAAAGGCGTCGCAGCCTTGGTCGGTGTCTCGGCAACCGTGCCGATGGGCAAGGTGGTCGGTTTGCTGGGCCATAACGGTGCAGGAAAATCGACTCTGATCAAACTGATCCTGGGACTCATTGCGCCAACCAGTGGCCGCGTCGAGGTGTTGGGTGAGTCTCCTTGGGGGAGTCATTCGGTCTCGCTGCGCCGTCGCATCGGCTATCTGCCAGAGAGTGTGTCGTTCTACGGCAACCTTACCGGAAGCGAGGTGATCAACTATCTCGCGCGGCTGAAACGTGCATCGGGGCAGCAGGCCAGCAAGCTGCTTGAACGGGTCGGTCTGGAATATGCGAGGAATCGTCGCGTTTCCACCTATTCGAAGGGTATGCGGCAGCGTCTCGGCCTGGCGCAGGCCTTGCTGGCCAGGCCTGAGCTTGTGGTGCTGGACGAACCGACCGGCGGACTTGACCCCCAGGCGACGCGTGAGCTGTATGAGGTCGTTGCCGAACTGCGTGCCGACGGGCACAGCGTGTTGGTGTCATCGCACGTGCTTGCCGAGCTCGAACCGCATATCGACAGCGCCCTGATCCTGCGTCAAGGTGAGTTGCTCGCGGCAGGCAGTGTCGTCGACCTGCGTCGGCAATCCGGGCTTCCTGGCGTTGTCGTGGTGCAGCTGAAGGAAGTTGCCGATCCGGCCTCGTTCGCCCGCGAACTGGATGAGCTCGGGCTGGAACATGACGTGCGCCACGACGGCCAGTTCGAAATCCAGATTGTAGAAGGGGGCAAGCTGGCATTGCTGCAAAGACTCGCTGCTGATCCCTCGATCGACGACATCGTGGTCAAGGAAGCATCGCTGGCACGCCTGTACGACTACCTGGGCGCTGGCACGAAACGGCAAGAAGAGAGGAACGCATGAGCAGCATCCTGATCATTGCCAGGAAGGAGTTCCGCGACGACTTCCGCAATCGCTGGACGATTGCCGTAGCCGTGTTGTTCGCCGTGCTGGCGCTGAGCATCTCCTACTTTGGAGGTGCCGCAGCCGGCAAGATAGGCTTTACCTCGTTCGACGCGACCCTGGCCAGCCTGACCACACTGGCGGCCTTTGTGATTCCATTGATCGGCCTGTTGATCGCCTACGACATGGTGGTTGGCGAACAGGACAGTGGCACCTTGCTGCTGGTACTCAGTTATCCGATCTCGAGAGTCGAACTGATCGCTGGCAAGTTCGTGGGCCATTGCAGTGCGCTTGCCACGGCAACTCTGGTGGGGTTTGGCGTGGCAGTGGTAATCATCCAGATCATGCAGCCCGAGGCGCGAACCGCAGAAGCCTGGCTGAGCATGGGAAATTTCATATTGAGTGCGTCGATGCTCGGGGCAAGCTTCGTCGCGCTGGCCAGCGTGATCAGTGTAATGAACCATGACAAGGCGCGTGCGGCAGGCTTGGCCCTGGTGACATGGTTGACCACGGTGATCATTTTCGACCTCTGCCTGCTGGCTATCCTGGTTTTCACCGGTGGCAACCAGTGGGAACAATCGGCCTTTCCGCATCTGCTCTACCTGAACCCGATCGATGTGTTCCGGCTGATCAATCTGACCACGCTCGGGTCAGGCAGCGGCAACGAGCTGTTCATGGGAATGACCGCGACCCACGTGTATCGCCCTTGGGTGCTCTATCTGGTCATGTTGCTGTGGGTTGTCATTCCATTTGAGCTGGCACAGTTCCTGTTCCGTCGGAAGGAAGTATGAAAATTCACATGCCCCGCTCGCCGAGCAAGTGCACGGCTACCAGCGTTCTTGGACTGCTGCTTGTTGTCCTGGTGCTTCTTTCACTCACTGCTTGCGAACGTGGCAAGCCACCATCGCCTCAGGTCGCGGTGGATATCCACAAGGGCGATGTCTGTGCAGTCTGCGGTATGTATATAGAAGCCGGTCCGGGTCCACGCGGGGAAGCCTATGTTCAGGGCTACAAGGCCCCGTTGAAATTCGGTTCGACCCGTGATTTTTTTGCTTATGTACTGCAACCTGAAAACAAGACGCGGCTGCAGTCTCTGCTGGTGCAGGACAGCGCCCAGATCGATTGGCAGCATCCCTCCAATGAGGCTCGTACCTTTGTCGATGCGCGTACGGCCTACTACGTGGCGTGGCAGCCATTGGGTGGTTTGATGGGACCGACGTTTGCGTCGTTCGCGTCCAGGAAGGATGCTGCGGCATTCGTTCGAACACATGGTGGCGAAATTTTAGGCTTTTCCGAAGTGACTCCCGAATTGACCTCGATGCTGGGCTATAGCTGCCCAACCAAGGCATCGCCGGCGTTTGCATTGGCGAGGTCTTGTATAACCCCACACCGTTCCGCTGATTCGTCATTGGCACCGCAGGACCAACATCCCGATCTGCTCCACCTTTCGAATTCCGTCCCGCATGAGACTGACCCTGGCCAGCGAAGTGACCAGTTCCCTCTGCTCGACGGGAAAACGCACTGACATGAGGGGGACTCCCTCTGGCGCGGGCGCCATAACCTCATGCTGGATGGCACGGGGCGGTGCCGCCGATAGCGAACACTCACTAGCTTGCGGGTTGACGTATTCATGACTTTTTCAATCTGAAATTGCATAAGAAGAGCATATGAGCGTTTGGCATCTACTCATTCTTGCATTCGTTGTGGTGATGGTTTTCGGAACGGGCAAGTTGAGCGGTATCGGGTCCGATTTTGGGTCGGCGATCCGTGGCTTCAAGAGAAACCTGAATGATGAGGACGAGTCGCCCTCCAAAGCGCAGGATGATATGGAGGTAGCGGCACTGTCTTCGGAAAGCAGCGTTCGACAAGCCGATTCCGAGCGCGTCGACAAACCTTAAGGGATGTTCGATGATTGATCTCGATATCGGGAAACTTATTTTGCTTGCGTTGATTGCGCTCGTCGTTCTCGGTCCCGAGAAGCTGCCTGTCGCTGCACGTACGGCGGGTGCGATCATGCGTCGAATGCGCAACGGTTGGAACAGCGTTCGTACCGAGGTAGAGCGTGAACTTCAGATCGCAGAGATAAGAAAGGCAGCACGTGATACTTCCGAGCGCATGGCGTCGACGCAAGCAACCCTTAGGGCCGCCCTCCGACCGCTTCGCGATCCGCTTGATATCCAAGCATTGAACACGCTGATGCATTCGCCGAAGCCTGCGAGTAACGTCCCGCCAGACTCATCCGCGCAGATTTCGCTGACGAAGGCTTCCGCGACCGTTCCATCCAGCGAGCCCTTGGGTCGTGGCAACTCGACCAAGGAAGTATTGGATGACGTCGCATGAACAAGGCTGTGCCGCTGGGTTGTTGCAGATGAGCTTGTCTTCCATCCTTCTCGAACGACGCTCGCGGCTACCCAAGGCGATGGCGTTCGTACTCTTGGTATTGCCGGCGCTGGTTTCGTTGGCAAACAGGCTCTATACAGTCCTGGCGATACCGCTGGTGTCGCGCTTGCCGCTACGCGCGCACTCGATTGCAACAGGGCTGATTCAGCTACGAAGTGCAGCGCCGTCGAAGGAGATATCGAAAACGTGTTGTGACGTACGGAAGTCCAAACGTTTTGTAGCCGTTGGCTGATCTTGTCTTCAATCGCTTGAATGTCGGCGTGATCGCCGCCACTGCAGGCGGTTTCAGCGCGGATTGCGCGCTCCGGGCTGCCGAAACGGCATGGGCAGGCCGCTCGCCTCGGCGGTCAGCCCAGCCATCACCATCCGTTTGAACGGGCGCAGCCGCGCGCCGGCACCCAAGGCCAGCTTGCGCACGACCCGTGCCGGGCGGCGATCGTCGGTATACAGGCCAGCCAGCAGGTCGGTGGCCAGATACAGCGGCCGCGTGGCAAGGCGGTGTCGGCGCTCATAGCGCTGCAACACGGAGGGACTCCAGATCGGCTGTCCTGCTGCCTTCGCTGCACGCACTTCACGCGCCAGCGTGGCCTGCCCGAGCAGGCCGAAATTGAAACCATGTGCGGTCACCGGGTGCATGCCCACGGCGGCATCGCCGATCAGCGCAAAGCGCTCAGCCACGAAGCGCTTGGCATACACCCCAACCAGAGGATAGGCGCAGCGCGGGCCGGATACCCGCATCGCACCCAGGCGCTGTTGAAAGCGTTCGGCCATGGCCGCCGCCAGCGCTGCATCATCGAGTGCCAGCAAGGTCCGCATCATCGGCGGCGGCAGGGTTAGCACCACCGAGGAGGTATGCGGATCGTGCAGCGGCAACAGGGCCAGCGTCTGGCCGATGCCGAACCATTCCCACGCCACCTGCTCGTGCGGCACGTCGTGCTGCATGCGCAATACCAGCATGGTCTTGCCAAAATCATGCATGCTGGCGGCGATGCCCATGGCACGACGTGTCGCGGAAAAGCGGCTGTCTGCCGCTACCACCAGTTGCGCATGCAGGATCTCACCGTTTTCCAGACTGACCTGGGTGCCATCGCTGCCGGTACACACGGCGCTGACCCGCGCTCCGGTGATCCGCTCCACCTCGGGCAAGGTCATCACTTCGGCATAGGCCGCGCGCCGGATCGCGTGGTTGGACAACAACCAGCCCAGCTGTGCCTTGCCCATCTCGTCGTGGCGGAAGATCAAACCGTCGCGATCGTTGCCGTCGAGTACGATGGCATCGCGCAAGCAGCCGACCTCATCCTCATGCAGCCGTGCCCACAGCCCCAGTTCGCGCAACAGCCGTTGTGAGTGGTGGGTGATCGCGATTTCGCGTCCGTCATCCGGAGGCGTTATCAGTACCTCCTCTTCCTGTCCCTCGACCAGCGCGATACGCAAGCCGCTGCCTGCCAGCGAACGGGCAAAGCACAAACCGGCCGGGCCAGCGCCGACGATCACGATATCGAATGACATACGCAGGAGCTCCAGAGATGAATCTTCCACAAGCTACGGGCAGTCGCGCCCGCTCGCGCTGATCCCGGTCAAGAAAATGTCCCGCAGCCGATGCAAGTCACCCACTGCAGCCACCACAGCAAATGGATGGCAGCTGCGCCACCTGTTCAGGCGCCACCGCCCAGCCGAGCTGGCGCAATACCTCGATCAGGTCCACCGCTGTCGTGGAGGACGACACTCGCAGCACCAGACCGCTCATGTCGAGATCGACTACCGCAGTAGGATCGAGATCGAACAAGGCGTCCTGCACGATGGCGGGGGCGGGGCTCGTATCGGAAACAGCGATATGGAATTCCATCGGATTTTTCCCTGTCATGGACACCGTTGCGGCGTCGCTGGTACCGATGTTCTCTCGATAGCCTGCTCGACACCCTGATCCCGATCAAGTGCGGGCTGCCCGGCGGAACCGGGCAGAACCCCGGCAAGCGACGGCTCCCCTCGCCCAGCCGAATGCTCGCCTCGACCAGCAAGGTTCCGACAGGCTGCCAGCCGTGGTGGTCGACCTGTTCACTCGCCATGGGGTGGGCTGGTCGGTGCGTGAGACGTGACGCGCGACATCGTCATCGAGGCCCTGCACATGGCATGGTTCAAACGCCACCCCGGCCAACCGGCGGGCCTGCTCTTCCGCAGCGACAACAAGCCTGGGGCCAATCGCGCCCGGGTGGCCAGCCTGACGCTCAGGGCGATAGACCGGTCGTGGAAGATGTGGTGTTCGACAGCACCAGCCCGCTCGCTGGCGAGCACGGTACCGACGGGTGAGTTGGCGCGTTCCTGATGGATCTGGTCAGCCGACATGCAGTATGAGGATCTTTCGCTACCCGCTTCCACCTGTGCATGTCGCGCGGCGACATTGCTCACTATCTGCATCTGGCTGCCGGAACGGTCGGTGGCGTGTCGAGTCGCTTTCGCACCCGAAAACTCATTGCGATCGAGGGCCGCGAGCTTGAGCTGCTGGAGCCCACACTTGCGTCGGATCGGGCGGGTGCGGGTGGCGGGCCAAATTTGGTACGAACGGGCAGGCATTGGGTGAATCGACGCCAAGGTTTGTGCAAACTGGGAGCTTGGGCCGTAGAAACGTTGGAGAGCGGGATGAGGCTATCGCCAAGGGTGCGTCTATCGGAGCGTGCGCCTCGTCATGCTCTGCAAGCCCGGGGAGAGGCGCAGCCGATGGAGGAGGGCATCGTCGCAGGCCATGTTTCTACGGCCTACGGCCCGGGCTATGAACTCTGACCCCGCCGGCTCGCTTGATGCAGGTCATGGTCGCAGTCGCTGACGGCGTGGCAGTATAGCGAATCGTTCTTATTCAAGTTGTCGATGCCATGTCCGCACCGTCACCCACCGCTCAGCAAGCAGCCACGTTCGCCGAACTTTCTGGCCTGCTGGTCTCGGCACTGCAGCGGTCGCTGTTCCTTGCGAGCGTCGTCGCGGTCTTGCTGAGCACGACGTGATGGGCCGTGGAACTGACTTGGCAGCGTTTCGGTCTGGCAGGCTGGCCGCAGCCGTCAATGCCGTCAGAGCATGCGTACGGCATGTTGCTCCAGTTCGGCATGTTTCCATAGCCCGTGCTCGGCTCCTTGCCGAGCGCATTTCCCAGCTGGCTGAATCAGCCGGCGCTACCCCCCACGCGCCATGTGCCGATTGCTGGCTGTGTATTGCGTGGTTGGGAGGCTGTCGGGCTTTGGTGGTCGAGGTGAGAATTTGTCGACGCGAGGACAGATTTTCGACGAGTTGTCGGCCCATAGTGGCTCTATGGGGCAAGAATCGGCGAAAATATGGAGCGCGCAGGTGGATTTCGCAGGCCGGCCGAGCAACGCCCGACAGGCTGCCAGGTAGTGGTGGACGCAAGGCTCTTCCACTTGCCGTGGCTGCAGCGGCCAGCTCTGGCCCGGATGCCGCTGGGTTATCTGATCGATCCGGTCACGTTGGCATCGATCTTGTCGCTGTGGATACGGCACCCGGACAGTATCTGCCTGGCTCCACGGGTAGGCGGCAAACTGGGCTGACCCGCCCGTGAGTGACGTCATTCCTGACATGCCGACTCGCCGTCGCGCGCCGTGGGCCAGATTTGCAGCCGTGGCGGGTCCGGGTATCGTGGTGATGCTCGCCGACACCGATGCGGGGAGCATCATTACCGCAGCGCAGAGTGGCGCGCAGTCGGGTTACCGTCTGCTGCTGTTGCAGGCGGTGATGATACCGATCCTGTTTATCGTGCAGGAACTCACGATTCGCCTCGGCGTGGTGACCGGCCACGGACATGGTTATGCCATCCGCAAGCATTTCGGTGCCCGCTGGGCATGGGTATCGGTGTCGACCCTGCTGGTTGCCTGCGTAGGCGCCCTGATCACAGAGTTGAGCGGCATCGCCGGGGTCGGGGCACTCATCGGCATACCGGGCTGGCTCAGCATGACCATCGTGGTCGTCGGCCTTACGATCATGGCGATCCAGGGGTCCTACCTGACCGTCGAACGCATCGCGCTGGCGGTGGGCCTGTTTGAGTGTGTGTTCCTGTTCGTGGCGTTCAAGGCCAAGCCGGACGTGCATACCGTGATAGCCCAAGCCTTTGAGATGCCCTTCGCGGACACGAACTACCTGTACCTTGTTGCCGCGAATATCGGTGCGGTGATCATGCCATGGATGGTTTTCTATCAGCAATCGGCGGTGGTCGAGAAGGGCCTGGTGGTCGCCGACCTGCGCGCCGCGCGTTGGGAGACCGCGATAGGGTCGGTGGTCACCCAACTGATCATGGGTGCCGTGCTGGTCGCTACAGCGGCAACCATCGGTCGTGCCGGAGCGGGACAATCGCTGGACACAGTGCAGCAGATCGCGCAAGCAGTCACCCCCGTCCTTGGCAAGCTGAACGGAACCACGATGTTTGCACTGGGCATGATCGGTGCCTCGTTGGTCGCCACGATTGTGGTCACTCTCACGGCTGCTCGTACCTTGGGAGAGATCATGGGCTTCAATCACTCTCTCGCGCAGAGCCCGCGGGAAGCGCCTTGGTTCTATATGGTCTACATGCTGACCTTGGTTCTCGGCGGACTGCTGGTCGCCTCCGGTGTCGATCTGGTCAAGCTCAGCGTGGGTGTGCAGGTGATGAATACCTTACTGCTACCGATCGTTCTCGGTTTCCTCTTCATGTTGGCGCGGCGGGCGTTGCCTGAGGCGCATCGACTCAAGGGTGCCTACGCTGCGTTAGTTGCCATCACGATCGTGCTGACTACCGGCCTCGGGCTGTACGCGGGAATCGCTGGAATCCTAAGGCAACGCTGAACAGGCCGTCGCAATCCAGCAACCTCCAGGTCTGATCGGTTTTGCCCCTGATCAGACAGGTGGATCGCGGTTTTACGCTTCTGTTTTTCCGTTATCGCGCCTTGATGCGCATTGTTGGCCCTCGAAGGCTCGTCATGCAGATGTTCGGATGCGCGCCAGGTACAGGTTGGCCAATCCGAAGGCCCCAAAGCTGCGGTTGGCGTTCTTGTCCACGCCTCGATAGCGGACCTGGGTGAATCCCACCGTCGCGTCACCACCGCGAAGACGTGCTAGGAGCGTACCTGGAGCTGCGACTTGTTGCCGCAGCAATACGATGCTGAATGAATCGCCAGGCAGTTCCCGATGGCTCCGTGAACGGGTGCTGGCTGAGGGCGAATCCAAGCCGGGTCCACGATCGCTGCGCGCCCATGTCGCTGATCGGACTGCTCTGTGTCGTCCTGTCTTGCGGATTCCCGGTCAACGTGCGTGCTTGAATGTTGAGTGGGCTTGAATTGGCTGCATCTTCAGGATTGCTGCTAATCTTTCATGGGAGAACTTGACGGGGAATGACGATGACAACGCAAGTGATGGCCTGGGCGGAACGCACCCCACTGTGGCGGATCTTCTGGCTGTACGGCGTGATCCCCAGCAACCTGCTGTGGGCAGCCGTGCTGGGGATGATGTATGCCGGATCGCATGTCAATCTCGTCCGCAGCCTGCTGGTTTTCCTGCTGGTCTTTACCGCCTGGATCGTCCGCGCAGTGTGGCTTGCGGCACCAAACGCCGCGGATCGGCGTTATGGCCTGATCTCAAGGGCACTGACGGTCGCCTGGGGGATCAACACGGTGCTGTTGGTGTTCTTTCTTGAACTGCAACTGGTGCACTAATTCAGCTGAACTGCAACACGTTGCCAAGGCGATCGAACGCCGCAAACTCGGCCACGCGTCCGTTGTTGATCGCGTTTACCATGAACCTCAGCGGCTGGGCGGCCTCGTCCGGGCCCGGCGCTACGCCTGCGCGACCTGACAGGCTCGCCACGAAGACAACGTCCCAGTCCATGCCGGTGCGGGCCGACTCTTCCACCAGCGTCTTAAAATTGGCAATGTCCACTGGTGCCTTGTCCACGCACAGGACCGGCGAGAGCGTGCCGCCTTCGCGTGCATCGAAGCGCTCGCGCTGAGCGGTGGTGGCGGCATCGGGCAACTCGGCTTTGGCGAATGCCAGCAATAACCGTTGTGGCTCCGTTTGCCGGTGCGCAGCGGCGAGAAGGTCCTGGAAGCTGGTCAGCATGACGATGCACACGGGTATGGACGAGCGCACAAGCTACCATGACGCACGAGCCCGGAACATCCACTCCACGAGTATCAATTGTCACAGGCAGCGATGTCGTTGCCAACGCCGGTCGAGTGCCACCGTCGCTGATTGCATTGCGCTGGCCCGTGACACATGAGCAGCACCTCCACGCCGATTCCAATCTGCGTGCTGCATTCTGCGCAGAAACGATGCATACGCCGCCCCATTGAATGACCGTCCCGGTCTCAGGGTCTCCTCACGGACGTTCATCCCGGTACCTTCGCCATTGGTTGACGTAAGCACGCCACCACCCTTGCATATACTGTCTTGCCGAGGCGTATCGGGCTGATGGCAACACACGCTTTTTCCGCGCTCGAGATGAAGTGTCCATGGCGGAAGCCCCCAGTGACGAGCGAAAAGAGACGCCAGATCCGTTAACCGACCACGTTCCGACGAAGTCTATTTCACGTAACGCAGTACACGACGAAGCAGGCCGGCGAATGCCATCGCCCATGCCGCGAGCGCGATGCACAGGAAGATCGGTGCCAGCCAGTCGAGGAAACCCAGACCCAGTGCCTGCGACATCGCCTGCGTGCTGACGGCATACATGCCCAGCGGAAAAACGGCACCCCAGTACTGCGGGTCGTAGGTCAGCGGCAGGCGTTTGTAGACGTAGCGCCACACTGCCAGCACCGCCAGCATCGGTATCCACCAGGTGCCGGTCGCCCAGTAGAACACCGTGAATCCCTTCAGGAACGGCAACAGCGAATGAAGGAATGGTGCATCTGGCGTGTTCTCCACGAGCCGCGAGCCGGCCAGGGTGGAAATGGCCATCGCACCCATGTTGATCCAGTACGGCGGCGCCAGGTCATCGGGTGAGAAATGGAAGAAAGTGTAGCGGTAGAAGATCAGCGACATCATCCAGATGTACAACATGCCGCCCCACAACCACATCGACAGGGCGAGGAAATTCAGTTCCAGCTTCCATGGCTGGTCGATGTGTGCGGCGATCAACGCGCTCAGCACGGCCAGCGACTGCGTGGCCACTACCGCCAGCAGCCAGCCCCCGGTAATCCCGCGGTCAAGGGCTGGCTTATCCTCCTTGATGGTGAAGGCGGTAAAGATCGTATAGGTCAGGCCGACCCACAGCACGGCCGCCATCGCCAGAAGGAGCATGGCGTCGTGAAAACCGGTTTCGAGCACCACCACCTGACTTCCGAGTACGGCGGTGGCGGCAACCATGGTGAAGAAGCCGGGGCCGCGCAGGTGGTCGATCAGGTCTGCACCGCAGCGTCGGGCGTAGTAGATCAGGCGCAATACGGTCAACGCCCACAAGGCCACCCAGACGAGCAGGTTCAGCCAGAACAGGATTTGCGCGGACAGCTCCCAGCCGTGCAGATGCAAGCCGATGGAAATGATGCCCGTCGCCATCACCATGGCGAAGTTGGCTGGCGACAGTTCGGCCAGATCCTCGATGGCGTGAGCCATCCGTTGCCGCATGAGGCTCACGGTCGAGGCCCCTCGGAGGGGGTGGCCCTCAGTACACGTCGCCCCCGTTGTTTGTGCACAGAGTTGGCGGCGTATGGCGGGTGGACTGGTGCCGTCACGTGCTGGTCCCCTTGCATCGATCGCCAATCTTTCCCTGACCGCCCGTGCCGGTTTTCATAAGGTGACGGGTGCCCCGGTTCACCGCCACCCGGTGAAATCAGGACCCGCGCCAACACGATGATCGCTGACGGTGATGCGTCACCGTGTCGATCGGATGGATCACGATAGGTTGTATGAATGCGATCACAATCGCTCTTGCGCCTCCACAATTTCCGGCAAGGCGGTGAGGTGTTCGACGTGCGGGAGCTCCCTGCGTTCCATTCCCCATATCGCAAAATGTATCCACACCGGTGTACAGACGACCAATACGAACGACAACATGAAGCACTGGTCCACAACCCGATCAAATCATTCAATGCGCCGAAGGCGATCGGCAGGCTGACGCCGCCCCGTCCGCCGGTCGGGCTTACCATGCCGCCGGCAGGAGTCGGGTTGTAGACGGGAATAGGCTTGTACACGGCAGCCTTGCCCGGCGACATGAAGAAACCCGGCACGAACACCAGCATGATGAACGGAACCACGCCAGGCGCCTGGCGGAAGCCGATGCCGCTGTGAATGCCCTTCACCGCGTATGGGGCATTCGGGTAGGACAGCAATAGGGTGCACGACACGGCCACAGGGAACGTCCAGTACATCACACGGCATGCGCCCTTCCGATCCGACAACCAGCCGCCGCCGGCTTGGAGCAGATTGGCAGACAGCGTCATAGAAGGCGGCGGCCATGCCCGTCGTCGTTATGTCGAGCCCGTAGGCATCGATCAGGACGCGGGGCAACCACGACGCCAGCGTCATGCAGCCACCGAGCGCGAAAAAGCAGTACAGCGAGAATCGCCCCATTTGAAGATTCCTCGGCGATTCGATCTGTCTGAGGAATGGCATCGATCTGGCATCCGACTTGCGTCGTGCCACGAACAAGGGTTCTTCGTTACTGAACAGGTAGAAGATCACTGTCGCCAGCGCCAGGCCCACAGACCAGATACACGCGACCGCCATCCAGCCGCACGCCACCATCACCGTCAGTGTGAGCAGGCTGGTCACCGCCGAGACCACGTTGTCGGCGCAGAAGATACCTAAGGCGGGTCCCTGGGCGCCGAGCCGGAAACCAGCTGGCGACAGAGGTGATACCTGGCGGGAACGGGCCCATGGCAAGACCCATGAAAAGAGCCGCCAGCAAAAAAATGGGGTAGCTGGCGGTCCAGGTCAGTGGGTCGGGGAGCACACGGGTGGCAATCAGCAGTCCGAGCCCGGTGTCGTTCACTCCGAGCTGCTGCTCGATCAGGATGCCGATGCTGAAAAACAGCAGCCCGGCCGCAAAGCACACGGTGAACACAAAGGTATCCACCCCAAGGGTGCGCTGCTGCTCGTCGTTTGATACGTTACCCTGATCTGGCATGTTGCGGTTTCCGTAGGAGGTGGGCGGTGATCTCCGCAGCCTTGCGAGAACCGCAGCGGTTACGGCAACTCCGCAAAGCCGTCGGTCAGGTCGTTGCGAGTGCCTCGATCTCGTCAAGTCCGCGTACTTCGTAACGTTCCTTCAGTCCGAGCAGGTAATGTTGCAGCTCGCGTTGGCGCACCTGCAGTTCCAGATAATCGGAGATCTTCGCTCGCACGGCGTTGAAGTCCAGCGCCTCCCCCGGCTGGACTTCGTCAATGCTGACCACGTGGTAGCCCCAACGCGATTCCACCGGAAACGCCGCGAGACCTTCACGAAGGCGGAAAATCTGCCGGTCGAATTCGGGTGTGGTCTGACCGCGCTGCAGCCAGCCCAACTCGCCGCCCTGCTCTTTCGAGGGGCAGTCGGAGTGGCGCATGGCAAAATCGGCAAACAACACCGGATTGGCCTTGAGTTCGCCGATCAGTCGCTCACCTTCGGCATTGGCGCGAATGCGCCCGGTGACGTCGTCGGCCGGTGCGCCAAGCAGGATGTGGCGTACGCGGATCCGGTCGGGCTCCCTGAAACGTTCGCGATTCTGCGCGTAGTAGCGCCGGCAGTCGTCCTCGCTGGGTACTCGATCCTCGATCTCGCGCTCCAGCAGGACCCGGATACTGGCTTCCTCGAAGGTCTCCTGGTCGCTGGTCTGAACCTCATCGTCCAAGCCGAGTCGCCGTACCTCCAGCCGCAGCAGCTCGCGCACCACCAGGGCACGGGCGGCATCGGCGCGGGAGCGTTCCGGCGTGATGGCGCGGTGATACTGCATCTCCTGCGCGATCAGCGCTTCGCTGATCGGCGTATCGCCAACGAACAGGTAGCACGGTGCGGGTTGCCCCAGTGTGCGAGGACCCTCGCCCTTGGCGTCCTGCTGATGGTCATGCGCTTCCTGCATCACGGGCTTGCTCGAGCCGATGATGGTCAGCGGGATAGGCCGCAGGTCTGGCTTGGTCTCGTGCATGCTCATGCCCGCGGCCCGTAACGCCATGTCGCCTGACGCTTGCGCACCACCTGGTAGGGACGCCACAGGTAACTGACCGGAATACTCCACACATGCACCAGTCGGGTGAACGGTGCGATCAGGAACAGCGTCATGCCGAGGAACACATGCACCTTGTAGATCCACGAAACACCGGCGATGAAGGCGGCGGCCCCGGGGCGGAAGGTGACGATGTGCTGCGCCCAGTCGCCCAGCAGGACCATCTCGCCGCCATCCAGGTGATGGGATGACACCAGGATCGTGCCCAGGCCAAGCGTCAGCTGGACGAACAACACGATCAGGACCAGCGTGTCCCCGAGCGTGCCGGTGGCGCGCACACGAGGCTGGGTCAGCCGACGCACCAGCAGGATGCTGATGCCGACGAAACACAGCACCCCGGCCAGTCCCCCGACCACCATCGCCAGCACCTGTTTCTGTGGGGCCGTGATGACCAGCGTATAGACCTCATGCGGGGTCAGCAGTCCGACCAGATGGCCGCCGAGAATGATCAACAGGCCGATATGGAACAGGTTGCTGCCCAGGCGCATGCCGCGATGGGACAGCAATTGGCTGGAGCCGGTACGCCACGTATACATGGCGCGATCGAAGCGAGCCCAGCTGCCAATGAAAAACACCGCCATGACAATGTACGGATAGATCTGAAAGGCGAATTGGTTGAGGTAGTTCATGGCTGCACCTGGGGGGTGGCAGTGGAAGGGGCGGGCCGGCGAGGTGCCGGCTGGCAGTCGTCCTCCGGGGCTTGGGTACCAAATCGAACCATTTCTTCCTCCCACAGCTGATCCATGACCTCGGGAGTGTCGTCACGCGGTTCCTCGCGGGCACGCTGGCGCAGTGTTTCGAAGTCGTGCTTGGCATCGGCCAGTTCCACCAGAACCTCGAACAACACCCTGTAGGGGCTCGCGCGTTCACCCGCACGCGCCGCGAGCATGCCAACGATATGGCTGATGTGCGCAAGCCAGTCGCGGACCTCGTCCTGCGGACGCTGTGACAGGTATTCCAGCAGCAGCGGCAGGTAGTCGGGCAGCTCCTTGGCCGCCAGCTCGAAACCGTTCTTGCGGTAGGCCTCGATCAGATCGACCATCGCCTGACCACGGTCACGGGATTCGCCATGGATATGCTCGAACAGCAGCAGGCTCATGGCCCGGCCACGGTCGAAGGTCTGCAGCCAGGTGTCCTGAGCGGTCAGCGGATCGGTGTCCAGCAGAGCCTGCACGAACGCCGTCAACTCGGCGCGACGCGCCGTCGGCAGGCTCGGCGCGTTCACCGCCTCGAGCAGGTCCCCACCGTGCTGCCACAGTTCGTCCTGCGGATAGTCCAGCAACACGCTGACCAGTTTGAGCAGGCTCATGGGTTCACCTCATTTTTTTCCTGTCGGTTTGGATGCACGGCATACGTCGTCGTCTTGCGCTGACTGAACAGGTCGGCCGGGCTATTCCCGCTGCAGCCGTTGCCAAAGGTGAAGCCGCAGCCACCGCGCTCGCCGAAGGCATCGTTCGCGTATTCCCGGTGTGCCGTGGGAATCACGAAGCGATCCTCGTAATTGGCGATCGCGAGGTAGCGGTACATCTCCTCGGCCTGGGCGACGGTGAGACCGGCCTGCTTGAGTACCGCCAGGTCCTCGACCCCGTTGACGTTCCGGGCACGACGCCATGCGCGCATCGCCATCATCCGCTCCAGCGCGCGCACGACCGGTGCTTCGTCGCCGGCGGTGAGCATGTTGGCCAGGTAGCGTACCGGGATGCGCAGCGAGGCCACGTCCGGCAACTCGCCGTTCATGCCCACGCGGCCGCGTTCGGCGGCGGACTGGATCGGCGACAGCGGCGGCACGTACCAGACCATCGGCAAGGTGCGATATTCCGGATGCAGCGGCAGTGCCAGCTTCCAGTCGATCGCCAGCTTGTAGACCGGCGATGCCTTGGCCGCGTCCAGCCAGTTGTCGGGGACGCCGTGGGCGCGTGCGGCTTCAATCACCTTCGGATCGAACGGATCGAGAAAGATGTCCAGGTGAGCCTGGTACAGGTCTTTCTCCGCCGGTACCGAGGCGGCCTGCTCGATGCGGTCGGCGTCGTACAACATCACGCCCAGATAGCGAATGCGCCCCACGCAGGTTTCCGCACACACGGTCGGCTCGCCCATCTCGATGCGCGGGTAGCAGAAGATGCACTTCTCGGACTTGCCGCTTTTCCAGTTGTAGTAGATCTTCTTGTACGGACAAGCCGACACGCACATGCGCCAGCCGCGGCACTTGTCCTGGTCGATCAGCACGATGCCGTCTTCCTCGCGCTTGTAGATCGCCCCGGACGGGCAGGCCGACACGCACGCCGGGTTGAGGCAGTGCTCGCACAGGCGCGGCAGGTACATCATGAAGGTCTTCTCGAAGGCGCCGTAGATTTCCTTCTGGATCGAATCGAAGTTGCGATCCTTGGCGCGCTTGGCGAACTCGGTGCCGAGGATCTCCTCCCAGTTCGGGCCCCATTCGATCTTCTGCATGCGCTGACCGGTGATCAGCGAACGCGGGCGTGCGGTAGGCTGGTGCTGGCCTTCGGGTGCCTCGTGCAGGTGCTGGTAGTCGAAGTCGAACGGCTCGTAGTAATCGTCGATCTGCGGCAAGTCGGGGTTGGCGAAGATCTTCGACAGCAGCCGCCAGCGTCCCCCGGAGCGCGGAATCAGTTTGCCGGCGCGGGTACGCACCCAGCCACCATTCCACTTGTCCTGGTTTTCCCACTCCTTCGGGTAACCGATGCCGGGCTTGGTTTCGACGTTGTTGAACCAGGCGTACTCGACACCTTCGCGCGAGGTCCACACGTTCTTGCAGGTGATCGAGCAGGTGTGGCAGCCGATGCATTTGTCCAGGTTGAGTACCATCGCGATCTGGGCACGGATTTTCATCACACCACCTCCTTGGCGATGGCAGGCACAGGCTCATCATCGAGCCAGTCGACCTTGTCCATCTTGCGCACGATCACGAACTCGTCGCGATTGGTGCCGCAGGTGCCGTAGTAGTTGAAGCCGTAGGCCAGTTGCGCATAGCCACCGATCATGTGGGTCGGCTTGAGTACCACACGGGTCACCGAGTTGTGGATGCCGCCGCGGGTACCGGTGATTTCCGAGCCGGGGATGTTGAGGATGCGTTCCTGTGCGTGGTACATCATGGCCATGCCCGGCATCACGCGCTGGCTGACCACCGCGCGGGCGGTGATGGCGCCGTTGATGTTGAACAGCTCGATCCAGTCGTTGTCCTCGATCCCGGCGTCGCGCGCGTCGTCCTCGCTGAGCCAAACGATCGGCCCGCCACGCGACAGCGTCTGCATCAACAGATTGTCGGTATAGGTGCTGTGGATGCCCCACTTCTGATGTGGCGTAATCCAGTTCAGCAGGATCTCGCGGTTGCCGTTGCTGCGCTTGTTGTGCAGCGGCGTCACGGTCTTGGTATCGACCGGTGGGCGGTAGCTCATAAAGCCTTCGCCGAACGCGATCATCCATTCGTGGTCCTGGTAGAACTGCTGGCGACCGGTAAGCGTGCGCCAGGGAATCAGCTCGTGCACGTTGGTATAGCAGGCGTTGTAGCTGACGTGCTCGTCCTCCAGTCCCGACCAGATCGGCGAGGAGATGATCTTGCGCGGCTGCGCCTGGACGTCGCGAAAACGGATCGCCTCGTGTTCCTTGCCGATCGCCAGGTGGGCGTGTTCGCGGCCGGTGAACTCGCTCAGCGATTGCCATGCCTTGACCGCCACATGGCCGTTGGTTTCCGGGGCCAGATGCAGGATCACCTCGCAGGCGTCGATCGCGCTGTCGATCCGCGGGCGACCCTTGCTGACGCCCTCCTCGGTCACCGTGTGGTTGAGCTGGCCAAGAAAGGCCACCTCGTCCTTGGTGTCCCAGTGCATGCCTTTGCCGCCGTTGCCCAGTTGGTCGAGCAGGGGGCCCAGCGACGTGAACTTCTTGTACAGGTTCGGGTAGTCGCGCTCGACCACCGTGATCGAGGGCATGGTCTTGCCCGGGATCGGTTCGCACTCGCCCTTCTTCCAGTCCTTGACGTCCAGCGGCATCGCCAGTTCTCCGGGCGTGTCGTGCAGGGTCGGTACCAGCACCACGTCCTGCTCGACCCCGAGCACGCCGGGCGCCATCGCGCTCACGGCGTGGGCGATACCCTTGAAAATAGCCCAGTCACTGCGGGACTCCCACGCCGGGTCCACCGCCTTGGACAGCGGATGGATGAACGGGTGCATGTCCGAGGTATTGAGGTCGTTTTTCTCGTACCAGGTGGCCGTCGGCAGCACCACGTCGGAGTACAGCGCCGTGGTGCACATGCGAAAGTCCAGCGTGACCAGCAGGTCGAGCTTGCCCTCGGGCACCTCGTCGCGCCACTTCACCTCCTCCGGCTTGACCGCACCCAGTTCGCCCAGATCCTTGCCCTGCACGCCGTGCCGTGTGCCGAGCAGGTGCCGCAGCATGTACTCGTGGCCCTTGCCGGACGAGCCGAGCAGGTTCGAGCGCCAGATGAACATGGCACGCGGGAAGTTTTCTGGCGCATCGGGGTCGGCATAGGCGAAGTCGAGCTTGCCCTGCCGCAACTGCTCGACCACGTAGTCGGCCGGCGTCTGTCCGGCCTGCTCGGCGGCAGCCACGAGGTGCAGCGGATTGCGGTCCAGCTGCGGCGCACTCGGCAACCAGCCCATGCGGATCGCGCGCAGGTTGAAGTCGGCCTGGCTTCCGCTGTACTTCTCGGGGTCGGCCAGTGGCGAGAGGATCTCCTTCATCTCCAGTTTTTCGTAGCGCCACTGGTCGGACATGAAGTAGAAAAACGAGGTGCCGTTCATCTGCCGCGATGGGCGACTCCAGTCCAGCGCAAACGTGAGCGGTATCCAGCCGGTCTGCGGTCGCAGCTTCTCCTGCCCCACGTAATGCGCCCAGCCGCCACCGGTCTGGCCGATACAACCGCACATGATCAGCATATTGATCAGGCCACGGTAGTTCATGTCGTTATGGAACCAGTGATTCATGCCGGCACCGACGATGATCATGCTGCGGCCGTTGGTCTTGGCGGCCGTGCTGGCGAATTCGCGAGCGATCTCGATCACCTCGGCACGCGGTACGCCGGTGATCTTTTCCTGCCATGCCGGGGTCCCGGGCAAGTCGTCGTCAAAGCTGCTGGCCACGTTGCCACCGCCGAAGCCGCGATCCACGCCGTACTGCGCCAGCAGCAGGTCGTAGACGGTGGCCACCGCCCACTCCTTGCCATCGGCCAGTTGCAGCTTGCGGATCGGGATGTTGCGCTCGAGTACCTCCTCGAATTTCGAGGCCGTCCAGCGGTCATGTTCGATGCCGCCGAAGTAGGGAAAGCTGACCGCCTCGATACCCTCGTTGAAGTCCGCCAGGCTCAGGCGCAGGCGCGTGGCCCGGCCTGTGCTGTCCTTTTCCTCGATGTTCCACCTGCCTTTCTCACCCCAGCGGAAACCCACCGAGCCATTGGGCACGACGATTTGCCCGGTCGACTCGTCCCAGGCCAGGGTCTTCCATTCCGGGTTGTTGGTTTCACCCAGTCCGCCCAGATCGCTGGCACGCAGGAAACGGCCCGGGACCAGACGCCCATCGGCCCGTTTTTCCAACTGCACCAGCAGGGGCATGTCACTGTACTGGCGGCAGTAATCGGTGAAGTACGGCGTCGGGTGGTCGACGTGGAACTCTTTCAGGATCACGTGACCGAACGCGAACGCCAGCGCGGCATCGGTGCCCTGCTTCGGATGCAGCCAGTGATCGGTGAGTTTGGCGACCTCGGCGTAGTCCGGCGTGATCGCCACCGTCTTGGTCCCGTTGTAGCGCGCCTCGGTAAAAAAATGTGCGTCGGGTGTACGTGTCTGCGGGACGTTGGAGCCCCACGCAATGATGTAGCGGCTGTTGTACCAGTCCGCCGATTCGGGCACGTCGGTCTGCTCCCCCCACACCTGCGGCGAGGCCGGCGGCAGGTCGCAATACCAGTCATAGAAGGACAGGTTCGTACCGCCCAGCAACGACAGGTACCGTGCGCCGGCGGCATAGGACACCATCGACATCGCCGGAATCGGCGAGAAGCCGACCACCCGGTCGGGACCGAACTTCTTCGTGGTG
>SCSE01000090.1 GCA_004298015.1 Rhodanobacter sp.
CCATAGGCTGAGTCTCTCCTCAGGTTTGCATAGAACCACTATGCGCTCCTTCCGATAGACCCATCCTATGGCGATAGCGCAATCTCGCTATCCAAAGGTTCTACGGCCCAAGCTCCTAGCCGACTACGCTACAGCCTGTTATGAGCGCGTGATAGGCTCAGTGCCGGCGTTAGGGGACGTGCCGTGGTGAAGAATATGCAGCTTCGCTCCATCGCGAGGAGTGTCTCTCGCCATGGGATGGCTTGATCTGCCTTGGCGGGAGAGGTAATTCATCCACCACGAAAAACAGGGGAAATTCATGACGAACACGATTGAGCTGCTGGAAACCATCGGGCGGGATGCGTCGCTGCGCCATGCTTCCGGAGAGGATCTGTCGCAGGCCATTATCGGGCTGCAGGCCAGCGAAGCGCTCAAGCTGGCGGCGATCTCAGGCGACGACGGTCATTTGGCAAAAGAGCTTGGTCACAGGGACGTCAAGACGCCCAATCACGTGAGTCAAAATCACGCTCCTTGTCATGATGATGGCAACGGCAAAGACGGTGACGAGGATCACGACAAGGACCACGGCGTCGCTGGAGAGCCAGAGTGAAAGGAATCGAGGCGCGTCCGGTTTATTGGCTCCCGTCCTAGTGCGGCCAGAGGCACATGCAAACAGCTGGACCAAGCGCCATTGCACGACGAGCTCTCCTGGTGGCAGGGCTTGTCGTATTTGTCGTTGGCAACGTCCTGGCAAAGGTGACAGACACAGGTACTCCTGCTGTTTGGTTTACTCGGGCTGAAAAGGAGAAATTGACTGATTACCCACGTTTTCTGGGTACGCTGAAGCAACTGCATGAAGATGAAGGCCTGCTTTCCCCGATGCAGCGATGGCATCTGCGCTATCTGGAAGCTTGGCAGGCAGCGTATTCTGGAAACCTCGCGGGGGCCACACCGCTCCTGCGCGGCGTCATCGACCATGCGGGCGAATCAGCGCTGGTGACCAAGGCTTCGGCTTTGTTAATCAATGTGCTGTCCCGCAACCACCACTATGAAGAGGCCTTCAAGTTGGCCAATACGTTGATGGTCGAGCTACCGCAGGTAGCTGACAGCAACGCTCATGAGCAGGCTTTGCGCGCGATCGTGCAGATGCTCGATCTGGCGGGAGAGTTCGATCAAGCCTTGAAGTACGCCCAGCAGTTGGACACCCCAAAGGCATCTCCCGAAAACCGATGCGCGAATTATCAATACAAGATCAATGCGACAAGCTATGTCATCACGCTTTCCTCGGAAGATCCAGGACTTCTCCGGGCGATTGCCATGTGTCTTGCCGACAAGCAAACTGTTTACGCCAACACGCTGCGTCTTAGTCGCGCGGATTTGCTGGATAAAGAGGGTCACGCAGATCAGGCGGTTGCCCTGCTGAAAAGGATCGAGCCGAGCATTCTGCGAGTCGGGTTCCAGCCGCATATTGCTAGCTTGCACGTCAGCCTCGCGCAGGCCTATGTAAGCTTGGGCGACGCCGCCAAGGCAAGACAGTCGGCGCTGGCCGCAGTGGCAGCGAGCGACCCGAAGAGTTTTACCTGGCCGCTGCAAGCAGCTTACGAGCTGCTCTACCAAATCGACAAGCGTGCCGGTCATGACCGGGCAGCACTGGCTTATTACGAGAAATACGTTCGCCAGGAGAAGGCCGCGATGGACGACACCAAGACGCGCGCGCTCGCTTACCAGATGGTGAGGCAGCAGGTGCTGGACAAGAAGCTGAAGCTGGAGGCGCTGGACAAGAAGAACAGGATTCTCGAGCTGCGTCAGGAGCTGGCTGGCAAGGCGCAGGAAACCAGCCGGCTGCATATCCTGCTGCTGGCGCTGGTGATCGTCGTGATCGGCCTGTGGACGTTCCGTCTCAAGCACTCCCAGCTGCGCTTCCGGAAGCTGGCGCGTCATGACGGCTTGACCGGGGTCTTCAATCGCCAGCACTTCTTGCATGAAGCCGGGCGAGTACTGCAGCGCCTGCACCAGGCCGATGCGGGAGCCTGCCTGGTCGCGCTGGATCTGGATCACTTCAAGCGGATCAATGACACCTACGGCCACGCGGCGGGGGACGAAGCGTTGCGACGGGTGGTTGAAATCTGTGGCCGGGAATTGCGCGCTTCGGATCTGTTCGGTCGCCTCGGTGGCGAAGAGTTCGGCATCCTGATGCCGGCGTGTACCTGCGAACAGGGCGTCGAGATTGCCACCCGGATCCGTCGCAGCCTCGCCGCCGCCACGCTGAAGCTCGATCCGGAGACCAAGGTGGTGGTTTCTGCCAGCCTGGGCCTGGCGCACAGTACTGCCTCCGGCTATGCGTTTCATCAACTTTTCACTGACGCCGATGCCGCGCTGTATCGCGCCAAGAATGGTGGCCGCAACCGCCTTGTGGTGGATGACGGCGGCGGCGAGCCGATCGTGGCGAATGCCGACACGCCGGACACCGCCAACGCCTGACGCTTCGTCGAGCGCATCCGGGCTGAGGCCCGGGTGCTCCCGCAATGAGGTACGCGTGCCGTGTGGTTACGCTGCCGAGGCCTTCTTCGAGGCGAACTGTGCCTCTTCGGTTGAGCCGCTCAGCGCAGTGGTCGAGGACTGCCCCTGCTGGATCGCCTGGGTGACTGCATCGAAATACCCGGTGCCGACCTCACGCTGGTGCTTGACGGCGGTAAAGCCGCGGTCGGCGGAGGCGAACTCCTGCTCCTGCAACTCGACGAAGGCGCTCATCTGCCGGCGCGCGTAGCCGTAGGCCAGGTCGAACATGCCGTAGTTCAGGCTGTGGAAACCGGCCAGCGTGATGAACTGGAACTTGTAGCCCATCGCGCCCAGTTCGGTCTGGAATTTGGCGATGGTGGCGTCGTCCAGGTTCTTCTTCCAGTTGAAGCTCGGCGAGCAGTTGTAGGCCAGCAGCTTGCCGGGGAATTGTGCGTGGATGGCATCGGCGAAGCGACGCGCGTCATCAAGATTCGGCTTGCTGGTCTCGCACCAGATCAGGTCGGCGTACGGCGCATAGGCGAGGCCGCGGCTGATCGCCTGATCCAGGCCCGGCTTTACGCGGTAGAAGCCTTCGACTGTGCGCTCCCCGGTGATGAATGCCTGGTCATTGGCGTCGACATCCGACGTCAGCAAGTCGGCGGCGTCGGCGTCGGTGCGCGCCACCAGCAGGGTGGGCACGCCGGCGACGTCGGCGGCCAGCCGTGCGGCGTTGAGCTTGTCCACCGCCTCGCGGGTCGGCACCAACACCTTGCCACCCATATGACCGCACTTCTTCACCGAGGCCAGCTGGTCCTCGAAATGCACGCCGGCAGCACCGGCCTCGATCATCGCCTTCATCAACTCGAACGCATTCAGCACGCCGCCGAAGCCGGCTTCGGCATCGGCCACGATCGGCACCATCCAGTCGGTGCTGTCATCCCCTTCGGCATGGTGCAGCTGATCGGCGCGCAGCAGGGTATTGTTGATGCGCTTGACGACCAGCGGCACCGAGTTGGCCGGATACAGTGACTGGTCCGGGTACATCTCACCGGCCACGTTGGCGTCGGCCGCGACCTGCCAGCCGCTGAGATAGACCGCCTTGAGGCCGGCCTTCACCTGCTGCATCGCCTGGTTGCCGGTCAGTGCGCCCAGCGCATTGACAAAGTCCTCGCTGTGCAGCGACTTCCACAGTCGCTCGGCACCGCGTTTGGCCAGCGTATGCTCGATGCCGACCGTGCCGCGCAGGCGGATCACGTCGTCGGCTGAGTAATTGCGCTGGATGCCGGCCCAGCGGGGATTGTTCTTCCAGTCCAGGGTGATCTGTTCGGCGGTGGGCAGGTTGGTCTTCATGATGGGGCTCCGGTAAGGGCGTTGCTGCGAGGTGCCGCCCTCGCGCGATTCGCGCAGGGGTGCGCTGCTGCGAGAGGTGGGTCAGGCGAGTTTTTCGTAGGCGGGCAAGGTCAGGAAGTCGGCCAGTTGCTCGGCATGGGTCAATGCACTCAGCAAGGCTGCCGCTTCGTCGACGCGGCGCGCACCCGGCAGCGTGCTTTCGCGCAGCCGATGGGCATGCGCGGCAAGCGCCTGATCGAACAAGGCGAAATCGATCGCGGCATGGTCGGGGAATTCGAGCGCACCGTGATGCAGCCATTGCCACAGTTGGGCGCGGGCGATTTCGGCGGTGGCGGCATCTTCCATGAGATGGTGGATCGGTACGCAACCGAGCCCTTCCAGCCATGCTGCGGTATAGCGCAGGCAGACCTCCACGTTGTTGTCGAAGCCAGCGCGACTGATGGTGCCGGTGCAGGGCGCCACCAGCTGATCGCGGGTGACCGCGACGTCGTCACGCATCACGTCCAGTTGGTTGGCGGCGGGCATGTGCTGGTCGAAAATGGACTGCGCCACCGCCACCAGGGCGGGGTGTGCCACCCAGGTGCCGTCATGGCCTGCCTGCACTTCGCGCAGCTTGTCGGCGCGCACCTTGTTCATGGCGGCCTCGTTGGCCGCTTCGTCGCCCTTGATCGGAATCTGCGCAGCCATCCCACCCATGGCAAAGGCACCACGACGGTGACAGGTCTGGATCAGCAACTCCGAATAGCTCTTCAGGAACGGTACCGTCATCGCGACCTGGCCGCGCTCCGGCAGCAATCGATCACGGTGCCCGCGCAAGGTTTTCAGGTACGAGAAGATGTAGTCCCAGCGGCCGCAATTGAGACCGACCGCGCGCCGGCGCAGCGCATGCAGGATCTCGTGCATCTGGAACACCGCCGGCAGCGTCTCGATCAGCACCGTGGCCTTCATGCAGCCGACGGGCAGATCCAGCTCAGTCTCGGCGAGCGCCATGACTTCATCCCACAGCGCCGCCTCTTCCATCGCCTCCAGCTTGGGCAGATAGAAGAACGGGCCGCGGCCTTGCTGGTGCAGGCTGCGCGCGTTGTGAAACACGAACAGGCCGAAATCCACCAGGGCGCCGGCCATCGGCTCATCGTCGACGGCCAGATGCCGTTCCGGCAAATGCCAGCCGCGGGGTCGTATCACCAGCACCGCCGGGTTGTCGCCGACGCGATACGGCTTGCCTTCCGGGGAGCGAAATTCGATCGTGCCATTGACGGCGTCACGCAGGTTGATCTGGCCGTCGAGTTGATTGGTGAAGCTCGGTGCCGAGGAATCCTCGAAATCTGCCATGAACACCTTGGCGCCGGAATTGAGCGCATTGATGATCATCTTGCGCTCCACCGGGCCGGTGATCTCCACGCGCCGGTCCCGCAACGCGGCTGGAATCGGTGCGACGGTCCACGCCGACTCACGAATTGCCTGGGTGTCGGTGCGGAAATCCGGCAGCGCACCGGCATCGTAAGTGGCTTGACGTTCGCGTCGGGCCTGCAGTAACTGCTGCCGGGTTGCGTCGAAGCGCCGGTGCAATCGGGCCAGGAAGGCGAGTGCCTGCGGCGTCAGAATGTCCTCGTAACCGCGGTGTTCGGCGCGGATCACGGCGGGGGTGGCTGCGAGTGGCTCACGGGGTACTGCCATGGCATCGGCTCCGGTCTTGTCAGGTATTTGAAGCTAGTGTGAAATTCGAAGTTTGACAAAGTGAATGTTTCAATCAAAAGTATTGACTATGCCAATATATATATCATCTTATTGATATAGCTTATGAAAAAGTCCGATTCGAAACTGAATGCAACCCCAGATACGTCCGTGCGGCAACGAAAAAAGGACGCTGCTACTGAGAGTGGCGTGGGAAAAGGGGGGCGTTACTACTATAAGGGCAACCGCCACAAGCAGCTGCGGGCATTTGTGAGCACGGTGAAACTGGGCACCTTGACACGTGCAGCCGAGGCGCTTTATCTGTCGCAGCCAACCATCAGTCTGCAGTTGCAGGCGCTGGAGCGGGAGCTGGGTGTCACTTTGCTGGAGCGCAATCGGCGCCGCATCAACCTCACCGATGCCGGCGAGGCCTTGTACGAACTGGCCCGGCCGCTGGTCGAGGGTTGGGAGACGCTCGATCGCGACTTTCAGGCGCGGGTAAAGGGTCTGCGCGGAGGCCGCCTGACCATCGCGGCGGGTACATCGACGATCCAGTACCTGCTGCCCGAACTGGTGCGCCGTTATCGCGAGCAGTTTCCTGCGGTCCATCTGCAACTGGCCAATGTCACCGGCAAGGACGGTCTGGCCTTGCTGCGCGCCGATGAGGCGGACTTTGCCGTGGGGTCGATGCTGGATGTGCCCAACGACATCGCCTGGGCGCCCGTCCATCACTACGATCCGATGCTGATCATGCCGCCGGAACATCCGCTCGCAGCAATGCAAAAGATCACCCTGGAGGATCTGTCGCCGTATGGTCTGATCCTGCCGCCGCAGCGGCTGTCGACGTATCGGATGGTGGATCTGGTGTTCCAGCAGCGCCAGGTGCCGTACCAGGTGGCGATCGAGGTCGGTGGCTGGGACGTGATCAAGGAATACGTGGCGATGGGGCTGGGCATCTCGATTGTCACCGGCATCTGCATCACCGAGGCCGACCGCAGCCGCCTGGCGGTGCGCAACATGCGCCAGTACTTTCCACAGCGTGCCTACGGGGTGGTGATGCGCAAGGGCAAATTTCTCAGTGTCGAGGCACGCGCCTTCATTGATCTGATCCGCCCGGGTCTGCTGACCCATCGCGACTATGACGAGTCCGGGCATTCCCAGCGTTGATGCCGGGCGTTGCCCGGCAACAAGGCGCCCGCCTACCATCGAGCGGCAGGCCGCCTGAGTTTTCCCGACTTCCCAACCGGCGCGGACACCGCCACCCCCGCCTTTCCGTCTTTCCGCCACGATCAGGCGTTGCGATGCTTGCCCTTGAACGGGGCATAAAACGCTCGCAGGCGTGCGATGTCGGCCTCCATGTCGCCGGACGTCACCAGTGATGGGCCAATGCCAATGGTCCTGTCGGCGTAGTTGAAATACCCGGGAATGATCGGCACGCCGGCCTGGTCGGCGATGTGCCAGAAACCACTCTTCCAGCGCGTCACCGACCGACGCGTCCCCTCCGGCGCGATAGCGAGCCAGAAACGCCCGCGTTGCTGAAATTGCCCGACCATCTGCTCGACCACCCCCAGCGTAGCGCTGCGATCGATCGGCATGCCACCAAGGCGACGCAGCAGGCTGTCCAGCGGACCGTGAAACAACTCCTGTTTGCCCATGAAATGTATCTCGGCACCGACGGCGACCTTCATCAGCAGTCCCCATACACCGTCCCACCATGAGGAGTGGGGTGCGGCTATCAGCACCGCCTTGGGAAAGTCGGGAAATTGGCCGGCCAGGTGCCAGCCGCACAGGCGCAAAACAAGCCGGCAGACGCGGCGTTGCAGCCCATCGGGGTACTGCGGCATGCGCGCGGGGAGTTCCGCCGGCAAGGGGATCGGGCGGCTCATTCCAGATCCGGCTTGCGTGAACGCGTCTGCTTCAGCTTGCCACGCTGTTGCTTGCCGACCAGCCGGCGCTCCCTGGAGCCGCGCGTCGGGCGCGTGGCCAGCCGCTTCTTCGGCGCGATCAGCACGCTGCGGACGATCTCGACCAGTCGCTCGCGGACGTCGTCGCGATTGCGCGCCTGGTCGCGGAAGCGACGTGCCTGGATCACCAGCACGCCCTCGCTGGTCAAGCGGCGGTCTCGTCGTGCCAGCAGCCGTGCATGCACGTCGTCCGGCAGAGAAGGTGAGTTGAGCACGTCGAAGCGCAGTTCCACCGCACTCTCGGTGCGATTGACATGCTGTCCGCCCGGACCGTCGGCGCGCAGAAAGCGCTCGACCAGTTCGGACTCGGGCAGCGAGATGTCGCGGGAGACGGTCAACATGGGCAGCAGTGTAAAGGGTGGGGTGAGGAGTGAGGAGTGAGAGGTGAGAGGTGAGAGGAAAATCAAAATCGGCGGCTAGCCGTTGCTCACTTCGAGATTACCCTCTCACGCCTCAGCCGGCAGCGGCCAGCCAAACCGTTCGAGCAGCGCGGCATAGGCGGCGTCGAGCGGCGCCTCGACCATCAGCGGCGTCCCGCTCAGCGGGTGGGTGACGCGCAGTCGCCAGGCATGCAGCAACATCCGATGGCAGTGGAAATGTTGCTTGTAGAGTCGGTTGTGGTCGCCGCGCCCGTGCTGGCAGTCGCCGATTACCGGGTGGTGGATATGCGCCAGATGCTTGCGGATCTGCCGGAACCGGCCGGTCTCCGGTTCGACCAGAAGCAGCGCATAACGCTGCTGGGGATAGCGACCGAGTTCGATCGGCACCTCGATCGTGGCCAGCCGCCGGAAACCGGTGCGCGCCTCGCGCCGCGGACCGGTCTCGCGCGAGCCGGGCAGCGGGTAGTCGATCAGGCCCTCGGTCGGGTCGGGCCAGCCGCGGACCACCGCCAGATACTGCTTGTGCACGTCGCGGCCCATGAACTGTTCGCCCAGGGCGGCAGCGATCTCCTTGCTGCGGGCGATCAGCAGCACGCCACTGGTGGCGCGATCGAGTCGGTGCGCCAGATACACGCTGCCGCCGATCTGCCCGCGCAGCTTGTCGATCAGGAATTCCTCCGCGTTGCCGACCATTTTCGAGCGGTGCACGGCCAGGCCCGCCGGCTTGTCTACCGAGATCAGCGCGTCGTCCTGGTAGAGAATTTGTAGCAGCGCACCCTGTGCGCGATGCTCTCGCTCGACGTTAGGCGCAAGAGCATCGCGCACAGGGTGCGCTCCTACAGGATGGCCATGGTTCATCGCGAACGCGGCCAACCGATGGCGAAGGACAGCAGTCCGGCAGCAGCGACGAGCGCCGCGGGCCAGAAACCGTATTCTGGCGCGAGTGAAGTGAGCAGCGCAGCGCCGATCAGCAGTGCACCACCTAGCAGGCCGCTGGCGAGCAGGCGTTGCTGCCGTCGTGCCTCGTCGTGCATCAGCCCAAGCAGCTTCGGATCGCTGCGTTCGCGCTGTTCGCCGCGAGCAACCTGGCGCAAGGCGTCTCGTACCAGTTCGGGAAACTGCGGCGCACTGTGCAGCCATTCGGGAACCCGTTTACGCATCTCGCGCAAGGTGCGGCGTGGACTGTAGCGCTCGCGCAGGATGCGCTTCAGTACCGGGTGCGCAACCGCCCAGATGTCGATATCGGGATCGAGCATGCGGCCGACCCCCTCGATGTTCAGCAGGGTCTTTTGCAGCAGGATCAGCTGCGGCTGCAGGGTCAGCTCGAAGCGGCGTGCGGTCTGGAACAGCTTGACCACCAGTTCGGCCAGCGAAATCTGCGACAGCGGTCGGGTGAAGTACGGCTCGCAGACGGTGCGCACGGCAGCCTCGAGTTCATCCAGTCGTACCTCGGCGGGCATCCAGCCGGCGGCGACGTGCAGCTGCGCAATACGCGCATAGTCGCGCTCGAACAGCGCGATGAAGTTTTGCGCCAGCCAATACTGGTCGGCCTCCGGCAGCGAGCCCATGATGCCGAAATCCAGCGCGATGAAGCGCGGCTCGGTGAGCCGCGTCGGATCGACCCAGATGTTGCCCGGGTGGGCATCGGCGTGGAAGAAGTTGTCGCGAAACACCTGCTCGTAGAACACTCGCACGCCCTTCGCGGCAAGCGCCTTGCGATCGATACCGGCCGCGTCGATCGCGGCAATATCGTCCGAACTCACCCCATGCACGCGCTCCAGTGTCAGCACCCGGGCCGAGGTCAGCTCCCAGTGTATGGCGGGCACGTAAAGATCCACGCCGCTGTCAAAATTGCGCTTGAGCAGGCTGGCGCTGGCGCCTTCGCGTTGCAGGTCGAGTTCGTTCTCCAGCATCTTCTCGACTTCGGCCACCACGTCAAGTGGGCGAATCTTGTCCGCGTGCGGATGCCAGCGCTGCGCGAGCTCACCGAGTGAACGCAGCAGCTTCACGTCGCGGGCAATCCTGGCGTCGATGCCGGGACGCAACACCTTGACCACCACCTCGCGACCGTCGTGCAGGGTGGCGGCATGCACCTGGGCAATCGACGCCGATGCCAGCGGTGTCGTGTCGAAGTACGCGTAGAGTTGATCGATGGAAGCCTTGAGTTCGACTTCGACAATCGCGCGTGCCTCGGATCCGGCGAACGGCGCGACCTGATCCTGCAGCAGCGACAGTTCATCGGCGATGTCCGCCGGGACCAGGTCGCGCCGGGTCGAGAGCACCTGGCCGGCCTTGACGAAGATCGGCCCCAGCTCGGTCAGCGCCAACCGCAGGCGCTCGCCGCGCGGCAACGTGGCGATGTCGGCACGGGGGCGTGACAATAACGGACGCAACAGCTTCAGCGGGCGGAACAGGTGGGCCGCATCGACCAGTTCATCGAGCTGGTAGGCCAGCAGCACGGAGGCTACCCGCAGCAGCCTCGGCACGACGCGCAACGGCGTCATGTGGTGGGGTCCGACAAACCGGCGGCCAGGCGCCGGATACGCGACTCCAGGCGCTCGCTGCGTTCGCGCAGCACATCGACGCCGTCCAGAAAGCCTTCGGCTTCGCCGGGGGCGATCGCGAGACGGGCCTCGTCGCGCAACCAGTCGACGCCATCTTCGGCGAGGTGTGCGGCGCTTTCACGCGCGTAGCCAAGTCCCTTGCGAATCGCCCTGGCCAGCGGTACGCCGAGGACGTCGCCAAAGGTCCGGCAGAACGCTTCCTCGAAATCCGGCGTGAACTTGCTGGCGAGTTTTTCCAGTCGGCGGGCGAGCTCGGCATCACCGGCAATCTCCACCTTGCCGGGGGCGATACCGTCTTCGTCGCGACGGAACATCATGGCCAGCAGGCTGCCGGGGGTGGCGGCGACGCGCAGTTGATCGTCTTGCTGCGGCGGTCCGACTTTCAGTCGGGCGCCCTCGACGGTCACCGCCAGCGCCAACTCCACGCCACGCAGGTGCAACTGGACGCTGCGCCCGTTCAACGCGGCGAGCTTGTGCTGCGTTTCCGCGTCGAGCGACAGCGTGTGATTCAGGGCGGTTTCCAGCGCGCGGCCGGCAAGCTGGCGCAAAGGCTGGGGCAACCGGGCATTCGGGGTGCTAGTCATCCGCCGATTGTAGCTCGCGTCTCCGTTTCTGCAGGAACACCCGTCGGCGCCGTCACTTCCCGGCCCCGTTGAAACCGAGCTGCCGCCATGCCTCATAGACGGCGACGGCGACGGTGTTGGACAGATTAAGGCTGCGGCTGTCCGGGAACATCGGCAGCCGCAGCCGCTGCACGGCGGGAATCGAATCCAGCACGTCGCCCGGCAGGCCGGCGGTTTCGCAGCCGAACAGCAGGGCGTCACCATCGGCAAAACGCGCCTCGACATGGGCTATCCGTGCCCGCGTGGTGAACGCGAACACGCGCGGCGAGCCGATCGCGTCGAGGCAGCTCGCCAGGTCGTCATGCACGGTAAGGCGGGTGTATTCGTGGTAATCCAGCCCGGCCCGGCGCAGCCGCGCATCGTCCAGCTCGAAGCCCAGCGGGCGGATCAGGTGCAGCGCCGCGCCGGTATTCGCGCACAGGCGAATCACGTTGCCGGTGTTCGGCGGAATCTCGGGACGGAACAGGATGACATGGAGCATCCGTGGATTATCGCTGGTCAGCGGCCAACGTGGGTCGATGCCGCTGGCCAGCGTGCTCGTTCAACCATCGACGCGTGGGCAGACCACGCCGTCGGGCGGCAGGGCGCAACGGTTCGGTGCACTCTGCAGCGCGGCGGTGATGCGACTGCCCGCCGTCAGCTGCACATTGCTCGGGGTGGTGGTCAGCATTGCGCCCAGCACCAGACCGCAGACGGTGACACAGGCGAAAAACAGGCCACGCAACATCATTGCTTCGAATTTCATGATCAAGTCTCCAGCACAGGTTTGAATTTCCATTGCTGGGTCTTCAGCAAGCGCCGTGCCAGCCAGCGATATGCTTTTAATTAATTGATTATGCGGACATTATTTGGCGGTACTCATGAGGGCCATAGCGTCCGCGGACAGTCCCGTGCGGCTGAGCGGACAGCCGGACAGCGGCCCGCCCGCCCCGGCCCAGGCGCCATCGCAAGAAGTTGCGGTACCCGCGCCGCACCGGTAGCCTGCTGCGTCTCATCCGTGTAACAGGAGGTTCACCGTGACCAGAAAACCACTTGCCCTGCTCATCGCCGGTCTGCTGACCCTTGCCGGCGGCATGCCCCTGGCGCTGGCCGGCACCGAAGCGGCGGCGGCCGGCGCTGGCGCGACGCAGCAGATCCCCGAGCTCGCCTATACCCGGTTCACCCTGCCGAACGGACTCACCGTGGTGGTGCACGAGGACCACAAGGCACCGGTGGTAGCGGTCAGCGTGTGGTACCACGTCGGCTCCTCGTACGAGCCCATGGGCAAGACCGGTTTTGCGCATCTGTTCGAGCATCTGATGTTCCAGGGTTCGGAAAACCACCAGGACGAATACTTCAAGCCGTTCGAACTGGCCGGCT
Organism: Rhodanobacter sp.; assembly: GCA_004298015.1. Classification (GTDB taxonomy): domain Bacteria; phylum Pseudomonadota; class Gammaproteobacteria; order Xanthomonadales; family Rhodanobacteraceae; genus Rhodanobacter. The sequence continues at coordinate 12,393 of SCSE01000090.1, forward strand.
CCACCGACCAGAACGGCACCACCTGGCTGGACCGCACCAATTACTTCGAGACCGTTCCGACCACGGCGCTGGACATGGCGTTGTGGATGGAGTCCGACCGCATGGGCCACCTGCTCGGTGCGATCGGCCAGCCGCAGCTCGAGGAGCAGCGCGGCGTGGTGCAGAACGAAAAGCGCCAGGGCGAAAACCAGCCCTATGGGCGTGCCGACGAGCTGATCCAGGCCGAGTCGTTTCCGGCCAACCACCCGTACCACCACGACACCATTGGCTCGATGAAGGATCTCGACGCCGCCTCGCTGGCCGACGTCAAGCAGTGGTTCCGCGACTATTACGGCGCGGCCAACACCGTGGTGGTGCTGTCCGGCGACATCACCCTGGCGGCAGCGAAGGCGAAAATGATCAGATACTTCGGCGACATCGCCGCCGGTCCGCGCGTGCCCCGGCCGCAGCCGTGGGTGGCGCCGCGCGAGACTTCGACCAGTGGCACGATGACTGACAACGTGGCGCAGACCCGCATCTATCGCGAGTGGAACGTGCCCGGCCGCGGCACCCGCGACGACAACCTGCTGGAGCTGGCCGCCGCCGTGCTCGGCGGCAGCAAGACCTCGCGGCTGTACCAGCGCCTTGTCTACCAGGACAAGCTGGCCGACAACGTCTCGGTCGACCTGCAGCAGCACGTGCTGGCGAGCATGTTCCAGCTGCGGGTGGACGTGAAGAAAGGCGTGGATCCGAAAAAAGTCGATGCCGCGATCGCCGATGAGTGGCGGAAATTTCTCAAGAACGGCCCCACTGCCGACGAGCTCGCCCGCGTCAAGACCGAGATCCGCGCCTCCTTCGTGCGTGGCCTGGAAAAGGTCAACACCCAGGCCCTGATCCTGGCCCAGGGCCAGCTGTATCAGGGTGACCCAGCCGCCTACCTGAAAGATTTCAACCAGCTGATGGCGGCCACCCCGGCCGGTGTCACCGCGGTCAGCAGACAGTGGATCGCCAAGGGCGATTACACCCTGACCGTGACCCCGGGCAAGGTCGACGATACCGACACCGCCAGCGTGCCCGGTCGCGCCGCCGCCCCCGGTGCGCCGGCCCCGGTACTGTCGCCCAAGGGCGACTACAAGACCGTGGCCAGCGAGGTCGAGCGCAGCAAAGGCGTGCCCCTGGTCAGCCGCTTTCCGGACCTGAGATTCCCGACCCTGCAGCGCGGCAAGCTGGCCAATGGCGTCGAAGTGGTGCTGGCCGAGCGTCACAGCGTGCCGGCGGTACAGCTCCAGTTGCTGTTCGATGCCGGCTATGCGGCCGACCAGGGTCGCAAGCTCGGTACCTCCAGCTTCACCATGTCGATGCTGGATGAGGGCAGCAAGGACCTGGACTCGGTCGAAATCGCCAAGCGCAAGCAGCGTCTGGGGGCACTGATCGCCACCGGTTGTGGTCTGGATTACTGCAACGCCACGCTCAACGCACTGGACGATCAGCTCAAGCCCTCACTCGATTTGTTCGCCGACATCGTGCGCAACCCGGCCTTCCGTGCTGCCGACGTCAGCCGCCTGCGGGGCCAGTGGCTGGCGCGCATCGCACAGGAAAAGAGCCGGCCTATCGGCATCGCGCTGCGCACCCTGCCACCGCTGCTCTATGGCAAGGGTCACGCGTATGCGATCCCGTTTACCGGTTCCGGCACCGAGGCCTCGATCAAGGCGCTGAATGAAGCCGACATGCGCCGTTTCATGACCGACTACATCCGTCCGGACAACCTGAAAATCCTGGTGGCCGGCGACACCACCATGAGCAAGATCATCCTGCAGCTGAATGCGGTATTCGGTGACTGGAAGGCACCGTCCAGCCCGCTGCCGAAGAAGGACATCGGCAAGGTGGCGCCGCCGGAGCAGGTGCGCGTGTATCTGGTCGATCGCCCCGGTGCGCAGCAGAGCCTGATCCTGGCCGGCAGCCTGGCCCCGTCCACCGAGGCGGCCAACAATCTGCAGATCCAGACCATGAACGGCGCCTTCGGCGGCACCTTTACCTCACGCCTGAACATGAATCTGCGTGAGGACAAGCACTGGGCGTATGGCGCCTTCAGCTTCCTGCAGAACGCCGTGGGGCAACGCCCGTTCATGCTCTACGCGCCGGTGCAGACCGACAAGACCTCGCAGTCGATCGCGGAAATGCTGAAGGAGGCCCGTAGCGTGATCGGCGACAAGCCGCTCACCGCGGCGGAAATCAGCAAGGTCAAGGCTGGTGACGTACGCAGCATGCCCGGTCAGTACCAGACCACCTCGGCGGTGATGGGCGCGCTGCAGGGCATTGCCCTGTACCAGCGCCCGGACGACTACGTGCAGACCCTGAAGTCGCGGATTGACGCGCAAAGCGACGCGGCGGTCGAGGCGGCTACCCGGGAGGTCATTCATCCGGAACAGCTGACCTGGGTGATCGTCGGCGATCTGCACAAGATCGAGGCGCCAATCCGTGCCCTGCAGCTCGGTCCGGTGCAGGTGCTCGATGCCAAAGGCAAGCCGCAGGCGAAACCGGTATCCAGCTGACCCGGATACCGGGATGTGTGCGGTGCCGCCTCGGAGTGGTGAAAATATCGAACGCCGTAGCGAGTATCTGACGGCGATCGCCGATAGCGGGCGGTATCTTATAGGCCTCCTGGGCCGCACATTTCGGGTTTGTTGAGGATTCCCGTGCACGCTCGCGCTACGATGGCGGGGTCAAGAGCCTTCACCTCGCCCTCGCGGAGCTGCCCCATGCGCAAGACCCTGTTGTTGCTCGTTCCCGTTGCGTTGCTGGCCGGTTGCAGCTGGGGGATCAAGCTCGACCCGGCTGGCGAGGTCGTGCGGACGGCCTGGAACGGCGATGTTTCCGGTTGTCGCGACCTCGGCAAGATCACCGTGTCGGTGATGGACCGGGTCGGCCCGGTCGATCGCAACAACATCACCGTGGCCGACGAGCTGCAGGTGATGGCACGCAACGAGGCTGGCACCATGCATGCCGACACCATCAAGCCTCTGGGCGATCCGCAGGGCGGGTCGCAATCGTGGGGCGCCTATCAGTGTGGTGCCGCGTCCGGCAAGCCGGCCCCGGCTGTGCCGACGGCGGCGCCTGCCCCAGCGGCTTCCGCTGCCACGCGGACCTTTCCGCTGCATCAGGGCGGCGGCTGACGGCGGCCATCGGCCTGTTGCCGACATGCCTCCTGTGAGGCCTGTTCGGGCCGTGCTGACTTGATGCTCAAGGCCCGTGGCGAGTGCCCTGAAGGCGGCGATACTCCAGCCAGGTGAGCACCACCACGGCCACGTCCAGCACGGAAAGGGCGAGCAGCCAGATCGAGTGCGTGTTGGCGTAACGGTAGAGTTGGTAGAGTACAAACAGGCCGAAGGCGCCCATCGCCAGTGGATACGCCCAGCGCCGTTTCTGCAGCAGGGCCAGTACCAGGCCCACCTTCACCACACCGTGCCACAGCAGGAAGATCGCGGCGAAAAGTTTGGTGTTGCTGGAAAGATGGTGTACCGAGTGAATCAGCAGGTTGGCCACCAGGTCATGGGGGTCTTCGCTGATTTCGTGTTGCGTCAGCGCTCTGACCACGCCGCTGATCTGGGCTGGATGGACGAAAAGCAGCAGCACGCCGCCGGCTATCTCCAGCAGGCCATCGAGCCCCTTGGCGATCACGCTGATATCGAACAGCGTATGGATCGTACGGTTTTTGTCACCAAGACGCATGCGCGGTTCCGTGGCTTGTGGGGGTGTGAGGGGACGCAAGTCGTTGCGGCACAACGGACGCCGAGGCGTTTTCCGAGCCGACTGCATACTCGGCTGACGCCCGTGCAAAGGCTGATTCTTGCAGGTCGACAGCGTACACACTGTCAACGCCGCAGCGTGCTTCTGCGCTGCGTGGTTCGAGGTGGTCAGGTGGTTGTCGCACTTTGATCGGCCGGTCTGCGATGATCGGCACTGCGATGGAACCGATCCTGCCCATGAACAAGTTGACCAGCACGCCAGCCCGACTGGCGCGACGCATGCTCTCGCCGTTGCGCACGCCGAACTCGCGGCAGTGGCTTGACGCTCTGCCGGCGTTTGCCGTGCCGGCGGACGCGATCGAGGTGCTGCCCGATCCCGCGGCGTTTCGGCGGGTCTTGCTGCAGGCCATCGGGCTGGCGCGACGGCGTATCGTGATGACGGCGTTGTATCTGCAGGACGATGCCGCCGGACGCGAGCTGCTCGATGCGCTGTATGCCGTACAGTCGCGGCATCCCCGGCTGGAAATCTCGATCCTGGTGGACTGGCATCGCGCCCAGCGGGGATTGATCGGCAAGCAGACGTGCGCCGGCAATGCGGGGATGTACCGCGATTATGCCGCTCGTCTCGGGCCGGGAGTGGCGATCTATGGCGTGCCGGTACAGAACCGCGAATTGTTCGGCGTGTTGCACCTCAAGGGTTTCGTGATCGACGACGTCGTGCTGTACAGCGGCGCCAGTCTCAACGAGGTGTATCTGGCTACCCACGGACGCTATCGGCTTGATCGTTATCATCTGCTGCGCCATCGGCGGCTGGCCGATGCCATGGCAGAGCTGGTACTCACGCAGCTCATTGACAGTGATGCCGTGTGTCGCCTGAATGTAGCGGACGTGCCGTTGACGCGAACACTGCAGCCGGCAATCCGCGTTTTACGGCAGAAGCTGCAAAACGTCGACTACGATGTTCCACGCGAGATACCCGGGCCGAACCAGGTGGCGGTGACGCCGTTGCTTGGTTTTGGCCGCAGCGACAACGCGCTGAATGAAGCGGTGCTGGCGTTGCTGCGCAGTACGCGTCGACAGGTGATCGTGCTGACGCCGTATTTCAACCTGCCCCGGCCGGTACGCGTGGTACTGGGCCAGTTGCTGCGCCGCGGCTGCGAGATCCACATCATGGTGGGCGACAAGACCGCCAGCGATTTCTACATCCCGCCGGAGCAGCCGTTCCGTACCATCGGGCTGTTGCCCTACATGTACGAAAACAACCTGCGGCGCTTTGCCCAGGCCCATCGGCGGCATATGGCCAGCGGCCAGCTCAACCTCTACCTGTGGCGTGACGGTGACAACAGCTATCACCTGAAGGGCTTGTTGGTCGATGAGGACAGGGCCTTGCTGACCGGCAACAACTTGAACCCGCGTGCCTGGGCCCTGGACCTGGAAAACGGCCTGCTGCTGCGTGATCCCTCGGGGGCGCTGTGGCCGCGCCATCGAGCGGAATGGGAAGCCTTGCAGCAGCATGCCACGCGCCTGGTCGACTACCATGCGCTGGAAAGTCCACGGCACTATCCGCCGGCGGTGCGCAAGCAACTGGGACGGTTGAACCGAACGCGACTGGACCGTTTGCTCAATCGGTTGCTGTAACCCCCCCCCGCCCGGCGGGTCTGCGCCCGCTCCCGCATGAAGCAGCCCAGGTGCTATCGCGCCTGGGCTGGTCGCGTCAGCCGCAGCGCCAGCCAGCGGTCCACGTCCGGCCATTCGCTGGCCAGCACGCTGTAGCACACGGTGTCGCGCAGGCTGCCATCGGGACGGCGCTTGTGCGCGCGCAGCACGCCATCGCGGTGGGCGCCGAGGCGTTCGATCGCACGCTGGGAATCGAGGTTGCGATGGTCGGTGTGGAATTCCACGGCGACGCATTGCACGGTTTCGAAGGCATGACGCAGCAGCAGGCGCTTGCAGGCCGTGTTCAGATGACTTTTCTGCCAGCGCTTTGCATACCAGGTATAGCCGATCGCCAGCCGCGGCAGCTCGGCGGCGAAATCGTAGTAGCGGGTGGTTCCGACGATGTCGCCACTCGCCGCTTCGCGCACGGCGAACGGCAACATGGTGCCGTCATGTTGTCCTTGCAGCGCCTTTTCGACATAGGCAATCGCCTGGCCGGGGGCGGGTACGCCGGTGAACCACAGGTTCCACAATGCCCCGTCGGCTGCGGCGCGCTCCAACGCGGGTACGTGATCGAGGCGCAACGGTTCCAGCACGACATGCTCGTCCTGCAGGCGAGTCGGTGTGATGGTAAGTTCCGGGCTGTTTGGCGCGGTCATGGCGGCAGCGGGGTCATGCGTCCAGGTCGGGGATCAGCTTGCTTTCGAGCCGTGCGATATGGTCCTTCAGCAGCAGCTTGCGCTTCTTCAGCCGGGTCAGTTGCAGTTCGTCACGTCCGAGCGCCGCCGCCAGCTGCTCGATGGCGGCGTCGAGATCGCGATGCTCCATGCGCAGTTCGGCCAGCAGATGGACGATTTCGGCGTGATCCTGAACCTGCATGGCTAATGGCGACGGCTGTGGCGGCGACGAAGTTCCCTAGTCTAGCGCCGTTTGGTCGGGTCGCCATGCCTGAGGTCGGAGGCGAGGTGGGCAGCCGGCTACAATAGGCGCCCTCGGCACCCGATGGAGGGTTCATGTCAGCGTCAGTCGAAACCACCCATCCCCTGGCCAGCGAAGCCGGCAAGCTGGCCCGCCGCCTGCGCCATCAGGTCGGCCAGGCGGTCGCTGACTTCGGCATGATCGAGGACGGCGACAAGGTGATGGTCTGCCTGTCTGGCGGCAAGGACTCGTATACCTTGCTGGATCTCCTGTTGCAGCTGCAGGCCAGGGCACCGGTACGCTTCGAGCTGATCGCGGTGAATCTGGACCAGAAGCAGCCGGGTTTTCCGGCCCAGGTATTGCCGGACTACCTGAAGGCACGTGGCGTACCGTTTCATGTCATCGAGCAGGATACCTACAGCACGGTCACCCGGGTGATACCGGCTGGCAAGACCCTGTGCAGCCTGTGCTCGCGACTGCGGCGCGGCGCGCTCTACAGCTGGGCGGCGGACAATGGCATCAGCAAGATCGCGCTGGGTCATCATCGCGACGACATTCTTGCCACCTTCTTCCTGAACATGTTTTACCAGGCGCAGCTGAAGGCGATGCCGCCGAAGCTGCGCTCGGACGACGGTCGCCACGTGGTGATCCGTCCGCTGGCCTACTGCCGCGAGAGCGACATCGTCGAGTATGCCGCGGCGCGGAATTTTCCGATCATTCCGTGCAACCTGTGCGGTTCGCAGGACAACCTGCAGCGCCAGGCGGTGCAGCGCATGCTGGCGGAATGGGAGCAGCTTCAGCCCGGGCGCAGCGAGAATATTTTCCGCGCGCTCGGTCATGTGTCACCCTCGCAGCTCGCCGATCGCCAGCTGTTCGATTTCGCGGCGCTGGGCCGGGTCGGCGGTCCCGATGTCCCGTATTCACCTCCAAGGCTTGCCGTTGCCACGCCGGGCGATGATCATTAGCCGTCTTTACTTCCAACCACTGACCGAGAACTGACGTGTCCCTTTTTGCAGCTGTTGAAATGGCCCCGGGCGATCCGATCCTGGGGCTGACCGAGGCCTATAACGCCGATGCCCGGCCGAACAAGGTGAATCTGGGCGTGGGTATCTACGTCGACGAGCAAGGACAGGTGCCGGTACTCAAGGCCGTGCGCGAGGTCGAGCAGACGCTGGCGCGCGATGGCGGACCACGCAGCTACCTGCCGATCGACGGCTTGCCGGCCTACAACCGGCTCACCCAGCAGTTGCTGTTCGGCGCCGGCGCACCGCTGCTGGAGGCCGCTCGGGTCGCGACCGCGCAGACCATCGGCGGCAGCGCCGCGCTGCGCGTGGGGGCCGATCTGTTGCGTCAGATCCCCGGCGTCAAGCCGAAGCTGGCGATCAGCAACCCGAGCTGGGGCAACCACCACGTGGTGTTCCGTACCGCCGGGTTCGAGCTGATCGACTACCGCTATTACGATGACGTCAGCCACGGCGTCGATTTCGCCGGCATGCTGGAGGATCTCGGCAAGCTGGAGCCGGGCACGGTCGTGCTGCTGCATGCCTGCTGCCACAACCCGACCGGCGTCGACCTTAGCATTGAGCAGTGGAACCAGGTGGTCGCTGTGGTGAAGGAGCGCAACCTGCTGCCGTTCATCGACATGGCTTACCAGGGCTTTGACCAGGGTACGGCTGCCGATGCCGCGGCGATCCGCCTGTTCGCGGACTCGGGAATCGAGGCATTCGTGGTGGCTAGTTCGTACTCCAAGTCGTTTTCGCTGTATGGCGAGCGGGTGGGTGCGCTGTCGTTCGTCGGTGCCGACCGCGACGAGGCGGCACGACTGCGGTCGAAGATCAAGCAGACCATCCGTGCCAACTACTCCAGCCCTGCCACGCATGGCGCCGCGCTGGTAGCCGGTGTGCTCGGCAGTCCCGAATTGAGTGCATTGTGGGAGCGCGAGCTGGGCGAGATGCGCGAACGCATTCACGCGATGCGTGCGGGCATGGTCGAAAAGCTGGCCACGCTGGGTGCGCCGCAGTTCGGTTTCATTCAACGCCAGGCCGGCATGTTCTCCTATTCCGGCCTGAGCAAGCCGCAGGTGGAACGCCTGCGCGAGGAGTTCGCGATCTATGCGCTGGGCAGCGGGCGGATCTGCGTGGCGGCATTGAATGGCAGCAATCTGGATGCCGTGGTCGCCGCGGTGGCGGCGGTCAGCCGCTGACAGCCTCATGGCCGCCGTTCCGGCGCAAGCCGGCATGGCGGCAACCTCTCCAGCTGCCCGGCAGCACCTTACCCGGATAATGCATGTTTTTTCGCAACCTCACCCTGTTTCGCTTTTCCCCCAGCGTCGCTGAAGACCTGAGCCGCCTCGACGAAGCACTGGCCGGGCATCGCCTGCGCCCCTGCGGTCCGCTGGAAATGTTCACCAAGGGCTTTGTCCCGCCGGTCGGCCGTGGCGAGGGCGAACCGCTGACCCACAGCGTCAAGCAGTGCACCTTGCTGACCGTGGGGGGCGAGGACAAGCTGCTGCCGGCGGCGGTGATCAACGACGAGCTGCAGCGCAAGGTGCAGAAAATCGCCGAGGAAGAAGGGCGCAAGGTCGGAGGTCGCGAGCGCAAGCGGATCAAGGAGGATCTGCTGACCGAGTTGCTGCCTCGCGCGTTTGTGCGCAATTCGCGGATGTCCGCCTATGTCGATCGGAAAAACGGCTGGCTGGTGCTCGATACCTCCAGCCGAAAATCCGCCGAGAACACCTTGACCCAGGTCCGCGAGGCGTTGGGCAGCTTTCCGGCGGTGCCGTTGGCGCCGGAGGAAGGTCCCCGGGTGCTGATGACCGACTGGCTGGCCAATGGCAACCTGCCGGCCGGTCTGGCCCTGGGCGATGAATGCGAGCTGCGCGACCCGGCGACCGCAACCGGCGCGATTGCCCGCTGCCGCCGGCAGGATCTCGATGCCGAGGAGGTCAAGGAGCACCTGCGCAACGGCAAACAGGTATTTCAGCTGGGACTCACCTTCGATGATCGCATCAGCTTCGTGCTGGGTGAGGACCTGATCGTCCGCAAGCTGAAATTCCTCGACGTGGTGATGGACGAGCTGGGCGACAGTCAGCAGGATGCACATGCCGAGATGGATGCTAGCTTCGCCCTGCTGACGCTGGAGCTGGAGCGGCTGCTGGGCAAACTGGAAGAATGGTTCGGTTTGCCGCGTCCCAGCGACAGCTGAGACGGCAACGTCGGTGGGCCTTCACCGACAATCGATGAAAAAACCCTTGCGCTGAGCCATTGATTTCCCCACATACTTCCACTTCGAGTTGCCGGCAAGCACGTTGATCCGGCGGGCAAGTCGTAGTGGATCCGCCAGCCGAACCGACTCGCGGGTTTGGTGCGCAGCGTGTGGGCAGCAACAGGTGGACTGATGGCGCAGCAGTTGCAAGGCGATTGGCTGGAATTGGCGATGGCGGGCGGCGGCACCGTTCGGGTGCTCAAGGCCGCGCATCCGCGCGCGCGCCGGTTGCGTCTCACCGTGACCCCCAAGGGTGCGCGAGTGTCCTATCCGCATGGCACCCATCCGGCGCAGGTCAGTGCGTTCCTGCGCAGTCATGCCGATTGGCTGGAGCAGAAGCTGGATGAGCTGAACCTGATGGTGAAGCCGCTGCCGGCACTGCGGCTTGGGTGTCCAACAGACTTTCGGTTCCGCGGCGAGCGCATCGCCCTGGACTGGGCGGAGGGGCCTTATCCACGGATCCAGTCGGCTGCTGACAAGATCACCCTGGTGATCCCGCGGCCACACAGCCGGGCACTGCCGATTGCCCGGGGCCTGCTGGCCTCACATCTGGAAAGCCAGGTGCGACGTGACGTGTCGCGTTGGCTGGCCGGTTACGTACCGCAGCTGGGGCTGGCCCCGACCGCGCTGCGGATACGCCCGATGAAAAGCCTGTGGGGAAGTCTGGATACCCGCGATCGGATCAATCTTGACCTGGCGTTGGCTCTGGCACCACCGGTCGCGCTGCGCTACGTGCTGGTCCACGAGCTTTGCCATCTCAAGGTGCGCAATCATTCGCCACGTTTCTGGGCCCAGGTCGAAAACCTGTTTCCCGGCTGGCGCGAGCAACGCGACTGGCTGCGCCAGCACGGCGCCATCCTCAAGGCCGAACTCGACCGACTGGTGGCCGACGTGGCCGATTGAGGCTGGGTCGCAGGATCAGGGCGACAGCATGTCGCGAACCGCGCGTTCGAGAACCGCCTTTTCAAACGGCTTGATCAGGGCCTTGATCTGCGGATGTCTGGCGGTGAATTCGGACTGATCGAGACCGGAGAGTACGATGAACGGCGTCTTGCGGGCCAGCAGTGCGCGGGTCACCGGGGCGGCGCTGTCACCACGCAAATGCATGTCGACGATGGCTGCATCGAAGCTGGCTATCTCGATATCCGCCAGCGCCGACTCGAGCGTCGAGGTCGTCAACACCTGCAAACCCATGTCGAGCAGAATTTCCTCGACGACCATGGCCACGATCGCATCGTCCTCAATGACCAGTACGCATCGAGATGTTTTCTGTGACATGGATGACTTCCTGCTGTCCTGGTTCGGTTGACGGACGCGCTTCTCTACAACGGTCGTATCGATCTTCGCCAGTCCGGAAAACCGTCAGAGCGGTATCAGTCCCTGCACGGCGGCCACCAACTGCTTCACGCCGAACGGTTTGGGCAGCATCTCCATGTCCCCGTTGCCGCTACATCCGTCAAATATGGTGTCTTCTGAATAACCGGTGATGAATAATACCTTCAATTCCGGTCTTGTCGTGCGGGCCAGACTGGCCACCTCGCGACCGTTGAGGTCCGGGAGCCCCACATCAGTGATCAATAAATCCATGGGAACGTCATGCGCGTTGATGAGTTCAAGCGCCGTCGTACCATTGGTCGCCTGGAGACAGGTATACCCCAGTTCTCCCAGTACCTCCAGGATCAGCTCGCGTATGACGCGTTCGTCCTCCACCACCAGCACCGCGCGGGAGGATCGAGTCAGTGAGCGCGTGGCAACGGCTTGTGGGTTCCCGGCCGGGCTGGTTTCGCGAACGCCGCGATAACGAGGCAGATACAACCGCACGGTAGTCCCTTTGTCCAGGCAGCTCTCGATGTGGATGCAACCTCGCGATTGTCTGGCAAAGCCATAAGCCATGGACAGGCCCAAACCGGTGCCGTGTCCGATCGGTTTGGTGGTAAAAAATGGCTCGCATGCGCGACGAATCACCTCGGCAGGCATGCCTTGGCCAGTGTCCGACACGCTGAGGCGGACGTACTCGCCCGGTTCAAGTTCTCGTGGAGCCACCAACTCGTCTGCCGCAATGGCCACGTTGGCGGTTTGCAGCGTGAGCAAGCCACCGTCCGGCATCGCGTCCCGTGCATTGATGACGAGGTTCAGCAAGGTGCTTTCGAGCTGGTTCGGGTCACATAGCGTAAGCCAGAGCTCCGGTGCGGATTTTGTGGAAAGCTGGATGTGGTGGCCGAGGGTACGTTGGAACATATCTCTCACCGACCCGACCAGCACATCCGCCTCGACCACCTCGGGCTTTAGCGGTTGCCGCCGGGAAAACGCCAGCAGGCGATGGGTCAGCGTTGCGGCCCGTTTCGCCGCGCTGGCGGCAGCCTCGAGAAAGCGTGCGCTCTCTTCGTATTTACCCTGGGCCAGGCGTGTCCCGAGCATATCGAGACCACCGATGACACCGGTGAGCAGGTTGTTGAAATCGTGAGCGATTCCCCCCGTAAGCTGACCTACAGCCTCCATTTTCTGGGACTGGCGCAGGGCTTCATTGGCTATTTCAAGCTCAACACTGCGTTGGGCGATCCGACTTTCCAGCGTGTTGTTGACGTCCGCGAGCTCTTGTTCGGTGCGCTTTTGATCGTGAATATCCGTATTGGTGCCGATCCAGCGCTTGATTGAACCGTCTTCATCATGAAGCGGAACGGCCCGCGCGATATGCCAGCGATATTTGCCATCCGCGCGCCGCAGCCGGAACTCGGTCTGATAGGAAGCCCCGCTGCGGATGGCGAGAGTCCAGCGCTCGGCGGCAACCACGAGATCCGTGGGATGCACTAACTGGATCCAGCCGCTTCCCCGCAAGGCCTGGTGCGTCGCCCCGGAGTAGTCGAGGACGCGGTCGTTGAACCAGTCGAGTGAGCCGTCGGGATCGGAAGTCCAGACGTGATTGGGCATGGCCTGCGTCAATCCGCGGAATGCGGCCTCGCTTTCCTGCAGGGCGGTTTCGGTAGTTTTGCGTGCCGTGATATCCAGAAACAACAGGGCGAACTGATCCGCTGCCGCCTTGCGGACACGGACTTCGAACCAGCGTGAACCGACCGCTGGCACATGGATCTCGAAATGCCTCGGTTCGCCGCTATCCAGTACTTCTGCGTAGAGGTCGACCAGTTCTTGCTGGAGGGTGGGAAGAACCTCGCGCGCCGAGTGCCCGGTCACGTCCTCGGCACGCAAACCGGTCTGCAATTCAAAACCCGGATTTACCTCCAGCAGGCGGAAGTCGACCATGCGGCCACCGCCATCCCGCAGGGCTTCGGCCAGGACAAAACCCTCCTGCATATTGTCGAACAGCCCACGCCAGCGCGATTCGCTTTCCCGCAGCTTCGCCTCGGCGCGCAACTGTTCGGTGGTTTCCATACAGGTGCACAAGATGCCATCGACGCCACCGGCCGAATTGCGAACGGGTGCAGCAGACAAAGTGAAGGTGGCATCTTCCTCGAAGTTGTTGCGTGTGAGCCGCAGTGGCAGGCTTTCAAAATAGAGCGACTCTCCGCTGCTCGCGCGAAGGGCCAGAGGCTGGGCCGCCGGCCAGATTTCCGGAAAGACTTCCCGGAATGGCTGGCCCAGGGATTCCGGATGGCGTTTTCCCAATATCGGTATATAGCTGTCGTTGTAGAGGCACACATAGTTTTCGCCCCACAGTACGAACATGGGAAACCTTGAAGCAAGCATCCATCGCACAATCGCTCTCAGTGCTTCCGGCCACTGTTGGGGGTTGCCCAGAGCCGAGACATCCCAGTCGTAGGCGTGCATCCTGGCACCCATCTCATCGCCGCTGGCGAGGAAGCCATGGTTATCTTTCGTTATCATGGGCTATCCGGTGTTCTGCGATGAACACTCGCGGTAACACGAATCCTACAACGAGGATGACATTTTCGTTTGACGCAGGGGATTTCTCACGGCAGGGCCTGGGGCAGGGTGCTGATTGCCGGCATCAGATATCGTCAGCTGGCTTGCGAATCAGAGCTCGCGTGCCTTTCTGACGTAGCGCGTACCCAGCACCACGTCCCAAAGCGGCGTGGTGACACCGAAGTTACAGTCGGGGTGGTAGTGGTGCACGTGGTGTGCACCGGCCCAGCGTCGCAGCAGCGGGCGTTTGAAGCGCACGTGATGAATTGCGAAGTGGCTCAGTCCGTAGGCGATATAGCCGAACGTCACCGAACCCATCATCATCAGCGCAAAGCCGGTCGGTGCAACCATCATGCACAGTCCGGTGAGTATCACCAGCACCGCGCCGGGCAGAAAAAACGGCAGCGAGTCGTAGCCGAGCGGATGCTCGTGATGCATGCGATGGCCTTGTTCGAACAGCGGTATGCCGGTGTGGAACATCCAGCGGTGGAAGACGTATTCGAAAAAACTGAAGGTCAGCAAGCCGAGCACGACGGCCAGCACGGCGCCAATCGGACTGCTACCATGATGTTGCCAGCCGGCAACCACCAGTACGCAGCCCAAGGCCGAGTCGAGCACGACTTCGGCCCAGTAGTTGGTGCGCGTGGACGACATGCGCACGATCCCATCGAGGATCGTTCCGGCCAGGTTGCGTTTCATCGGTGGGTGCATGTGTTCACTGTCCTGCGGCAAAGCATGCAAATCTCTGTGCCATGCATGATTCCATTGTCCCATGTTGCCGACGGTAAATCACAATGATGTACGGTCCCAAGCTGACTCGCAGATGACCGGCGCCGTTTGTGCGGTAGCCCGGGGCGGCCTTTTCCGCACTCGCAAACGTCAATGCGACAACGCGAACCCGGTGAGGATTTGTGCCGTTTCCGCCGGCTTCTCCAGCATCGGCATGTGGTTGCAGCCGCTGATGATACTGGAGCTGATGGCGCTGGCATGCGTGAGGCCGTTGCGCAGGCTGTCCAATGCCGAGCGATCGATCACCTTGTCGTCATGACACCACAGACCGAGTACCGGCATGTCGAGCTGCCCCAGCCGATGCTGCACGGCGAGATACTGTGATGGTTGGCGCAGTTGATTGAAGACGTGCTTGATGAAGGCATGGTTCTTTACGTTGCGCGCGACCAGGACGTCGACAAACCGCCCCGGAAGATCCAGCGGCTTGTCCAGCACCAGTGCAGCCGCCTTTGCAAAGCCGGCGCGGTCATCGAACAGGAACGGATCCTTGCCTGCCAGCGACTCGCGCGCGAACGCGTTCTCATTGTATTTCAGGCCAAAGGCGTCGACCAGCGCCAGTTCTGCCACATGCTCGGGGTGTTCGGCGGCGTAGACGCCGGCAATGGCGCCGCCCATGGAATGGCCGACCAGCACAAAGCGCCCCAGTCGCAAGGTCTGCACAAAAGTCTGCAGACGGGCGGCCTGGGCGTCGATGTCGTAGCTGGCACCGGGCAGCCGAGAGGAGTCTCCCCAACCGGGCAGGTCGGGAATAATCAGGTGGAAATGCGGAGTCAGCCGGTTTGCCACGTCCAGCCAGACCTGCCGGCGATCGGCAAAGCCGTGAAGCAACACGATGGTTGGCCCGCTGCCACCCTCGTAGTAGACCCAGCGGGTGTCGCCCGCTTGCACCGAGTGTGTCTCGAGGTGCGCCGCCATCGCCTCGCGGGCAAAGTTGGCGCGCATAAGCCACTGCGGGGCGAACAGGTAGCTGCCGCCAAGCACGATGCCGAGGATCGCCACCAGCCATGCCAGCAACTTGAGCCGGCGGAACAGCATCTGCTTCCACAGTGGGCGGTTGACGGGGCGGATGGATGGTGGCATGGGAGTTTCCTGAGTTTCGTTGAGCCGGTCCCACGGCGCGTTGCAGCGCAACGCGCCGTGGATGACTTAGTGGCTGCCCTTGCGCGCCTTGACGAAGATCGCTTCCACCGCCTGCTGAGTCAGCGGGTGGTAGCCGGGCTTCGCTTGCGCATAGACGCGCTCGGCGTAGGCCAGGCCCTGCGGCGT
This sequence comes from Rhodanobacter sp., assembly GCA_004298015.1. Classification (GTDB taxonomy): domain Bacteria; phylum Pseudomonadota; class Gammaproteobacteria; order Xanthomonadales; family Rhodanobacteraceae; genus Rhodanobacter. Next base: position 27,890 of record SCSE01000090.1, read on the forward strand.
CCTGGCAAAGGCCTTGTACAGCGGCAGGGTGAGGTAGAGTCGGCCGATCCGGATCATGTGTGCGGCGGCGGCCGGCCATACCGAGGTGTCACCACCGGCAATGGCGTGGCTGTACCAGCGCATGCCGATCTCCGCATTCGGCGTGCCGGTGAGGTGCCAGGTGGCGTCCAACTCGCCGAGCTTGCCTGACGGGGTGACGTCGGGAAGGCGATCGAGGAAGTACATCCACTCCTGGGTGTTCCAGCCCTTCGCCTCGATCTCGTCGGCGCCCAGGGTGCCGGCAAGGAACGCCTTGCGCTCGCGATCGATCGTGTCGAAGCGGGGCGAGTCGGGCAGCGTGGCATCCTTCGGGATGCCGGTGCCGTAGACCCACGCTTTGACTTCGGCCCAGCGCATTTTGCCGGGATATCTGTCGATCAATTGCGGCTTCAGGTAGGCGAGCATCTGCTCGGTGGTAATGCTCTGGAATGCGAAATGGTTGAAATAGCCTTTCAGGTAGGCGTCGAATGCCCGGCGGCCGAAGCGCTGCTCCAGCGTGCGCATGAACCATGAGCCTTTGTCGTAGGCGACATCGGACAGCGCATCATCGGCACCGACACCGCGTGGATCGGGGGCCAGTTTCTGCGCGTTGGCGGGCATGTCGGCGATGTCTTTCTGCAGCGCACGAGCCGACAGCAGGGCTTCCTCGTCAGCCAGTGCCTTGCCGTAGAGCGCCTCGGTGATGCGACCCTGTACGTAGGTGGTGACCCCTTCGTTCAACCAGATGTCACGCCAGCTGGCAGCGGTAACCAGATTGCCCGCCCACGAATGTGCCAACTCATGGGCTACCAGCGAGACCAGGCTCTTGTCACCCACCAGTACGGTCGGCGTGGCGAAGGTCATGTCGGGGTTTTCCATGCCCCCGTAGGGAAATGACGGCGGCAATACCAGGATGTCGTAGCGACCCCAGCGGTAGGGGCCATACAGCTTTTCCGCCGTGGCGAGCATTTTCTCGGTGTCTTCGAACTCGTGCGTCGCCTTGTCGACCACCGATGGCTCGGCATAGACCGCCGAGCGCGGCCCGGTCTCCTTCACCGCGATGCCGCCGGCCGCGATCGCCAGCAGGTAGGCGGGAATCGGATGCGGCTGGTCGAACGAGAAGTTGCCATCCAGTGGATGCCTGGCGTCGTTGATCGCGCTCATCAGTACGCGGATATCCTTCGGCGCACTGATGTGGGCGTCATAGGTGAAGCGCACCGCCGGCGAATCCTGCAGCGGCACCCAGGAGCGGGCATGGATCGACTCCGATTGCGAGAACATGAAGGGCAGCTTGCCGTCCGCGGTCTGCGCCGGACCAAGCCACTGCAGCCCGGTGGCAGCGGGCGAGGTGGCGTAGACGATCCGCACCCGCTGCGGATGGTTCGGCGCGGTGACGGTCAGCTTGCTGCCCAACGCCTTGTCAGGTGGTGAAAGCACGTAGTTGAGTGGCGAGGATTTGCCGTTGCCGTGGAGGGCTTCGATGCTCGCGATCTTCAGATCCCGCGTGTCCAGCACCAGCGACGGCGCGTCCGGATTTTTCCAATCCAGCGTCAAGGTGGCGACGCCTTCCAGCTGCTTGCGTGGAAAGTCGATCGTCAGGTCGAGATCGAGATGCGTTATCCGTACCTGGTCGGGCTGCGCATAGGAATCCGGATCGGCCGCGAGGGCCGCCAGCGGCAGCATCAATGTGCCGAGTGCGAGGAGGGAAAGCAGGCGCATGGACGACTCCGGCGACGGGAACGCGAGTATGCCATCGGCCCGTGTCGCGGCGCCCATGGCAATGGTCATCGGGCCTGGGTGGGCATGGCGTAGCGGCGGTTGCCGTTGTGCCGGTATCAGGTGGCGCTTACAGCTTGTAGGCGCGATGGATGGCCACGATGCCGCCGGTGAGGTTGCGCACTTCAACCCGGCCGAAACCGGCCTGTTCCATCATCCCTTTCAGGGTAGCCTGGTCCGGGTGCTTGCGGATCGACTCGGCCAGATACTGGTAGCTGCCGGCGTCGCCGGCGAACAGCCGGCCGAGCCTGGGCAGCACCTTGAACGAATGAAAATCGTAAAGCTTGCCGAAGGCCTCATTGCGCACCTTGGAAAATTCCAGTATCAGTGCCCGGCCTCCAGGCTTGAGCACGCGGCAGATGTCGGCCAGTGCCTTCTCCTTGTCGGTGACGTTGCGCAGGCCGAACGCCATGGTGACGGCGTCGAAACTGGCATCCGCGAACGGCAGGCTCTCGGCATTCAGTTGTGCCCAGCGCAGCCCGGAGACCACGCCACGATCGGTCATGCGGTCACGTCCGACGCCGAGCATGGCCGCGTTGATATCGCCAACCACGACCTCACCCTGTTCGCCGACCACCGGCTTGAGCAGGGCGGCGATGTCACCGGTACCGCCAGCGAGATCCAGCACCCGGTCGCCACGCCGCACACCGCTGACCGCCACGAAATGGCGCTTCCACAGCCGGTGTACGCCGAACGACATCAAGTCGTTCATCAGGTCGTAGTTGCGCGCCACCGAGGTGAATACCTGACCGACCAGCTTCTGCTTGTCGGCGACCGGCACGTCGCGGAAGCCGAAGTGGGTGGTCGATTCGGAGGTGGACTCGGGCTGCTCGTTCATGGCTGCAATGCTACAGGAAAGGCTGTTTCAATCAGATACCTCGCTCGTTACGTGCGCATCCGCTCGCCTGCGCGGGAGCGGATGCGCAGGCAAGTCCAGCTTCTATAACGAGCGCTGTGCCTTATAGAAGCCTGGACTTGCCGCCTTCCTTGTAGATCACGCCGTCCTTCATCACGAAGTTGACGTGCTGCATCACGCTGATGTCGTCCAGCGGATTGCCGGGCACGGCGATTATGTCGGCGCCGCGGCCGACGGCGATCTGGCCGAACTGGTCCTGTTTGTGCAGTAGCTCGGCCGCGTGCGTGGTGGCGGCCTGCAGCACGAATACCGGTGGCATGCCGGCCTGCACCATGTACTGGAGCTCTTTCGCGTTCTCGCCATGCGGATAGACCCCGGCGTCAGTGCCGAAAGCGATCTTCACCCCGGCGCGATAGGCCTTGCCCGCCGTCGCCATGATCACCGGGCCGACCTGTTCCGCCTTGGCGGCGACCTGTGGCGGGTACCAGCCTTCCCTGGCCTTCTCCATCACGTACTGGCCGGCGATGATGGTGGGCACATACCAGGTACCGTGTTCCTTCATCAGCTTCATGTCCTGCGCATTCATGAAGGTGCCGTGCTCGATCGAATCCACGCCGCCGAGCACCGCGCGGCGGATCGCCTCGGCGCCGTGCGCATGAGCGGCGACGGTGAAGCCGTAGTCATGCGCGGTGGCAACCACGGCCTTGATCTCGGCCAGGGTCATCTGCGGATTCTCGGAACTGGCGCCTTCGTCGAGCACGCCGCCGGAGGGCATGATCTTGATCAGGTCGGCGCCGTCCTTGTAATGCTGGCGCACGGCCTTCCAGGCATCGGCGGGCGAGTTGATGATGCCGTCCTTCGGGCCCGGATCGCCTTGCAGATCCCATCGGAAGCCATTGGTCGGGTCGGCGTGGCCGCCGGTAGTGCCGACGAACTGGCCGGCGCTGAAGATGTGCGGGCCGGGCACGATGCCGGCGTTGACCGCATTGCGCAGTGCGATCGACTCGTTGTGCTCGTCGCCGACATTGCGCACCGTGGTGAAACCGGCCAGCAAGGTGCGTTTTGCGTACACCGTGCCGCGAATCGCGTAGTCCGCCGGATTGAGGCGGAACTTGTCGCTGTAGGTGGTCTTGCTGAACTGCACGGTCAGGTGGGTGTGCGCGTCGATCAGGCCCGGCAGGCACGTCTGGCCGGACAGGTCGTGGTAGGAAAACGCGCTGCCCGCGGGCGCGTCGGCGCGGTAGCGGGCCGGGTCGGCAACCCCCGACTGGATCTGCGCGATATGGCCATCAACCACCACCAGGGTTGTTTCACCGAGCAGCTTGCCGGCGACCGGGTCGAACAGGTGCGTGCAGTGCAAAACGCTGACGGTATGGCTGGCAGCGGACGGCTGCCGGGCGTGAACGGCCGACGGCAAGGCAAGTGCAAGCGTCAGCGCGAGGGCAAGGCGTATGGTCATGATGAGCGGTTCCCCTGGAGAATCCGGTTATCTTAAGCGTGGAATGCCGCGTCGTCACCGGATGGGTTTGTTGCGGGAATCAGCGTGGCGGCTTGCGCAGCGACGCCGCAGGCGGGGTGGCCGCTTCATGGTCCGTAGCCTCATCGATGCGCGGCGCGCCGTGCTGCGCGTGGAGGTGCTGTTCGGCAGCGACATGGCGCGCATGCAGCTCGTCGCTGGCGGCATCGGGTGAGTCGTCAGGCGCGCGCGGCGCGACGGCAATCTCCTTGTCGCCCGCATCGTCGCCGCCAGCGATTTTGAGGATCGAATGGCGAACTTCGCGCGACAGGATGACCCGGGCATCGCGTACCATGCCCTCGAGCGCTTCGGTGTAGTCGAGTTTGCCGTTGTCGTCGGTCCACACCACGCGTCGTTTGCGCAACTTCTGGATAAAACCGCGGAACAGTGCCTTGTCGAAGAATTCCGGTGCCGACAATTCATTGATCAGGCTCAGTCGTTGCGCGATCAGGGTGCAGGTGGTTTCCAGTTCTCCGGCACTGAGGGTGTGCCGGCCGTGCCGTGCCAGCGCCGCAATGGTGATGTAGTAGCGCTCGAAAGCCTGGATCAGACTGCGTGCGATCACCTTGAGCTGGAAGGCGCCGTCATCCTGTCCCGGGCCACGCTCCAGCATATGGCCGTCGTCGGTGGATTCGAGCAGTCCGCGGCGCACGAAGAAATCGATGGTCGCCTGCAGTTGCGCGCCGAACCCCCGGCCATCCCAGGGCAGGAACAGCTCGCCCTGGATGAACGGATAGATGATCCGCCCCAGCCGTACTACCGCGGCCCGTGGCATGCGTCGGTTGTTGAGGAAGCAGCAGGCCACCCAGGCGGCGGTGGCATTGAGGTGGAGCACATTGTTGCGGAAATAGCTGAGCAGGATGGCCTGTTCCCCGTCGACGCTCAGTACATCGCCGAGGGGATGCTGCACGCGCTGGATCCAGCCCATCTGTTCGCCATAGGCGATGATCCCGGCAGGGTTCATCGGGGTCAGCGTGATGCGATCGGAGTACGGCAATTCCTCCAGCAATCCCTTGCTCAGCGCGAGCTGGGCCAGCAGGTCGTTTTCAGCCATGGCATGCTTGGGCGTGGCGAGCAGGGCGAGCGCGAGCAGGTTGATCGGATTGACGTCGGCCGCGCGGTTGATGTTGATCTGGATCTGCTCGGCCAGACGGTCGGTGACGCCGTTCAGCCATTCCGGCTTGGCGTCGGACGCGGTGGCGGCATGCCGCCAGTTGTCACTGGCGGCATCGAGCAACGGGTTCAGCTCGATCGGTTCGCCGAAGTTCAACGCCACATGGCCGTAATGCTGGCGCAATACCTTCAGGCCCCGCAGCAGGCCAAGCAGGGACTCCTTCTCTTTCGGTTTGCCGGAAAGCTCGCCGGCATACGACGTGCCCTCCATCAGCTTCTCGTAACCGATGTAGACCGGCTGGAACAGTACCGGGCGACGCGGCGCACGCAGGAACGCGCGAATCGTCATGGCCAGCATGCCGGCATGCGGCGCCAGCAGACGGCCGGTTCGCGAGCGGCCACCTTCGATGAAATATTCGATCGGCACTCCGCGATCGATCAGCTGTGCCAGGTATTCGTTGAACACTACCGAGTACAGTGCGTTGCCCTTGAAGCTGCGCCGCAGGAAGAAGGCGCCGCCGCGGCGCAGGATCGAGCCGATGCCGGGCAGGTTGAGGTTGACCCCCGCGGCGATGTGCGGCACCACGACGCCGGAGACGTGCAGCTGATAGCTCATCAGCAGGTAGTCGGCATGGCTGCGATGACACGGTACGTAGACCACCTCGTAACCCGGCGCAGCGGCGCGGGCCTTGTCGAAGTGGTGCATGGCGATGCCGTCGTAGAGCTTGTTCCAGAAGTTGCGCAGCAGGAACGACGACGAACGCACCATCGGGTGCGAGTAGTCGGCGGCGATCTCCAGCACCAGCTTTTGGGCCTTGCGCCAGGCTTTGGCGTGGCTGATTTTTTCCTTGGCGGCAGTGGCGTTGATCGCGCTGCGCACCGGCTCGGCGTTCAGTACCGCGTCGACCACTGTGCGGCGATGTGAAAGGTCCGGTCCGATCACGACGGCGCGGATGCGGTGGAAATGCGTTCGCAGCACCCGTGCCAGCATGCGCGTGAAGCGCTCCGGCGCCGTGTCACCGGTTTCGTCGAGCACACTGCGCAGCGAAATCGGTGCGGAGAAATGCACCACGGTGTCGCGACCGTTCAGCAGCAGCGCCAGCATGCGCCGGAAGCGGCCCACCATGACCCAGTTTTCCGAGAACAGCACCCGGAACCAGCCGGTATCCCGGCTCGGTGCGCGGCCGACATAGATCGACACCGGCACGATCTGGATGTCACGCTCTGGCATGCCTTCCAGCGAGCGTACCAATTGCCGCAGCGGCTCGTGCGGCGCGCGCTTGCGAATGCGCCCGAACACCCAGCCGTCGCGTCGCGCCAGTGCAATCACCGAGCGACGACGACGGGTACCGAGGATCGCCTGAGAGGGTCGTGGCAAGCCGGCTTCGCGGCAGGCCCGTTCCAGGATCAGCGCATCGGAGAAGCCATCGCGTTCGATCACATAGCAGACCGGCGTGCCGGTTTGCAGCAGCACGGCCGGCTCGACTGGATCACGCAGGATCCGCACCCAGGGTTGCAGCAAGTGCCCCGCCAGGTTGAACCACCAGGGCGCGCGCTGCCGGGAGATCGAGTCCGCAGTGAAAATGGTAGGCATCCGTCTATTCTAACGGCTGCGGGGTTCAGTCTTTCGCGGCAGTCGTGCTGGCGGGTGCCGGGGCGATGGCGTTGGCTACCGGCACGCTGGGGTGGTGGAGTGTCTTCTGGTGCGCCTCGCGCACCTGCTTCAGCATCGCCTCGCTGTACCAGCGGCCATTTTGCTGGACCAGGGTCGACTCGGTCGTCAGCGGCTTGCCGAGCAGGGTGTAGTCGATTTTCACCACCGCCCGGCCATGCTTGTTCTCCAGTGGGATCAGTTTGACCGAATCAAGCGTGTCGTCCACCGACAGTCCATAGATCGCCAGCAGTTGGCGGATGCCGTCGTAGGCGGTCGAATACTTCTTCATGGCGCTGTCGAAATCCAGTGCATGCAACTGCTCAGGGCTTTTCAGGTCCAGCTTGCGAGCCGTTGTCACGGTAACGGCGATCGCCTGTTTGGCCTTGGCCTGATCAAACCACGGCGTCTGTTTCGCCCACGGTGCAAGCACATCGACGACGTCGCCAAGCTGACCTTTCTGCGGCGCCGACAGCTGCTTGTTCTGTTGGATCGCGCTCTTGGCGAAGGCTTCAGCGATGCTGATCAGTACCGGCAACTGGTCCTTGTACTGCTGCTGCATCTGCGCCAGTTTCGGCTGCAATTGGGTATACAACGTGGTCTCGGCATCCGGTGCGGTCAACGTGGCCATGGTCGCCTTGAAGCGTTCGCGGTCCCGCGTGGTGATCGGCGGCTGATCCTTTGCCTGCCGGTTCCAATCGGTGCGCAAGTTGACGTAGTCGGCCGCTGGCAGGGCGTGTTTCCAGAGGCCGTTGAAGTCGCCCGCCTTGATCAGGTCGATCGAACCTTGCACCGCGGCCACCGGAGTGCTGCCGCCGGGTTGCGAGAGATCGTCCTTGCCATGGCATGCGGCCAGGACGAGGCTGGCGCATAGCGGCAGCAGGACGAGGCGGAGAGAGGGAAAGCGCATGGCGGATCTCGTCGTGATGGCGTCAGGGCGAGATGCCCGGCTGCGCCGTGATCGGGCAGGGTAAGGGGCTTGTCGGCACGGAACAAGGCCTGCTCGCCGGCAGCGCAAAAAGAAAAACCCGCGGACCGTGGTCTCGCGGGGAAGTCCGGCATCGCCGGAAGGGAAATGGCCAAGCCTGGCTGCAGGTCCATCTGGGCAGGTGGTGGCGAGAGCCATTTTAGCGGCCACAATGAGTTGAGGCAATACTTTTATTTAGTCATTTAACATATTGAATTCCAATATAAAGATGGCTTGTTACTGATAGCGTAGCGCCTTGATCTTCTCGTGACGGCGCTGATCGCGTGGTGCCGTCCAGTTGTTGTTGAACAGTGCCGGCTCCCACGAGCCGTAGGTCGGATTGGGAAGTACGAACCAGCGCCTGCCGATCCAGTCCCGATAGGGAGCCATCGCCTGCCGGCGGCCGGTGGCGTTGTTGGCCACGACGGTGACGAAGTCGCCGATCTGGTCACCGAACTGCATCAGTACCCGGTAGCGGCGACTGATCAACTGACGCCGGCAGCTCTTCTGGCTGCCGATCTGCTCGCAGCCCTTGACGTAGGTGCCCAAGCCCAGGAACGCCTCGGGGCCGGATACCGGCAACCCCGCCAAGCGCAGGTTGTCCAACGTGGCCTGGTCCAGGTCTTTGGCGCGATTGGAGACGTAAATCACGGCGATGCCGTGTTTTGCGGCGAACTGAGTGAAGGCGACTGCGCCGGGCAGCGCGCGGGCTTTTTCTTCCTTGCACCAGGCGGCCCAGTCGGCCTCGTTGAACTCGCCGCCGCTGCGGATCAGGCGTGCCTGATAGGGCGAGTTGTCCAGTACGGTCTCGTCGATGTCCAGCACCACCGCAGGCTTGAGCCCCACGATCGGGGCCTTGCGGTCATCTTCCGGCAAAGCGTCCCAGTGCTTGTCCTGCAGTGCGGCAAGCAAACGTGACCGGGCGTCGCGATACGTCTGCAGAAAGATCAGGTCGTGCTCGATCGCGGTCTGGGTCCAGGCGGTGGCATTGAGGTTGTCGTTGGCGGCTGTGCCGACCCTCACGGTGGTAGCCGGGAGCGGCGTGCTGGGCACCGAGTGTGGTTTCGGTGCCGGCGAGGCACAACTCGCCAGCAGGATCGCGGAGGCAACAACGGCTGGTAGACGCAACGGCATGGGAAGGCCTTGAAAGAACACTGACACAGGATCGCCGGAGTTTACGACAGCAGTATGTCGGCCGGGGCTGGCGCAGGTCCTGGCCTGCTGACAGACTGGCTATCCCATCGCGCCGCGCAGCTTCCATGCCCACGAGTATTCGCCCCCAGCACGACCCGCGCCGTATCAGTCGCATCGCCAGCTATGTTCTGGCGGCACTCATGTTGTTGCTGGTGCTCTGGCTGCGACTGCTGCCGGTGTTGCTCGCCGGGCTGCTGGTCTACGAACTGGTGCAGACCACCAGTCCGCTGCTGGGCCGGCGGGTTCCAGGGGACCGCGCCCGCGTACTGGTAGTCGCCCTGCTCGGGATAGTCGTGGTGGGGCTGCTGCTGCTGCTGATTCTCGGCACCATCAGCTTCTTCCGCAATGAAATCGGCAATCCGGCCGAGCTGTGGCGGGGGCAGTTGATGCCGCTGGTGGACAAGGCGCGTCAGCAACTGCCGGCGACCCTGGTGGGCTGGTTGCCGGACAGTGTCGACGAATTGCGGGTTGTGGCGATGGAGTTGACCCGCAAGCATGCGGGGAGTCTGCAATTGGCCGGCAAGGAAACTGCACGCGCCTTCGTGCACATCCTCATCGGTCTGGTGTTGGGCGCCATCGTGGCGCTCAGCCGCGCGCGCCCGGCACATCAGGTCGGCCCGCTGGCGGCGACGCTGAGCCTGCGCTGCCAGCGCCTGGCGACGGCGTTTCACAACATCGTGTTCGCGCAGATCAAGATATCCCTGATCAATACCGCGCTGACCGCCATCCTGCTGCTCGGTGCGCTGCCGCTGGCCGGCATCCATGTGCCGCTGGCCAAAACCCTGGTGGTGATCACCTTCGTGGTTGGCCTGCTGCCGGTGATCGGCAATCTGCTGTCGAATACCGCGGTGACGATTGCCGGTTTGTCGGTGTCGTTGTGGGTAGGTGTGACCGCGCTCGGCTTCCTGATCCTGATCCACAAGCTCGAGTATTTCCTCAATGCGCGCATCGTCGGCACCCAGATCCGTGCCCGCGCCTGGGAGCTGCTGGTCGCCATGCTGCTGATGGAGGCAGCCTTCGGCTTGCCGGGCCTGGTCGCCGCACCGATCTACTACGCCTACCTGAAAAGCGAGCTGGATGCGGAAGCGCTGATTTGATCTTGGGTTCAGGCCTTCATGCGCTTGGCTGCGGCGACCCGCCAGTGCCATCAGTACTGGGCGCCAAGTGTAAGTAAAATGTTGCGTCTTATTCCTGCGGCGTGTTAGTAATGAACACGTCATGAATTGACATGCCTGTGACCCGCATGGCTTACGTTCAGCCGGTCCACAGGCACGCGCTAGGGGCGCAAAGACCTTGTTACGGACTCTGAGGGGAGTTGGCACCATGATCAAATCGAAAATTGCCGTCGCCGTTGTGGCGGCGCTCGCATTCAGTTACGGCAGTGCTTGGGCGCAGCCGGCGCCACAATCGGATACATCGGCTCAGAGTGGCAGTCAGAAGCCCAGCAAGACCAAGGTCAAGAAATTGCAGGCGATCATGGTGACTGGTTCGTTGATTCCGTTGACCGAGATTGAAACGGCATCACCGGTTACCACGATCACTGCCGCCGACATCAAGGCGCGCGGCTTTACAACCGTAGCCCAGGCATTGCAGGCGACCTCGTTCGCCACCGGTTCGGTGCAGGGCCAGCAAAGTTCCGCCTCGTTCACCCAGGGTGCCGAGACGGTGAGCTTGTTCGGCCTCAACCCGGGTTATACAAAATACCTTATCAACGGTCGGCCGATGGGCGATTTCCCGGCGCTATACAACGGTAGCGACGCGTTCAACAACATTGCCGGCCTTCCCGCTGGACTGGTGGATCACATCGATATCCTGCCCGGCGGGCAATCCTCGCTGTACGGCTCGGACGCCATCGCTGGCGTGATCAACATTGTATTGAAGGATCACATCGATGCACCCACTCTCAGCGCACGCTACGGCTGGTTCAGCGAAGGGGGCGGCGCCAGTCGCCGTATTTCTGGTGCTGATAGCTGGCAATGGGGAAAACTCAACGTACTGGCAGGCGTACAGGTCGACAGCGTCGAGCCCATCTGGGGCTTCGATCGCGCGCTGACCGCGCAACGCAATCCCCATGGTCGAACGACCACTTATCCTTCATACGATATCGTCGAATACAGCGTGCTCAACAGCAACCTGTATCTGCAGGATCCTTCTCAGTGCGCCAATGCGAGCTCGTTGTTCCGGGGTACCGAGAAATTGGCCTCGCGGCCGGGCCGGGGTGACTACTGCGGCTCGTTGTATCAGCCGGGCTATAAAACCGTCACCAATCGCAAACGCACGGTCAACGCGTATGCACGTGCGACTTACGACTGGTCCTCGAATCTGCAGTTGTACGGCGACCTACTCTACAAGTACGCCGATACCCGCTACACGGCGGGTTCGAACTACACATGGTGGGGCACCAGCGTCAACTATGGGGCCTTTTGGGATCCCAACGTCAATGGCGGTCAAGGTGATCTGGTCGAGTTCCAGAAGGTCTTTGCGCCAGAAGAGGTGGGGCAGTTCAGCCATATCGAAAGCAAGCAGTTCGACAATGCATTGTCGTTCACGGTGGGTGGCAACGGTACGTTCGGCAACTCGGACTGGAACTATGACCTGGGTCTAACCCATGGCGAAGAACACCTGACAAACCGTAACTTTGTTCGTTTCAATACGCCGATTGAAGCGTATTTTGCCAATATTCTCGGGCCCCAGTTGGGTGTGGACCCCAACTACAATTACTACCCGGTGTTTTCCCCGGATTACACCAAGATGTTCTCGCCGATATCGCCCCAGGACTTCAGCAGTTTCACCGGTTATGCGACTACACGTTCGAAGACCTGGAACAACATGCTGCGTGCGCAGCTGACTGATGCCTCCCTGTTCAACCTTCCGGGCGGCGATGCCGGTATTGCCGTGGTTGCCGAAGGGGGAAATTCAGGTTGGGATTATTCTCCGGATCCGCGTCTTCTGAATGGCGGAATCTGGGGCCAGACCGATGTGCAGGGGGCAGGCCACCGGAGCCGATACGCGCTCACCTCGGAACTGCGCTTGCCGGTGCTCAGCCAGTTGACCTTCGATCTTTCAGCGCGTCACGACGGTTACAAGGTAGCGGGAAACTCCCTCGGCAAGACGACTTATATGGCAGGCGTAGAGTACCGGCCAACCAAGACGGTACTGTTTCGCGGCCGTTACGGTACCGCTTTCAAGGTCCCAACCCTGCCGGACGAATTTCAGGGTCTTAGTGGCTACTACACACGTGTGGTCGATTACTACAATTGTGCGCAACTGGGCTATGACCCATCGCAGGTGGGTAACTGTCCCGCACGCTATTCCAATCATCAGACCTTCGGCCAGCAATCGGGCAACACCAAATTGCAGCCGATCAACGCCAAGGTCTGGTCATATGGCGTGGTGTGGGCGCCGACCGGCAATCTCAATTTCACGGTCGATTACTTCCACACCAGCATCGACAATGAAGTCCGGCAGCAGAGCCCCAACGGGTTGACTTTGACCGAGTATGCCTGCCGTACCGGAATCATCGATATCAACAGCCCGACCTGTACGATCGCGCTGTCGCAAATCACCCGTAACGCGTCGGGCAACATCAGTTACATCTTCACACCCAAGGTCAATGTATCCAACGAGTTGACCAACAACCTGATCGCTTCAGCGAGCTGGCGCAAGGACATCGGCAGCTGGGGCTTGCTGATATTGCAGGGCTCGTATGCCGATTCGATCAAGCATACGCAACAGGCGTATCCCAGCGATCCGAATATCAACCTGCTCACGTCACCGTTCTTCAGTACCGATTTCAAGACCAAGGCCAATGCGACCGTCACCTGGATCAAGGGCGACTGGAGTTCGACCGTCTATGTGAACCGGTACGGCAAATCGCCCAACTACCTGTCCACGGTATACAACGGTTATGCCCGTTCGGGAACCGGCTCGTTGCCACCGTGGTTCCAGTACAACGCCAGTGTGCGCTATCAGGCAACTCCCGCACTGGAGGTGTCATTCATGGTCAACAACGTCTTTAACAAGATGCCGCCATTCGATCCGACTTACTCGGGTACGACGGGGACTCCCTACAACGTCAATAACTACAATGTGTTCGGGCGCTCGTTTTACATAGAGGCCACCTACAAGTTTGACAAGAAAGGCTGAGTCGACGGTGCGTTCCATTTCGAAAGGCCTCACCATCCGGTGAGGCCTTTTTCGTCGCCGGGATGCATCATGCAGGCTGCGCTACAGCCTTGCGCAATTCACCGACAAGGATGATCAGGGTATGGCCGCATCCGGACGAGGCATTTCATCGGTTAGAAGGGTGCTCTTTCAATGAGCTTTCAAGACGAGCTGCAGAACCAAGTCGTCGAATTCTTCAATCGACGTGACTGGCCCCGTGCCGCGGCCCTGGCGGAACGCCTTTTGCAGCAGCAGCCCGGACATGCGGGCGCGCACTACATCGCAGGGGTGGCGCAACTCGAACTGAAACGCATGCCCAAGGCATTGGCGCACCTTCATCTGGCCGCGCAATACGCACCTGGCCGCGCGGATTTCCATGCCACCTATGCCAAGGCACTGGCGATGGGTCGGCTTTCCGGTCACGCACTGGCGGCGGCGGATCGTGCACTGGCCCTTGCGCCAAGTGACGCGCAGACGCTGGACATGCTGGGCGTGGCATTTACGCTCAACAATGCACATGCACGAGCGGCCGAGGTTTTCCGTCGAGCGGTAGAGGCTGACCCCGGTGATGCCCACGGGCACTACAATCTTGCTACGTCGCTGATGTTCACCGGCGACCTCGATGCTGCCGAGCGCGAGCTTGAGGCTTGTGTGTCGATCCAGCCCACCTTCTGGAAGGCGCACGCGACCATCTCGCAGTTGCGTCGGCAAACGCGGCAGAAAAATCACCTCGAGCGACTGCAGGCTCTGCTCGATGCACATCCCGACGTCGGTGCGGCCCGCGAACTGCTGAGCATGGCGCTGGCCAAGGAATATGAAGACCTGAACGAGCATGCCAGGGCTTTTGAGTATCTTGCGCGTGGCAAGATGCTGATCAAGGCGCGGCAAAATTACTCGTTGGCGAAGGATGAGGCCTTGTTTGCGTCGTTGATGGAGGTTGCACCCGCCGCAGCCTCCGAAAGTCCGGGATGTCCCTCCGAGGCGCCGATCTTCGTGATCGGTATGCCGCGCTCGGGTACTACCCTGGTGGAGCGGATTCTTTCCAGCCATCCCGAGGTGCATTCAGCCGGCGAGCTGCAGCAGTTCGGCATGGCGCTGAAGCGCATCTCGGGCAGCCAGACACCGGTGACCCTGGATACCGAAACAATCAACAGACTGGGCCGCGCCGATTGGCGCGCGTTGGGGGAAACCTACCTGGCCAGCACACGCCCGATGGCTGGCAGCACGGCACGTTTCATCGACAAGCTGCCGCACAATTTCCTCTATGCAGGATTCATCGCGAACGCGCTGCCGAAGGCGAAGATCATCTGCGTGCGCCGCCACCCGATGGATACGTGCCTGAGCAATTTTCGCCAGATTTTCGCCGAGAATTCGCCCTTCCACGGTTACGCGAATGATCTGCTTGACGCCGGTCACTACTACATCCTCTTCGACCGCCTGATGGCACATTGGCAGCAAGCCTTTCCCGGCCGCATCCTGGAGGTGGGGTACGAGGCGTTGGTGAACGATCAGGCGGTAGGCACGCGACGCATGCTGGAATATTGCCAACTGCCCTGGGACGATGCCTGCCTGGATTTCGAGCACAACCTTTCACCGGTAGCCACCGCCAGCGCCGTGCAGGTACGTTCACCGATCTATCGCAGCGCGCTCAATCGCTGGAAAGGCTACGAAACCCAGTTGCAGGACTTGGCCGGGCTACTCAGGTCTGCAGGCATCGAGATCGAGCCGTCGTAGGCGTGATCGCGCTGCGTTTGCGTCTTTCCCACCATCGATTGGAATCGATCGGCTGCGGGCCGTGCGACGTATGCTCAAGTCTGGTTCGCATCGATATGCCGACAGTGAGGCTCATGAGGCAACCGCAATGCCGGATCGGGTCAGCAGCGCCTGTAGTTCGCGCAGCTGCGGCTCGTAGCGCTTCCAGCGTTTGATCGCCGATTGGTAGATCGGGGTGCGGACCTGCCAAGCGCTGGGCGTGTTGACCGGCGTCGGGTTGTGCTCGAAATCCAGGCAGGCATCGTCCCAGGGCAGTTCGCAGAAATCCAGCAATTGCCGCGAACCCGCTTCCTGTGATGTCACCAGTGTCTCGTACCGTACCTCCAGGATGCGACCGGGGAAGGCCCGCTGCCAATGCGCCATCAGGCGGTCGAACAGCACGTAGTACCTGCCCGTATCGAGCAGGTCGAAGGAATAGTCGTAATAAGGCGACTCCTGCTCGAAGAGGTGGCGAAAATTGCCGAGGCAGGTGTCCATCGGATCACGCCGGAGACAGATGATCTTCGCCTTCGGCAGCGCTTTGACGATGAATCCTGCATAGAGGAAATTGTGCGGCAGCTTGTCGATGAAGCGTGCCGTGTGTCCGGTGGATGGTCGCGTGCTGGAGAGATAAGCGGCGCCGAGCTGGCTCCAGTCGATGTCGCGGGTATGGGTGGCGATTTCGGGGTCGAAGAGCAAGGGCAGCCTGCTTCCCGAGGCGTGTTGAAGTGTTACCGGGAAGTCCTGCAGTTCTCCGGCGGGGTGAACCTCGGGATGGCTGGACAGAATCCGCTCCAGCAACGTGGTGCCAGTGCGTGGCATGCCGATCACGAAGATCGGCTCCGTAGTGGGGTCGCCTTGGGTTATCGCGGTTCCCGCTGCGGGAAAAGTACGGATCAGCGCCTCGAACATGGCTTCATCGCGCTTCATCGAGTCGGGATCCATCGAAGCGCGACTCATGGTCTGGCGACGTGCGCTGCGACCCGCCGACTTTCCGTGCACGAAGTGCTCGAAGGCCCTCGGATAGTCGGCGGTATCTTCATATTCCCTGGCCAGCGCCATGTTCAGATAGATTTGTGCGGCAAGATTGCCGGCATATCGCGGCAACAGTGAGCGCAGCCGTTGAAGATGGTTGTTCGCCGGCGTCTGCCGACGCAGTTGCGCCAGGCTCAGGTGCGCTGTCCAATAGCGATGATCAAGTCCGATACAGGTTTCCAGCTCTCGTTCGGCGGCGGGCGCGTCACCCATGGCAATCAGCGAGTAGGCCAGGTTGAAACGGTAAGGGGCATGCTTGGGCATGAGTGCTACCGCACGGCGGAAAGCGGCTGTCGCCGGCTCGTGCGCGTTGACCTGCGTGTAGACCACGCCCAGCGTATCCAGGCTGAAGGGGTCATCGCACGGGAGGGTCAGCGCCCGATCGGCGACGAGCCGCGCTTCGCGCATCTGCCGGACGAGGGTCAGCACCTTGGCGTATTGCACGGCGAAGTCGGCGCGATGGGGGTCGAGCCGGGTAGCTTCGCGCAGGCAATCCAGCGCCGATGGCAAGTGCTGCATTTCCAGGTGCGCCACGCCGGCAAGAAAATGCACCGCCGCATCATGCGGCGTCAATGGCAACAGTTGCGCGGCCAGTTGTTGCACGCGCGGCCACGCGTGCTGATTGAACGCGGCGACAAGCCGGGCATAGATATCGGACGGATCAGTCATGGGTGCTTCCTGGCGTGGGAAAGCGAAGGCGGTTGACTACTATTCTCGAGGGAAGAATCGGGTACCCCAAGTCGCAAATTCACCCCCCGGCCAGCATCGCGGCGATCTTCGCCATGTGTGATTCGGCGGTCTCGCGCACGGCCTCCTTGTCCGCCTCCGGATCCTTGCCTTGCCAGTGCAGGTCGGCTTGCGGCAGTTCATGCAGGAAGCGACTGGGCTGGTTGCGATGGATTTCGCCGTAGCGTTTAGTCCTTGCCGACCACGACAAGGTCAGCAGCTCCTTGGCACGGGTGATGCCGACGTACATCAGCCGGCGCTCCTCATCGATGCGGCCTTCGTCGATCGCGCCGTCATGGGGCAGGGTGCCGTCCTCGCAGCCGACGATGAAGACGAAACGGAACTCCAGCCCCTTGGCCGCATGCAGGGTCATCAGGCGCACCGCGTTGCCGGGTTCGTCGCGGTCGGCATGGCTGAGCAGGGCCAGCTGCGAGGCGAGGTCGCCGGCGCTGTTGCCGCCTTTTTGCATCGCCCGGAACCAGTCCGCCAGCTCGCGCAGGTTGCCCAGCTTGCGTTCGCGCACGCTGGCATCGGGCGTACCGGCGGCGATCTGGGCGGCATAGCCGGTGCGCGCGAGGATCGTCTCCACCAGCTCGGCCGCGCCCTGGTGCAGCGAGGCACTGCGCAGTTCATCGAGCAGGTTCGCGAACGAAGCCAACGCTGCCGCCGGCCGTGGGGTGAGCTGGCGCAGCACGCTGTCACTGCGCACCGCATCGAGCAGGGAGCCGTGTCGTGACTGCGCGATCTGGCCCAGCTTCTCCAGCGTAGTGGCACCGATCTCGCGCTTCGGCACGTTGACCACGCGCAGAAAGGCCGCGTCGTCGCTGGGATTGGTCAGCAGGCGCAGATAGCACAGCAGGTCCTTCACCTCGGCGCGGTCGAGGAAGCTCAGTGCGCCGGTCAGGTGATAGGGAATCCGTGCCAGCCGCAGCGCTTTCTCCAGCGGTCGGGCCTGGAAGTTGCCGCGGTACAGGATCGCCATGTCGTGCCAGCGTGCCTTGTGCTTCTCGGCCAGGGTGGTGGCGATGGCGGCGATGTGCTCGGCCTCGTGCTCGGCTTCCTTGCATTCCAGTACGCGGATCGGTGCGCCTTCGGGGAGTTCGCTCCAGAGCTTTTTTTCGTGCAGGTGCGGGTTGTTGCCGATCAGCTGGTTGGCGGCGCGCAGGATGCGCTTGCCGCAGCGGTAGTTCTGTTCCAGCTTGATCACCCGCAGGCTGGGCCAGTCACGACCGAGCTGGTCAATATTCTCCGGATTGGCGCCACGCCAGGCGTAGATCGACTGGTCGTCGTCACCGACGCAGGTGATGCCGCCACGGTCGCCGGCCAGCACCTTGAGCAGCCGGTACTGGGCGTCGTTGATGTCCTGGTATTCGTCCACCAGCAGGTAGCGGAAGCGTTCATGCCACACCGCGCGGCACTCGGCCTCGGCCTCCAGGATACGCAGTGGCAGCCGGATCAGGTCGTCGAAGTCGACCGCATTGAACGCCGCCAGGCGCTGCTGGTACATCTCGTAGATGGTCGCTGCCTCCAGTTCACGTGGACTGCGTGCGGCGGCCAGCGCTTCCTGTGGCGACAGGCCGGCGTTCTTGGCACGGCTGAGCAGGTTGCGCAGCCCGAACAGTACGTCGTTCTTGGCGCCCTTGGGCGCCAACTCCTTGACGATGCCGCCGCTGTCGTCCGCATCCAGCACGGAGAAACCGCGACGCAGGCCGGCACGCGCATGTTCGAGCTGCAGGAACTTCAGACCCAGCGCGTGAAAGGTGGACACGGTGACGGCTTGAGCGTCCTCGTTGCTGATCAGCTTGCCAACCCGCTCGCGCATCTCACGCGCGGCCTTGTTGGTGAAGGTGATCGCGGCGATCCTCGACGCCGCCAGGCGCTTGCGCGCGATCAGGTAGGCGATCTTCTCGGTGATCACCGAGGTCTTGCCGGAGCCGGCGCCAGCGAGCACCAGCAAGGGGCTGTCGCAGTGTTCGACGGCGGCCAGTTGTTGCGGATTGAGCATGAGGTCAGGGCGGTCTGCGACGCGATCAACGATGGTAACAGGGCCGATTGCCGGATAGCGCCGTCCGCAGAGCGTCCCAGGCCGGAAATCGCCCGGGACCGTGAGGGGAGGTCGCCGGCTATCCCGGACCGCTCGCGCTACCATGTGCGGGATTTTCCAGGCGCACCGTTATGGCCAAGCTCTATTTCTATTACTCGACGATGAACGCCGGCAAGACCACGACCTTGCTGCAGAGCGCCTACAACTACCACGAGCGGGGTATGCGGACGCTGATCTTCACCCCGGCGATCGACAACCGCCACGGTGAAGGCGTGGTCGCCTCGCGGATCGGGCTGAAGGCCGATGCCTTGCGCTTCCGTGGCGAGGAAAACCTGCAGGCCTGGATCGAGGCTGATATGGCCGCACACGGCCAGCTGCATTGTGTGTTCGTCGACGAGGCGCAGTTTCTCACCCGGGCCCAGGTCTGGCAGCTTGGCGAGGTGGTCGACCGGTTGGGGATTCCGGTGCTGGCCTATGGCCTGCGCACCGATTTCCGCGGCGAGCTGTTCGAGGGCAGTCGCTACCTGTTGGCGTGGGCGGACAACCTCGAGGAGATCAAGACGATCTGCCACAGCGGGCGCAAGGCGACCATGGTGGTGCGTGTGGACGAGCACGGTCGGGTGGTCACCGACGGGCCGCAGGTTGAGATTGGCGGCAACGAACGCTATGTCTCGGTGAGTCGCGCCGAGTTCAAGAAGATCAGCGAAGGCACCGGCAGCATCGAATTGCAGCAAGCCGTGCTGCCGCTGGGCGAGCGGCGGCAGACACCGTGACACCGTTTCCCATTCAGGAATTTGCATGACCGACGCAAGCCCGACACCTGCCTGGCCACGACCGTATTGGCAGCCCAGCGACGAAAAGGCATTGTTGCAGTTTTACGTATTTGGCAAATTCGAGCAGGAGCTGCAGATCCCGTCGCCGCGCTACGGCAGTCCCGGCTTGCCGGAGGGCGTCGAGATCCAGCGCTTCCAGAACGCTGTATTGCGCAAGTGGGACGGCTATCCGCTGAACGGCGCGCTCGGCGACGTTTTGCGCGAAGATTCGCCGCAGGCCTTCGAGCTTTCACGGATCGCACCGGAGGTGCTGGTGCTGCGTGGAGAGATCGCCGATGGCGAGAGCCTGGACTATCTGCGCAACACGCTCGGTGTGCTGGCGGGCCTGCTGGATACCGGCGGCAGCACGATTCTCGATCCGCAGATCCTGGGCCTGTTCGGTGCCGAGCACTGGCGTCGCCATTATCTGGTCGAAGGCGGCGCGCCGTCGCGCCACCACGTGTTGATCCTGTGCAACGCCGACGACGTCGCCGGGCACTCCTGGATACGCACCCGCGGCATGCGCAAGTTCGGTCGTCCCGACCTCAGCATCCGCAATGTGCCCGAGCGGGCGGTCGACCGCGCCGGGCTGCTGTGCGAGTGGCTGGTCGAGCTGCAATCGCTCGGTGCGCATTTCAGTGACGGCCAGTCGCTTGATGTCGAAGGCCTGCCGGGCGGCCTGGTCGTGCGGCTCGGGGGCAGCCGCGACGATGCGCATTTCAATAACAGCCACGTGGAATTGCGCTGGGCCGATTGATCCCGCCGACGCCGCTTCCGCCGCGGTGCCTGCCCTGCGCTGCCTGATCTGTGCGCACGCCGTGCAGCACTCTCTCAGTGCTGGCAATGCGGGCACCAGAACGTCGACCGCTGCCCCTGCACGACCTGACGGATCGGTGTGTTGCAGACGCGGCACGCCTCGCCGGCACGGCCATAGACATTCAGCTCACGAAAGAAATAGCCTGGCGCACCGTCGGGATTGAGGAAATCCCGCAGCGTTGTGCCGCCACGCTCAATCGCCCAGGCCAGGATCCGTTTCACCTCCGCCGCGAGCCTGGCATAACGCGCCCTGGAGACAGCAGCCGCAGCGCGACGCGGGTCGATGCCGGCGGCGAACAGGGCTTCGCTGGCGTAGATATTGCCCACTCCGACCACCACGGCGTTGTCCATCAGCAACAGCTTCACGGCGCTGCGGCGGCCACGTGATGCCAGCCACAAGGTGTCGCCGTCGAAGTCGCCGGTCAGCGGCTCCGGGCCGAGCTTTGCCAGCAAGGGGTGGACTTCACCGGGGGGTTGCCAGAGCAGGCAGCCGAAGCGGCGCGGGTCGGTGAATCGCAGGATGCGCGCGGCCTGGGTGCTGCTGCGCGCCAAGGCGATGTCGACATGGTCGTGCTTGCCGATGGGGGCATCCGGTGGCAACACGCGCAACATGCCGGACATGCCGAGGTGCAGCAGCGCGCTGCCGGCCGCGGTATGCAGCAACAGATACTTGGCCCGGCGCTCGACCGCGTCGATACGCTGGCCAGGCAGCAGCGTGCTGACCTCGACCGGAATCGGCCAGCGCAGGTCCGTCCGGCGCAGGGTCACCGCGGCGACCCGTTTGCCGATCAGGCAGGGCGCGATACCGCGTCGGGTCGTTTCGACTTCGGGTAGCTCAGGCACGGATGATTTCGCCGCTCAATGCAGGTCGGTGATCTTGGTGATCGGCGGGCGTGGCATGTAGGCCTCCGATACCAGGGCTACGCGGTCACCCACGCGCACATAGCTTTGCGGTCCGGTCACCGAGCTGCCGCCGAAGGCCAGCCTGTGTCCGTTCAACACCAACACCGCCAGCGGTGGCGCCAGGCCGATCTTCGCCGCCTGGAAATCGCTGGCCGGTCGCCAGCTCAGCACCTCGGCCGCGGCGGTATTCGCCAGCTCGCCGAGGCGACCGTCGTCGGCGCGGGTCGGTGTGCCGTCCATCCGCCACCAGTGACCGGCGCGCTTTTCATAGTGCATCGCCGGTGCGCCGGCGAGCGTGAGGGCGATACGGTGAATCCTGGTCGGCTCGATCTTCAGCAGGGTGCCTGGAGCCGACAGCGCATCCCGATGCCACTGCCAGCCGGCCAGCGCCAGCAGCACCGCAACGGCAAACATCAGTGTCAGGCGTTGGCGCATGGCCCGTTTCATCGGTCAGCGCCGGCGCCGGCGCCAGCTGATCAGGCCGCCGAGAACCAGCAGCAACAGCGGCAGCACGATCAGGAAACCCACGCTGATCAGGTTCAGTTCGTTCTGGGAGATTTCCAGCAGCCGATCCGGCGCGCCGCGCGGCGGCAGATCGACCAGCTTGTCGTCGCCCAGCAACCAGTCGAAGATCCGCTCACCCAGGGCGCGATTGCCGCCATTGCCGAGGAAGGTGTTGGACAGGAAATCGCCATCGCCGATCACCACCGCGCGCTGCTGGCTCTTGTCCGGGCTCGGTGACAGGCGGCTCAATGCGAAACCGAAATCCAGCGGCCCCTTCAGCTCGCCAGCGGCAGCATCGAAACGGATCTCCGAAGGCCTGGCGTTGTCGATCGGTTTGAACTCGGTCCAGCTCTGCGGACTGGAGCGAAGAAACGCCTGCACCGCCCATTGCCCCTGCGAGGTCCGCGCCAGTGCGGCGACCTGCGGAAACAACGTGGTCAGCACGAAGCCGCGGGTAATTGCCTGCGGCGGGTAGGCGCCCAACGCGATCATGCGCGGATCGTGCAGACCGAGCGCGGTGCCGGAGCCGTCGACCAGCACACCGGGCAGGACGCGAATGCCCAGGGCGGCTGCCAGCGGCTTGAGCCCGAGATCCGTATTGGCCGGATCGGTCAGCCACAACAGGTTGCCGCCGTCGCGCACGTAGGTCAGCAAGGCCTGTATCGCCCCCGCGGCCAGCGGCAGCTCCGGGCTGGCCAGTACCACCAGGTCGGTATGCTGAGGCACTTCCGCGACCTGCGCGAAGTTGAGCGGCACCGCGCGCATGCCGCGCGCCTCCAGTTGCGACATGAAGGTGCCGAGATCGGCATTGGCCTTGCCATCGGCGCGTCGCTCGCCGTCACCGGTGACAAACGCCACGATGCGGTCGTTGCCACGGATCAGTCGTTCCAGCGCATTGGTGAGGCTGGATTCGGACAGCTCATCCAGGCGTTGCTCGCGACCCTTGTAGTGCAGGATCAGGGTGCCATCGACGGTAATCCCGAGCTCGCGCATTTTGGCCGGATCCAGCTGTGGATCGACGAAGCGCAGGCTGATGTCCGGTTTGACCTGCTGGTAACGCTGCAGAAATCCAGCCACGGTCTGGCGCAAGTGACCTTGCGGATTGGCGTAGCTGACGATCTGTACCGGGCCGTCGAGCTTGGACAGCACGGCGCGGCTGGCCGCCGACAGGCTGGCGCGGTCGTGCGCCGTCCAGTCCGCTTCGTGGTAGTAACGGGTGCTGAGGAAGCCGAGTGCGCCGGCGGCCAGCAGCAACAGCAGCGCCAGCAGCCAGCTATCGAGGTGTCGCAGCAAACGGCGCATCAACCACCCTCCCGGTCAGCGGAAAGCCGGCGCGTGGCCAGGGTCAGGGTCAGCGTGATCACCAAGGCAAACCAGGTCAGGTCGGTGGTCGATACCAGTCCGCGCAGCAGCGGTTGCTCGTGCGTGCTCATCGCCAGCCAGTTGATGGCGCCGCCATTGACGCCTGCCATCTGGGCGCCGAGATTCACGCTCCACAAGCCGAGTGCGATGATCAGCGCCGCCGCTGCAGCAATGGCCGGATGCGAGGCGAATGCCGAGCAGGCCACGCCCAATGCCGCCAGCGCGGCCAGCATCAGGGCCAGCCCCAGGCTGGCCGCAGCCAGCTTGCCCCAGTCGAAGTGGGTGGCGGGGCTCAGGGTCAGCGGCATCGCCAGAATCAGGGCCAGCCACAGCAGCAGCCAGCCGAGCACGGCAAGATACTTGCCGAGCACGATCTGCGCCGCGGGCACACCGGTGGCCAGCAACAACGGCAAGGTGCCGTTGCGGCGCTCGCCGGCGAGCACCGACATGGTGAGCAACGGCACCACCAGAAAGGCCAGCTGGGCCAGCTGGCCCAACAGCGGTATCGCCACCAGATCGGTGAAACCGGGGCCATCAGGCAGCGCGGCGCGCTGGATCTGGCCTGTCAGGAAGCTGCCCAGCATCAGGGTGAAGTTCCACGCCAGCCAGGCCAAGGTGAGCGCCGCCACTACCCATGCCAGCGGACGCACCAGCAGGCGGCGCCATTCCAGTCGGGTCACCGCCCAGGTGTTCACCAACGCGGCGCTCATGCCGCGTGGGCCGGAGGGTCTTGCGGGTTCATCATCGCGATCTCGAAAAAACGCCGCTCAAGTGCGGCATGGTCGTCACCGAATACCGGGCCGTCATGCCGCAGCGTCCCTTCATGCAGGATCGCCACGCGGTCGCAGACCGCGGTGACCTCGGTCAGCAGGTGGGTGGAGAGAATCACCGCGGTACCCGCGCTGGCCTGCTCGCGGATCAGGGTGCGCAGCGCCGCCACCTGTACCGGGTCGAGCGCATTGGCGGGCTCGTCCAGTACCAGCAGGCGGGGTCGATGCAGCAGCGCGCAGGCCAGTCCGAGCCGCTGCCGCTGGCCCTGCGACAGCACCCCGGCCAGTCGTCGGCTCAGCGACTGCAGCTCAAGCCGCTCGATGATGGCGGTGCGGGCCTGGCGCAGCGCGACGCCATTCAGGCCGCGCAGTCGGCCATGCGCATCGAGATGTTCGTGCACCGTCAGTTCAGGCCACAACGGCGCGCGTTCGGGCAGCCAGCCGATCTGCCGCCGGGCCAGCTCCGGTTGCTCCAGAAAATCCTCGCCATTTAGCCGAATCCCGCCGCTGTCAGGCCGCAGTGCCCCGGCAATCATCGACAAGGTGGTCGATTTGCCCGCGCCGTTGACACCCAGCAGCCCCAGCACCTGGCCTCGACGCAGCTCGAGGCTCAGGTCCTGCACCACCAGCCGGCCGGCGCGATGGCGGCTGAGCTGGTCCAGCTGCAGGACCACCTCGGTGATGACGGGATTGTTCGAAGTCATGGTGCGATTGTCCCGTCGGCCTCATGGTTAAACAACCTCGGATGCGGCTGTCCGTGAAATTTGCAGCACATTAACGTCTCTGGCTTGACCGGCTGCTATAATTGTGGTTCACACCATGCTGGCGGGTACGGAGCCTGCGGGCTACAGTGTGTCCACTCACTATATCTTGGTGTATTTCATGCTTGACGCGGTATTCAATTTCCTCAACAACGGTCTGGCCCATGCAAGCTGGCTCGAGATGGTGGTCTATGTGCTGGTGGTAACCCAGCTCACCATCTTCACGGTGACCTTGTACCTGCATCGCAGCCAGACCCATCGCGGCGTGGATTTCCACCCGGTGTTGGCGCACTTCTTCCGTTTCTGGGGCTGGCTGACCACCGGCATGGTCACCCGTGAGTGGGTGGCAGTGCATCGCAAGCACCATGCCAAGGTCGAGACCGAGGAAGATCCGCACAGCCCGATGATCTACGGTATCAAAAAGGTGTTCTGGGACGGCGTTTCGTTGTACCGCGATGCCTGCGAGTCGAAGCAGGACATGGAGCAGTATGGCCGCGGCACCCCCGACGACTGGGTGGAGCGCAACGTCTACGGTGCGCATCCCTACTGGGGGCCGACCCTGATGTTGCTGATCAGCATCGCCTTGTTCGGTGTGATCGGCGCGGCGCTATGGGCTGTGCAGATGGTCTGGATCCCGTTCTGGGCCGCCGGCTTCGTCAACGGCATCGGCCACTGGGCCGGCTATCGCAATTTCGAGAGCGCCGATACCGCGCGCAACCTGATTCCGTGGGGCTTCTGGATTGGCGGTGAGGAGCTGCACAACAACCATCACGCCTTCCCCAGTTCGGCCAAGTTCGCGCTGCGCAAGTGGGAGTTCGATATCGGCTGGGCGGCAATCTGCGGCCTGCGTGCGGTTGGCCTGGCCAAGGTACTGCGGGTAGCGCCGTCGCTGGACGTGCGCCCGAACGTGCATCTGCCCGATGCCGATACCCTGAAAGCGGTGCTCACCCATCGTTTCCAGGCGATGACCGACTATTACCGTGGCGTGATCATGCCGACCCTGCGTGATGAGGCACATCACGCCGGCGACAGCATCAAGGCGGTGCCGCGTCGGGTGCGTCTGGCACTGGCGGACGGCGGTCGGTGGCTGGACGGCGAGAACCATGCCAAGTTGCAGGCGGTGCTGGCCAAGCGTCCAAACCTGAAGACGGTATGCGAATTCCGCAGCCGCCTCGCGGCATTGATGGAGCAGCGTGGCGCCGAGCAGACGCTGAAAGGTCTGCAGCAATGGATCCACGAGGCCGAGCAGAGCGGTATCCGTGCATTGCAGGACTTCGCCGCGCGACTGAAGGGTTATTCGGTCGCTACGGCCTGATCGACGACTCCTGGCTCAGCTCAGCAAAAAGGCCCGCCACATGGCGGGCCTTTTTGCTGAGGCTTTTGTATGAGGTGAAAAAGAAAACCCGCTGTGGGGCGGGTTGTTCTTCGCGCACAGGGTGCGCGCTCCTACGGCAAGAACGGCGCTTGCGCGCCGTGTATTATTTAATCTTGCCTTCCTTGTAGATCACATGCTTGCGCACGACCGGATCGTATTTCTTGAACTCGAACTTTTCCGGCGTGTTCTTCTTGTTCTTCTGCGTGGTGTAGAAGTGGCCGGTGCCGGCCGAGGAGATCATGCGGATCTTGTCTTGGGTCTTGTTAGCCATGATTTACGTCCTCAGACCTTGTCGCCGCGGGCGCGTATTTCGGCGATCACGGCATCGATGCCGTTCTTGTCGATGGTGCGCAGGGCGTTGTTGGATACACGCAGCTTGATCCAGCGATTCTCGCTGGCCACCCAGAAGCGTCGTTCGTGCAGGTTGGGCAACCAGCGACGGCGGGTACGATTGTTGGCATGCGAGACGTTGTTGCCTGTCTGCACACCCTTTCCGGTAACTTGACATACGCGGGCCATGACGACCTCCATTGAGTGACTTCAGAAACGCCTGGCCGGGAGGGCTGGAGCTTGAAGACGTGTTCACCACCCGTTAGCCAGGGCAGTATCGGCCCAGCGGCGCAGGGCGCCACGCGATGCTGGAGGTTGTCGCAAGCCCATGGTCGTGAGGTCCGCATCGCGTGGCGGACCGCCCGGAATTTCCCGGGTCGACGTAGGCGAGCCGTGTATTTTTGCAGATAAGTGCGGCGGTGCGCAATCGTTTCGAGCGCAGTGGGCACCCTCCAGCGTGCGCATCGAGGGGATGTATGGAACAATCGACCTCTTTTTTCGACGCGACACGACTTTCGAGGAGTCTCCCATGGCAGAAGTCATCACCAACGGTCAGGACAGTGGCCAGGGCAATCAGCCGCAGCTGGTGCTGCAGAAGATCTACGTGAAGGATGTCTCGTTCGAGGCGCCCAATGCACCGCAGATCTTCCACGAGATCGACGAGAACGATCAACCACAGGTCCAGCTCAATCTGGGTCAGAAAGCCACCGACCTTGGCAACGACCTGTACGAAGTGGTACTCAGCCTGACCCTGACCTGCACCGTGGGCGAGCGTACCGCCTATCTGGCCGAGGTCGAGCAGGCCGGCCTGTTCGGCATTGCAGGCTTCAACGAGGCAGACCATGCCGGGATTGTCGGCAGCTATTGTCCCAACCTGTTGTTTCCGTACGCCCGCCAGGTGATTTCCTCGCTGGTACTCGAGGGCGGTTTCCCGCCGTTCCTGCTGCAGCCGATCAACTTCGATGCGCTGTATACCGAGCAGCAGCGCCGCATGGCCGAAGGTGACGAAGCTCCGGCGATGCTCAACAGCTGAGCGGCTGAGAAAAAATCTCCTGCCGACTGCGACCGCCGTCAGACGCCCGTGGCGGCGGCGCGCTGCAGGCAAACCCGGGTTATTTCCCGCCGGACTCCCCGAGTTTGACCACAACACACCTTGTCACGAACGCCTGGCGACACTCTCGTCACAGCGTTCGATATGTTCTCTACCTCTGAGTGGGCCTGAATGGCTGAATATCCGACTCTGGCGATCCTCGGTGCCGGTTCCTGGGGCACCGCGTTGGCCGCGCTGACCGCACGCAACGGTGTGCCGACCCGGCTGTGGGGGCGTGATGCGAGCGCGTTGGCGGCGATGGCGGACAGCCGCCGCAACCGGCGCTATCTGCCGGATATCGAGTTGCCGCAAGCGCTGGATTTCGAGGCCGATCTGGCTACCGCCGTGCGCGGTGCGGGAATCGTGTTGATCGTGGTGCCCAGCCATGCCTTCGGCGCGATGCTGGACGAGCTGGCGCCGCTGCTCGAGGAGCATACGGCCATCGCATGGGCGAGCAAGGGTTTTGAGCCGGGTACGGGACGTTTTCTGCACGAACTGGTGGCCCGGAAGTTTCCGGGCCATGCAGCGGCCGTGGTCACTGGCCCGTCCTTCGCCCGCGAAGTCGCGGCAGGCTTGCCCAGTGCAGTCACCGTGCATTCGGAAGACGACGCCTTCGCCCACCAGCTTGCCAGTCTGCTGCACGCGCCGAACCTGCGGGCGTACTCGGGCAGCGATGTGCTGGGTGCCGAACTTGGCGGTGCGATGAAGAACGTATTGGCCGTCGCCACCGGCATCGCCGACGGCATGGAGCTGGGCCTGAATGCCCGGGCCGGCTTGATCACCCGCGGCATGAACGAGATGTTGCGTCTGGGTGTGGCGCTGGGTGCGCGGCCGGAAACCCTGATCGGGCTATCCGGTCTGGGCGATCTGGTGCTGACCTGCACTGGCGACCTTTCACGCAATCGTCGGCTTGGGCTGGCGCTGGGGCGCGGGGTGGCCATTGACGAGGCGATCCGGCAGATAGGCCAGGTCGTGGAAAGCGTGTTGACCGCCGATGAAGTGGCGCGACTGGCGGACCAGCATGGCCTGGATCTGCCGATCAGCGCGGGTGTACGCGCCGTGCTGCACGGTGAAGTGACACCGGTGGACGGCTTGCGCGCGTTGATGGCACGTGAGCAGAAGCCGGAATACCCACGGGGATTGTTCGGTCACGGCTGATCCGCGTCGTCGCGCTCGCTCCGGCGCTGCTAAGCTCGGTGTTTTGGTTGTCGCCACGGATCGCATGCGCATGCAGCCGCCGGACGGGAAGCAACGCCAACCGTCGTCATCGCGGGACGACGAAATACCCTTGCCGAGCGAGTGGCGGCAACTGCTGGCGGCTCCGCGGCCGGTGGCTGAGGGCGAGCATGGCGTGCTCGGCATTTTCCTGGAGGTGCTGTCGGAGGAAGGTGCTGCCTTTGCACGGCTGGAAGCCGCGCCGGTGGTGTTGGCAACGGTGGAACATGGCCGCTACGCCCGCCCCGCGCCGATGAACTCCAAGCACTTGCTGCACTCGCATCTGCAGCCTCGCGAGCAGCGCCTGGCGGCGACCCTGCTGGGGCTGCCGCAGTGCCAGCGCAAAAGTCGCAGCTACGCGCATCTCGGTGGCCATGTCGGCGCCGCATTGCTGGCGGAAATGCTCGATACCACGCCCTGCTTCCTGGGTGGACTGGCGGGCCTGGCGTTGTCGCGCGGCAAGTCCCACCAACTCAACTGGCAATGGCAGATGCAGCCTGACGGCAGTCAACGCCTACTGCCGGCGTTGCCGCACAGCCAGCGCCTGCTGCGCATCGACGGGCTGTGGTATCTGGATGCCGAGCGGGCCACCCTGGGCATGCTTGAGGCGCCCGCCGAAGAAACCCACTGGCTGGAATTGCCGCCGCTCAAGCATGAGCATGGCCGGCGTCTTGCTCAATCGCTGCCGGACAGTCGGCTGACCTCACGGATCCCGTTGCCGCAGGTTTTTGCCGAACTGCGTCGTGCGCAGATGGCACCCAAACCGGTGTTGACCATGCACGCACTGACCCGGCATGCGCGGCTGGCCGCGGGTACGCCACCGCTCGGCTATGCCAGCCTGGCGTTCGACTACGCCGGCGAGCGTCTGCCGGGGCGGGGCGGCGAGCCCCTGGTGCGAAGGGTACGCAATGGCCAGTTGGTTGAAATTACC
Source organism: Rhodanobacter sp. (assembly GCA_004298015.1). Lineage (GTDB taxonomy): Bacteria > Pseudomonadota > Gammaproteobacteria > Xanthomonadales > Rhodanobacteraceae > Rhodanobacter. The sequence continues at coordinate 57,571 of SCSE01000090.1, forward strand.
CGCCGCCGGGCGGATGAGCTGGCGGCGATGGAACAACTCGAACGCGTCGGGCTGACCCCGGCGGTGGATACCGAAGGTCTGCCCTGGGACGTTGCAGAGACCCTCCCGGAGGATGCGTGGCTGTTTCCCGGCACCGGTTATGCCGGTGCGCTGGAGGTCAACACGCCGGCGCGCTGGCTGGCCTTGCGGCCGAAGCTGGAAGATGAAAACTTCCAGCTCGACTACGCGCCGAGTTTCCCGTTCGAGGTACTGGAGGGCCCGGTGCGCTGGTACGGTCACGCACAGGATGACGCCGAGGGGCAGGCTTTCGACCTGGAGATCGGCATCGAGCTGGATGGTCAACGACACAACCTGCTGCCTGCCGCGGCACAGGCACTGGTCGAGCACCAGCTGAGCCTGAGTCCCGCGCCGAACGAGCCTGAGGATGCGGTGTGGTATGCCCCGGTCGATGCACGTCGACGGGTGCCGGTACGCTTGACGGAGTTGCGTGGCTTGCTGGCGCCGCTGGCCGAATACCTCGAAAAGCCTCGGGAGCGCCTGCACCTGCCGCGGGTCCAGGCCGGTCGCCTGGAGGAGCTGGCTGCGGCGATGCCTGCCGAAGGCGCGCTGGAGGCGGCCGAACCCTTGCTCGGATTCGCTGCGCGCCTGCGCGATGCCACGGCACGAGCCAGCGACGCAGTGCCGGAGGGACTGACCGTGACGTTGCGGCCGTATCAGCGTGAAGGTCTGCGCTGGCTCAATGCCCTGGCCGAGGCTGGGGTGGGTGGCGTGCTCGCCGACGACATGGGGTTGGGCAAGACCTTGCAACTGATCACCCATCTGCTGTCGATGAAGCAGGGTGGCGCACTGACCCAACCGGCGTTGATCGTGGTGCCGACCAGCCTGATTCCCAACTGGCAATCGGAGATCGCCCGCTTCGCCCCTGCGTTGCAGGTGCTGACCCTGCACGGTCCGCAGCGCGCCGAGGAGTTTGCCCAGCTCGGCGCGCAGGACATCGTGTTGACCAGCTACGCCTTGTTGCCGCGCGATGCCAGCGTGTTGCGCAAGCAAGGGTTTGCGTTGATCGTGCTGGACGAGGCGCAGCAGGTAAAGAACCCGCGCACGCAGGCCCGCCGTGCCCTGCTCAGCCTGCACGCGGCGCGCTACGTCTGCCTTACCGGCACGCCGCTGGAAAATCATCTGGGCGAGTTGTGGTCGCAGATTGATCTGGCGGTACCGGGCCTGCTCGGCGACGAAAGTGCGTTTCGACGCTACTACCGGGTACCGATCGAAAAGCAACATGATGAGGATTGCCAGCGGCGGTTGAACCTGCGGCTGGCGCCGTTCATCCTGCGCCGGACCAAACCGCAGGTGGCGCAGGAGTTGCCGCCAAAGACCGAGATCACGCGACGGGTGGTGATGGAAGGTCGTCAGCGTGACCTCTACGAAGGCCTGCGCCTCGCGCTGGCCGAGGAATTGCGCGAGGTCATCGCCCAGCGTGGCATCTCCCACTCCGGCATCGTGGTATTGGATGCGCTGCTCAAGCTGCGTCAGGTGTGTTGCGATCCGCGTCTGGTCAAGCTGGAGGCCGCTCGTGGTGTGCGTGAATCGGCGAAGTTCGAGTTGCTGATGGAGATGTTGCCGGCCCTGCTTGATGAGGGTCGCAAGGTGCTGCTGTTCTCGCAGTTCACCGGCATGCTCAAGCTGATCGCGGCCGAACTCGACCGCCGCCGGATCCGTTACGTGACCCTGACCGGCGAAACCCGCGACCGCGCCGAACCCGTGCAGCGCTTTCAGGATGGCGAGGTGCCGTTGTTTCTGCTGTCGCTGAAGGCTGGCGGGGTCGGGCTCAACCTCACTGCCGCCGACACGGTGATCCACTACGACCCCTGGTGGAACCCTGCTGCCGAAGCGCAAGCCAGCGATCGCGCGCACCGAATCGGCCAGGACAAGCCGGTGTTCGTGTTCCGCCTGATTACCTCGGGCACGGTGGAGGAACGCATCGAGGAGCTGAAAGCGCGCAAGGCCGAGCTGGCCGCTGCCGTGCTCGAAGGCGGCGGCAGTCGCGAGAGGCTCAGCTTCGATCAGGCTGATCTGGACTCCTTGCTGGCGCCTGCTCAGCAAGGCTAGCGCCGCGCGCAGGCCGCAGCGCATCGACTTCCCTCTGCGCGTCGGTCGGCGTGTGGCGAGCCACTCCACGCGGCAGTTCCACAAAAAGAAACGCCTCCCTGGGGGAGGCGTTTCCCGAAGCGTGAGGATCGGTTTCTGCACTCAGCCGACGTAGTCGGCCAGCTCCGTGGCGTCGTTGTCGTTGGCCACGCCGAGCTTGCGAATGACCAGATTGGCGATGACAGCCACCACCAGGTTGAGGATCACCGCGTACAGACCGATGTAGGCAGGAATCACCCAGCCGCCCAGATGCAATGCATAACCGGATTTCTGGAAGCCGGTCAGCGAGGCCGCCCAGATACCCCATCCGAGGCCGGTGGCCCAGCCCAGCAACAGCGCCTTGGCATCGAACCAGCGGGTATAGATGCCGGAGACGATGGCGGGCAGGGTCTGCAGGATCAGGATGCCACCCAGCAGCTGCAACTGGATCGCATAGGTCAGCGGCAGGAACAGGATGAACATCAAGGCACCGAACTTGACCAGCAGCGAGAACATCTTGGCCATGCTGGTTTCCTGTTGCACCGTGCAGTCGGGCCTGATGTAGGCCTTGTAGATATTGCGGGTGAACAGGTTGGCTGCCGCGATCGACATGATCGCCGCCGGCACCAGCGCACCGATCGCCACCGCCGCGAACCCCACCCCGACGAACCAGCTTGGGAAGAAGTGCAGCAACAGGCCGGGCATCGCGAACTGCGCCTTGTATTCGGCGAAATACGGGGCCAGCTCAGGCAGCTTGTCGATACCCGACGCATAGGCCACGTAGCCGAGCATGGCGATCAGCCCCAGCAGGAACGAATAGGCCGGCAGGAACACCCAGTTGCGACGCAGCGTATTCGGCCCCTTGGCCGCCAGCACCGCGGTAGTGGCGTGCGGGTAGAACATCAAGGCCAGCGCAGAGCCGAAGGCCAGCGTGGTGTAGAACGAAATCATCCCGGTGTTGCCGTCCTTGATCGGCGGCAGCAACAGGTGATCCTTCGGAATCGCCGCGAAGATGTGGCCGAACCCGCCCATCTTGATCGGGATGATCACGATCATCGCAATGATGGTGATGTACACCAGCAGGTCCTTCACTACCGCGATCGATGCCGGAGCACGCAGGCCGCTGGTGTAGGTGAACACCGCAAGGACCGTGAAGGCGATGATCAGCGGCAGTTCGCCGATGAACCCGTGGGTCGGGAAACCGAGGCCACCGATGACCACCTGGATACCGACCAGTTGGAGTGCGATATACGGCATGGTCGCGACGATGCCAGTCACGGCGATCGCCAATGCCAGCCCGGGACTGTTGAAGCGTCCGGCAACGAAATCGGAGGCGGTGACATAGTTGTGCTTGCGCGCCACCACCCACAACCGTGGCAGGATGGCGAACACCATCGGATAAACCACCACAGTGTAGGGCAAGGCGAAAAAGCCCAGCGCGCCAGCCCCGAATACCAGCGCAGGCACCGCGATGAAGGTGTAAGCGGTATAGAGGTCGCCACCAATCAGAAACCAGGAAATCCAGGCGCCGAACCGGCGCCCACCCAGGCCCCACTCGTGCAGGTGGCTCATGTCGCCCTTGCGCCAGTGGGCCGAGGCGAAGCCGAGAATCGCGATGAACACGAACAGGCCGATGAAAACGGTGCTTGCTACGACATTCATGGCATCAGTCTCCGCTTCCCTTGGCCACGACCATCTTGTAGACGATGCCGATGAAAACCCCCGACAGCGGCACCCAGACCAGCTGCCACCAGTAGAAGAATGGAATGCCAAACAGGCTTGGCTCCAGCCGGTTGAACCACGGCACGATCAGGACGGCAATGCACGGGATGGCCAGCAGAACGATCTGCAGCCAGCCGAGCTTGCGCGGTGTCGAAGTTGAATGCACGTTGAGCCCTCCCCTCAGGTTGCACGCGGAACCAGTTCCGCGCGGGTTATCACGACGCCCGGTTCGGTGCGTGATGTTTGCCGACATTGACGAATCGAGACATGCGTGCGCCGCGCTCAATCGTAGAGATTCGTTGAAAAAACCGCCGCATAAATCCGATAGGCCAGCGGTTTTGCCTGACCGAAAAACGTCGTGTACGGGAAGCGGTGATCCCCCCGCATGGCGCATCAAACAGCAAAGCTCTGCCGACCGCAACAATTTGTTTGCACAGGCTGACTTTCCCGTTGGGATGCCCTACCAAAGTCTTAGAACTTTTGCGAGCCACGCTCTTTCATCGCGGATTCACACTCGTGTAACCTTTCAGCAACTTCGCGCCATGGCTTTCGAAAGTCAGTCTGCGCCGGCAAGTACCTATCGATCTGCTGTCCATCAACAAGAGGGGAAACTGTCATGAATCGAGAGGAAAATTTGCCATGAAACGACATCCTTTATTCTTTGCCATGGCCGCCGCCTTGGGGCTGGCGATCGCCAGCCCGGCGTTCGCGACCACCGCGCACAAGAAGGACGAGGTCAAGGCGCTGCACACGCTGATCGACAAACAGCAGCAGCAGCTCAACCAGCAGCAGCAGGATCTGCAGATGCTGCGCGACAGTCTCAAGCGGCTGGAAGGTACTCAGGAACAACAGCAGGCGCAGATTCAGGCACAGGCCAGCCCCCCGCCGATGCCAGCTGTGGCGGCGAAAACGGCCGCACCTGCTTTCAGCAGTGCTCCCGGCGTATCTGTTGCGATGCATGGCTGGGTCAGTGCAACCGCCTTCAGCCAGAACAAGAGCTTCATCTTCGGCAATGGCACCAATGCCGAGTTCCCGGTACCGGGTTCGACCGGCTCGCTCAGTGGCGTCGATGTGCGCAACACCCGCTTGTGGTTTGACTTCAGTGGTGCCAAGTTCGCCGGTAACTGGCAAGGTGGCGGGCATCTGGAGCTGGACTTCTTCGGTGGGTTCAACGGTACCGGTGGCTTCAGCGGACAGCAGGAGACCCCACGCCTGCGGCAGGCATTCATGACCTTGCAGAATCCCGTGAGCGGCACCAAAGTGCTTATTGGCCAGCAGTTCAATCTGACGATAGGTCTGGACAATATTCCGACATCGTTGACCAACCTGGCATTCCCGCTGGGCTATGGTGGCGGTGCACTGATCGGCTGGCGATTCCCTGGCGTGGTCCTGATGCAGGATCTCAACCATGGCGGGTCCGGGCCGAAATGGCGGCTTGACCTCGGTGCTTTCTCCGGCAATTGGGATGGTCCTGGCAACAACGTCAACTTCCAGACTGCCGGGAATGTTGGGTTCAACCCGCAGTTGGAGGCCCGACTGCATGTGCAAGGCAAGGACTGGCTGGCTTATGCGGCAGTGCATTACAGCAAGATCGATTTGCGCGGTGTAGGTGGTACCACGCCGACACCGATCACCCCAAGCTTCACCAGCGAGGCCGTGGTCGTCGGTGCCAACTGGCACCCCGGTGCCTGGATGTTCAAAGGCAGCTGGTACACCGGCAAGGGCATTGGCCAGTTGTTCGGCTCGCTGACCCAGTTCGGCGACATCAAGGACACCGGCGGCTTTGTGCAGGCTGGTTATTCGTTCACGCCACACTGGAGCACCGACGCGTTTTACGCGGTGGGCAAGCCCAACAACAAGGACGTGATCGCGTGGATGGGGCATGGTTCTGCCGGACGTCTGGACAATCGCGAGGTGGCCGTCAGCCTCAATTACACCGCCGGCGCATACGGGTTCGGTCTGCAGTGGATGAATGACAAGCTCAAATCCACGACCAATGGCATCGATCGCCAGACAACGACGGGCAATCAACTGAGCCTCAGCGGGATCTACCACTTCTAGTGGCAAGCATGCCGCCGGCATAGCCTGCCGGCGGCGTTTCACCAGTGCCTTGGTGACGCGTTATCTGCTTGGTCCCTGTTTTTCAGGGTCGGGGAGAAGCCCCGGGTTGCTGACGGGATGAGAGCTGACCTCGATATTCGGAGCCAGTCCCGCGGATTTCGCCGGTAGACTGTCACCTGAATCGCATGGGCCCGATTATCCAATGAGTGTGGTGGAAGCAGAGCGTAAAGCAAGTCCGGTCCCGCGCAGCTTGTCGGGGACACCCATTCTGCGTGCTCGCAAGTTGGGCAAGAAGTTTTCCGGATTCGCCGCGGTAGAGGATGTGGATCTGGAGATTGCCGAGGGGTCGATTCACGCCCTGGTCGGGCCGAATGGCGCGGGCAAGACAACCTGTTTCAATCTTCTGAGCAAGTTCCTCGAACCCAGTTCTGGCGATATTTTTTTCCGGGACAGCAACATTACCCGCATGCAGCCGGCAGATGTCGCCCGCAAGGGCATGGTGCGTTCATTTCAAATCAGCGCCACTTTCCTGCACATGACCTTGCTGGAAAATGTGCGCGTTGTCTTGCAACGCAGTGCCGGTCTGGCACATCAGTTCTGGATGCCTGCACGCGCGCTGGCGCGACTTGACGATGAGGCATTGCGTTTCCTGGACATGGTGGGGCTGGCCGGACAGTCGAGTCAGCTGGCTTCGAATCTTCCGTACGGACACAAGCGCGCTCTTGAGTTGGCGACGACATTGGCGATGAACCCCCAGCTGTTGCTGCTGGACGAGCCCACGCAGGGCCTGGGCCATGAGGATGTCGAGCAGGTCACCGAGCTGATACGCCGTGTGGCTCAAGGTCGTACGGTGCTTATGGTCGAGCACAACATGTCGGTGATCGCGAAGATCTGCGATCGGGTCACCGTGATGCAGCGAGGGCAGGTGCTGGCGGAAGGTAGTTACGACGAGGTCTCGCGAAATCCCGAGGTGATTGCGGCCTACATGGGTGACGCGGAAGAGGAGGTGCTCGGGTGAATCCGGTGGCGACGCAGATGTCGGCGAGTCGGCTACAGTCCGCCGGCTCAAGCGTCGCGCCGACGGGGAAGGCGGAGCCGGCAGCGCTCAGTATCCGGGATTTGCATGCATGGTATGGCGATTCGCATGTGCTGCATGGGGTCGAATTGACCGTCAATCCCGGCGAAACGATCTGCCTGCTCGGGCGCAACGGCGCCGGTCGAACCACCACCTTGCGCGCGGTCATGGGCCTCACCAGCGCGCGCACTGGCAGCATCGGCGTGTTCGGCAAGGAAGTCATCGGTCTGCCGCAGCATCATGTTGCCCGGCTGGGCGTGGGTTACTGCCCGGAGGAGCGGGGAATTTTTGCCAGTCTGACCACGCAGGAAAATTTCCTGTTGCCGCCCGACCTGCCGACCCGCTTTCCGGGGTTTTCGATCGACGAAATTCACCAGTTGTTCCCCAATCTGAAAGCGCGTGCCAACAGCCCGGGAACACGATTGTCCGGGGGCGAGCAGCAAATGCTGGCGGTTGCCCGCATCTTCCGGACCGGCGCGCGCCTGCTGCTGCTCGATGAAATTTCCGAAGGGCTGGCACCGGTCATCGTGCAGGCCCTGGGACGGGCCATCAAGGAGCTCAAGAAGAAGGGATTTTCGGTATTGCTGGCGGAGCAGAATTTCAGATTCTCTGCAAAGCTGGCGGACCGGTTCTACGTGATGGAGCGCGGAAAGATCGTGCTGGAAATTGAACGTTCCGAGTTGGGCAACAAACAAGCTGAACTGAACGAACTACTCGGCGTCTGAGCGCCGCAATGTCACATGGACCATCACGGAGATAGATTCATGAAATTCAAACGGTTGACGATGGCGCTTTCGCTGACGCTGGGACTCGCAGCACTGGCCCAGGCTCAAGCCAAGGAGCCCGTGAAGATAGGTTTCATCACGGATCTGTCCGGTGTGTATTCAGCAGTGGATGGTCCGGGTGGCGCGGCCGCCATCAAGATGGCGATCCATGATTTCGGCGGCTCCGTACTTGGTCGCAAGATCACGATGGTGGATTTCGACCACCAGAACAAGGCAGATCTCGCCGCTGCCAAGGCCAAGGAATTTTTCTCCCGAGATGGCGTGGACATGCTTATCGGTGGCACCAACAGCGGTACCGCGCTGGCGATGGCGCCGATCGCGTCGCAGTTCAAGAAACCTTTCTTTGTCGTCGGCGCCGGTGCATCGAGCATCGTGGGCAAGCAATGCAAGCCCTATACCGTGATGTATGCCTACAATACCACCGCGCTGGCGAGAGGTACCGCCAGTGCCGTCATCAAGCATGGCGGCAAGTCCTGGTATTTCCTGACCGCCGATTACGCGTTCGGAAAGTCTCTCGAAAGCGAGGGTGCGAAAGTGGTGGACGCGGATGGTGGCAAGGTCCTCGGCCAGGCCCTGGCACCTCTCGGCGCTTCCAATTTTTCGTCCTACCTGTTGCAGGCACAGGCGTCCGGAGCACAGGTGCTTGGCCTGGCAAACGCCGGGGGTGATGCGACCAATGCCATCAAGCAAGCCAACCAGTTCGGTGTCACCAAGAGCATGAAGTTGGCAGGCTTGCTGCTGTTTATCACCGACATCCACAGCGTCGGTCTGCCTGCGGCCCAGGGCCTTTACCTCACCACGCCCTGGTACTGGAATCAAAGTGCCAAGTCACGAGCGTGGGCAGAGCGTTATCTCAAGCAGACGAAGGTCATTCCCACCTTTTTGCAGGCCGGTGACTATTCGGCCACCTTGACCTACCTCAATGCCGTGAAGGCCGCCGGTACAACGGATGGCGCCAAGGTCATGGCCGAGCTTCGCGGCATGAAAGTCAACGATATGTTCATGCACAACGGCACCATGCGGGCGAGTGGCCTGATGATCCACGATATGTATCTGATGCAGGTGAAGACGCCGGCACAGTCCACGGGAGCGTGGGATTACTACACGCGGGTGCAGACGATTCCGGGGAATGAAGCCTTCGGGCCTGAGGCATCCTATGGATGTTCGCTATAACGGCAGTGATGGGTGATTCGCTCCGTTGGGTCGTCACCGAGTACGGCAGCTACCCCATCCTTTTCGGTGTCCGAAGGGATGGGGTGGGACGAGTGAAGGCCCGCTTGGCGTATGCACACGCCGGTTCGAGTTGCCGCAGGCAGTTTGTTTACGCCATAGATGACCGAGGTGAGCGTGGCTGAGATATTTGGTATTCCAGTACCACTCTTGCTGGGTCAGCTGATGCTGGGCCTGATGAATGGCGCGTTTTACGCCATGCTGTCGCTCGGTCTGGCGGTGATTTTCGGTCTGATGGACGAAGTGAATTTCGCCCACGGTGCGTTTTTCATGATGGGCGCGATGTTTGCCTGGATGGGCGGCCAGTATTTTCATCTTGGCTTCTGGTGGATGTTGCTTCTTGCTCCGCTTGCGGTGGGCTTGTTCGGGCTGCTGGTCGAGCGGCTGATGCTGCGACGCTTGCGCGGCATGGATCCGATTTACGGCTTGTTGCTGACCTTCGGTCTGACCTTGCTCATCGAGGGCTTGTTTCGTACTTTTTTTGGCGTGGCAGGCTCGCCTTACAATCCACCGGCCCTGCTTGGCGGCACGTTGAACCTGGGCTTCATGTATCTGCCCACATATTACGTTTTCGCGATGGCCGCGAGCCTGGCCGCCTGCTTTGGCACCTGGTTCCTGATCGAGCGCACCAAGCTGGGTTCCTATTTGCGCGCCGGCACCGAAAACCCGGCCCTGGTGCAGGCATTCGGGATCAATTTCCCGCTGCTGGTCATGCTCACCTTTGCGTTTGGTTCGGCGTTGGCGGGCCTGGCCGGCGTGCTGGCGGCGCCGATCATCCAGGTTTCCCCGTTGATGGGTTCAAACCTCATCATCGTGGTGTTTGCCATTGTGGTCATTGGTGGCATGGGGTCGGTGATGGGTGCCATCGTTTCAGGTCTTGCGCTGGGCGTGATCGAGGGGTTGACCAAGGTATTCTATGCGCCGATTTCCAGCACCGTGGTGTTCATCCTCATGGCACTCGTGCTCACGGTACGGCCGGCTGGCCTGTTCGGCAAGGAAAAATGACCATGTCATGGCGTCATCAAGCCCCGCTCTACCTGACCTGGTTACTCTTGCTGCTGGCGATAGTGGCACCGTGGCTCGGCATGTATCCGGTACTTGGCATGCGCATGATGTGTTTTGCGTTGTTTGCATGCGCTTTCAATTTGATGGCCGGTTATACGGGGTTGATCTCCTTCGGTCACGCCGCCTTGTTCGGAGGGGCCGGCTACCTCACTGGTTTGGCACTCACCAGCTGGGGTTGGCCGACGCCCGCGGGTATCGCGCTTGGGATATTTACGGCGCTGGCCATCGGCCTGGTCATGGGGATGCTCGCGGTACGGCGTTATGGCATCTATTTTTCCATGGTGACTCTGGCCCTGGCGCAGATCGTCTACTTCTACTGCCTGCAGGCCAATTTCACCGGTGGCGAAGATGGCTTGCAGGGCATTCCTCGCGGCACACTGTTTGGCCTTTCATTGCAATCCGATCGGGTGATGTATTACGTCATGCTGGTGGTCTTCGTGGCCAGTTGGTGGTTTATCCGCAGGATTGTTCGCTCGCCGTTCGGGCAGATCGTGCAAGCCGTGCGCGAGAACGAGCCGCGCGCCATCTCGCTGGGTTACCGCGCCAACCGCTACAAGCTGGGAATGTTTCTGCTGTCGGCGGGCTTCGCCGGCCTGGCGGGGGCGATGAAAGCGGTAATCATGGGTTTCGAGACGCTCACCGATGTCCATTGGAGTACCTCGGGCATGGTCATCCTGCTGACCCTGGTGGGTGGCCTTGGCACCGACCTCGGCCCGATCCTCGGCGCGGTGCTCATCACTGTGCTGGAGGAGAAGATGGGAACGATCAGTCGCTTCCTGGAGCACATCACGGGCATTCAGTGGTTCGCCAGCCTGAACGACAATGTGAGCATGGTCAATGGCGCGATCTTTGTGCTTTGTGTCCTGCTGTTTCGGCGCGGCATCGTGGGTACCTTCAACGCGAGGTGGGGCCCCGCGCCTGCTGCTTCAGGCTGACCCCATCCCCGGCCCGTCGGCTCCACAGCCTCCTGGTTTTCGTTGCAGCCCTCGCCGATGTCGGTCGCGGGTGTGGTGTTGGCAGGCCTGAGGTGGCGGATCCTCGATGAGCAGTTGCATCGGCACAGACAGGGCCAGGTAATGAATCAACGCCTGACCCCAGCCACCATCGTTCTGCTGGTGATTCCACCCTTGCTGTGGGCGGGCAACGCGGTGGTGGGGCGGATGGTGAGTGGACTGGTCCCGCCGCTGACGCTCAACTTTCTGCGCTGGGTACTGGCGTTCGTGGTGCTGCTGCCGCTGGCCTGGCGGGTGCTCGGTCGACGCAGCGGAATGTGGCAGCACTGGAAGCGCTTTGCCGTGCTCAGCCTGCCTGGCATCGGCTGCTACAACGCCTTGCAATATCTGGCGCTGAAAACCTCCACGCCACTGAACGTGACCCTGGTCGCGGCCAGCGTGCCGGTCTGGATGTTGATTGTCGGCCGGCTCTTTTTCGGCCAACGTATCGCCTCACGGCAGGTCGGTGGCGCCGTGTTGTCGATGGCCGGAGTGCTGGTGGTGATGTCGGGCGGCCAGTGGGCCTTGCTGAAGGAGATACGGCTGGTGCCCGGTGACCTCTACATGCTGCTGGCCACACTGGCCTGGGCGTTCTACAGCTGGCTGCTGGCGCAACCGAAGGAGCCGCCCGATATTCGGCGGGACTGGGCCGCTTTCCTGATGGCTCAGGTGACCTTTGGTATCGGCTGGTCGGGGCTGTTTGCAGCCGGCGAGTGGACGGTGAGCGACGCCCATGTCAGCTGGGGCTGGCCGCTGTTCGGCGCGCTGTTGTTCGTGGCGGTTGGGCCCGCGGTGATCGCCTACCGTTGCTGGGGCATGGGAGTGCAGCGGGTCGGGCCGGCGATCGCCGGTTTTTTTTCGAACCTCACGCCGCTGTTCGCAGCCTTGCTGTCGATCGCCTTTCTGGGTGAGCTGCCGCATCTGTATCACCTGCTGGCTTTCGCGCTGATTGCCGGCGGCATCGTGCTGTCATCGCGGCGTCGCACTGCATGAGCTGTGTCGCGCCCCGCCATCGAAGCCGCTTTCAGCGGCGCGCGGCGACTTCGTCGACATGTCGCAGCAGGTCGAAGGGATCTTCGTATACGCGGAACGCGCCGGATTGTTGCAGCTCGCTCTGGCCATAGCCGCCGGAAAGCAGGCCCACGCCGAGCGCGCGGGCGCGCTGGGCGGCCAGCATGTCCCACACGCTGTCGCCGATCACCAGCGACTGGTGGATATCCACACCCAGGCGCGCCGCGGCGGCCAGGAACAGGTCCGGATCGGGCTTGGCATGGTGCACCTGGTCACGCGTCACCACCGGCACTTTCGCCGGGTCGACCCCGAGCGCTGAAAGGTTGGGCGCAGCCGTTTCCATGCGGCCACTGGTGGCGATTGCCCACGGAATATCCTGCATGGTGAGATAATCAAGCAACTCACGCGCTCCCGGCAGGGGGCGCACCGAGCCCTGCGCGTGCTGCCGCTTGAATGCCTCGGCATGCCATTGGCGCAGGCGGTCGAGTCGGTCCGGGGTGATTTCCAGCGCGGTTTCGCGCAGCAGCATGTTGGCAAACAGCCCGCCACTCATGCCGATCTTGCGGTGGATGCGCCATACCGAGATATCCACGCCTTCGCGATCCAGGGCTTCCTTCCAGGCCAGGACGTGTTGGTAGACGCTGTCGATCAGGGTGCCGTCGAGGTCGAACAGGAAGGCGCTTTGGTTGGGTGACATAGGCAATCCGGAGCGCGTGGGGAGTATCTATCATGCCGTGCACGGTGTGATGAAGATGCGGCGAATCGGTCGGCAAGCGACTTGCCGGTGGTGCTCAGTGCTGACGGTGCAGCAGTGATCCTCCCGATGCCACCACCGCCAGGGCGGCGGCACCGACCAGCCCGGGCTCTGGATTCATGATCGCCTGGGTCGGCACCTGCTCCATGGTGTTGCGGAAACGGCCCTTGGCCTCGAAGCGTTCGCGGAAATGCCCGCGCTCCATCCAGGGCAACAGGATTGGCACCAGGCCGCCCGTCAGGTATACGCCGTCCCAGGCGCCCAGGGTCAACACCAGATCACCGGCGACGCTGCCGAAGATGCCGGCAAAGGTTTCCACCACTTGCACGCACAGCGGGTCGGTACCCTCATTGGCGCGCCTGCTGATCTGCTCGGGTTTCAACGGCTCGGGTGTCTGTCCGGCGATGTCGCACAGCACGCCGTACAAGTTCACCAGCCCGTTGCCGCAGATCAGGCGCTCGTTGGAAACCCGGCCGTAGCGCTGGTTCAGGCGCTTGAGAATTTCGATGTCCTCGGGTGTATGCGCGGCGAAGCCGGCGTGCCCACCCTCCGTCTGCAGTACGCTGCACTTGCCCTGGCGCAGCAGCAGTCCGCCCACACCCAGTCCGGTGCCCGGGCCGACGATCACGAAGGTCTGTTCGTCACGCGCGCCAAGCTGCGGTAAGGGCAGCGGACCGACCGGAACCAGATCGTGGGCCTGCAGCAATGCGACCGCCATGCTCTGCGCGGCGAAATCGTTGACCAGTCGTACCGACTGCAGCCCCAATTCGGCCTGCAGTCGTGGTGCCGAAATAGCCCAGGGGTTGTTGGTGATCTGCACGGTTTCACCATCGCTGATACGGCCGGCCGCGGCGATCAGTGCATGCTGCGCCTGTTGTCCGCAGTCACTGAAGTACTGGCGAATGGCATCGGTGAGCGCGGTAAAGTCGCTGACCTGGTAACGTCGCACGCTGTCCATCACCAACGGTGCGGGCGCGCTGGTGTCAGACAGCGCAAAGCGCACGTTGGTGCCGCCAAGATCGGCAAGCAGCGTAAGGGCAGAAACAGTCATCGGCATTCCAGTAGGCAGCATCGTCAAACAGCAAGCGTGCCGTGAATGCGCGCCATCGTCCAGCAGATCATCGCCATGGGTTATCGGCGCGGAATGACAAAGGGGCCGAATCGGCCTGTTCCGCCGGAATAACTACGCGGCGCTGCTACCCGGTTTCGTCGTCAACGCACTGAGCAGTGCCGCACCGTCCGGACTGCCGAGCCCGGTGCAGGCATCCCAACCGGAGCCTGCCTGATAGCTACCGTTGTTTCCCTGGGTGATATCGCGAAACGCCTTGCTGGCGGGGCCGTACAAGACAGGATTTGCCAACCCCAGGGAATGACCGAGCCGCTGGTTGATAAGCGCCACCAGGGCGGCCCACAGTGGCGCCACCGCACTGGTGCCGCCGATAATCTGATCCCGCCCATCAACCCGTACCCGGTAGCCCGTAAGCGGATCCGCATTGCCAGACACGTCGGGCACGCCACGGCCGACGAACCCGCTTGCTGCGACGGGCACCTTCGATTGCGCCTGCCAGCCGGGTAGCGCGAACACGTCGCTGACTCCGCCCCCGGTGGCGCCTTCGCTGGCAGCGAGCTCGTTCCAGACCACCTCGCTGTTGATCGTGCCCGCAGCAGCGTTGAGTCGGGTACCGCCGCAGGCCAATACCGAGCGACTGCTGGCGGGGAAGTCGACATGGGGTTTACCGTCGTTGACACCGTCACTTGAGCCGTTGTCGCCACTGGCCGCGGTGACGGTCACGCTCAATGCGGCAGCGTCCGCAAGCGCACTCTCCATGGCGTCGCGTGAAGACGCATTCCAGTTGTCCTCCGGGCCACCCCAGCTGATCGACATCACCGTGGCCGGCTGGCTGGCGTCGTGCGCTGCCCGGGAGATCGCGTTGTAGAAACCTTGATCGGTATTGAGCGCAAAATAGACCAGAAGTCTGGCCGCCGGGGCCAATGCCCCGCTCACCTCGATGTCAAGCATTACTTCGGCATCGGCGGCGCCACCGGGTTGGTTGCTACCACCGTCGACCGATACTGCGCTGATCGTCGGCGTGGTCAGGCCGAGTGCCTGGAAGTAGGCGTCCAGATCGCCCTGCCGATACCCGCCGCCGAGCTCAATGATGGCAATCGTCTGGCCGCTGCCATCGGCGCCGATCGGGAAATTGTAGAGCTGGCCCAGCTCGAGCGGGGTGTAGCTGGTGCCGGTCTGGACCTTGGCAATACGAAAGTGCGGTTTCGCCACCGGGCGC
Source organism: Rhodanobacter sp. (assembly GCA_004298015.1). Lineage (GTDB taxonomy): Bacteria > Pseudomonadota > Gammaproteobacteria > Xanthomonadales > Rhodanobacteraceae > Rhodanobacter. Next base: position 72,681 of record SCSE01000090.1, read on the forward strand.
CGATCCAGCCCCAGCACCGCGATCAACGCTGGGTCGGGCAAGACCGGCGGCTCCATGCATGCGATAAAGCGCTCGCCACCAGGCGTCAGTTCATAGCGCCCGAGCGTCACCCCAAACGCCTGCTGCAACTGCTGCGCGGTACCACGCACATCCATGCTGCGTCGTATCGGTTCGCAGTCCAGCTCCTGCAGGCCCTGTTGTCGGTTGAATTGACGCAGGCGTTCCAGGTCGGCTGGATCGGCGCCATGACGTGCCGCAAACTCGGCGCGTCCGAGAGTTTGCGCGCTCGCCGCGAGGCCAATGTCCAGTGGCAGCCGCCGGCGCAGGACCAGCGTCACATCGAGCGTTTCGTGAGGGTCATGAGGACCTAGATAACGAGCATCGGCCGGCAGCCGGGAAGCCCCGCCGGGAGTGCCTGATGGGGTGGTATTCATGCGGTCTCCTCCCTCTATGGGATTGATCCGGATTCAGGCTCGGCATGGTGGACCGGAAAAGGTGATGGACAGGTGTTGATATCGCCTCGTCAGGACCCCGCCATAAAGCACCCGCTTACTGCCGATCAACGTTCAACGACGCTATCCCCTAAAATGCGCCAAGACCTCCATTCAGGATTCGCGATGACCTTTCCCGCCATTCGCAAGCGTCGCATGCGCCGTGATGCCTTCTCCCGCGCGCTGATGCGCGAGCACAGCTTGCTGGTCAGCGACCTGATCATGGTGGCCTTCGTGATCGAGGGGGAAGGCCAGCGCGAGGGCGTACCTTCGATGCCCGGCGTTTATCGGCTATCGATCGACGAACTGCTGAAACTGGCCGGTGAATGCGTACGTCTGGGCATTCCGGCGCTGGCGCTGTTTCCCTCGCCGGGCGCCGTGGTGAAAACCGAAGATGCCGCCGAGGCGTGGAATCCCGAGGGCCTGATGCAGCGCGCGACCCGCGCGCTGAAGGCCATCTATCCCGCGCTGGGGCTGATTGGCGACGTCGCACTCGATCCCTACACCACACACGGACAGGATGGTCTGATCGACGAGACCGGCTACGTGATGAACGAGCCTACCGTCGAGGCGCTGATCAGAATGGCGCTGGCGCAGGCCGAGGCCGGTATGGATTTCGTCGCACCATCGGACATGATGGACGGCCGTATCGGTGCCATCCGCGAGGCGCTGGAAGAAGCCGGTTACATCCATACCCGCATTCTCGCCTACTCGGCGAAATACGCCTCGGCCTTCTACGGGCCGTTCCGCGATGCGGTCGGCTCCTCGGCCAACCTCGGCAAGGGTGACAAGCACACCTACCAGATGGACGTCGCCAACAGCGACGAGGCGCTGCACGAAGTCGAACTCGACATCGACGAAGGCGCCGACGCGGTGATGGTGAAGCCGGGGCTGCCGTATCTGGACATCGTGCGCCGCGTGAAGGATACCTTCGGCGTGCCCACCTTCGTCTACCAGGTCAGTGGCGAGTACGCGATGCTGAAGGGCGCCTCGCAGAATGGCTGGCTGGACGAGAAGGCGGTGGTGCTGGAGTCGCTCACCGCGATGAAACGGGCGGGAGCGGACGCGATTCTGACTTATTACGCGATGGATGCGGCACGCTGGTTGCGCGGCGAGTAAGTGCAGCCAGCCTCGCAATGTCCGCCATTGACCCAAGCGAAAGTGATTCTCTTTTTATTGAAAAATAAACGGGTACGCACGGCATGACAAAAGGAACTCTGCATGACGCGCGCGATAGGCTCTGGGCAGTGGCGACACCGCCGGACATGCTTATGAAGCTTGGATGGGAGATGTCGACTCTCTTCGATGCACTCAAGTTGAAGGATGACAGAGTCGCGGCCTACTTCGCCTTGAATGGCTGTTTGACCGCGTATCACATGACTGACTGGCTTCAGGCTGCACTCGATAGCGAAGAGCTCTGGAGAGACACGAAGCATGTTCTAAACGCCACGACGGTTAGGGAAGCGGCGCTCAAGGTGCCAGCTTTGGCTGCTTGTCATCAGATTGCGAACGCGGCAAAACACGTATTCCTAAGTGACGCGAAGTCTTACAAACCCGGCTATAGAGCGAGTCACGAACCGCGTATGGCTGAGCAAGGTGAGGCGCGACATGAATTTTTTATCGAGACGCCGGAGGGGAAAGAAGAGATCGTCTGGACGCTCTACCGCGCTTATGAGTGGTGGGCAGCCACGCTGCGCTCGTTGGGTTACACGGTAGAATCCAATGCACCGATTGTGTCCTTGGATGACCAGTAGTTTGGGGCAACGTTGAATCGAGAATGCCGGGTCAGGTTCAGTTTCTGCGCCAAGCCATCGTCCTTCGAAGCAGCAAGGGCTTTCGTGCGCCTGCGGCGCGCGAGTGGCTTTCTCTTGAATGGCCAAGAGAAAGTCACCAAAGAGAAGGCCACCCTCCTCGGCGCTTGCCGGGCTGCGCCCGACAAGTCCGTGAGTCGCGGCCGGACTTTTCGACAGCACATCCATGTGCTGGCGAAAAGGAGTCGACATCCTGTCGCCTCCCCTGCGGGCCTGTCGTCCACGACTCACCGCCTCACAAGGGAGGGTGAAGATCCAGAGCAACCACAACCGCAACCGCAACGGCAACGGCAACGGCCAAAGCATAAGCAAAAGCAGCTGTGGCGTTGAGGGTGTCCTAGATTTTGTGTAAACGGGCCACAGGCAGGAAACTGCCCTCTGACCCGGAGACACCATGAGCCCACGCAAGCACGAAGTACCCGACGAGCTGCTGAGCAGCCTGTTGGCC